>WRIL01000001.1 GCA_009782775.1 Desulfovibrionaceae bacterium
GCCCCTTTGCCCTGGATACCCTGGAGGCTTGCCGTCACGCCGTGGCCGTCCTGGAGCTTGAAAAGAAGGCGTATAAGCTCAAGGCCCAGGCCATGGCCCTGAAGCTGGCCCGTGCGGAGCGGCTACTTAAACAGGCGCGGAAGCCCGCACAGGACACGGCATAACACCGCCGCACGGCCTCCCCATGCCCCCGTCTTCTACCCTGGAGGCGGGGGTTTTTATGTGTGAGAGTGATTCAAACCCACGGACAAATAGAGATTTGAATTAAAGCCCCCTGTGCTGCAACCACGCCTAGAGGGCTTACTTGCCCTTGGCGGCTATTTGTCATATCTTTAAGCCACCGCCGCAACGAAAAAAGAAAGCTCCACCTATAGGGCAGCGTTGAGATTTGGGGGCATTATTGGGGGCACCGAAAACCACCCCCGATATATAGCCAAATAATTACAGCATGTTATAAGAGCGTTTGCGTCCCTCCCTCGCAAAAGGGGCTATCGGCATAGCCCCTTTTTTTATGGCTTTTTAGGTGAAAAATTAAAATGCATACTTTTTGTGCATACTTCGGGTGATTTTTGCCTACTTCCGCGTGCCGCAATACGGCATCGAGGTCTTCTTTGCCGGGAACCCGCTTGTGATACTCCTCCTCGGCGTACAAACGGATTTTTTGCCAGGGATTGAGATGCAGCAGAAAGCAATGGACTACATTCGCACCGCGCCGGATCGTGATGAGGCTTTTGCGGATGCGCTTAAAGGCATTGATATGGCCCTGGAACGAAGCCGGAGCTTAGGGCTTGGGCGGTAGGCGCGATCCATGCGCGACCTCGCGCACCCCGGAAGGCGGCAAGGCTCGCCGCTGTGCGCCACTTGAGAGTAAAATTATTTTTCTATCAGTAAAAAATACTTGTTGACAGGTTGAGAGAAAAACCATATCGTGTATATACACGCAATGAAAAATAGGGCAAACAACCATTCGGATAAATAAAGATAAGTATGTCAACAACTCATTATATCGACAAGCCATGCCCTGCCATTGCATAAACCTCAGGAGGGTAGCGGGATCGCTTACCTCTTATTACGATCAAGCGTTGGCAGACACAGGTTTGAATGTCGGCCAATTTTATCTGCTCATGAATTTGGACGCCATGACCGAGAGCAATGTCACCAAGTTGGCCGATGTTCTGGGATTGGAAAGAACCACCGTTGTCAGAAATCTAAAGCCGCTGCTGGCGGACGGATTCGTGGCCGATATTTCCGGCGACAATAACCGCGACCGTAAAATAATCGTCACGGCCAAAGGCAAGACCACCCTGACCAAAGCGATTCCCTTGTGGAAAAAAACGCAACGAGAAGTTTACTCTGTTATTGGCGCAGAAAATATCAATATGTTTCAAGATGTTATGACGAGGCTTCAACAGTTATAATTTTATAACAAGCCGGGTGCGTACATAGCAAGAAAGTAAAAACTACGTATAGACTATGTGTTGCCTGTAATGAAATCATATTAATAGTGTATATACACGAATAAAGTGCACATAAAAAACTGCTGCCGGTTCGCAGCAAACAACAAGGAGCTTCTTCAAATGGATGCACGATTATTCCTTGAAGACCTGTATGTAGGACAAACCTTCATCAGCGGTACATTTCATCTGGATGAACAGCAAGTTATAGATTTTGCGACCATCTATGACCCGCAGGTGTTCCATACCGATCCTGAAAAGGCCACAGATTCTTTTTTCAAAGGTCATGCCGCCAGCGGGTGGCAAACCGCAGCCGTTACCATGCACCTGATCGTCACCAGCATACCTATTGACTGCGGAATAATAGGGATCGGCGGTGATCTCACATGGCTGAGGCCTGTCAGGCCAGGAGACACGCTCAAGGCCGAATCAAAAGTAACGAATATTCAGATATCCAAATCCAAACCCGATAGAGGGGTTGTTTCATGGCTTGTGGAAACGAAAAATCAGCATGATGAGGTAGTGCAAAACCTGACAACAAAGATTCTGGTTTTCAGGAAAAAGCCGTGAAGATGAGCCCGAAGCCCTGATCGAAGTGGAAACCGCTATTCAGCGCATACAAAGTAATAAAGGTATGCCCTGTAACACCGGAGCAATACTCTAAAAAAACCTATAATCACGGAGAATACTATGAATTTCAACTTGACTGACGAGCAAAAACTCATCCAGCAGACGGCACATGAGTTCGCGGAAAAAAACATTGAACCCATTGCCTTTAAGATCGACCGGGAAAATGAAATCCCACATGAAATCCTGACCGGCCTCGGAGAACTTGGTATCCTCGGTCTGTGCTATCCAGAAATCTACGGCGGTTCCGGTGCCGGTTTCCTGGCCTTTGTACTGGCAAACGAGCAGGTCGCCAAGGCTTCCAGTGGCGTTGGCATGGTCTGTTCCGTGAACAACTTGGGGCTGGCCGCCATTTTCAACCGAGGTACAGAGGAGCAAAAGAAAAAATGGATGCCCGCCTGTTGTTCCGGCACCCACTTGGCCTCCTTCGCCTTTACTGAACCCAATACCGGCTCTGATCCCAAGATGCTTGCCACCAAGGTCAACAAGAAGGGCGACAAGTATATTCTGAACGGCTGCAAGCGTTTTATCTCCCTGGCCGACTACAAAGGACCAATGGTCGTGTTCGCGGCAGACGAGGAAGCTGGCAACCCCTCGGCCTTCATCGTGGACAAGTTCTGCCCCGGTTATCCCTGAGAGCGGTTCTGAATTGAAAACATGCAAAACAAGCCTGCTTGAAAAAACACGTTTTCGAAACAATCTTTTTATATAGTTGTCACAATTATCTTCTATCATTACTCCTCCAGGTAACAGCGCCTGGCGTATCGCAAATGGGGGTAATCTGATGAAAATAGCGATCATTACGGATGTGCACAACGGCAAGTCATCAATCAATTACCCGCATCTCAGAGATCCGAAGTATTCCGTCGTTGGCGCGGTGGAACAGTTCGTAGATTACGCGACCGAAAGCGGTGCCGACCTGTTGCTTGAACTGGGCGACCGGATTGATAACGCGGAGCACGACACTGACCTCGCTGTTGCCAAAGAACTGGCTCCGGTATTTGCGCGTTTTCCGCGCAAGCGGGTTCACATCATGGGCAATCACGATGTGTTCCACCTTTCCAAAAAAGAAAACGAGGAAATCTTCGATTGCTCATTCGATAGCCACATCATTGATCTTGGCGAATTGCGCCTGATTGCCTGGCAGCCGCGAGTTAATTTCGATTACGAACTCGGCTGTTTTTCTCCGACCCGGGAACACCTTGCCTGGCTCGTACGCGCGCTGCTCGAAGACGAACGCCCCGCAATCGTCGCTTCGCATGTTTCACCCGCAGGTCGCGCGCAAACCGGAAATTTCTATCATCACTTTCATCCCACCTATTCAACCTTCCCGGATCACGAAGCAATACGCGCCGCCGTGGAAAAAACCGGACGTCTCGCCATCTGGATGTCCGGACATTCACACTGGAACACATGGACCAATATCGGCGGCATTCACTACTTCACTATCCAGTCGCTGCCGGAACAGTTTACAACTTACCCTAAAACCGCGGAAACCCACGCGGACTTAATCATCGAGAAAGGGCAGTTCACGCTGCAAGTCCACGGCAATGACCCTCTTTACATGCGTCTGCCGTTTCAAAAATCAAGCGAACGATTCTGGATGCCGCCAATTGTGCGCGTTGGCAGCGGCGCAGCCGCCAACGTAACATTTCCGGCAAAACAGGGATAACGAACCAGGAGGTTTAGGACATGGCATCAGTTGAGTTACGGAACATTAAAAAGCACTATGGCAAAACGAGCGTGCTGAAGGGTGTTTCGCTCTCGGTTCAGGATGGCGAATTCCTGACGTTGGTTGGGCCTTCCGGATGCGGAAAATCAACGCTGCTTCGCATCATCGCCGGTCTCGAAGATGCGGATGGCGGCGAAGTGCGAATCAACGGCAAGAACGTCGCCGGCGTGCGCCCTAAGGATCGCAATGTCGCCAAGGTATTTCAGTCCTACGCGCTCTATCCGCATCTGACGGCGTTCGACAATATTGCAACCCCGTTACGGATGCGATGGCTGACTTCCATACAGCGTTTCCCGCTGTTGGGGCGGTTGCTGCCCGAAACAAGGCGAATCGAGCGCGACATCCGCGGCGAGGTTGAACAGGTCGCCGCCATGCTGCGGATGTCGGCGTTGCTGGATCGTAAACCCGGACAATTATCGGGAGGGCAACGCCAGCGAGTAGCGCTTGGCCGCGCGATGGTGCGTCATCCGGCGGTTTTTCTGATGGACGAACCGCTCTCGAATCTGGACGCCAGGCATAGGGTGCAGATGCGCGCTGAAATCATGGGCCTGCATCGCCAGCTCGGCACAACTTTCATTTATGTCACCCACGATCAGGCTGAAGCCATGACCATGTCGGATCGGGTTGCGGTAATGATGGAAGGCGAACTGATGCAGATATCCGAGCCGGAACAGCTATACATCGACCCCGATGATTTGCGGGTGGCGGAAATGATCGGCACTCCGCAGATAAACGTGGTTGCGATTGAAAAAATGGCGCAACACGCCGGTCTTTATCTGGCATTCCCGCCGGATGCGGCAACTATGGCGTTTCGTCCTGAATGCGCGACCATTGGAAAACCGCTTGATGCAATGCTGAACGGCATCGTGAGCATGACAGAACACTTGGGGGCGGACATCTTCGTGCACATAAAACTTGACGATGATGCCGGAACCGTCATCGTCCGCACGAAACCGGACGCAGCGCGTCACGAGGATGGCGCGCCGGTTGGCGTAAACGTGGACAGGCACAATGTGCTGTGGTTTGACGCCGACAGAAAACGCATCCGCCGCCAAGCCGTAAAGAAGATTGCGGCATGAAGCGACATAAGCTTCGGGGCTGGATTTACAGCGCGCCGGCTGTTCTGGCGATGTGTGTGCTATTCTTGGGTCCCGTGCTGGCGGTGTTGTTTTTTTCGTTGACGGACTGGCAGCTTGGGCAGAAGAGTTTTTCATTCCTCGGCCTGGGGAATTTCGAGGCGTTGCTTGCCGATAAGGTTTTTTTGAAGTCGCTGCGCAACACCTTTGTTTATGTCCTGCTGGTCGTTCCGGGAACTGTTGCTCTTGGGTTGTTCGTCGCCGTGCTCCTTGAATCCAGCGAGGAACTGAAAGGAATCTATCGAACCGCGCACTTTGTGCCCGTCATGGCGGCAACTTCCGCTATGGCAATCGTTTGGGGAACCATGCTGAACCCGTCAATCGGCATGATCAACCGCGTTTTCCACTGGTTTGGCTATTCGGGCGCGAATTGGCTGCGGGATGAATCCACCGCGTTGCTCGCGTTGGCGTTAATCGGCGTCTGGCAGGGTTTTGGCTATGCCATGGTGCTGTTCATCTCCGGCTTGAAGGCCATTCCCCAACAGCTGTACGAGGCAGCGGAAATTGACGGCGCGGACAGCGCTGTTGATCGCCTCAGGCTCGTTGTCCTGCCCATGTTGGGCCCGGTCATGATGTTTGTCGTGATTATCATCGCCGTTCGCGCGTTTTCGGTCTTCGATACGATTCATGTGCTGACGGAAGGAGGCCCCAACTACGGGACTGACGCCCTGTTATACCGGCTGTATGTGGAGAGCTTCAACTTTCTGCGAACCGGATACGGCGGGGCGATGGCGGTTGTATTCCTGATTGTTGTTGCCATGCTGACGCTTGTGCAGGCAAGGGTCATAGACAAAAGGGTACACTACACATGACGCCGCTCTCTTTGGGAAGAACCGGAAAAATCGTCCGTCACGCGGTGCTGATTACCACGGCGCTGTTTGCGCTAATTCCGTTCATCTGGATGCTCAGTCTCTCCATCAAGCCGGAAAGTGAAATTTTCCAGCGCAGTTTTCATCTTTTGCCCAGCAATTTGAGCGGACTGAACAATTATGCGGCGGTGTTCGCCAGCGCCCCCATAGTGCGCTTCCTGTTCAATGGAGTCGTGGTTTGCGGGGCGATTTTCATGCTGCAATTGCTGGTCTCCATTCCTTGCGCGTATGCGCTTGCGAAACTGCGCTTTCGCGGCCGGGATACGCTTTTTGCGGCGGTGCTGGTTGTCCTTCTGATTCCGTCCCAGGTCTTGTCAATTCCGCATTTCATCATGCTTCATCACGCAAGCCTGCTCGATACCTATGGGGCGTTGATTCTGCCGTGGGTGTTTTCCGCGTTCGGCGTCTTTCTGTTACGCCAGTTCTTCCTCACAATTCCTGACGAACTGATCCACGCCGCACAACTCGATGGCATGAGCGAAGCGGGAATCATCTGGCGAATTATGATTCCGATGAGCGGGCCGGTCATCGCCGCGTTTGGCATCTTTTCGGTGGTTTCGCACTGGAACGACCTGTTCTGGCCGCTGATTGCGCTACGCAGTATGGAACTTTCCACGCCGGCCCTGGGCATCCTGCTTTTTCGCGACGAAGAACTGGGACGACAATTCGGCTCGCTCATGGCGGCGACGACCATTATTGTTGTCCCGCTGATCGCGTTTTTCCTTATGGCGCAACGCCGTTTCATAGACGGTTTGACAATTCGATAAACCAATTTACAGGAGAACATTATGTTGGACATATTGAGAAAATCCCTTGGCGGCCTGGCCTTGGGCGTTGTCATGGTCGTTGTGTTGATGACTGGCGCGGCGAAGGCTGCGGTCACCATTCAGGTGACATACGCCTATGCGGTCAACTACAAGACAGTAACAGAAGAGATTGCCGCCAAATTCATGGCGCAACATCCCCGCATCAAGGTTGAGATCCGCACCCCCGCGGTTAGCTATGAGAAACTGGCGCAAGACCTGTTGCGCGACAAAATCACCAACACCATTCCCGATGTGGCGTTTAACGGGATCAACCAGTTGGGTCTTTTTGCCCAACAGAAGCTGGCGGTGGCGCTTGACGACTATGTCAAGGCGGATGGAGGCGCGGAAAAACTGGGCTACTCTCCGGCGCTTGCCGCATTGGGCCGGCATGACGGCAAGCAATACGGCATACCGTTTGCGATTTCAACGCCTGTTGTCTACGTCAACCTGGATTTGCTTTCCCAGGCAGGCGTTGACGTGAATTCCCTGACGAGCTGGCCTGCAATTCTTGCTGCCGGACAAGCCATAGACAGCAAGATAGGAACGCCGACAAGCGGCTTTTATTTCGAGTGGGATCAGACCGGCAACTGGCTGTTTCAGGCGTTGATAACCGCCAATGGCGGAAAGGTTCTTACTGACGACGAGTCCGACATCGCATTTGACAGTCCCGCCGGTATGGCGGCCCTGAAAATTTTTGAGTCGTTCCCCAAGGCGGGCATGAAAAACCTTGGCCAAACTCCGGCACGCCAGGCATTTGTCGCGGGCAATATCGGCATTCTTGCTTCGTCATCCAGTCAGGGCGCTAATATGGAGAGAATGGTTGGCGACAAGTTCAAGATGAAAACGCTTGTTTTCCCCGTTGGCGCGCATAACCCGCGTCTGCCCAGCGGCGGCGCCATGGCGATGGTGTTGAGCACTGACAAGGAACGCCAGAAGGCGGCATGGGAATTCGTGAAGTTTGCCACAGGAGCGGAAGGTCAGACAATTATGGGCAAGGGAACTGGATACACGCCGGTTAATCAGGTGGCCATAAATACGCCGGAGTTACTGGGCGATTTTTACAAACAATTCCCCAATCGCGCCACGCCGCTTGAGCAGTTGCCGATATTGACGCAGTGGGTTTCGTACCCGGGTGACAATTCGCTAAAGTTGATTGAAGTCATCAAAGGGCACACCGAAAGTTTGATCACCGGCGCAAAAACAGCCGAGCAGACGATGCCGGTTCTGGTTCGCGATGTGCGCGCCCTGCTGCCGAATGCGGCGAAGTAATTAAAGTAGCTCATCCGGCTGTAAGACCATCAGCGGAACATGGCGGGGCGTTCCGTTTTCGATAGTCCGCAGCACGGTGCATCAAATCAATGCGAAAATGTGTTTGTGCCGTTCGGATATTGACCACGCCTTCATTGGTTGTGACGAACAGCCTGCATATTCGGTGGTTACAATAGTTCAAGACCAGGTAGTGTGCAGGGCCGAACGATTCATTGAGGAAAGCAAGAGTCTCACTTTATGAAAACGCAATTGCAGCCGCTTTCGGAGCGTGCGCTTTTGGTGGATATAGACGGGGTGTTGCTGATTGGCGGGCGCATTGTCCCCGGCACGGAGGATTTAGCCAAACGCTTTGCCAGACGCTTGGCCTTGGTATCCAACAACTCGACGCACTCGGCAGAGGATTTATGCGCTGTCTTTGTCAGGGCAGGCGTCAAGGTGAAGCCAGAACAGTTTTTTTTGGCCGGAATAGATACGGTCAAACAGCTTGCCCATGATTTTCCCGGCGGCAAGATCGTAGCCTTGGCCAGTGCCTCCATAAAAAACCTTCTGTTGCAGCATGGCCTCCATATTATACCCGGCCATCGCTGGCACAAGGCCGATGCGATTTTGCTGTGCCGTGATCTTGACATAAATTACGCCAAACTGGAGAACACGGCCAACGCCGCTCTAGCCGGCCTGCCTGTATACTGCGCTAACCCCGATATAACCCATCCCGCCGCTCGGGGCATACATTTGGAAACCGGCAGTCTGCTGGCGCTCTTGAAAACGGTGGCACCAAACATGCGCGTGCGGGTCTTTGGCAAACCACAGCCGGCTATGGCTTTGGCAGCCTTGGACTTTCTCAACGCGACGACATCACAGGCACTATTTATAGGCGATAATTTAGTCACAGATCTGGCTTGCGCCCAAGCCGCCGGCATTGCTTTCTGGCATGTGGGCGGCGTTAGCGGGATCAGTTCGCCGCAAGCCCTAGAGCAACTGCTCCTCACATAACCAGGTGTTTTCGTGGTGCTCTTTTACTTCTCCTCAAGGCGGTCTAAAATCTGTACCACGCCTTGAGTGGCCTTGGGCATGATAAATTTGTTTGCACACGGAGGTCTCCTTGAAGCAGAACAACCGTTAATATAACTCCCTATCTGGCAGTCGCTTCCCTACCTGCCTTACGGGGCGCAGCTTGCCGCCCTCCGTCCTCATTTATCAAGTTCCGCGAGTCTGCGGAAATATACTCCAGAGTCGTGGGCTACAGGCAGGTAATACGGAATAACTGTCACAAAAAATGTGTGAGCCTTGATTTCGCTTGGCGACGGTCTTGACTTTTGTAGGACTCAGTACTACCTCATTCCCATGAGCCTGTATAAAACCCGTCCTTTTGCCCGTATCGCCAAAAAAGCAAGAATCACAGATGCCGCGCTGAAAGCAGCGACAGAGGAGATGCGGAAAGGCATTATCCACGCCGCTCTTGGCGGCAACGTGTATAAGCAGCGGGTGGCTATACCAGGACAAGGCAAGAGAGGTTGAAGCCGTGTGATTGTGGCGGCTAACCTGCAAGATAGGTGGGTATTTGTGCATTGTTTCCTCAAAAAGGATCAGGATGAGCTTGCGCCTGATGAGGTAATTGCTTTCAAAGAGTTTGCCCGCGTGTACATGGGCTTGAGCGGGGAAGCTCTCCAGACGGCCGTGGAGCGCGGCATTTTGGAGGAAATACTATGAGTATGCAGCATAAAAGTGGAGCTATGGCCTCTGTTCATGAGGCGGTAGCGGATTTGCACAGTATCGGGCTGGTGGATAAGACGACCATGCGCCGTTTTGATGAGCTGTGCCTCGCGGCTGTGCCGGAGTTTTCGCCGGACGAAATCAGAGCCTTGCGTGAACGCCTGAACATCAGCCAGGCCGTGCTTGCTTCGGTCATCAACGCCAGCGCCAATTCTATTCAGAAATGGGAACGAGGTGCTAAAAAGCCCTCCGGCACTGCACTCAAGTTACTCAGCCTCCTGGATCGGAAGGGGCTAGAATCCGTCATGTAGGGGAAGACGACAGAAGACTTTTCGGTTCGATTCTCCAAATGGGATTTGAGTAAACCCGGAAGTGAAATGTACACTTCCATGGCCGGGCTGTTACGATCCCACAAATCCACAATCGTCAAAATCCGGATCCGGCGGCCATCCATGCCCGGTCCACTAGGCTTGCGGGCAACTTGGGCGAATATCATGATATATCTTGACAAATCATGATAACGTGCGTAGTTTGAAAGAAAGGAGCATGCCATGTCTGTGAGCACGGTAGTGGAAAAGAAGGTCAAGTTTGCAACGCAGCTTGCCCCCGATGTGCTGGAAAGCCTTCGGCAGATGTCTACTGATGAAGGTAGGCATATTCAGACCCTGTTGGACGAAGCCCTGCGGGAATACATTAACAACAAACAGGCGGGCAAACCCCGCAGACATGTCCTCGCCGCTTTGCAGGCGAGTATGGCTGAGCACGACGCTTTGTATAAGGCGCTTGCCAAATGACGCGGGACTATCTGACCACAGCTGACGTAGTTGCCATGCATGCCGTGCTCCTCAAACGCTATGGCGGAGCGGTCGGTGTGCGGGATTTTGGCGCGCTGGAGGCAGCTGTGTTTCGTCCACAGTCCGGGTATTATTCGGATGTAGTGCAGGAAGTCTGCGCCTTGCTGGAGAGCCTGCTGATCAACCATCCCTTTGTAGATGGCAACAAACGAACGGCTTTTGCAGCCTGTGACGTATTTTTGCGCATTAACGACCTACGTATCGCGGCAAATTGGAAGCGGCTTCATGAACTTATGCTGCGCTGGATTGCCCTTACGCCGAATGAACGTTTCCGCGCGATGGAAGATGATTTGCGCCCTTTGATTGTGGGAGTGTAAAGCGCTACTCGCGCCATTGGGCTTGCAGGCAGCCTGTTTTTAGCCCCAAAAACATACCGTTGAACAATAACTTTTTGGCTGAAAATGGATACTTTGAGGTGTCGCGCAATGCTCTTAAATGCTGTAGCAGTTGTCGGGCGACAAAGTGGCGCAGGGCGTGGAACCCGAATTCTTTGACCTTGGCGCGTTCACATATGATCCGCGAAGATTTGATACCTCGCCTTTCCCGGTATTGCTTGAATCATGCCGCGACAATACCCGTTGCCGACGGAAAGTCAAAAAACGCCCCACGCAAAAGAAATAATTTTCATTTATTAAAAGCAATCTTGATTATATATTTTGCCCACACCCGATATCATGGACAAATTACGAGCGAAAATCATCTCCTTCAGGGACCTTCTGGCAACAGCCTGGCCGATCATCCTGATTACCGCCGTGGGGTTTTACATCGCCTACCAGTTCGTCCAACCTGCGCCCCCGCGCTCGATCATCATCAGCAGCGGCCCCGAATCCGGGGCTTATTACGCCTATGCCCAACAATACGCCGGGCTTTTGAAAAAACACGGCATTACGCTGGAAGTAAAAACTTCGGTGAGTTCCTGGCAGAACCTGCAACGCCTGAAAAAGGGCGAGGCCCACATCGCCATTATCCAGGGAGGAATCAGAGATGACACTCTGAGCGAAGACGGCAAGAGCAGCCAATTTCGCACGCTTGGCAGCATTACCTATGAGCCGATATGGGTTTTTTACAAAAACGGCCAACACATTAACAAACTCTTTTTGCTGCGCGATCTGCGCATCGCCGTTGGCCAGGCAGGCAGCAGCATACGGGGATTATCGCTAAGATTATTGCAGGCCAACGGCATCACGGCCGACAGTGAAACTCTTTCCCCACTGGATGATGATGAAGCCGCCAGCGCCTTGCTGAAAGGGGATGTGGACGCTGTTTTTGTGATTGCCCCGCCCGAAGCGGAAATCGTGCAAAGCCTGTTGAACGCCCCGGAAGTCAAGGTCATGGACTTCAGCCAAGCGGACGCCTATTTGCGGCGCTTCCCCTTTTTGTCAAAAATAATACTGCCGCGTGGCGTGGTTGACCTTGTGCATGAACTTCCTCCGAGGGATACTACATTACTGACCACCACCGCCAATGTTGTGATCAGCGATGAGTTTCACCCGGCTCTATCCAACCTGTTGTTGCAAGCCATGACCAAAGTCAACGGCCAAGGCGGCTTCTTTCAGAAGCCTGGGGAATTTCCCGCCTACAAAGACCAGGGATTTTTGCTCGCGGATGAAGCGGAGCGTTATTACCAATCAGGCCCACCCTTCCTGCAACGCTATTTTCCCTTCTGGCTGGCCGTTCTGATCGAACGCATGCTGGTGCTGGCGCTACCGATCATTATCCTGCTCCTGCCCCTTTTGAGGTTCGCTCCATCCATCTATAGTTGGCGCGTGCGTTCAAGGATTTTCCGCTGTTACGGCGACCTGAAATTCATGGAAAACGAATTACGCAAAAATTATGACCGCGCACGCAAAAATGAATACTTGGAGCGCCTTAATCGCATTGAAGATGACGCCTCTTCCAAAAATATTCCTTTGGGCTTTACGGATCTCTTGTACACCCTGCGCGAACACGTCAACCTAGTGCGCGAAAGACTTACCTGTTTAGATTCTGGAGAGACTCCCGTGGATAACCCTCCCGAACGGCAAGAACGTGATGTATGAAGATTTCGCGCCAGAACATCCTGTTCGGGATGTACATGAGACGTTTAGCATGAAATAGCGGCGCTCCCGCCCGCTGACGGCTCTTGACAGACGCGGGCGGGAGCGGATAGTGGTAAAAACGGAGCCGGGCGGCGGCCTCCGCCGCCAACCCCGCCAGGTCCGAAAGGAAGCAACGGTAACGGCTGAACCGGGTGTCCGGCTCTCTGAAGGCGTGAAGGAGACTTCACGCCTTCAAGTCTTCAATGCCCAACTTTAATATACTCCCGGAAGCCCGCGTTCACGCAGGATGGCGTCACAGGCCCCTATGTGGTAATTGAGATGCCGGATCGTGCCCAGGGCGGCGTGCAGTCTGGTGTGCGGCTTACCCAGACGCTTGCTCAGGGCCGGGTGTTCCATGGCCAGGGAGGCAACGCTCAGGCTTTCGTAGTAACCCACAGCCAGTTTTTTTATCCGGCCGCCCTCCTCCAAAATTTCAGCCTTGGCAGGCGCTTGAGCCAAGGTATTGGACAAGAGAGCCACATCCCGCGAATACTTGTCCACAGAGAGGGCTTTGACCTCCGGATCTTCGATGGCGTTCAATTCCGCGATGACCATGGCATGCCAGATCTGTTGCCAGTAAACATAGCCCCCGGCCTTGACTCCCCATAGCCCTTCCGGGCAGATCTCCACCTGTTTTTCCATCATGGCCCAAAAACGCTCAAATTCTTCCATGAAACACTGGATTATCGGTTCCAACGCCATTTTCTCCCCCTTATAAATTCAGCATAAATACCAGCATACAAAATTTGCCCACGCAAGGCAAATCCTCCAGAAGCCGGGTAACGGTCCAGCCCATCTGGTGCGGCTGGATGATCGCGAACGTTTCCGACCTTAAGTCCAACTGCCGGGAACTTGCGTTTAACCGCCGGCATCGCCTGTTCCATTGCCCAAAGTGACCAATAAATACCGGCGGGGTTAATTGACATAACCGGCAAACTGTGAAAAGATTTTTAATTTACTGTAATATACGCCTGGAGGGCGCATGGCTAAAGAAGAAGCCATTGAAGTTGATGGAGTGGTGCAGGAAGCCCTGCCCAACGCCATGTTCAGGGTAGAACTGGATAACGGGCATGTGGTGCTGGCGCATATTTCCGGTAAAATGCGCAAGTTTTACATCCGCATTCTGCCGGGGGACAAGGTAAAGGTGGAGCTTTCCCCCTATGATCTGACCCGCGGGCGCATCACCTACCGGATGAAATAACCTTCCGCGCACCAACGGCCATGGGCGCCTCCACGCAAAAAACCGCCGGGCATCTGCTGACCGGACAAAGAGGCGAAAAGCTGGCGGCTGACTATTTACACGGCCTGGGGCTGGAAGTGCTGGATCGCAACTGGCGACCCTCCGGAATCGCGTCTGCCCTGGAAATCGACCTAGTGGCCCGGGGGAAAGACCTGTTGCTCTTTGTGGAGGTCAAAACCCGCACGCATAAACCGGGAACCGCCTTTACCCCGCAAGATTCCTTCACTCCGGCCAAGGGCCGCAAACTCCTCCGGGCCGCCTCCCTGTACCTGGAAGAGCGTAGCCTGTGGCGGCAACCTTGCCGTTTCGACCTGATTTGCGTATCCTTGCCTTTGGCCGGGACTGAAGGTTCCGCCCCTACCCTGGAGCATTTCAAAAATGTCCTCAGTTTCCAGTCCGCCGGCAGGGGAACTGCTGCTGGTCTCCACACCCCTTGGCAACCCTGGTGATCTTTCGCCCAGGGCCAGGGAAGCCTTGTCCAGGGCCGACGCCGTGCTGGCCGAAGATACGCGACGGACAGGCCTTCTTCTCGCCGGATGCGGAATCAGCGCCCGGCGGCTGATCAGTTTCCATGAACATAACGAAGATGAACGCCTGCCCGGCCTGTTGGAAGAACTCGCCCAAGGGCGCAGTCTGGCCCTGGTTTCCGATGCGGGAACCCCGCTCCTGGCCGACCCCGGCTATGCCTTGACGCGGGCCTGCCGGGCCGCCGGATTCAAAGTCACGGTCCTGCCTGGGCCATGCGCCGCCGTCGCCGCCCTGACCGCCAGCGGGATGCCTCCGCAACCTTTTGTTTTTTTAGGCTTCCCGCCTCGCCGACCTGGAGATAGACGCCATTTTTTCGCCCCTTTCGCCGCCCTACAGCTGACCCTGATCTTTTACGAGCGCAAAGACAGGCTCCGCCAGACCATGGAAACCCTGCTGGATCTGGGGGGCCCCAGGGAGATCTGCCTGGCCCGTGAGTTGACCAAGGTCCACGAGGAATTTATTTTCTTCACCTTGGGCGAATGGGAGCATCTGCCCGGAGATCTCCTGGGAGAAATCACGGCGGTGGCCGGACCGCCGCTCTCCCATAAACGCCTGGCCGAAGAAGACGTGCGCGCCATGATTGCCGCCTTGCGCCGGCAAAACCCGGATACGCTCAAGCCGCGCGATCTCCTCCGCCAAATTCGCGCTCAGGCGCCGGGCTGGAGCGCAACGGAAATTTACCGTTTGTTGAGGTAATGATGGATCTGGGACTCTCCCCCAAAGCTTACCGCAAATGCCTGCTACGCAGCAGTATGCTGAATTTTCTGTACTCCGAACCGGGGGAGCAAAGCTTGGGCTTTTTATATTCCATCATGCCGGGGCTGCGCGACCTGCACCGGGACGACCAAGCCTTTGCTCAAAGCTGCGCCCGTTATGCCCGACATTTCAAATGCCATTCGCTCTGGGCCCCTTTTCTGGCCGGAGCCTTCCTCCGCCAGGAGCGCCAATTCGCCGGCGGCGGATCAACCCCGGATCCGATCCTGCCCTTGCAGCGCACCCTGCTCAATTCACTCTCGGCCCTTGGGGATTCTTTTTTCAACGGGAGCCTGCTGATTATGCTCACCCTCAGCCTAGCCTGCCTGGCCGTTCTGGGCTGGACAACGACCCTGGCCTGGCTGGCTCTGGCCTGGTTCATGCTCAGTTTTCTCTTTAAGTGGTTTTCCTTCCACCTGGGGCTGGCCAGGGGGTTCCCCTGCCTGCGGCATGTCTGGAGGCTGCGGCTGGCAGACAAGGCCGCCTGGCTGAAATGCTGCAACGCCCTGCTGCTCTGTCTGTTATTGGTCCTGTTGCTGCGGCCTGAAGAGAACCCGCTCTTCCTGGTCCAAACCGCCAGGGACTGGTTTTTGCCCGTGGCCGCGCTGATCTTCACCGGCGGACTCATCGCCCGCCTGCATCTGCCGCGTCTGCCTCTTATCTGCGCCTGGTCGCTGATTATCGCATTGCTTTAAGAGTGGCTGGACAGCATGCATCCTTGGGTATAGGTAAAGGCGTTTTATGTATTTTCAGGAAAAACGGACAACCCATGGCGCATAATACGGAATATCAGGCAGAAATTGAAACCGAAGTGATCTTTACGGCCACGGTGACGGTTTTGAACGATTGGGGGTTGCACGCCCGACCGGCGGCCAACCTAGCCAGGATCGCCCAAGGTTTTGCGGCGGATATCTATCTGAACGCGGGCGAGCACAACGCCAATGCCAAAAGCATTCTGGATATTCTCACCCTGGCCGCCACCCGCCATACCACGCTGACGCTCACCTGTCTGGGGACGGAGGCCAAGGAGGCCGGCGAGGCCATACTGCGCTTTTTTGCCGGAAAATGACATGAAAGAAAACCTTAAGAAACACCGCATCCTCACCGGCGTGGCCGCTTCCTCCGGCATAGCCGTGGGCCGGGCGCTCTTTATCAACCGCGCCTCCGGAGGTTCTTTTTCCACGGAAATCATCCACCCCAAGCATTTCGTCCGTGAAGAAAAACGCCTGGAGCGAGCAGTCGCGGATCAGGCCTGTGAATTTGAAAACGCCGAGACCAAGGTCCGCGGAATGTCACAAGAACAGTCGGATCTGCTGGAGGCCTACAGCATGATCTGCCGTGACCCCAAACTCATGGAGCTGGCCCGCAAGGCCATCCGCCAGGATCGTCTGCCGGCCGGGCTGGCCTGGGAAAAGGCCGTGCGGTCGGTTCTGAAATCTTTTGAAAAAATTGACGTGCCCTATCTGCGTGAACGGGCCGAAGATGTAAAAAGCGTGGGGTCACGCGTGGCCGCGCGCTTACGCGGACGTAAGGCCGAACCTTCCCCGGCCTTGGGGTGCCGCGTTATCATGGCCCATGACCTAACCCCGGCGGACACCCTGGCCCTGGCTCCGGAAAACATCCTGGCTCTGGCCACGGAAATGGGCGGGCAGACTTCGCATACCGGCATCCTGGCCAGGGGGCAGCGTCTGCCTTGCGTGGTGGGGGTCACCGGGCTGGAAGAAGCGGCCAGGGACGGGGCCATGGTCATCGTGGACGGAATCCGCGGGCTAGTGATCGTAAACCCCATGCCGGATGAACTGGCGGCCTACCAGAAAAAACAGGAACTGCTCAATCTTTTCGAGGCGCGTCTCCGCCAGGAGGCGCATCTGCCCGCCAAAACCGAGGACGGATGCCGGGTCCGGGTGTACGGCAACATCGAGACCACTAATGACGCCTTACGCATCCGGGATCTGGGCGGCGAAGGCATCGGCCTGTACCGCACGGAATTCGGCTATCTCTCCAGGCTGGATCTGCCCACGGAAGAAGAGCTGTACGCCGACTACACCCGGATCGTCCGCGGCATGGCCCCGGATCGTGTGGTGCTGCGCACCCTGGATATCGGCGCGGACAAAAGTCTGGCCGGCATCCCCAAACTGGAGGAAAGCAACCCGGTCCTGGGACTGCGCTCCATCCGCCTCTCTCTGTATTGCCCGGACCTGCTCCGCAGCCAGTGCCGGGCCATCCTGCGCGCCGCGACCCATGGCAACGCGGCGCTGATGTTCCCCATGGTTTCCGGACTGCGCGAATTACGCCAGGCCAAGGGCATTATTGAAGAAGCGCGCCGGGAGTTGCTGGAGAGAGGGGAACCCTGCGCGGAGAACTTGCCCGTGGGCGTAATGATCGAACTGCCCTCCTCCGTATTCCTCGCCCCAGCCCTGGCCAAGGAAGCGGATTTCTTCAGCATCGGCTCCAACGACCTCATCCAGTATATCCTGGGAGTGGACCGGGAAAACAAATATGTTTCCTACCTGTACCAGCCCCTGCACAGCGCGGTGCTCGAGGCCGTCCGCCAGGTGGTCGAGGCCGCCCGTCAGGCCGGCATCCGGGTCAGCGTGTGCGGGGAAATGGCTTCAGATCCCTTCTGCCTGCCGCTGCTTATGGCTATGGGCATTGACGAATTTTCCGTCACCCCCCAGGCCATCCCCATCCTCAAATACCTGATCCGGCGGCTGAATATGCCGGAATTGCGCAAACTCCTGGCCCAGGTTTATGACAAGGTCTCCACCGAGACCACCAGGCGCCTGATGGAAAAATACATGAACGGCCGCTTCAGCCAGGAGCTACAGTTCATCAACCTGGGCGCAAAGGAGGACGCGTGAACTCCAAAAAACCGGGGCCCCCCCAACTGGTCCAGAACAGAAAAGCCAGGCATGAATACGAACTGCTGGATTTCTTTGAAGCCGGCCTGGCCCTCCTTGGCCCGGAGGTAAAAAGCATCCGGAACGGCCTGGCCAGTTTTCACGACGCCTATGTATCTTTCCGCCAAGGAGAGGCCTTTGTGCTGGGTCTGCGCATAGCCCCTTACGCCAATGCCGGCTATGACCGCCCCAACCCGGATCGGGAAATAAAACTCCTGCTCCACGCCTCGGAAATCCGCCTGCTCAGCGCCAAAGTGGAGCAGAAGGGCCTGACCGTGGTTCCCCTGAACCTGCATCTCCGCCACGGACGCATCAAACTGGAACTGGCCCTGGCCCGGGGCAGGAAATTGCACGACCAGCGCCAGGCCCTCAGAGAAGCCGCGGAGCAGCGCGATCTGCAACGTGAAAGATTTTAGGCCTTACCGCCCCATCACCGCCCAGACCACCTGACCGTAAGCAATGCAGGCATCGCCCGGAGGCAGTTGCTTGTGGCTCAGAGGGATGAGCCCGCGGCGACGCAATTTTTCCCGCAGGAGCAGGTGCAGGCTGAGGTTTTGCATCACCCCGCCGCTCAGTCCCACCAATGATGTGCCGCTGATCCTGCTTCCGGCCAGGGCCAGATCCGCCAGACCCTCGGCCAGAGACCAATGAAAGGCGCGGGCCAGCATGGCGCGTCTCGCTTCATCCAAAGGCGGACGGGCCGCCTCATACAGGGCGCGGAAGAGGACATGCGTATCCAGGATCAGGCGCGGGCCAGGGCCTGGATTATCTTCCAGCGCCTGCAACACCGGGCAAAGGAGGCGCAAGGCGCGGCCGGCTGCGAAATCGGCATAGAGTTCCAGGCAGGGAAGCGGTGCAGCCAGCCCGTAATACTGGGCTTCCTCAAGGCGGACGGCCGCCTGCCCCTCATAGCTGGTCTCCAGGCAGAGACCGAGGAGTGCGGAAACCGCGTCAAAGAGGCGGCCCGCCCCGCTGCTGCGCGGACTGTTCAGCCCCAGGCGCAACAGATCCGGGATCCGGACGGCGGTTTTTTCCTCCAGGAGCAGCCAGGGCAACGGCGCATCCCCGGACAGGCCAAGACGCAGGATCAGGGCCTGGGCGATACGCCAGGGGGCGCGAACCGCCGCTTCGCCTCCGGGTAAATCCAGGGGAGCGAGGCTCCCCAGGCGGGTAATCTCCGGAGCCCTGCCGGGGCGGGCCTTATCTACAAAGAGCAGTTCCCCTCCCCAGATGTGCCCCTCCGGATTGATCTCCGCCGGGGCGAAACCCGCGCCGTCCAGAGTCAGGGCCAGAGCCGGGCCATATTGCCGGTTTTCGGCCAGCACCGCTAAAGCATGGGCGAAATGGTGGGGCAGACGCAAAAGGGGCAGGTTCTCCCTGGCCGCTCCATAATGAAAATCAGGATGGGCATCGGCCACCTGGATTTGCGGGTTGACCTGCAAGAGTTCGGCCAGATGCAGAGCGCATTCCTCCTGAAAGACGCCGGCCCGCTGATTCCGCAGATCCCCGATGTGCTGCCCGACAAAGGCCTCGCTCCCCCGGCTCAGACAGACGGTGTTTTTCAGTTCCGCTCCCAGGCCGAGCGCGCAGGGCGCACCCTCGGACTCCGGCAGGGGCAGAGGCAGGGGGACGAAACCCCTGGCCCGACGAAAAAAGATACTCTCCGGATCCTCCCCGGACTGTGCCGGGCGGATCACCGAGTCGTCCACCCGCACCAGGATATCCCGGTCATGGAACAAAAAATCCTCCGCCAGGCCGTCCAGCCGCTCCAGGGCCTCCCGGTTGCCCAGAGCGATGGGTTCATCCTCCCGGTTGCCCGAGGTCATCACCAACGCCGCGGGTCTATCCGGGCGCAGTTCGGCGCAGTCTCGCAAAAGCAGGTGGTGCAGCGGGGTATAGGGGAGCATCACCCCCACCTGACGCCCGTCCGGGGCGATGAGCCCGCTCAAGGGGGAATCCTGGAGCCGCGTACAGAGGACAATGGGGCGTTCCGGGCTCTCCAGCAGCCTTTTTTCCAGGGAGCCCAGGCGAGCCAGAGTAGAAGCGGCCTCCAGGTCCACAACCATGACGGCCAGGGGCTTGTGCGGCCGGCGCTTGGCCGCGCGCAGGCGGGCCACCGCCTGAGTCTCCAGGGCATCGCAGGCCAGATGAAAACCGCCCAGCCCCTTGATGGCGGCAATGCGCCCGGCCAGAAGCCGCCTGGCCAGTTCCCGCAGAGCCTCTTCCGGAGGTGAGGAAGCTCTGGGCGGCGGGATGAGCTGGAGACGCGGGCCGCAGAGCGGACAGGCGTTGGGCTGGGCATGAAAGCGCCGGTCACCGGGGTCCGCATACTCTCTGGCGCATTCCCGGCAAAGGGGAAAGCAGGACATGGAGGTTCTGTCACGGTCATAGGGCAGCCCCGCGGTCAGGCTGTAACGCGGCCCGCAGTTGGTGCAGTTGGTGAAGGGATAGCGGAAACGCCGGTCGCCGGGAGTCAGGATGTCGCGCAGACAGTCCGGGCAGGTGGCCGTATCCGGGCCGATCAGGGCCTCCGGCTCTCCTCCCTCCCCGCTCGCCGCAATGCTGAAGCCGGATTCCCCGGCCAGCGCCGGCAGCTCCCGCTCCCGGCAGGAGGCGATGCCGGCCAGAGGGGGCAGTTCCGCCCGCAGGGCCAAGGCAAAGGCGGCCAGGCCCTCATCGGTTCCCTGGATCTCAAGCCATACGCCCTCGGGAGAATTGCGCACCAGGCCGCTCAAGGCATAACGCCCGGCCAAACGGTAGACAAAGGGGCGGAAACCCACTCCCTGCACCCGGCCGGTAATGCTGAATCCCTTGCGTCGCATCCTTGACGGATAACTCAATTCACGCCTGGGGGGAAGGCGTTCGCTGGTGAACTTGCCATCCGCCGGGAAATGGCATAGTAACGGATTCTGAATTGTTTCGGCGTTGCGGCCGGAAGGGAGAGCGACATGAGAAAAAATTTTTTGGCCTTCATCCTGGTCTTGGCTTTGCTCATGGCTGGCTGCGGCGGAGTGACTTCCCCGGTGTCCGGGTCGCTTTACACCAACCTGAAAGGCCCCGGCTATGAGAACGCCGCCGGGGAATACAGCAAGGTGGGTGAAGCCGAGTGCACCGGCTACCTCGGTCTGGTGGCTGTAGGCGATTGCAGCGTGGAAACGGCGGCCAGAAATGGCGGCCTGAGCACGGTGAAGTTTGTGGACTACAAGGCGCACAGCATCCTGGGCATTGTCAATACCTACACCACCGTGGTGTATGGCGACTGATTCGAGGCTAACCATGCGCAAGGCGGCAATTTTCATGGGCAGCAAGTCCGATGAGGAAACAGTGCGCCCCTGTGCGGAACTGCTCAAACAGTTGGGTGTGCCGCATATCTTCGCCATCACCTCGGCCCACCGTACCCCGGAACGCACCGAGACTCTGGTGCGCGAGCTGGAGGCCGAAGGCTGCGGGGTTTACATCTGCGCCGCCGGTATGGCCGCGCACCTGGCTGGCGCGGTGGCCGCCCGCACCATCCGTCCGGTAATAGGCATCCCCCTGAGCAGCGGGAACCTGGGCGGTCTGGACGCCCTCTTCTCCACCGTGATGATGCCTTCCGGCTTCCCCGTGGCCACCGTGGCCCTGGACAAGGCCGGCGCGCGCAACGCGGCCTGGCTGGCCGCCCAGATCCTGGCCCTGGAAGATCAAAGCTTGGCGGAACGCCTGCTCAAGGCCAGGGCCGCCATGCGGGAGGAAGTGGAAAAGGCCGCCGTAAGCGACGCGCTTGGATAGCCTGTGTCGCATCTGTATATAGCGCTGGTGGGATTGCCGGCCAGGGGCAAATCCTTTCTGGCCGCCCGCCTGCTGGAAGGTTTGGAGGCCGACGGGCTGAAAGTCCGCCTGTTCAATAACGGGGATCTACGCCGGAGCAGGCTGGGCGCGGCCTCTTCCCTGCCGGAATTTTACGCCCCTGAAAATGAGTCGGCGCGCCGGCAAAGAGAGGAACTGGCCAGGATCAACATGGAGCAGGCCAGGGATTTCCTGGCTGGCGGCGGAAATGTGGCCGTGCTGGACGCGGCCAACATCAGCCGCCAAAGACGGCGCGTTCTTGAAGAAAACCTGACGGACGCGCCCATTTTGTTCATTGAATGTATCAATAACGATGCGGAACTGCTCGAGGCGAGCATCGAACGCAAGGCCGGACTGCCCGAATTTTCCGGATTCGGCCTGGCCGCGGCCAAGGAGAGCTTCGTGCGGCGCATCGGCTACTATGAGCGGCTGTATGCGCCCTTGCGGGAAGAAAGGCATTTCGTCCGGGTGGAAACGCTGCACAACCGCATCCTGGAAGAGCGCGACTGCGCCGGCATTCCCTTTTACATCCAGATCCGCGACATTTTGGTTTCCGACTGGGTGCGCCATCTCTATCTCTTGCGGCACGGACAAAGCGAATACAACGCCCAGAATCGCATAGGCGGCGATTCCGGCCTGACCGGCAAGGGCCGTAAACAAGCCGAAGCTCTGGCCGCCCATTTCCAACCCTTTGACCTACCTTATATTTTCACATCCTCCCGCAAGCGGGCCAAGGAAACCGCCGCCCCACTGCTGCAAGGACATCCCGGCAGCATCCACATCATGCTCCCGGAATTTGACGAAATCAGCGCCGGGGAATGCGAAGGCATGAGCTATACGGAGATCCGCCGGAATTTACCCAAGGAATACGCCGCCCGCCAGGCTGATAAATACGCCTATGTCTATCCAGGCGGAGAGGGTTACATCACCTTGAAAGACCGGGTGGGCAAAGGTTTCCGCAAGGCCCTGTTCCTCTCCGGGGCCGCGCCGGGGATCGTGATTATCGGACACCAGGCCATCAACCGGATGATCCTCTCCCTGTTCTTTTTCCGCCGGAACGAGTCCGTGCCGTACATCTATGTGCCGCAGAACGAATACTTCCACATCGTGTCCACCCATCGCCAGACCCTGCTGGAGCTGGTGCGTTTTACCGAATAATTTTTTTATTTTTCCTTGCTTTTTTATTCTTTACGGGCTAAAGACTTAGGTTCATCATTTGTTCTTGCTTTCCAAAATAAATGAACCCCATTCTAAGTATATTGATTTATTCGTAAAGTTATTACAGGCCAAAAGGCCTGTGGCCTTGCCGGTCGCAGGCCATATTGTTTTTGCGCGGCATATAACGGCGGCGGGCCGCCCCGAGGTGAAAAATGGGCCAGATTGTCAAAAAGTTCGGCAAAATTTCGGTCACCCTCCCCACTCCCCACCTGCTCAATCTGCAAGTTGATTCCTATAAAAAATTCCTCCAGCCGGACCCGGCCCAGCGTGCGCCTTCGGAAGGGCTGGAGGGCGTATTCCGCTCGGTTTTTCCCATCACCGACTTCAACAAAACCGCCAGCCTGGAATATGTGGGCTATGAAATAGGCGAACCCAAATATGATCAGGCCGAGTGTATCAGCAAGGGACTGACCTACGAAGCCCCCCTGCGCATCAAGGTGCAGCTCTTCGTTTTTGACGTGGATGACTCCACCGGCAACCGGAGTGTGCGCGACATCAAGGAGCAGGATATCTATTTCGGCACCCTGCCGCTAATGACGGAGAAAGGCACCTTCATCGTCAACGGGACCGAGCGGGTCATCGTCAACCAGCTGCAACGCTCCCCCGGCATCCTGTACGAACATGATTCCGGCAAAACCCACTCCAGCCGCAAGGTGCTGTATTCCTGCCGGATCATCCCCATGCGCGGCAGTTGGCTGGATTTCGACTTTGACCATAAAGACATCCTCTACGCCCGCATAGACCGCCGCCGGAAGATGCCGGTGACCATCCTGTTCAAGGCCATGGGCATGAACAGGAACCAGATCCTGGATTATTTCTATGAGAAAGAATACCTGCGGGTGACCAAGGAAGGACGGATCTTCTGGGAACTGCCCAAGGAAATGCAGATCAAGGTCAACGCCCACGCCGATATCCTGGATAAGGACGGCAAGACGCTGGCCCAAGCCGGCAAACCCATCAACAAGCGTATCTGGAAGCTATTGCGCGAACAGCCGGACCCGACGCTGGAAGTCGCCCCGGATTTCGCCTACGGCTATTATCTGGCCGAGGATGTCCCCCATCCTGAAAACGGCGCGCTCCTGGGCGAAGCTGCCGAAGAGGTTACCGAGGCCTTCCTGGAGAACATCCGCGAGGCCGGGATCACCCGCTTTGCCGTCTTGCGCACCAAGGGGGCGGACGCCTCTTCCTCCATCCTGGATACCCTGATGCTGGACAAGATCCCGGACACCGACGGCGCCCAGGTGGAAATTTACCGCCGCCTGCGCCCCAGTTCGCCGCCCACGGCGGAAATCGCGGCCAGTTTTTTCAATAATATCTTCCGCAACCCGGATTATTACGATCTTTCTCCGGTGGGACGCTACAAGCTTAACCAGCGCCTGAGCCTGGCCGATGACCCTTCCCTGCGCACCCTCACGGACGAGAATATCCTCAAAGCCATCAAGACCTTGGTCTACCTGAAAGACAGCCACGGTCCGGCCGATGACATCGACCACCTGGGCAACCGCCGGGTGCGCCCGGTTGGCGAACTGGTGGAAAACCAGTACCGCATCGGCCTAGTACGCATGGAACGGGCCATCAAGGAACGCATGAGCCTGCAGGAAGTCTCTTCTCTCATGCCCCATGACCTGATCAACCCCAAGCCGGTGGCCGCGGTGCTCAAGGAATTTTTCGGCACCTCCCAGCTCTCCCAGTTCATGGACCAGACCAACTCCCTTTCGGAAGTCACCCACAAACGCCGCCTTTCCGCCCTTGGACCCGGCGGGCTCACCCGGGACCGAGCCGGATTCGAGGTGCGCGACGTGCATACCTCGCACTACGGGCGCATCTGTCCCATTGAAACCCCGGAAGGACCGAACATCGGTCTCATCGTCTCCCTGACCACCTATGCCAAGGTCAATGACTTCGGCTTCATCGAAACCCCCTACTTCAAGGTGGCGGACGGCCGGGTGACCAAGGAAGTGATCTTCACCGACGCCTATTTTGAAGACAACGAGGTCATCGCCCAAGCCAACTCACGCACGGACAAAGAAGGCAACATCCTGGACGAATTCGTGATCACCCGCATCAAGGGCGATGTGGCCATGAGTCCCAAATCCAAGGTCACCCTCATGGATGTATCCCCCAGCCAGATGGTCTCCATCTCCGCCGCACTCATCCCTTTCCTGGAGCATGACGACGCTAACCGCGCCCTCATGGGCTCCAACATGCAGCGCCAGGCCGTGCCCCTGCTCCGCAACGATGTTCCTCTAGTAGGCACGGGCATGGAAGGGGACGTGGCCCGCGACTCCGGCGCCTGCATCCTGGCCGAAGAAGACGGGGTGGTGCATTATGTTGACGCCACGCGCATCCTGGTGGGCTACGGCGGTGGCCTGTACCCGGAAACCGGCGGAGTGCGCGCCTATAACCTACAAAAATTCCACAAGTCCAACCAGAATTCCTGTTTCGGGCAAAAACCCAGTTGCCGCTCCGGACAAAAAGTAAAAAAGGGCGAGGTGCTGGCAGACGGCCCCGGCATAGAAAAGGGAGAACTCGCCCTGGGAAAAAATTTGATCGTGGCCTTCATGCCTTGGTGCGGCTATAACTTTGAGGATTCCATTCTCATTTCCGAGCGCTGCGTCAAGGACGACACCTTCACCTCCGTGCATATCGAGGAATTTGAAGTGGTGGCCCGCGACACCAAGCTGGGACCGGAAGAAATCACCCGCGATATCCCCAATGTCAGCGAAGATCTGTTGCGCAACCTTGATGCCAGCGGCATGGTGCGCATCGGGGCCGCCGTGAAACAGGACGACATCCTGGTAGGCAAAATCACCCCCAAGGGCGAAACTCAGCTTACTCCCGAAGAAAAACTCCTGCGGGCCATTTTCGGCGACAAGGCCAGGGATGTGAAGAACACCTCCCTGAAAGTGCCGCCGGGCATCGAGGGCACGGTGATTGACGTTAAGGTCTTCAACCGCCGTTCCGGTGAAAAAGATGAACGCACCCTGACCATTGAGCAGGCGGAACTGGCTTCCCTGGATCTCAAGGAAGCGGATCACGTCAAGGCCCTGGGGCAGGCCACCAAACGAAAGATCGCCGCGCTGGCGGCCGGCAAACAGATCGCCGCAACCATCCCCGGCAAGAAAAAAGGCGAGGTGCTGGCCGAGGCCGGACGCGCCCTTTCCCCGGAAATGCTGGAAGATATTCCCATCAAGAAATTGCAGGGCATTTTCAAAAGCAAGGAAGTCAACGAACAGATTGGCGAAATCATTGACCATTACGACAAACAGGTCAAATTCACCAAGGCCTCTTATGACGCCAAACGCGATAAAGTTACCGAAGGCGACGACCTGCCACCAGGAGTGATCAAGATGGCCAAGGTCTATGTGGCCATCAAACGCAAACTCAACGTGGGCGACAAGATGGCCGGACGGCATGGGAATAAGGGCGTGGTCTCCTGCATCCTGCCCATGGAGGACATGCCTTTCTTCGCAGACGGTCGCCCGGTGGACATCGTGCTCAACCCCTTGGGCGTGCCTTCACGCATGAACATAGGGCAGATCATGGAAACCCACCTGGGCTGGGGAGCCAAGGAACTAGGACGGCAACTAGCGGAACTGGCCGCCGGCGGGACTCCCATGAAACAGGTGCGGGCCGATGCCAAGGCGGTGTTCGGCGACGCGGAAACCTCCTCCCTCATAGACTCCCTGGATGACGAGGAGTTCCGGGAGGCGATGAATGCCATGCGGGGCGGCATAATCACCAAGACCCCGGTCTTTGACGGGGCCTCGGAAGATGAGATCTGGAAGTGGCTGTCCAAAGCCGGCCTTCCGGACGACGGCAAAACCATTCTCTACGACGGGCGTACCGGCGATGCTTTCGGCAACCGGGTGACCACCGGGATCATGTACATGCTCAAACTCCACCACCTGGTGGATGAGAAGATCCACGCCCGTTCCACCGGCCCCTATTCCCTGGTCACCCAGCAGCCTCTGGGCGGCAAAGCCCAGTTCGGCGGGCAGCGCCTGGGCGAGATGGAGGTCTGGGCCCTGGAAACTTACGGGGCGGCAAACCTGCTCCAGGAATTTCTCACCGTCAAATCCGACGATGTGACCGGCCGAGTGAAGATGTACGAAAAACTGGTCAAGGGCGATAATATGCTGGAGGCGGGCATGCCTGAATCCTTCAACGTGCTGGTCAAAGAACTCATGTCTCTGGGCCTGAATGTAACCCTGCATCAGGAAGAGGGCAAAAAACGCCCCATCCGCCAGGGTTCTTTCAGTGGCGGCGCCTTGAGTGATGAATAGGGAGGTATGACATGAGTCTGGACGATCTGTTCACGGCCAGGGGCTCCGCGATTACGGTAGCCAATATAAAAAGCCTGAAGGCCATCCAGGTGGGCATCGCCTCCCCGGAATCTATACGGGAATGGTCCTACGGCGAGGTGAAAAAACCGGAAACCATCAACTACCGCACCTTCAAACCGGAGCGCGACGGTCTTTTCTGCGCCAAAATTTTCGGGCCGGTCAAAGATTACGAGTGCAACTGCGGCAAATACAAGCGCATGAAACACCGCGGCATTGTCTGCGAAAAATGCGGGGTGGAAGTCATTGCCTCCAAGGTGCGGCGCGAACGCATGGGGCATATAGAACTGGCTTCACCGGTGGCGCATATCTGGTTTCTCAAAACTCTGCCCTCCAAAATCGGCACCCTCCTGGACATGACCATGGCGGACCTGGAAAAGGTGCTGTACTTCGACTCCTACATCGTCCTGGACCCCGGCAAGACCAACCTGCCCAAGCAACAGGTGCTTGCCGAGGATCAATACCTCAAGATCATTGACAACTACGGTGAAGACGCCCTGACCGTAGGCATGGGGGCGGAGGCGGTACGCTCGTTGCTGGAGAACCTGGATTTGGAAAAACTCAGGGTGGAACTGCGTGAAGAATCCCAGAACACCCGTTCCCAAACCAAAAAGAAAAAACTCACCAAGAGACTAAAGATCGTCGAGGCCCTGGCTGAATCCGGAAGCAAGCCGGAGTGGATGATCCTGGAGGTCATCCCGATTATTCCGCCGGAATTGCGCCCTCTGGTCCCCCTGGACGGCGGCCGCTTCGCCACCTCGGACCTGAATGATCTCTACCGCCGGGTGATCAACCGGAATAACCGCCTGAAGCGCCTCATGGAACTGGGCGCCCCGGACATAATCATCCGCAACGAAAAACGCATGCTCCAGGAGGCCGTGGACGCCCTCTTCGATAACGGCCGCCGGGGACGAGCCATCACCGGAACCAACGGTCGCCCCTTAAAATCCCTTTCAGACATGATCAAGGGCAAACAAGGGCGCTTCCGCCAGAACCTTCTGGGCAAACGCGTGGACTATTCGGGGCGTTCGGTCATAGTGGTCGGCCCCAAGCTCAAGCTGCACCAATGCGGTCTGCCCAAAAAAATGGCCCTGGAACTGTTCAAACCTTTCATTTATTCCCAGCTGGAAGCCAGAGGTCTGGCCTCCACCATCAAGAGCGCCAAAAAGATGGTAGAGCGGGAGGATTTGGTGGTTTGGGATATCCTGGAAGAAGTGGTGCGGGAATACCCGGTCATGCTTAACCGTGCCCCTACCCTGCACCGCCTGGGCATCCAGTCCTTTGAGCCTCTCCTGGTGGAAGGCAAGGCCATCCAGCTTCACCCCCTAGTATGCACCGCCTATAACGCGGACTTCGACGGCGACCAGATGGCCGTGCACCTGCCCCTTTCATTGGAAGCGCAGGTGGAGTGCCGGGTACTGATGATGAGTTCCAACAATATCCTTTCTCCGGCCAATGGTTCGCCGGTGATTGTTCCCAGCCAGGACATCGTGCTCGGGCTGTATTACATGACCGTGGACCGGGATTTTGAAAAAGGCGAGGGCGGGGTTTTCTGCGCTCCCTGGGAAGTGGTGACCGCGGTCAACGCCGGCCAGGTGGCCTTGCACGCCAAAATCCGCATGCGCTTGGACGGACGGATCATTGACACCACTCCCGGCCGGGTGCTGGTTGGCGAAATCCTGCCGGACGGGATTCCCTTTGAACTGGTCAACTGCGTGCTGAACAAGAAAAATATCGCCAAACTGGTTGGAGGCTGCTACCGCGAAGCCGGAAGCAAGGCCACGGTGTTGCTCTGCGACCGCCTGAAAGATTTGGGCTACGAGTATGCCACCAGGGCCGGAGTGACCATCGGGGTTAAGGATTTGGTCATCCCCAAGAGCAAGAAAGACATCCTGACCCGTTCCCAGAGAGAAGTGGATGACATCGAGCGGCAATACCACGACGGCATCATCACCCAGACGGAAAAATACAACAAGGTGGTGGATGTCTGGACCAAGGCCACCCAAGATGTCTCCGCGGCCATGACCAGCGACATCTCCTTTGACCAGGTGCAAGACCCCAAGAGCGGTGAAATCCGCCTCAACCAATCCTTCAACCCCATCTACATGATGTCCCACTCCGGGGCCAGGGGCAACCAGGACCAGATGCGCCAGCTGGCCGGCATGCGCGGCCTTATGGCTAAGCCCTCCGGGGCGATCATTGAAACGCCCATCACCTCGTCCTTCCGCGAGGGGCTGGACGTGAGCCAGTATTTCAACTCCACCCACGGCGCACGCAAGGGTCTGGCCGATACCGCCATCAAGACGGCCAACGCCGGCTACCTGACCAGGCGCTTGGTGGACGTGGTGCAGGACGTAATCATAGGCGAAAAGGACTGCGGCACGGTGGACGGCATAGAGATCACCCCCCTGATGAAGGCCGGAGAAATCAAGATGCGGCTTACCGACCGCATCCTGGGGCGTACCCTGCTCTACCAGGTGCGGCATCCGGAAACCCTGGAAGTCCTCTTCCCACCCAACACCATGGTGGACGAAAAAGTGGCCGCCGCCCTGGAAGAAGCCGGGGTGAACAACGTCACCATCCGCTCCCCTCTGACCTGCCATGCCGAGCGGGGCATCTGCTCCCTGTGTTACGGCCGGGATCTGGCCCGCGGCCACCTAGTGAACATCGGCGAGGCCGTGGGCATCATCGCCGCCCAGTCCATAGGCGAACCGGGCACCCAGTTGACCATGCGCACCTTCCACATCGGCGGCACGGCCTCCAGGGAAATCGAGCGCTCCAGCCTGGAATCCATGTATCAGGGCCGGGTATCCTTCTCCAGGATCAAGATCGTCAAAAACCGCGACGGACAGAGCCTGGTCCTGGGCAAGAGCGGACAGATCAGCGTGGTTGACGAACAGGGGCGCGAACGCGAAAGATATACCCTGCCCAACGGATCCAGACTGCTGGTGGAAGACGGGCAGGAGATCAACAAGGGCTGGCTCATGGCCGAATGGGACCCCTTCAACGAACCTTTTGTTTCGGAAGTGGACGGCCAGGTCAAGTTTTCGGACATCATCGAAGGCCGCACCATGCAGGAAAAGATGGACGACACCACCCATATCGTCTCCCAGTCCATCATTGAATACCGCTCCACCAACCTCAAACCCTCGGTATCCATCCTCACCCCCCAAGGCGAGCCGCAGTTGCGCCCCGGAGGAAGCATGTCCGCCATCTATCCCCTGCCGGTGGGTGCCCTGCTCATGGTCCGGGACGGAGATCAAATCGCCGCCGGCGACATCATCGCCCGCAAACCCCGTGAATCTTCCAAAACCAAGGATATTGTCGGCGGCCTTCCCAGGGTGGCCGAACTCTTTGAAGTGCGTAAACCCAAAGATATGGCCCTAGTCTCGGAAATTGACGGCATGGTTAGCTTTTCCGGGGAAACCAAGGGCAAACGCAAGATGGTGATTACCCCGGAAGTGGGCGAATCCAAGGAATACCTTGTGCCCAAAGGACGGCACATCACCGTGGCCGAAGGGGACTTTGTGGAGGCCGGAGAGCTGATCACCGAGGGACACCCCGAGTTGCACGACATACTGCGCACCAAGGGTGAAAAATACCTGGCCAACTACTTGGTGGACGAAATCCAGGATGTTTACCGCTTCCAGGGCGTGACCATTGACGACAAGCACATTGAAGTCATCGTCCGGCAGATGTTGAAAAAGCTCACTATCCTTGACCCGGGGCAGACCAGCTTCCTGGTGGGCGAGCAGGTGGATAAACAGGAATTCAAGGAGGAAAATGATCGGGCCCTCAAGGCCAACCTGACCCCGGCCACCGCCGAACCTTTAGTGCTGGGCATCACCCAGGCCTCCCTGACCACTTCTTCCTTTGTGTCGGCCGCGGCCTTCCAGGAAACCACCAAGGTGCTGACCGAAGCGGCCCTGCGCGGCAAGCTGGACTACCTGCGCGGGCTGAAAGAAAATATCATCGTAGGGCGCCTGATCCCGGCCGGCACCGGCTACCGCGCATACGTCAATTCCGACATCGTGGTTCCCGAACAAAAGGAACGCCCGGACAAATTCCTTGAAGACCTGGAAAAAATCCCGCTACTGGTGGATATTGAAGACCAGTGAAACTATGCGGCCCCGGGGAGGCCTTCACCTCCCCGGCCCCCTCAAATAACCTGTTGCTTTTTTCTAGAAAAACCGTTCTTATTCCCAAGTGTGGCCCCAACCCTCGCCAAACAGGCGCGGGATTGTGGTATTTTTCGCCAGGCCGCCGGAATTTTTTTTATGGTTCAGTTTGCTTTTTGAGGGCCTTGCCCCAGCAAACCCTCCCGGAGGAAATGATTTCCTTCGAACTCCCTCGATATTTTCAGCCGCCTCGCGGCCGGAAAATTAACGAGTTTCCAGAAGGCCGTCGGCCTTTGGACGAGAATACCAGGGTGCCTCCCAAGCAAACTGATCCCAAATTTTCAAATTTTTGAGGTCAGTATGTCTACTCCTGCCGCTATGTCCGAAGAGCTTCCAGCGCCTCCCCCTGCGGAAGCCTCCCCCAGCCCGTCTCCGACCAAAAAAAGACGGCCCCGTAAAAGAAAAAACAAAACCCAGGCCTCCCTGGCTCCAGAAGCCCCGGCCAAGCCGAAGCCGAAACCGGCGCGTAACCGGGGCCGCAAAAAAAGCTCCCCCCAAACTGAAACGCCAAGTCAGCCGGATTCGCCGGGTCCGATGAATCCGGCGACTACGGCGGAAGCCGTGACCCCTTCAGAAGAACACTTTCAAGAGCTTGCCACCAACCTTCCGGCTATAGTCCAGACCACGGAGACTCTGCCGGATCTCAAGCCTGAACGCCTGCCGGCCCTGGTGCAGGAAGATCCCAAGCCCTCCCGCCGGAACCGTTCCTCCAAGGCCGCAGATCCTCAACCCGCTTCCGCTTCCAAGGGCAAACGCAAAATGTTCGTGAACGTGTTGGCCGGCGAACAGGTGGAAGTAGCCATCACCGAAGAAGGCGGCCTGCGCGAGTATTATGTGGAGATGCTCCACCAGGCGAAGGTCAAGGGCAATATTTACAAAGGGGTGATCAATAACCTGGATCCCAACCTGCAAGCCGCCTTCGTCTCATACGGAGCGGCCAAAAACGGCTTTTTGCAGATTGATGAAATCCACCCCGAGTACTACCTGAGTCCGCATGAGCCGGCAAAGGGTCATAAATACCCGCTGATCCAGAAAGTGCTCAAGCCCGGACAGGAAATCCTGGTGCAGGTGGTCAAGGAACCTTCAGGCAGCAAAGGCGCCTTTCTGACCTCCTACCTCTCCCTGCCTGGCCGTTACCTGGTGCTGACCCCCGGCAACGAGCAGATCGGCATCTCCCGCAAGGTGGGGAGCGACACCGAACGCGCCCGTCTGCGCGAAATTCTGGAACAGCTCAAGCCCGGACAGGGCTTGGGTGTGATTGTACGCACGGCCAGCGAAGGGGCCAACAAGACCAACCTGCAACGCGATCTCCGCCTCCTGAAACGCCTCTGGCAGGATGTGCGGAAAAAGGGATCCACCGAAAACGCGCCGGTCATGATCTACCAGGAACTCGGCCTGGCCGCCCGGGCCGTTCGCGATTACCTTACCGAAGACATCATTGAGCTCTGGGTCAACGACGAAGGCATCGCCGAGCAGATGCGCGAGATCATCACCCTGCTCTTCCCCAAACGGGGCGCCATCCTCCAACTACATAACGACCCGGCCCAAATCCTCTTTGAACGTTTCGGCCTCGCCAAACAAATCCGGCAGGTCCAGTCCAGGGAGGTCGCCCTGCCCTCAGGCGGACGCCTGATATTTGATCACACCGAGGCCCTCACCGCCATCGACATCAACTCCGGGCGCAGCGGCGGCAAAAACAACTTCGAGGACATGGCCTTTAAAATCAACATGGAGGCGGCCAGGCACATCCCTCTGCAACTGCGCCTGCGCGACATCGGCGGCCAGATCGTGGTGGATTTCATCGAGATGCGCGACCACAGCCACTGGCGGGAAGTGGAGAAAACCTTCCGCGCCGGCATGAAAGAAGACCGCGCCCGTCACGATGTTGGAAAAATCAGTTCTTTCGGTCTCCTGGAGGTCGTCCGCCAGCGCCTGGGCTCCTCGGCCATTTCCATCGCCTCGGAACCCTGCCCCCACTGCAAAGGCACAGGGATCAGACGCAACATGGAATGGCAGGCCATGCAGGCCATGCAGGAGATCCAACAGCTCGTCCGCCAGAATGCCGAACCCGGCAAGACCATCGCCTACTCCGCCAGCGGCGAGCTCATCGTCTATATCCTGAACCGCAAAAAAGAGTGGCTCCTGGATACCGAACAGGAGGCGGGCATCACCCTGGAACTCTCCCCCAGCCTGTAGGTTTGGGGCTTAAAGATTCCGGGCCAGGGCGTCCACCAGGGCGGGGATGGTATATTCCTCGGGCTGAAGGTCGCAGGAGAGGCCGTGCTTGGCCAGGGCGCCGGCGGTAATCGGGCCGATGCAGGCGAATTTCACTTCCGGGTGTTCCTTGAACATGGAAGCCGGGATGAGGGAGAAAAAGTTCTCCACCGTGGAAGAAGAACTGAAGGTCACGCAGTGGATTTCCTTCTGTTCCAGCAATTCCAAAATCTCTTCCCTACGGGCGTTCCCGGTTCTGGTTTCATAAAGCGGCAGCACCTCCACCCCTGCCCCGGCTCTCTCCAGTTGTTCCGGCAGGACATCGCGGGCGATTTTGGCCCTTGGAATAAGGACACGCTTGCCTTTAACCCCCAGGGCGCAAAGCCCCTGCACCACGCTTTCGGCCACAAAGCGCTCCGGGATGAAATCCGCGCGGATGCCGCGCTTTCTCAGGGCCTGGGCAGTGGCCGGGCCGATGGCGGCTATCTTGCATCCGGCCAAAGCGCGGGCATCCAGGCCGATGGCCTGCATCTGCTCAAAGAAACAGATCACCCCGTTGACCGAGGTGAAGGCCAACCAGTCGTAAGAATTAATATAGGTCAAGGTCTTGCGCACTTCCGCGTAAGATTCCAAGGGCTGAATTTCAATGGTGGGAAAAGGAATGGCGTTGGCGCCGTAATCCGTCAGCATGGCAAGGAGGTCACTGGCCTGTTCCCTGGCCCTGGTCACCACCACCCCTTTGCCCAGAAGGGGCTTTTTTTCAAACCAGTTCAAACTGTCGTGCAGGCCGACCACCTTGCCGACGATGATCAGGGCGGGGGCGCTGAAGCCGTGCTTTTGCGCTTCCGCCGGCAGGGACTTCACCGTGCTGATCAGGCTCTTATGCCTGGGGGTCGTGCCCCAGCGGATCACGGCCGCCGGAGTGCGCGGTGGAAGGCCGGCCTCCAGCAGGCAGGAGCAGATCTCCGGGAGGTTCTTCATACCCATGAAAAAAACCAGTGTAGCGTTGCTCTTGACCAGGGCTTCCCAGTTATGCGCGGATTTCTGCTTCTCGGCATCCTCGTGCCCGGCGGCGAAGATCACCGACGAGGCAAAGGAGCGGTGGGTCAGGGGTATGCCCGCGTAAGCCGCGGCGGCAATGGCGCTGGTAATTCCCGGAACCACCTCAAAGGGGATCTGCTGCCGGACCAGTTCTTCGGCCTCTTCCCCACCCCGTCCGAACATGTACGGATCGCCACCTTTCAGGCGGACCACCACCTTGCCTTCTTTGGCTTTGGAGATGATCAGACGGCTGATCTCTTTCTGCGACAGGGTGTGATCCCCTCCCTGTTTACCAGCATAAACCACCTCGGCCCCAGGCCGCGCATAGTCCAGAAGGGCGCGGTTGGCCAGGTAATCATAGATCACCACCTCGGCCTTCTGAAGGACCTCGCGCCCCTTGAGGCTTAGTAGTCCAGGATCCCCGGGTCCGGCGCCAACGAGATAGACTTTCATCACTTTTCACTCCCCCATAGAGCATATTTGCTCAAGACCAACCGCCGGCCCGCCGCAGGTTTCCGGCCTCCAGGGCCTTCAGGGCGGCGTCCAGAATACCATTCACAAAGGCGCGGGAAGTTTCATCGCCAAACTGCCTGGAGAGGTCCAAAGCTTCATTGAGAACGACCTTGGGCGGCGTCTCCGCCACGAAGAGCAGCTCCTGCATGGCCAGACGCAACAAGGCCAGTTCAATTTTTCCCAAGCGCTCCACTTTCCAGTTTTGCGAAAAATCCGCAATCAGCCGATCAATCTCTTCCCGGTTAAGCCAAGCCCCCCGTGTAAGCTCCCAGGCAAAACCAGCCGGATCTTCCACGGATTCCGGGGTGATCACCGGCTCACCTCCTCCGTCCTCAGTCTTCAACAGATCCCGCAAAAACAACTCTGGCCCGCTTTCAGCTTCTTCGCCGGTTTCGCTGGTGATCGCCTCCGGCTCTTTAGCTGACGGGACAGCATACAAAGAGCGGGCAAAACGCCGCTTGAGATCCACCAGGGAATGCGCCGGACAGAAAGATAAACCGTACAAAACCTGAAAGGCTCTGGAACGCTCCGAACGCCGGGGGCGCCCGTCCTTGTTTCCTCGCTTCAAAGGCATCCTCCGGAGATTCTCGCCGTCCACGCCGGGCAGCCTCATGTCCGCCCGGTCCATGCAAGCGCGCACACCCTAATCAATTTTCCGCCCTCTGCCAAGAGGCGATTGAACAGGAAAAACGTCCGGCAACAGGGGGGATATCCCGGCTATTTTGAAAAAGCGGAAACAGGACCCAATTTAAGGGCAAGCGGGCAAAGTCCGTAGACCGCCGCAAAAGGGAATTTGTAGGCGGCCGCTAACTTTTACGGCCTTCGCTCTGGAAGGCTTTATTGATCAATCCGGCCAGGGCGCGGGCCTGGCTCTCGTCCACATTGACGTAGCGCGCCCCCACCAGGTAATGGCCGCCCTTGGGTTCACACCAGACAATCTCTACGATGGCCGTGAAATATTGGTCGGCATCGTTTTCATATACCTTGAAAAAGCCTGGGGCAAAACGGTTGAGCATGGGGATGTGGATGCGCGCCTGTAAATGCGTCCCCTGCTGAAAAGATTTGGGAGATTCCAGGCTAAAACCGCCTTCGCTGATGTCATAGCAACGGGCCGTAACCGCTTTATCCCGCCCGCCCGAAAAACTCAAAGGATAGAGTTCCACCACAAAGGTACGGCTCAGGCGGCCGTGCCGGCGCTTTTCATGTCCCTTGACATGCTTGGTCTGCTTGGTCTGCATGGCTACCCTCCTTTCACTACAAGCAATAATCTAACATCTTGCGGGACTTTTATCCAGAAAAAGCTTTCCCCGGCAACGGCCGGTTTCAGCGAGCTCATTCCGGCGGGAAACGGCTCATAAAGTCCTGCTCCGCCTCCCGGGAACCTATTAAAATGAGTTCATCGCCGTTTTCCATGGTCATGTCCGGATCCGTGTTGACCAGCATTTTTCCGTCGCGACACAAGGCCACCGCGTTACAGTTGCTCTGCTGCCGGATGCCGCTTTGACGCAGGGTCTGCCCGCGCAGTACAGGCGGCAGAGGCAGACGGAAAACATTGACCCCCTCGGTGAGCATGAAAATTTTGTCCGGAATCAGGATGTTCATGATGGAATTGGTGGCTATGCTGGAGATAGCTATGACCAGACTGGCCCCGGCCTGGTAAAGAGGCCTGATGTTGCGGACCAGGTTGCAGCGGGCGATGATCTGGGTTTCCGGCCTGAGTTTGCGGCAGAACAGCGTCAGATAAATGTTCAGGTCGTCATTGTGCGTGGTGATGACCACGCTGTTGGCCTGTTCCAGACCGGCCTCGCGCAGGCACTGGATATCCTCGGCTTCGCCCAGTATGAAGCGGGGATCGTCCTTTTTTATCCTTGCGGGATTCTTATCCAGCAGGATAAAAGGGAGGGCGCGGCGGTCCAGGTTGTCCACCACCGCCATACCCACCCGGCCACCACCAAGCACCAGCACCGGGTTGCCGGCCTCGGCCTCCTCCAGGTTGTCCAGCATCGGGCGCATATATTCGCCGAATTTCTCCAGATTGTCCCTTTGCCCGGCCAGGAGCAGCACCATGCTCTCGTCAATGATCATATCCGGATGGGCAGAGGAAAATTCCCGACCCTGGCGTATGCCCACCACATTCAGACCCAGTTTGACCCGCAGATTCAGTTGGCGCAGGCTCTTGCCCACCAGGGGAGTGTCTCCGGCCCTGGTTTCGGCGATGTACAAATCCTCAAACCAGGCAATGACGTTACTGTCGCGCTTGCCGGCAAAGACGCGGCGGCCCATAGCCTCGCCCAGCATACGGGTAAAATTGAAGACTTGGTTGCACCCAGCCAGTCGGAGAATATCCTCGGCATGTTCGCTGGTGGCTGAACTCACCAGAGGCACCGACGGCGCCAAATAGCGCACCAAGGCCGCGATGCTGGTATTTTTCAGATTGTCCTGCAACAACACCACCATGCCCGCTTTGCGCAACTGCGCCGCGATCCAGGTTTCGGGGTTGTCCGTTTCGCCATGCAGCACCGGAAGCCCTTGATCAAAAAGACTGAGGGCCATATTCTGTTCGGAAACCATGAGGTAACAGGGCGTTTTATGTTGCATGAGGAGAACTGTTATTTGCAGGGCAATGTCATCCACCCCCAAGATCAAGACATGATCCCGCAAGCCCTCCGGCAGACCGCGCGGGACCTTGCTCTGTTTATGCGCTTCCAGCCAGGGCTGATAGATAAAACGGATAAAAATGAAGGGCATGAGCAGCATGAAAAAGAGCACCCCGGAAAAAAGCACCAGGATGCTGAATATTCGACCGATGGCGCTCTCGAAGACTATATCCCCAAAGCCCAAGGTGGACATGGTGCTGGTGGTCCAGTACAGCCCGTCCCAGAAGCCGTATTCACGCTCCTCCAGGCGCATAATCTGCTGGAAAATAAGACTGTACAAAACAATCAGCAGGAGCATGCCCAGGATGAAACGCAGGATGAAACGCAGGTGACGCTTATTGTTTTCCTTGAACATGAGCACTTGAGTCAAGGGGCTTTTCATAATCCTTCCAGTACCGACTCGATTAGCCGGCTGATCCGGTCAACGGCTTGGGACGAGACCTGGATAACATCCTCCAGGGAGGTTTCCGCCATGTTGTCCGGAAGATTCAGGTTGGAAATAACCGACAGGCCCAGAACACGCAGACCCAGATGCCGGGCCGCGATCACCTCCAGCACCGTGGACATGCTCACGGCATCGGCCCCCCAAGCCCTGAACATGCGGGTTTCGGCCCGGCTTTCCATCTGCGGCCCGGCGAGCCCCAAAAAAATCCCCTGGCGCAGAAAAAAACCAGCTTTTACAGCGCCTTGCAGGGCCAAAACTGAAAGCTTCGCATCAAAGGGCGCGCTCATGTCCACAAAACGGCTGCCTCCGGACGCATCCTCCAGGCCGGTCAAGGGGCTCCGGCCTGTAAAATTGATCTGATCCGCGAGGAGCATGATGTCGCCGGGAGCAAAAAGCGGGTTCAAGCCCCCGGCGGCATTTGTGACAATGAGGACCTCCACCCCCAATTCGGCCATGACGCGCACGCCCATGACCACTTCCTGCGGGCTGCGGCCCTCATAAAGATGGCAGCGCCCTTCCTGTATGATCACCGGCATGCCGGATAGGCGTCCGACGCTGAAACGCCCGGCATGGGAAGCCACGGTGGACAAAGGATAATCCGGCAGGTCCACGTACGGCACCCTGAGCGGGGTCTCCAGCTTCTCCGAAACACCGCCAAGGCCCGTGCCCAAAACCAGCCCCACCTTGGGGGCAAAACCCGCGGGCAGCAAAGAACGGATTACCGCGGCGCAGTTCTGGACTTTTTTCCCTTTTGGCATAGACTACCCTCTTGATCTGTTTTACGACAGTTTGCCGCAGGCGTCAAAAGAACGCGGCACGAGGGAGGAGGAACGCGTTTTGGACCTGCATGAACACAAAGTGCTTATTGCCAACCGGGGCGAAATCGCCATACGCATCCTCAAGGCCTGCCGCAAACTTGGTCTGGAGTTTGTCTGCGTCCACACCCAGGAGGATCACGCCTCCGGACATGTGCGCCTGGCCCGCGGACTGGGCGGAAGCAAAAGCCTGTACCGCATTTCTTCCTATCATGACGCCAATGAGCTTATGGCAGTGGCGGACGAATCCGGGGCCACGGCCATTCATCCGGGCTACGGCTTTTTTTCGGAGGATTACCGTTTTGCCCGCCGGGTCATTCAGCGCGAGCGGGAGATGATCTTCATCGGCCCCTCCTGGCGCATAATCCGCGAACTTGGGGACAAGATCAACACTAAACGCCTGGCCCGCAGCCTGGATGTACCTACGGTACCCGGATCCGACCGTCCCATCTACGATGAAATGGAAGCCGAGGAGCTGGCCCGCACCCTGTTCAATTTTCAGACGGACAACCAGATCCGCAATCCCCTGGTGCTGATCAAGGCCTCGGCTGGCGGCGGCGGCATGGGCATTGAAGAGGTGCATGACCCGGATCTCTTCCGTTCGGTCTATCGCCGGGTGCGCAACTATGCGGCCAGGCAGTTCAAAGACGAGGGCGTGCTTATCGAGCAACGCATCCGTGACTTCAACCACCTGGAAGTGCAAATCCTGGCGGATCGCAACTGCAAGACCCTGGTGCATTTCGGCACCCGCAACTGTTCCATCCAAAGCACCGGCTTGCAGAAACGCCTGGAGGTGGCGCCGGGCTTCGATCCTTCCTCGGTTTCCTATAACTTCGACGCCGCCGGGGTCCTGGAACAAATCATCCGGCACTCCCTGAACATCGCCCACAAGGTGCGTTACGACAACGCCGGCACCTGGGAATGGATCGTCACCCGCGAAGGCAACCCTTACCTGATGGAAGTCAACGCCCGCATCCAGGTGGAAAACGGCGTTTCCTCCGCCATTACCCGTATCCGGGGGCAGGAAGGCGTTGATCTCCTGGTGGAACAGATCCGCACCGGCCTGGGCGATCCCCTGGGATATACCCAGGAGGATATCAGCTTTGAAGGCGTAAGCCTGGAATACCGGATCATCGCCGAGGACCCCGAACAGCGCTTCACCCCCTGGGTGGGGAGGATTGAGCGTTTCCACCAGCCGGAGGAACCCTGGCTGACCATGCACAGCCATGTGCCAACTGACGAGCCATATGACATCCCCACGGAGTTTGACCCCAATCTGGCCCTGGGGATCATCTGGGGGCGAGATTTGCAGGAGGCGCGGGGCAGAGGGCTCTCCTTTCTGAAAAAAATGATCCTGGAAGGCCGTACGGCCCAGGGCGAGCCCATGAAGACCAACCTGGAATTCCTGAAAAAGAAGACCGGGGATATTCTGAAATTCTAAGCCTCATGGCGGGCGTAAAATAATGGACACCGATAAGAAATTTCAGCAGATCATCGAACAGCTGAACTACATACGGGATATTCTGGCAGGCAAGAACAACGAAAATCTGCGCCTGCTCTCCTCCCGCCTGGAGGACATGCAGTCACGCCTTCCCTCCATGAACCAGGAAGAACGCCTGGCCGCCGCGGAATCCCTGGATGACCTGTTCAGTTTTGTGGAGAAAAAGCTGGAGGCCGAACTGACCCCCATGGACAAGGTGCGTATCGTGCGCCATCCGCAACGCATCTGCCTGCGCGACATCCTGGAAAACGTCTACGACAATTACACGGAAATCGGCAGCATGAACGAGCATTCCATCGACCCGGCCATCCTCATCGCCAGGGCCTATATCACCCGCAGACAGGGCAAGAAAACCCTGCGCCAGTCGGTCATGGTCATCGGCCAGGAAAAAGGGCACGGCGAGGAGATCCGCAACGGCGGCTCGGTCAAGCCCTGGGGCAACGCCAAGGCCCTGCACTACATGAAGGTGGCGGAAACAGAAAACATCCCCATCCACATCTATGTTTTCACGCCAGGCTCCTATCCTATTGAGGACACCCCGGGAGCGGCCCAGCAGATTGCCAAAAACATCTATGAAATGGGCAGCCTGCGCGTTCCGGTGCTGGCGATCTTTTCCGAAGGCGGCAGCGGCGGGGCCGAGGCCGTGGGGCTGGCGGACAAACGCCTGATGCTTTCCCACGGCTATTATTCGGTCATCTCCCCGGAAGGGGCGGCGGCCATCGAGGCCAATCTGAAGGAAAGCAAAAGGCGCGCTCCGGCGGAACTCATTGAAGACTGCGCCCGCAACCTGTGCATCACCGCCGAGGATAACCTGCGCCTGGGCTATATTGACGAAATCATTCAGGAGCCGGTGCTGGGGGCGCGCTGCCATAACTTTGAGTTCTTCAGGCAGTTGCGTCAGGACGTGCTCCGGGCCACCGATGAAATCGTTCTGAGCGTGCGGGGAATTGAGCCCATCCGCTCCATGTCCTTACGCGCCCGCCGCAAAAAAACCTCTGAAGGCGGACTTAACCTGGAAACCGTGTGCATGCGCTGGAACCTTTCCGCCGCGGCCCAGGAGCGCCTGCTGGACCTCCGGCACCGGAAATTCCGCGCCCTGTCCCAAAAGGCGCATGACGACACCCGCGGGCGCTTACAACTTTTCAAGGATCACCTGAGCAGCTTCTGGTGGGAATTCAGCTCCTATTTCAAGTACGATCTTTTCCGCCGCAGCCAGCAGAATTTCTCCAACTTCCTGCGGGAACTCCATTCCGAGACGACCTTTTTCGTGAAAAAACAGACCGTGCCCCTCCGCCGCTTTCTGCGTCCCCTGCTGCCCCTGTTCCGCGTACGCCGGAAAAGGCACCTGGAAGAGGCCAAGCTCACCGCCCTTTCCACCTGGGAAGAACCACAGGAACAACGCGGGGGCAACTGGGCCTATGTCAGCCCACGGGCCACGGACGACCGCGCCATATCCTGCCCCAACGCCGCCACCCACGGTTGCCTGGATATGTGGGCCCCGGACCTCTTCGGCGAATTCGCCGGGGTCTGCGCCAACTGCGGGCACCACTTCCCCATGGAATACAAATGGTATCTCTACAACCTCTTTGACCCCGAATCCGTGACCGAGTTCAATACCGGGATCGAGGCCATAAATCCGCTAAAATATCCGGGATTTGACCTGAAACTGGCCAAGGCCTCCGCCCAAACCGGGCAAAAGAGCTCCTGCATGACCTTCGAGGCCAGTATCAACGGCATCAGGCTGGTCGTCGCCATGTTCCTCGCCCCGTTCCGTGGCGGGTCGGTGGGAGCGGCCGAGGGGGAAAAGTTTATCCTGGCCGCCGAGAGGGCGGGCAAGAAACGTTACCCCTTCCTGGCCTATGTGCATGGAACCGCCGGCATACGCATCCAGGAAGGAACCAACGGGCTAATCCAGATGCCCCGTTGCACCATGGCCGTGCGCCGCTATATTGACGACGGCGGCCTCTACCTAGTGGTCTATGACACCAATTCCTACGCCGGACCGGTGGCCAGCTTCCTAGGCTGCTCGCCATACCAGTTCGGCATCCGCTCCTCCAACATCGGCTTCGCGGGTTACGGAGTGATCAGGGAAACCACCGGCGAGGCCCCTCCGCCCCACTACCATAACGTCTTCAAGGCCATGGCCCGCGGGCATATCCAGGGCATCTGGGACCGTAGAGAGACCCGTTTCAACCTCTACCAGGCCATGCTGACCATGGGCGGGCGCAACCTTTATTATCAATGACGAGGCAAGCCCATGCTGGACATAAGCGCGCTACTTGATGAAATAAAGGCTTCCCCCTACCAGGAATCCTCCATTCTGGCTCCCCATTCCGGGGTGCTCAGCCTCAGTCCGGATCTGGCCCCAGGCAGCCGGGTCCAGGGACCGCACGGCCCCTGGAAGGAAAAACCCGGCACCCTCCTGGCCTGCCTGGAACGCGAACATAACCGTAAAGAGATCCGCGCCCCGGAAAACTGCGAGATCGTTTCCTGCAACTTGGAGGCGTCCGGAACCTTTGTGGAGGCCGGCACGGTACTGGCACGGGCGCGGCACAAGCTCTCCAGGGAAGAGGTGTTGCAGATACTCCTGAAAAAGGCCCTCTTCCTCTTCCTGGCCCCGGAAAAAGCCCGGTACTACTTCATTCCCCAGGTAGATCTCAAGGTCAAAAATTCTCCTCCAAAAAGCGTCTCTGTATATAACGGGATGGATTTATTCATTATTTCGCGCATGAAGCGCGAAAGCAGCCTCAGTTACTCCGGCCCTGACGGGGTGATCTATGCCGTTTACTTCAGCTTCAACAGCAACATGGAAGCGGGATCCCCGCTCATCGGCGTCTGTCCTCCGGACATGGTGCGGCAGATCGAGGAAGTCAGCCTGCGGGTGCAGACCGAATGGCAGGAGCCGGGGGAGGCGTAGCCTACCCCTTCAAAGAGAGGCGCAGGGCCTTGCCCCGCGAGCGGCAGGCGTCCACGCAATCCCCGCAGTTATTGCAGTTCAGGCGTTGGGACAGGCTGTTCTCACGCGGGTTCAAGGCCAGGGAACAGACCCTAAGGCAGGGACGGTCCTTGGCGGCGCAGGAACACTCTCTGCGGATATAGCGCAACCGCAGCCCAGGACGGGGAACGGCGGCGAAAAGGGAAAGCAGCACGGATTGCGGGCAGAGGTAGCGGCACCAGAAACGCTTGCCGGTTATGCCTTCCAGCAGGAGCAAGGCCGGAAAAATCAGCGCCACGCCTGAAAGCTGCCCGGCAAAGGCCACTGTCTGCAAGACGCGAGTGTACCAGCCCGGCATGGAGAGCTGGTTCAGCACGGGTTCAGGCAAAAACAACAGCACCGCCAGCAGCCCAACGGCGGTGGCCGCTCCCCTGAATACAAAAGGATTGCCTCCAGCAGCCTTTACCCCGGCGCTCGCCTCTTTTTCAGGCGTCCGCCCCAGGCCGCGCAGAGAGAAGACCAGTTCCGAGGCCAGCCCGTAAGGACACATCCAGCCGCAAAAGACCCGCCCCAACAGCAGGGCGAAGAGCAGGACCATGATCGCCCCGGTCACGGCCTGCCCGGACGGCCAGCCGCCCGCCAGGGTCTGGAGAAAGGCCAGGGGGTCCATGAAGTTCAGTCCGAAGAAATCCAAAGATAGGAAATTACCGGAAATAAGGGTGACCTGCCGCGCATTGAGCAGCGGCACCACCACAAAGCCCAGGGCGATGACTCCTTGGCAAAGCCTGCGCCAGAAGAGCAGCGAGGGTCTCACGCTTTCTCCAGGTAACGCGTTGGAGTCACGGTGATGGCCTTGACCGGGCAGACATATTCACATACCCCGCAACCCACGCAAGCTTCCGTGATCACCGGCCGGTAGCCGTTTTCCAGGACCATGGCCGCGCCACGCTGGGGGCAACGCTCGTAGCAGGTCCAGCACATGATATCCAACTCTTTCTGGTAGTCCACGCAAGTCTTTCTGTCCAGGTGGGCCATGCCCATGCCGGCCTTGTCCATAGGCACGCTGCGCAGGGCGTCCGTGGGACAGGCCGGACCGCATTTCATACAAAGATAGCAGGGAACTTCACGGTGAAATACCTTGGGGGTTTCGCCGCCGAAAAGCGAATCCGGGGTCATTTTCAGGCAACGAAAGACGCAGGCCGTCAGACAACGCCCACAGGAAATACACAGCTCCCTGAATTTTTTTTCCGGGGCAGCCCCCGGAGGACGTAAAAATGGAAAAGCCGGAGGCATGGAGCTTATTTACGTTTGCTCTTGGAAATGAGCGCGGCGCCGGAGGAAACGGCCCGGCCATCCTCTTCTTCGTCTTCGCGGGTGAAGGAGGTCACATAGACCGCCAGCACTCCCTCAATGGTCTTGACCCGGTCAATGAGGGCCTCCATCTCTTCGGAGGGGGCCTCGGCCACCGTCACCACATAGGTGTCCTTGTGCACGCCATAGGTGGTCAGTCCCGGCACGGCGGCGAGGGCCTTTTCAGTAGCCTGGGCCTGGCTGGGCAGGGTGTGGGTCAGAAATCCAAGTATGGCCATACGAAAAATCCTTGTTTCCGTGGAAAATGCTTGGCCCCGGCAGAGGCATAACGCCTCTGCCGGGGTGAGGAGGTTACGCCTCCTCGGTAATGGTTATACTTTATAGACCTTGGTCGCGCAAATCTTGTATTCCGGTTCCCTGGAAACAGGATCCGCGGCATCGTGGAAGAGTTTGTTCACCAGGAGCTTGGGATCAAAGAAGGGAGTGAACACCAGGCCCGGCATACAGGTGTCGGTGACCCGGGCGGGGAAGGCCATTTTGTCGCGCCGGGTTTCCAGCATCACCATGTCGCCGTTGGCGATTTTCAACTTATTCGCGTCCTCGGGGTTTACCTCCACATAGGCGCCGGGATAGGCCTTTTGCAGCTCGGGCACGGTGCCGGTCATGGTGGCGGTATGCCAATGGTCAATGACGCGGCCGGTGGTCAGCACAAAGGGATAATCGGCGTCCGCCGGTTCAAAGGGCCCCACGTAGGGCCGCAGGAAGATGGTGGCCTTGGCGTTGGGTTTGCCGTAAAAGAAGATCGGGTCCGGGTGATTATCGGGCACCAGCGGATCATACCCTTTCACGTAGCGCCGATTGGTGCCGGGATGGCTTTCAGTGGGGCAAGGCCACTTGAGGCCGGATTCTTTCTTCAGGCGCGCCCTGGTCATGCCGGCGAAGTTATAAACCGACTTGGCGCTCATCAGCCGCCATTCCTCCCAGACATCGGCGGCATTGGCAAAGGGGATGAGCTTGGGATCCACGCCCACGCGCTTGCCGAATTCCATGAGGATGTCCAGGGCCGGACGCGCTTCGCCGCTGGGCTTGATGGCCTGCTCGATCAGCGCGTAGCGCCGCTCGGTGCAGCCGTAAACGCCTTCGGTCTCGCACCAGAAGGCGGCGGGGAAGACCACGTCGGCATACTTCACGGTCTCGGCGCTCTTGAAGCATTCGGTCATGGCCACAAAGGCGGTCTGCAGGCCCTTGGTCATCTTGTTGAGATTGGGCAGGGTATGGGCCGGGTTGGTGCAGTGAATGAACACGGCCTTCACGTCGCCCGAGGCCATACCCTCATAGAGGGCTATGGTGTGGCGGCCGTTCGCCGGGGCGATGGTGCCGGGAGGCAGCTTCCAGAGCTCCTCAATTTCCTTGCGGTGACCCTCGTTTTCCACCAAGCGCCCGCCGGGCAGCAGATGGGCCAGGGCGCCCACGTCGCGCACGCCGCCGCAGGCATTGGGCTGGCCGGTCAGCGACAGGGGAGTGGATCCGGGCTTGCAGATAAGCCCGGTCAGCAGATGCAAGTTATGGATCAAGTTATTGGCGAACACCCCCTGGACGCGCTGGTTGATGCCCATGCACCAGAGCGAAATGGTGGGCGCGGATTCCACGAACATCTTGGCGGCCTTCACGACCGTGGCTGCGGACACGCCGGTGATGGCCTCCACTTTTTCCGGGGTATAGTCCTCCAGGAACTTCTTGTAGTCCTCGAAGGTGACCGCATCGGCGCCTTTCATAAAATTACAGTATTTTCCGTGAAAACGGGCGTCGTCCATCTCATCCCTGACGATGACATGAGCCATGCCGTTCATCAGGGCGAGGTCGGTGCCGGGCTTGAAGCTGATATGCAGGTCGGCGATGCGCGAGGTGTTGGTGCGGCGCGGATCGGCCACGATCACCTTGACGTTGGGGGAGCTTTCCTTGCGTTTGGCGATGCGCTGGAAGAGCACCGGATGGGCTTCGGAGGTATTGGAGCCGATGATGAAGAAACAGGTGGCCGCGTCAATGTCGTCATACGTGCCCATGGGCTCGTCCTTGCCGAAAGTGCTGATGTACCCGGCCACGGCCGAGGCCATGCACAGACGGGGGTTGCCGTCAACGTTATTGGACTTGAAGCCGCCTTTCCACATCTTGTTGGCCACATATGATTCTTCGGTCAGAGCCTGGCCGGATCCGTAATAGGCGATGGCCTTCGGGCCGTTTTCCGCCAAGACTTTCTTAAAACGATCGGCCGCAAAGTTCAGGGCTTCGTCCCAGCTTACCTCGGTCAATTTGTCGCCCTTGCCGCCCTTGCGGATCATCGGTTTCAGCAAGCGATCTTCGGCGTAGATGACCGGAATGAGCATGGCTCCTTTAAGACAGAGCAGCCCCTGGTTGTGGTTGTTGGGATCGCCCTTGATGGCCACGGCCTTGTCGCCTTTAACGCCTACCAGGACACCACAGCCGGTGCCGCAATAGCGGCATACGCCCTTGACCCATTTGTCCGCCTCGTCGCTCTGCTGCCCGGCCATGGCCGGACCGGCCAGAACACTCACGGCGATGCCCGCGGCGGTCACTTTCAAAAACTCACGTCTGGACAAGCTCATCATAGACATACTCCTTGGTTGCGGGTCGCTTCATGAGGAAGGCGACCCAGGGGTTCAAGATTCATTCAGTTTTTCCGGAAGCGCTTATCGGTTCGTACGCGGCGCGGTGCATGGGGTTCTGATGCCTGGGGTGGCAAGTATCGCAATTCATCAGTTCCCCGAATTTGGCCACCATGCGGTTCATGGCCGGCTCGTGGCAACGGGCGCAAATCACCTTCTCAGAGGGCTTGACGGCAAAGGGAATGGATCCCTTGCCGTCAGGCTGCCCATGGCAGACCACGCATTTCACCAGCAGGGCTCCATGTTTGGAATCCTTCCAGTCCTGGGCCAGAACCGGCGTGGCCTTGGAATGGCAGGTAAAACAATCGGAAAATTCTTCAGGCGCGTTCAGGTGCTTGGCCGCCTCACAACGCACCTTGGGGAAAGCCATCTCAATGTAAATAAAGAATCCAGCCACGGCGGCAACTGCCAGGAGGCCTCCGATAAGCAACGGTTTTTTGAGCGCAACCATCAGCGCGTCACCTCCTCCTGCTGAAACCGGGATGCGAAGGCGGCGTTGACAACGAGCCGCCGGTCAAATTCCGGCAAATGCGCGAGATTGATGTGGCAACCGGCGCAGTTGCGCTTGGTGTTGCCGTTTTTACCAAGGTACGCCTCATGGGACAACCGGCCGTACTCGGAAACAGGCGCATCCCCCTTGGCGTTCTTAAAGAGATCCTCATGACAGGCAAGGCAGTTGCCGTCATCCACAAAACGGCGGGCAACCGCCTGCGCATGCGGACGGTTGATGCGATCCGGCTTTAACCATAAATGCACGGCCAGATCCTTGATCCCCGAATACATTTTCACCGAGAGAAAACGCGGGCCTATGCCCTGCGGAATATGGCACTGACTGCAGGCAATCTCTTTCCCGTTCTTGTCTTTGGCATGGGAAGAAAAACGCAGTTCCTGCGGATATGGTCCCATTTCATGGCAGGATACGCAAAAATCCGTGGACGAAGTCGCATGCAGGGCATAACCGCTGATGCCGCAAAACATGACCAGGGCGCCCAGAATAACGGCTATAACACGAGGTTGACGGAGTTTTTCAATCATTATGTTCCATCGATATTCGTTGAAAAAATGTGCGGCCTTCAATCAATAATCGCGGGCGATTTTGACAGAGGCCGCCGCGGGCCTGCTCTACCGGCCCGCGGCTATTCAAGCGCATGTCCGGCCCCGGGGTTATCCCGGGGCCGGACAGATTACACGGTTCTAACGAAGCTTCTTCTGCAGATGCCACATCCGCTCAGCCTTGGGCTGCTTCGCCACGTATGTGGTCCAGACATGCTTGTCCATTTCGGCTTGATCCATCTGCATGGCGCGGCTCCATTCCATGATGGGCGGCACGATCTTCTTTATGTCGCCTTCGAGGTCAGGGGCGATGCCGTAAGAGGTGGCCTGCATGGCGTAGTTAATTGCCATCTGGCTGTACTCCAGCGACTTCTGGGCCGTATCCAGGGCCTTGGCCGGGTTATGGAAGCCCACGCTGTTTTCCGCGGACAGGAAGTCCCAATAGAACTGGCCCTTGCGGTTCATTTCCCTGGCCTGGATCAGCAGTTGATCATAGTTCGGATGCCTGTAGCCGGTCCATGCGGCGGCCTGGCGTATGGCCTCGTGGGCCTTGACCGACATATCCTGGGCGGCGAGCAGATTTCCAAAGGACTTCTTCTGGGTGTACTCCACCCGTCCCTTCAGATACTCGGCCGTCTTGTCGCTGTGGCATTGACGGCAGGCATTGTCGATCATCTGGGGAGTCTTCAGGGGAGAGGTCCACTGGTGGCTGGAGATCTTCTTCTTGCCGTCCGCACGCTGGTAGGGCATGTGGCAGTCAGCGCAGCTCACCCCGGCGGCGCCGTGGGGACCGTCGTACCAGGTCTCGTATTCCGGATGCTGGACCTTAATCATCGGAGTCTTGGAAACCGGATGCACCCAGTCAAAGAATTTGCCTTCAAAACCCTTGACGTGAGCGCTGGTATCTTTATTGCCGATACTGGTGGAACTGTAATACTCATACATCTGGTCCGGGTCCATGCCGTTATCCCAGGGGAACACCGGCTTGCGGTTGATGCCGCGGCTGCCTTCCTGGAAGTAGTATTCCACATGGCACTGGGCGCAGACCAGGGAACGCATCTCGTTGCGGCTCATCTGGCGCCAGTCTTTGCCCTGGCGCTTCAAGGCCTCGTCCAGGGGGAAGCTGGAGATAATCAGATCCATGGTCTCCGGATTATGGCAGTTGGCGCAACCGATGGTATGATCATCCATATCGACTGTGGCGTTGCTTTTGAACTTACCCTCGCCCTCATCGATCATGACATTGCTTCTGAAGGTGTTGAAGTTCATGGACCAGAACTTGTCATCGCCGAACTTCGCCACCCATTCAGGAATTGTGGTGGTCTTGCAGTTCCAGCAGGTATTGGGCAGACCGGCAGCCTCACCATACTGGTTGATGCGGTCGATCTCCAGGATATCGTGAATGGCGTAAGTATGCCCGCGCGCCTCGTTATACTCCCAGCTGAAGGGATAGCCCAGCCAGAGGTTCTTGAGGTAGGGCTGGACATTTTTGAAGCCCTTGGGCAACGGGTTGACGTTATCGTGTTTGCGGAAAGGAACCGAACCCTTGAACTCGGTCATTAGCTCGCTTTCATTGTTACGCTTGTAACTGGCGTATTCCTGGGGGAACACCTTGCCGAAAGCGGAATTGCGCGTCTCGGTCTTGCTAAGCCCGGTCTTGTACACCGGGGCGAGCGGCTTCTCGGCCTTGGAACAGGCGCCCAGGAACAGCGCGGTCCCAAACACGGCCAGAACGGCCAAACAGAATATTTTTTTAGACATCAGCAGCCTTCCTCCTGTCTATGGGCATTTTGTTCAGATGAGGCACAGCCCGGTGGCACTCAACACAGTACGGCTTCACCGTCATGTTCACCTGGCGCACCGTCTCGTAGTGGCAGCGCACGCAGTTGGCCTGGATCACATCCTTCATGCCCTTGCCGGCCCGGATGTCGCTCGGCACGTCCATAAAGGTGTTCACCACCACGTCCTGAAGGCCGGATTTGGTCTTATAGGCCAACTGCCCGACCACCCCGTCCTTGGGGGTATGGCATTCATTGCAGGCCTGCCCGGCATGAGCGCTCAGCTGGTGGGTCCAAGTCTGTTCGGACATCACATGGCAACTGGCGCAAAACGCGACTTCATCCGTAGCGCTCATGGTCAGGTTCACAGCCCCGAAAACCACTAAGCCGGCGACAAAGGCCGCCAAAAGACAAAAATAACTTCCCTCACATGGACTCTTGTTTTTGGCCATTCCAACCCCTCCTGAACAGTTTAATAATGTTGACGCGCTTTGTTCGGAGCGCACAGCCCCGCCTCTGCCAACGCGCAGGGCCGCTCGCGCCTCACGGGCAGATCGAGTCAAATTATAACTGCAAAAAACATACCGCGCAAGCCGCCCGCATAACCCCCCGGCAACTATATAAAATTAGTCATGCCTCCGACAAAAACGCCACAAAAATCCTTGCGAACAACCGAAAAATATGACAGGGGTGTCATATAAATATGACACCCCTGATGATAAGGAAGCTGACATGAAAAACCGCGCGGCGAAGTTCAATGCGCTGCCGCTGATGCTCTCCGCCCTCTGGTGTCTGCTCCTGCTGGTGCTTTTCCAGCGTGGCATCCGGAACGAAGAAAACCACGCCACGGAGCTGGCCCGCCTGCAGGCCCGCACCCTCTGCGCCCAGATGATGGACACCCGCGCCTGGAACGCCTCCCACGGCGGCGTTTATGTACGTGAAAGCGACTACGGCTCGGCGAATCCCTGGATCCCGGAAGGAATGCGCCGCGCCACCCTGGCCGGCGGCGAAAATCTGATCCTCGTCAATCCCGCCTACATGAGTCGCCAAATCGCGGATCGCAGCAGCACCAAAGGAGCGCGTCTGCGCATCACCAGCATCAACCCCCTCCGCCCGGAAAACCGGGCCGATGAATGGGAAGAGGCGGCCCTGCGCAATATCGCCATGGGGGAACACGAGGTGTTCAAACTGGACGAATCCGCGGCCGGCCCGCAAAACTTCCGTTATATGGCCCCTCTGCGGGCCGAGAGCGACTGCCTGGTCTGCCATGCGGACAACCGGCTGAACGAAGTGCGCGGCGGCATCAGCGTGACCCTGGAGGCCACCCCTTTTCTTCAGATCATCGAGGAATACAATGAAACCCTGGGCTACACCTACGCGCTCATGGGGCTGGCCGGCATACTGGGCATAGGCAGCCTGTCCTTCGCCATCAACCGCAAGCGCCTCCTGGCCGAACACAAAGAACAGATGAACAGCGCCTTTCTGGCCAACATGAGCCACGACATGCGCACCCCGCTCACCGGCATCATGGGCATGGCCGAATTGCTGCAAAAAGAAAAGGATGAAGAAAAAAAACGCCAGGCCTGCCGTTACCTGCGTTCCGCCGCCGCCACGCTACTGGACATGGTTACGGACATAACCACGCACGCGGCCCTGGATACCGGGCGCTTGCAATGCATGCGGCAGCCTTTTGCCCTCAGAGAAAACCTGGAAAACTGCCTGGAGTTGTTCCAACCCGTATGCGCGGAAAAAGGGCTGAGCCTGGAGCTCGTTATCGCGGACGGTCTTCCTCCCGTTCTGCTTGGAGATGCCTTCCGTATGCGCCAGGCCCTCGGCAACCTGGTGGGCAACGCGGTAAAATTCACGGAACGCGGGGGCATCCGCGTGGACGCTACGGGGAAAAATACGGACAACGACGAATACCTGCTCTGCCTCAAGGTATGGGACAGCGGCTCCGGCATTGCCCCGGAGGAACAGACGCATATCTTCGAACGCTTTGCCCAGGGCCGCCAGGGGCAAACGCACTGCGTGCCGGGAACAGGCCTCGGTCTGGCCATCACCCGTGAGCTGGCCTCCTTGATGGGCGGAACCCTTAACCTGGAAAGCTCCTCCGGCGAAGGAAGCTGCTTTGTCATCGAGCTGCGCTGCGCCTTGCCCGCAGATACGCAAGAAACGCCCACCGCAAAAATTCCACAGACCGCCGCCCGGACGGGCGCTCTCCGCCCCCTGCGCATTGTCCTGGCGGAAGACAACAAGGTCAGCGCCTATTTTCTTGAGGAAGTATTGCGCCAGGCCGGACACGATGTCGCGGTAGCCTGCAACGGCTTTGACGCCCTGGCGATCTTGCGGAGCATCCCCGTGGATCTCGCCATCCTGGATATCCGCATGCCCGGCATGAACGGCCTGGAACTTACGGAACTCATCCGCAAGGGCGGCGCGGGCGTTGATCCGGAACTGCCGATCCTCAGCATTACCGCTTCCAGAAACAAAGAAGAACAAACCAGGCTCAGGGAACTCAACGTGCGCGTCCAGGCGGAAAAACCCCTCAGCGCCGGACAGCTCCTGCAACTCGTGGAAAAAGCCTGCGTAAACAAGGACATGCGAACGGCGCAAACGGAACAGGTTTTCAATCAGGACGCGGCCCTGGAAAAGGTGGACGGCCAACACGCGCTGCTGCGCAAACTCGCCGCCGTGCTGCTGGATGAACTGCCGCAGAAAGAGCAAGAGCTCGCGCAAGCCATGGCGCGGAACAATCCGGCTCAAGTGCATTATCTGGCCCATGCCCTGAAAAACTCCGCAGCCATGCTCCAACTTCAAGAGATCCGGACAGCCAGCGCGGCCCTGGAAAAAACCGCCCTGGCCCGAGAGGACTGCCGCGAGTCCTGGCAGGCCCTTGAACAAGCTCTGCCCGCTGCCAAACAGGCCTTGATTTCGTATATAGACAGTTGGAAGGACTCGCTATGACCAAACTGCTGGTGGTAGACGATGAAGCTCTGGTGCGCGCCCTGGCGCAAGAGGCGGCCGCAGCCCTCGGCCTTGAAACACTGGGGGCGGGCACGCTGGAGGAAGGCCTGGCCCTGGGCTACGAGGGCGTGGACCTGGTGCTGCTGGACGTTTTGCTGCCGGACGGCAACGGGCTTGAACGCATCAAGGACTTCCGCCGCCTGCCGTCCCGCCCGGAGATCCTGATCATCAGCGGACATGGAGACGGCAATGCCGTGGAGACCGCCTTGCGCTCCGGCGTCTATGAATTTCTCAGCAAACCGCTGAACGTCCAGGAACTGACCCAGGCCATCAGCCAGCTCATGGCCTACCGCCTGGGCAAACCGCGCTCCCAGGAGAACGCCTCCCTGGCCCGCATGGGCATCATCGGCAACAGCCCCCAGCTTATGGCTACCCTCCAGTCGCTGGCGGAAGCCGCCGCCAGCCAGGTCAACGTGTTGCTCCTGGGCGAAACCGGGGTGGGCAAGGAACTCTTCGCGCACGCCCTGCACAAAAACAGCCCGCAGGCCGCCAATTCTTTGGTGACCGTGGACTGCGCGGCCCTTCCCGCCAACCTGGTGGAAAGCCACCTGTTCGGACACGCCAAAGGGGCCTTCACCGGCGCGGATCGCAGCCGTGAAGGCCTGCTCGTGGCTGCCCACAAGGGCACTCTGTTCCTGGATGAAGTGGGGGACCTGCCCGCGGTGATCCAGGGCAGCTTTCTGCGCGCCCTGGAATTACGGCGCTTCCGGCCGGTAGGGGCCGTACGGGAGGTGGAAAGCCAGTTCCGGCTGGTGGCCGCGACCAACCGGGACCTGGAACAACTGGCGGCCCTAGATCTCTTCCGTAGCGATCTGCTATTCCGCTTGCGCGGGATCAGCATCCACATCCCCCCGCTACGGGATCGATCTGAAGACATTCCCACGCTGGCGCAACACGCGGTCATGCGTTTTTGCGCGCAACACGCCATCCCCGTCAAGGAAATAACCGATGGCTGCCTGAACCTGCTGCTCAGTTACGTCTGGCCCGGAAATGTACGCGAACTCATTCACACCATGACCAGGGCCTGCATCGCCGCCGGGCGCCAGGAACGCATCTTTCCGGGACACCTGCCCACGGAGTTGCGGGTGGCCGTAGCCCGCCGCAAGATCGACAACGGGACGCAAGCCTCCTTTCAAGGGCAGGACTTTCCTTCCTTCGCGGATATGCCCAGCCTGCGCGAATGGAAAACCCGCGCCGAACGCATGTATGTGGAGCAGATCCTGAAGCACTGCCAGGGCGATCCGCGCAAGGCCGCGGACCTGGCCGGGCTTTCGCGGGGGCACATGTATGAACTGCTGAAAAAACACGGCATCAGCAGGGAATCACCCCGCCCCGCCGCAGGGTTTATGCCTTAAAGGCCCCGAGGTTTCGCACCCGGATCAAATCTTCTTCCAGCAGACGCTCGGCTATCTGCACCGCGTTCAAGGCCGCGCCCTTAAGCAGATTGTCTGCCACCACCCAGAGATTCAAGCCGTTTTCGATACTCTCGTCCTCCCGGATGCGCCCCACAAACACCTCGCCATGTCCGGCGGCCATGACGGGCATGGGATAGATCTTCATGTCCGGGTTATCCAGCACCCGCACGCCAGGGGCCTGGCTGAGAACAGCCCTGGCCTCCCGGGCGCTGATTTTTTTCCTGGTCTCAATGTTTACGGCCTCGGAATGGCCGTAAAACACCGGAACCCGCACCGTGGTCGCGGTTACCTTGATGGAAGGGTCTCCCATGATTTTTACGGTTTCCATGGTCATTTTCATCTCTTCCTTGGTATAGCCGCTCGGCAGGAAGACATCTATGTGGGGCAGGCAGTTGAAGGCGATGCGGTGGGGATAGACCTTGGCCTCCGGCTCCTGCATGTTGAACATATGGCGCACCTGCATCTCCAGTTCCTCAACGGCCTTCTGCCCGGTTCCGGACACCGCCTGGTAGGTGGACACCACCACCCGGACGATGGAAGCCGCGTCATGCAGGGGCTTCAAGGCCACCACCATCTGAATGGTGGAACAGTTGGGGTTGGCGATGATCCCCTGATGTTCCCGCAACGCCCCGGCATTGACCTCCGGCACCACCAGCGGGCAACGCACGTCCATGCGCCAGGCGCTGGAATTGTCCACCACCACGCAGCCAGCGGCCACGGCCAGGGGAGCGAATTCCAGGGCGCGATCCCCCCCTGCGGCGAAAAGGGCCAGATTGACCCCCCGGAAAGAATCCCTGGTAAGCTCCCGCACATTCAGCTCCCCGTCCCCGAAAGGGATCCTGTTCCCGGCGGAACGCGAGGAGGCAAAAGCCAGCACCTCATCCGCCGGAAAATTCCTCTCTTCCAAGGTTTTGAGCATGGCGCGGCCCACCGCGCCGGTTGCCCCGACCACCGCTACCGTAAATCCGGAAGAATTGCTGCCCATCACTTACTCCTTAAAACAATGACAAATTCTCTTGGCTTTTCCATTCAATGAAGTTATGACTCCTGTCAATATTTGTGAAAAGTCTAACCGAGACGGAGATCCGTCCAAAGGAAACACGCATGTCTCGCCCCGTGTTCGCGGAAGAACGCTGTAAAGGATGTATGCTTTGCGCCAGCGTATGCCCCCAGAAGATCCTCGCGATCTCCTCCAGGTATAACCCGCAAGGCTATCTTGTGGCTGAAGTCTCAGGCGACAAGCCCTGTACGGCCTGCGCCTCCTGCGCCCTGATCTGCCCGGATTGCGCCATCAGCATTGTGCGTTCCCGCAAAGAAGGCAAGTGACCAGGAGAAAGATATGGAAGACAAAAAAATTTTTATCCGAGGCAATGAAGCGGTATGCTACGGCGCCCTGTCCGCCGGGGCGCGCTGCTACTTTGGCTATCCCATTACCCCCCAGAGCGAAATTCCGGAAATGATGTCCAAGGCCATGCCCGAAGCCGGCGGCAGTTTTGTGCAGGCCGAGAGCGAACTGGCCGCGGCCAGCATGCTCATGGGCGCGGCCGCCGCCGGGGTGCGGGCCTTCACCTCTTCTTCCTCGCCCGGCGTCTCGCTGATGCAGGAATGTATTTCTTACATGTCCGGAAGCCAGCTCCCCGCCGTCATTGTCAACATGAACCGGGGCGGTCCGGGTCTGGGCGACATCGGCTCGGCCCAGGGCGACTATTACCAGGCCACGCGCGGCGGGGGGCACGGCGATTACCGGACTCTGACCCTGGCCCCCTCGGGCTGCCAGGAAGCCCACGACATGATGATCCGCGCCTTTGACCTGGCCTTCAAATACCGCAACCCCGTGCTGGTCCTGGGCGATGGCGTGGTAGGCACCATGAAAGAGCCGGTGCGCCTCTGGACGCCCTCCCAGATCAACAGCCACGCGGCGGCAAGCTGGCAGGTTTCGGGCGCGGCCGGTCGGGAAAAGCATGTGCTCAAATCCCTCTATTTGCTGGACGGGGTTCTGGCGGCGCACAACCGCAAACTCCAGGAAAAATTCGCGGCTATGCGGGCCGAAACCGAGGCGGAATGCGTAGAAACCGCGGATGCCTCTCTGGTCGTTGTGGCCTATGGTTCTATCGGGCGCATCGCCAAAAGCGCGGTGCGACTGCTGCGCTCCCAGGGGCTCAAGGTCGGCCTGGTGCGGCCGATCACCCTGTATCCCTTCCCGGATAAAGTTTTACAGGACTTGGCCGAGCACGGCAAAAAATTTCTCACCATTGAACACAACTGCGGACAGATGGTGGACGATGTGCGGTTGGCGATACGCGGCTACGCGGATTCCGACTTTCACGGACATATGCCAGGAGCCGTGCCGGCCATGGATGACTTCATCGGGCCCATTGAAGAAGCGGCAAGGAGAACAGCATGAACGCAACCCCATCCCTTCCCGGGCTTGTCGAAGGCGAAGAGCTGATTTTCAGCCCGCCGCGCAGTCTCACGCCCGTTCCCACCCACTACTGCCCCGGCTGCCACCACGGAGTGGCCCACCGCCTGGTGGCCGAACTTCTGGATGAAATGGGGCTACAGGAAAAAACGGCCCTGATCTCCTCCATCGGCTGCTCGGTCTTCAGCTACAACTATTTCGAGGTGGACGCCCTGGAAGCCCCCCACGGACGCGCCCCGGCCGTCGCCACCGGACTCAAACGCGCCCGGCCGGACTGCTTTGTGTTCACCTACCAGGGTGACGGAGATCTCGCCTCCATAGGTCTCGCGGAAATCATGCACGCGGCCAACCGGGGAGATAAAATCTCCATCGTCTTCGTGAACAACACGGTTTACGGCATGACCGGCGGCCAGATGGCTCCCACCACCCTTCTGGGGCAGAAGACCACCACCACCCCTATGGGCCGGATTTCCGAGGATTGCGGCTATCCCATGCGCATGGCCGAAATTATCTCCGGCCTCGACGGAACGGTCTATTCCGCCAGGGGGGCCCTGAACGACGCAAAAAACATCCGCCAAGCCAAAAAAATGATCCGCCGGGCCTTTGAGGCGCAGTCTACCAACTCCGGCCTGGGCTTCGTGGAACTGCTCGCCGGTTGCCCCACCAACTGGCACATGGATGCCTTAAGCTCCAACAAACGCATCGGCACAGAACTTATCCCGGTCTTTCCTCTGGGCGTTTTCAAAGATAACGGCTTTGCGGAAAGCGGCAAAGGAGGCGGCAAATGAGTTTATACTCCAGCGCAATCATTGCCGGTTTCGGCGGCCAGGGCATCATGCTCATCGGCAATCTCCTGGCTTACGCCGCCATGCGCCAGGGTCTGAACGTCACCTTCATGCCGGTTTACGGGGTGGAAATGCGCGGCGGGACCTCCAGTTGCACGGTGGTCTTCTCCGACGAGGAAATCGGTTCCCCGATCATCCGCCACCCCCAGGGCGTGATTGTCCTGAACCAGCCCTCCCTGGAAAGATTCCAGCCCAGGGTGGAAAAAGACGGATTCATCATCATCAATTCCTCCCTGGCTCAGGCAAACCAGGCCGATACCGGACGCCTGCGCTGTTTTGCCATCCCGGCCAACGACCTGGCGGAAAAACTCGGCAACGCCCGCCTCCTGAACATGGTGGCCCTGGGAGCCTATTTCAAGGCCCTGGGGAGCCTGCTGCCCCTGGAAAGCGCCGAAAACTGCCTGGAACAGGTAAGTCCCGGACAGTCACAAAGCATGCTCTCCCTCAACGCCGAAGCCCTGCGCGCAGGCTACGCGGAGGCAAAAGCCCTTTAAAGGAGCGGCAAAACCCTATAACGGAAGCAGTTTCTGTTTGACCAGAAATTGATAGACAGCGGCGGCGGCCAGACATTTTGCGGCCCCGCCGGGCAGAAAGGGCAAGACCCCCACGGCCAGGGCTTTTTCCAGGGATATATGCAACACCAGCATAAGCTGGACAGTGCCGGCCAGGAGGGTGACGGCGGTGCCGCCGACGCAGATGAGCAGGGCGGGCAGGTATTTTTTCACCCCCAGACCGCGGGCCAGACCGCAGAACATGGCTGACGGGATAAAGCCCAAAAGAAAACCTCCGGTGGGTCCCAGAAGCACGGCCAGCCCGGCCTTGCCCCCGGCAAATACCGGCAGGCCGAGGCTCCCGGCGGCCAGATAAAGCGTCACGGCCAGGGTTCCGTTGCGTGCGCCCAGAGTCAGGCCGGCAAGCAGCACAAAAAGGGTTTGCAGGGTAACGGGCACAGGCCCTATGGGCAGGGCGACGAACGCGCCCACGGCCACCAGGGCGGCCAGCAGCGAGGTCCAAACCAGACGGTGGATGCGGCGCAGCATGAATGGTTGAGACATATCCGCCCAGCTCCGCCTAATTCCGGATGGCGAAGTAAAGAACGCCCCCCCGCTCTTCCATGGAAACCAGTTCCTGACACTTCAGGTGGTCCAGGTGGGACTTGGCCTCACCCACCGCGAAAGGCTTCTGTCCAAGCGGGTATTCATCCCAGTTCTTGCCGCGCATGGCCCAGGTCATGCGGCGGGCCACCTGGTAGACATCCAGCCTGCCGTGCCGGCGCAGGATATCCAACACCTCTTCCAGTCTGGCCACATGGTGGCGCTTAAGCTCGTCAATGCGTCCGGCCGTATCCGGGATCATCCGCCTGTGGCCCGGAAAACTGCGCTCAATGGGCAGAGCCCCTACCTTGTCAAGGCTGCGCAGGTAATTACCCAGGCTGTCCTCTACCCCGCCCCAGGCCGTGATATTGGGAGTTATATCACCCAGGACATGATCCCCGGAGATATAAAAACACCGGCTCGCTTCGTACAGGGTGATCTGCCCCGGAGTATGCCCTGGGGTCTCCAGCACGGTGAAGGTATATGGCCCATAGCTCAGCCGATCCCCGTCCTCCAGGAAATCCGGAAAAAACGGCCCGTCCGGAGCGCCCTCCAGGCCTGGATGACGAATCTCCCCACGCTCTTCTTCCGGAAAGCCATACTGGATAAAACGCTGGAATACCCCGCGCTTCCAGGCTGTTTTATCCGCCAGCCAACCCTGGTAAGGCTCGCCGTCCTTCCGCCCCATCAAGACCTTGGCTCCCGGCGCCCTGGCCAGGAGTTTGCTGATCAGCCCGTTGTGATCGCTGTGCAGATGGGTCAACAAAAAATCCATCCGCCCGAAGTCGGCTTTCAGGGCCTGCAAATCCGCCAGCAGGGATTGTTCGGTAAGAGGGTGGTTGAAGCCGTTGTCAATGAGCAGATGCCTCTCTCCCCGCACCAGATAAACATTCACCGCCTTCAGAGGACTTCCGGGAAGCGGGCTCTCCAGGCGGAAAAAATCCGGCAACAGTTCCTCCGGGGATCGGTTCGGCATAACACATTCTCCTTAATCGCCTCCGGGGCGCTTTCACGGCGCAACCGCCCGCAGTTTCTAGCACGCCCAGGTTTTTATATCAATACTTGCCCTCCCTGGGCAAAGAACTTATGCTTCTCTCGGCTATGTTTATAGACATGCATACCCATGAAGAACTCTTTTCCCCTTGTAGCGTAATGCGCCTGGAAGAAGCGGTGGTCGCCGCCCGTTATGCCGGGCTGGACGGCCTGTGCGTCACGGATCACAATTCCACGGACATCCGCGCCGTGGCTGCGGATTACTTGCGCCGGGAGGACTTCCCGGTGTTCGTGGGCGTAGAATTCAGCACGGCCCAGGGAGATATCGTGGCCTTCGGCCTGGAAGAGCTGCCCGAGCCCTGGCTGACCCCGGCCCAGACCTTCATTGACCTGGTCAACGATCGCGAGGGGTTCTGCTTCGCCGCCCACCCTTTCCGATCTTACGGCGGCGGGCTGGACCGTTTTACGGATAAGCTGACCGGCCTGCACGGGCTGGAGACTTTCAACGGCGGGAACATATACCAGGAAGACAACCTCCGGGCCGCGCGCGTATGCCGGCGCCTGGGGCTTATCCCGGTGGCGGGAAGCGACGCCCATTGCGTGGAAAATGTGGGAACATACGCCACCTGGTTCCCCCAAAATATTACCTCGGAGCGGGAACTGATCCTGGCCCTGCTGTCCGGCCAGGGCCGGCCCGTGCACAAGACGGGCAAGTCCGCCTATGCTTTCATTAAGGAAGAGCCGGAGTATAAAAAATTCCCCGGATCCTTTTAAAAAACGAACCAGTCAGGATACCGACATGCACAACGAAAACCGCGCCTTTCAATGGAACTTCCGGCGCCTGGGCGGCCTGGATCAGGTCGTTCCGGCCCAGACCGAGGAATACCGCCGCCTGGGGGAGTTGGATCCCAAGCTCTGGGTAGCCCTGAGCTGTCCCGCCTCCGGCCTGGCCCTGGATGAACGCCTGCTGAGCCTGGTGGACGAAGATCGCGACGGACGCATCCGGGTGCCGGATGTGGTCCGGGCCGTGGACTGGGCTTGCGCCCGCCTGCGTTCTCCCGAAGAAATGGCCGCCCTGCCCGCCAGTCTGCCCATGGACGCCATTGATGATTCACGGGATGAAGGCCGGCGTCTCCTGCAAACCGCCAAGATTATGCTGGAGCAACTGAACAAGCCCGAGGCCGGAAGCCTGGGGCCGGAAGAGGCGGAAGCGGCCCTGGCCGTGGCCTCGGAAAGCCTGTTTAACGGCGACGGCATCCTGCCGCCGCCGGAAGAAGGCGCGAACGGAACGGACGAAGACGGACTGGACCCCGGGATGGCGCGCTTTATTTCCGAAGCGATCTCCGTAGCCGGGGGAGCCTTGGACGCCGGAGGCCGGGCCGGGCTGAACGCGGAGCTCGCCAGGGTTTTCATGCAGACCCTGCACGAATGGCGGGACTGGCATAACCGGCTGCGCCGGGCGGCGGCTCCTCTGAAAACGACCCTAAAGGGAAATACGAGCGCGGCTTGGGAATCTCTGCGGGGCCTGCGGGAAAAAATTGACGACTATTTTCTGCGCTGCGATTTGGCCGCCTATGCCCCAGAAGCCGCCGGCATCCTGGATGCGGGTTCCCTGTTTGATCCGGCGGAAGCCGGAGGCGCGGTAAGCCCATCCGGTTTTCTGGACCCGGAAGGCTTATCCCGTCTGCCCCTCTCCAGGGTAGAGGCCGGACGCCCCCTGGATTTGGACGCGGGGCTGAACCCGGCCTGGCGCGAGCGAATAAACGCCTTTTCCACCCTCTTCGCTCCCCTGCTCCGGGACCGGACCTTGAGCAGGGAAGAATGGCGAGAACTCCTGGTCTTATTCGCCCCTTACCAGGCGGTCATGGAAGCGAAGCCCACGCGCCCCGCCGGAGCGGAAGCGGATTTTCCGCCACACGCCGGACCTGAAGACCTGGGAGCCTCCAGGGTGGACGAAATCCTGAACAGTGATTTGGAACAGCGCTTTCTGGCCATGGCCGAGGAAGACCTACGCACCCCGGCCAAGGCCGCGGACTTCGCCGAAGTGGAGCGCCTCACCCGCTATTACTGCCGTCTGCAGCAACTCCTGCTGAATTTTCTCTCCTTCGCCGACTTCTACGCCATGAACAAGGAGGCGGCCTTCCAGACCGGAACCCTCTACCTGGACGGCAAAAGCTGCGACCTCTGCGTGCCGGTGCAGGATGTGGCCCGGCACTCCTCCCTGGCCGTCCACAGCCGGCTCTTTCTGGTTTACTGCGCCTGCCGGCGCGCCCCGGAGACAGGACAGGCGGAAGGCCAATCCATCATCATTGCCGCGGCGGTGACCGCGGGGAGCGACGACCTGCTCCTGGAAAACCGCAACGGCATTTACCTGGACAAGCAGGGACGCATCTGGGACGCCACGATCATCAAAGCGATCAACAACCCCATCAGCCTGCGCCAGGCCGTGTTCAGCCCCTACCAACGCCTGGGGCGGATGATCTCCGAGCAGATCCAGCAGTTCGCCGGGCAGAAGGATGCCGAGACCTTAAACCGGGCCACGACCGCGGTCACCGGGCTGCCCGCCGCCCTGAATGAACCCCAGGCTGCCGGAGGAGGAGCCGCGCCCGCCAAGTTCGACCTGGGCAAAAACATGGGCATTCTGGCCGCCATGGGGCTGGCCCTGGGGGCCATCGGCACGGCCCTGGCCAGCCTGGCCGGGGCCATGGTCTCCTTGCGCTGGTGGCAGATCCCTCTGGTATTTCTGGCCATCTTTCTGTTTATTTCCGGCCCCTCGATGATCAGCGCGGCCATAAAGCTGCGCCAGCGCACCCTGGGTCCGCTGCTGGAGGCCTCGGGCTGGGCGATCAACGGCAAGGTCAGCATCACCATGCCCCTGGGCCGAGCGCTCACCGGCATTGCCCAAAAGCCGCCCTCCGGTGGGCACGGTATGCCTGACGGCACCAAACAGTGGCTATAATATTTGGAACGCAACAAAAACAAGAGCCCCGCCCTGGCCCGTCCCGCCCTGGCCGCCTGCCTGGAGGAGGCGGGTTTTGCCCTGGAAGACCGCCCCCTGGAGCAATTGCACGCTTACCTGGGTTTGCTGGTCCGCTGGAACCGAAAGATGAACCTGGTGGGACCGGCGCGCTGGCGAGAAATCCTGGACAAGCTGATCCTGGACAGCCTGCATCTGGCCCGCCTGCTGGAGGGCCTCCCCTGGCCGGAAGATTTACAGACCTGGGACCTGGGAGCCGGGGCCGGCATCCCCGGCCTGCCTCTGCGCATGCTCTGGAGCCACGGGGAATACCACCTGGTGGAGGCTCGGGAAAAACGCGCCCTCTTCCTACAGGCGGCCCTGGCCGGGCTCTCTCTGCCCGGCGTGCGCCTGAGCCGCCTGCGGGCGGAAGAATTCATGGACCAAACCAGGCCCGCCCACCTGATCCTCAGCCGGGCCTTCCTGCCCTGGGATAAATTCCTGGCCCTGGTCGCCGGACGTACGACCCCCGCCGGCCTGGCCCTGATCATGGCCCGAGGCCCCGCCCCGGAACTGCCGCCGGAACTTGCCGCGCGCTGGCGTCTGCACAGCCAGCGCCCCTATGCCTCTTCCTGGTTCTGGCTGTTCCAGGCCAACGGCTGAACTATCAGACCCGGTATTGCTTGCGCCACTCGTCCAGGAAGAGCAGGGCGCACTCCAATGGGCTCAAAACTCCGCTCCTGCTTCTCAGGGCCGCGATCAGGGTCTCGAAATCCGTGGCCGGAGGCAGTTCCAGACTTTGCAAGAGTTCGGCCAGACCGTTCCGCAAATCCCCAGGCAGGTTCGCCAGCTCCGCCGCCAGGCCGGAATCGGTCCGCGGCCGCGGCCAGCCGGGCAGGGCGGCGGCGAATTCCAACAATACGCGCATCCGGTGGGCATAAGTATGCTCGCGCAGCACCCTCTCCCTGGCCCTCCCGGCCATAGCCGCTCTCTCCTCCGGGTGGGCGAGGGCATGCTCGATCTTGTCGGTCAGTTCCTCCAGGCTGTCAAAGACGGCCAGTTCGCCGTCGGCAAAAAGCTCCGGCATGAGGGTACGCCTGTCCACCAGTTGAAAAGCTCCGCAGGCGGCTATTTCAAAGGTGCGCGGGTTGACGAAATCGCCATGGGTCACCGCTTCCTCCCGCCTGGTTCCTGAATGCAGGTTCAGGTTGATCTTGGCGGCGTTGAAGATGCGCACGGTCTCTTCCGGGCTGATCCGCCGCCCCTCCATTTGCAGGCAGCCGGCCAGAGCTGCCTCTCCCTCCCATTCCGTGCCCCAAATCTTGAAATTATAGGCGGTCAGACGCCTGAAGGCCAGGCGGCGGTTGGGGTAACCCGCGCCCATGAAAGAAAGATCCGCGCCGAAGCTCCTTTTTTCCGTTGTCGTGAGTTCCAGCGGACGATGTAGAGAGGGCTGGGCCGCCAAAGGCAGATAAAAGGCTCCGCGCACCCCGGCCTTGGCCAGTTCTTCCAGAAACGGCTCCTTCTGGATCACCGCGAAAATATCATAGTGTGGGGCAAATACGCGCCAATAGGTGAACAAACGGTAATCCTCCACAAACCACATGGCCGTGGGGATACCCGCGCTTTTCAAACGCTTGAGGGTCGGGATGCCCAAGGGAGCCTGGGCCAGGGCCAGGATCAAATCCGGCTGGAAACGATCCGCCTGGGCCAGCACCGCCTCCCCCACCACCCTAAGATAGCTGTTTTCAAGAAAATCCAGGCGATCCTGCCGCACCTTCAGGCCTTTCAGGGCCTGAAAGGCGGGATAAAAGGCCGGAGCCTCAAAAACATCCACCAGGCAGCCGTTATCCCTCAGGGCCTCGACGCAGAAACGCCCCACCGGCAACGAGCCGCCGTAAAACGGCAGAACCACCAGAACGCGAATCATAATATCTCCAGGTATTCCGGCAAAAGCCAGTCGTTTTCCGCCAGAAGCCCGGCGCTGATATGCTCCGGGATGGACAGACCGGCAGGCTGGGCCAGATTTAAAAATTCCGCCAGCAAGGCGCGAGCCGCGGCCCGCTCCTCCCTTTCCGGGTCGGGACCGCGATAAACCGCGCCCAGGGGATCCAGTCCGCTACGCAACAGGGACAATCCGCCGCTCTCCCGCAGATCGGCATTCTCAAATCCGATCCCGGCCAGCAGACCCGGCCAGTCGGCCTCTTTCAAGCCCCGCAGGCAGTCAAGATCCTGGGAACAGGAGGCGTTTTCCAGGCATGGGGAACAGGGGCTCACCGCCTGCCAGACCAAGTGTCCCAGACCGTAAGGCCCGGTTTCCCAAGCCCAGGCCGAGGACAGAAAAAAGGCCATGATCGGGACGCCCAAGTGGGCGGCCAGGTGCATGAGCCCGGTATCCGGGGTCAGCAGCAGATCCAGGCCGCCCAGGATTTCCGGCAAATCCTCCAGGCTGGTCCGCCCGGTAAGATCTCTGGTCTTCCCCTGGATCTTTCCGGGCAGGCTTCTCAGGAGTCTGCGGGCGATTTCGCCCTCCGCCCGGCCTCCCAGAAAGATGAATTCCGGCCCCTTGCGCGCGGCGAAAAGCGCCTCCAGAATCCGGACCAGGAGCGCCGGAGGGAGGGAGCGCCTGGCCGCCTGCCCGGCCATGACCACCCCCACCGCCTGGCCGGAAGCGCGTCCGGCCTCGGGCACGGGGTTGACCCGTTCCGGCGGCAGGGGCGAAGGATGGAAAAAGGCCCAAAAATCCATGAGGTTCAAGGGTGAGGCGCGCCGCTTCCTGGTCCAGCGCTCCCCCAGCTTACTCCAGGTGGAGGACAGGGGCTGCCCCCGGTCCAGGCGGTAGCCCGATACCCTTTCCGGTTCAAACAGCCCGGCCAGAACCAGGTTCAGAGAGCTGCGGTTCAAGTTGTAAACGCGCTCGAAACCGACGGCCACGAGACCCGCGCAAGCCTCGCGGGCCAGGATCAGGGTCTCCGCCTCCCGCAAATTCCCGGCATGGGCGGGCAGGGCATGGATCACCGCTTGCGGATAAATGACGGAGGCCAGGGAGGCCAGGGAGGAATCCACCGCCAAGTGCGCCTCGCCCTCTTCCATCAAAGAAAGGACCAGGCGCTTGCTTTGCAGCAGATCCCCAAGGCGGGCCAATTGCAGAACCAGAAATTTACGCATGGCCGCCCCGGTTAAAAATCTTCCAGGGCCGGGCTGACCAGCCAGGGCCCGAGGGGCGACTCTCCGGCGCAGCCCAGAGCCGTGTTTGCGGACGGGGAGGAGCGAGGGGGAAGCAGACGCACCCGCCGTCCTTCCAGGCGAAGTCTGTCCTGGGCCAGCCAGAGCACGGCCTGGGGGTAGATGCGGTGTTCCAGCGCCTGGATGCGGGGCATCAGGCTGTCCAGGTTGTCGTCGGGAGCAAGGGGCACGGCGGCCTGGATGATGATCGGGCCGCTATCCACGGCCTCTTCCACAAAATGCACGGTGCAACCGCTCAAACGCGGCCGGAGTTCCAGGGCGTCCCGGCCGCCGTGGGCGCCGGGGAAGCTGGGCAGGATGGCCGGGTGAATGTTCAGGATGCGCCCGACAAAATCCTTGATGAAAAAGGCGCTCAGGAGGCGCATATAACCGGCCAGGATGACGGCCTCGGCCCCGGCTTCCTTGATGGCTTCGAGCATGGCGGCGTCAAAGTCCTCCCTGGGGAGGGAGCGGCTGTCCAGGCTCCAGGCCGGAACCTCGAAAGTTTTGGCGTGTCCGAGGGCGCCGGCCTCGGGATTATTGGAAAGGGCCAGAACCGGCTTGACCGGAAGCCGCCCGGCCGCAGCGTGCTCCAGGAGCGTCCTGAGATTCGAGCCCGCGCCCGAGGCCAGCAGGGCTATGCGCAGAGGTTCAGAGCGCTTCACAGCCGTCTTCGGTGACCAGCACCAGGCGCTCCCAACGCGCCCCCCCCCATTCAGGGTAGTAAAGGCCCGGCTCCACCGAGGTGATCATGCCCGGCTCCAGAAGGGTTTCATTCCGGGAATTCAAGGCCGGCGGCTCATGGGTTTGCAGCCCGATGCCGTGCCCCAGGCCGTGGTTGAAATGCTCGAATACGCCGAGATCCTCGAAATAGTCCTGGACCACGGCATAGACCTCCTTGCAGCTCACCCCCGGACGGATGGCCCGGATGGCCAGACGTTGCGCCTCCATGACCTGGTCCAGGGCCTTCCGGAAGAGAGCCGGAGGCCGGCCGCCCACCCAGAAGGTGCGGGTCTGATCCGAGCAATAATCCCGCACCCGGCAGCCGCAGTCAATGAGGACGCAGACATTTTCCCGCACCAGATCCTCTCCTGGCCTGGCATGGGGAAGGGCGGCGTTGGAGCCGATGCCTACGATGCTCTGAAAGGAAAGTTCTTCAGCCCCGTTTTGCCGGTAAAACCGCTCGATCTCCCAGGCGATATCCTTTTCGCTGCGCCCTGGCGTCAACAGATCCGGCGCCAAGTCCATAAGCTTATTATTCAAATCCGAGGCGGCGCGCATCCGGGCGATCTCCTCCGCGTCCTTGATCATGCGCAGCGATTCCACCAGGCCGTCGGCGGCCCGCACACGCAACCCCCTGGAAAGAATCTTGCCGCAGGCCAGGCTGAGAGCGCCTGTTTCCAGCCCCAGCGGCCCCTTAAGACGGCCGCGCAAAAACTCGTTCAGACGCTCCGGGGCGGAGGCGGAGCCCTGGTAAATAAGCAGCCTGTCCCGCGGCCAGATCCTTCCGGCCGCTTCCTCATAACGCGGATCCGTGCAAAGCCAGTCTTCCCCGTCGGCAAAGAGGATCAGGCAGCCGCAGCTTTCATTGCTTTGCGGATCATGCAGTTCAAAGCCGCTCAGGTAGTAGCGGTTGGCGTCCAGGGTCACCAGCAGGGCGTCCAGCTTGCCGGCCGCCAGTTTCAGCCTGGCCCGCCCGCGTCTGGCCGCGTGAAGATCAGCGCCCATTTCTCTCTCCGGCAGCGCCCGCCGCGCATTCAACGCAATAAAGCGCTTCCGGCATGGACATCAGACGAACCAGAGGGATTGTTTCCCCACACTCGGCGCAGTGGCCGAATTCCGGGTCAGCGCCGATTCTCTTCAAGGCATATCCCAGCTTGCCCAGGCGTTGCCTGGCCAGAGCCAGGGAGGCGTCATGCACGCTTTTGCTGACAATGGCGTCCATGCGGGAAACTTCGTCCAAATCTTCCAGGGCTTCCGGAGAGGTAAGCTCTACGAGACGCTGGATATCCAGCTTGAGGCGCTGGATTTCCTGGATAATTTTTTCACGGAGCCGTTCGGTATCATTATCGCTCATCAGGCTCATGCCGGCAATATCCTCTGCGCTTGGGTATGTTTTAAGCTTGTGAAACTTAGCATAAGCCGGGGGGCTTGCCAAGGCCGCCCGCCGACCCCGGACCAGGACAAAAGGCTTAATTGAATAGCTTGACGCGCCCGGCTTTAAAACGTATAAGGACAGGCTTCAATTCACCGAAGGAGCGGATCATGAAACGCACATACCAGCCCAGCGTGATCAAACGCAAGCGCCTGCACGGCTTCAGAGCCCGCATGGCCACGGCGGCCGGGCGTAATGTCCTGCGGCGCAGAAGGGCCAAAGGGCGCAAAAGATTGGCAGTCTGAGCCTTTGCCGGTATGCGTGTCACGCCGGAAAAGGCCGGCCTGTCCAGGGCCCTGACCTTCGGCCAAGCGCTCCGGCTAAAAAAAACAGCCGATTTTTCCCTGTTGTTTAATAAAGGAAAACGCTACTTTACAACGAGCTTTATTTTTTTTGTTTTGATTCAGGATGGTCCGGCAAACCCCGGCTGGCGGCTGGGGCTTTCCGTCAGCCGCAAGGCAGGCGGAGCGGTGCGGCGCAATCGGGTCAAGCGCCTGCTCAGAGAATTTTTTAGACTGCGCCAGGCCGACCTTCCCCAAGGTCTGGAGGTGGCCGCGGTATGCAGAAAAGGTCTGAATCCGCTCCGTCTGAACTACGCGGAGGTGGAACAGGAAATCGCCCCGCTTCTGGAAAAATGGCTGAAATACCACACGCCGCGTCCAAGGCCGTGAGAAACCTGCTGATCCTGCCCATCCGCGCCTATCAGGTCTGCGTTTCTCCTTTTTTGCCGCCGGCGTGCCGTTTTCATCCTTCATGTTCCGCATACGCCGCCGAGGCCATCGCCGTACACGGAGTATGCGGGGGACTCCGACTGGCTCTGGGGCGTCTGTCGCGCTGCCATCCCTTCCATGAGGGCGGATACGACCCGGTGCCGCCCCCCAAGGGCAACGCATGATCCTTTCGCCCGCCAGGTTCACATACCCGCGGGATTAATTCAGGAGTTCGCGCTTTATGGAACACCAACGCCTTTTATTAGCGCTCGGCTTAAGCGTTTTCGTGCTTTTCGGCTGGCAGGCCCTGTCCAAGTTTATGGGCTGGACGCCGCCCCCGATCATCGGCACGCTTCCCCAGGAAAACCCGCCCGTTTCATCCGTTTCGCCACCCGTTCCGCCATCCGCCCCGCTACATATGGAAAGCCCGGCCCAGGCAACTCCCGGCGGACAGGACGTTCTGCTGGAAACCCCGCTTTATAGCGCGCGTTTCAGCAGTAACGGCGGCACCATCAAAGAGTTCACCCTCAAGCGCTACAAAGCGGTCCATCCTGAAAGCGGACGGGCCGTTGACGCCCCCTTGCGCCTGATCGGTCCAGGTTCCCCGAAAACCCTGGAGCTTATCATCGGCGGCCAGCCGGGCTGGGCGGAAAACGCGGCCTGGAGCTATGCCGGGGAAGAACAAATCCTCCTGGATAACGGGGAGACCACCATCCATTTTACCGCCTCCAAAGACGGCCTGTCCATCCGGCGCTCCTACACCTTCTCGGCGGATAATTACCTGGTGCGCGAGCTTTTACAGGCCAGCAGCCCCACGGCCCAAAGCCTGGATATCACCCGCGCCCTGGCCGTCGATTCCCTGGCCGGGGCCGGAGACTACATGAAAAGCACCAAAATTGTCTTTATGCGCGGGAACGACTTCAAGGATGAGGAAGACCTGCAGACCCTGTCGGCCGGCGTGAACTACGGGGAGCAGATCACCTGGGCCGGAACCATGAGCAGCTATTTCCTGGCGGCGGTCATTCCGGATGACCCGGACCTGTCGCTGAGGGCCTTACACCAGAACGGCCGCTATATCCTGCTGCTGGAAAAAAGACAGGCCGCGCTCAGCGCGAACCGGGATTTCCAGTCGGAACTCACCTATTATTTCGGACCCAAGCGCCATGCGGACATGGCCGCCGCCCCCGCGGACATCTCCGCCTCCCTGGAATACGGCTGGTTCGGCTGGATCGCCGTCCCGCTCCTGGCCATGCTCAAATGGTTCCATTCCTATGTAGGCAATTGGGGGGTGTCCATCATCCTCCTCACCGTGCTGGTCAAGATCGTCCTCTGGCCCCTTTCCTACAAGAGCTACAAGTCCATGGACGGCATGCGCAAACTCCAGCCGCTTATGCAAAAAATCCGGGAAAAATACCCGGACGACCGGCAGCGCCAGAACCAGGAAGTCATGCAGCTCTATAAGACTTACAAAATCAACCCTATGGGCGGGTGCCTGCCCATCCTGGTGCAATTGCCGGTATTTTTCGGGCTGTACCGGGCGCTTTTATCTTCCATCGAACTGCGCCACGCCGGGTTCATCGAGCGTTTGCCCTTCACCGACATGGTCTGGCTGGCGGATCTCTCCTCCAAGGACCCTTTGTACGTCACCCCTCTGATCATGGGGGCGACCATGCTGCTCCAGCAGAAAATGACCCCCACCTCCGGCGACCCCATACAGAGCAAAATGATGATGTTCATGCCGGTGATCTTCACATTTCTCTTCCTCAGCTTCCCTTCCGGCCTGGTGCTTTATTGGCTCTTCAACAACATCATCTCCATCATGCAGCAATACGGGCAGACGAAACTCTCCGCCCGTAATCAAAATTGAGGCTCCCATGAACAACGGCTACAAGGAATTCACCGGAAAAAACCTGGACGAGGCCATGGCCGAAGCCTGCGCTTTTTTTGGCGTGGAACGCGGCAAACTGGAAATTGAGATCCTCAGCGACGCCAAAAGCGGCATCTTCGGCCTGGTCGGAGCCAAGAAAGCCGTGGTGCGCGCCCGCCGGGTACATGTGGAAAAACTGCGCTCCGGCGCCATAAGCAAAGACGACAGACCTGAACTATCGAGACCCGCGACCCGCGGGACCGAAAAGCCCAAAGCCGCAAAAACCCCGGCCGCGCCGGAAAAAAAGGCGGAACCCGAGCCGCCGGCCCTTGAAAAAAAACAGCCGGAAGAGGCTCCCAAGGATGTCCCCGCCGTGAAAAACCAGGTACGTCTTGATCTGAAAGACTTTCCCGGTCAAGAAGACGGTTTTGATCCGGAGCAGGAGACAGAGGCAGGGGAATCCGGCAAGATCCCCATGGCCGACCTGGACCAGGGCCTGCTGTGCGAGACTGTGCTGGAAGCGGTGCGTAAGCTTACCTTTCCAATTGTCGGCGACTGCGACGCCAGTCTGGAAATATCCGGAGGCAAGGCGCGCGTCCGGCTGGAAGGGATGGAAAACTGCGGTCTGCTCATCGGGCGCGAAGGACAAACCCTGGCCGCCCTGCGTTACCTCGTGGGCAGCATCGCCTCCCGCCGCCTGAACGCCCAGGTCAGGGTGCAGATTGATGCCGGAGACTACCAAGAGCGGCAGGAGGAAAAATTACAGGCCTTGGCCCTGGCCCTGGCCGAAAAGGTGAAAAAAACCAAGGTCCCCCGCTCCACCAAGCCCCTGGGCGCTTACCAGCGCCGGATCGTCCACCTGGCCCTGCAGGCCGACCCGGAAGTGAAGACTTACAGTAAGAGCGAAGGCCGGCTCAAGCGCGTCGTCATCGCTCTGGAAAAGTCCAAGCCCGACCGGGAGGACAGCCAGCCGGAAGGTTGAGCATGCCCGGACCGGCCAGGACCGAAACCATCGCGGCAATCGCCACCGGCAAAGGGGCCGGAGGCATCGGCATTATCCGGATCAGCGGCCCTTCCTCCCTCCAAATCCTGCAAGCGGCCTTTGACAAAAACGGCAAACCCGGCTTCAGCCCGCGCCGTCTGGAACACGGCTGGGTTCTGGACAGCCGGGATCGACGTCTGGACGAGGCCTTGGCCGTGTATATGCCGGGGCCGCGCAGCTTTACCGGCGAAGATACCGCGGAAATCCACTGCCATGGCGGCCGGGCCGTGCTGGAAGCCGCGCTGGAAGCCGCGTTGCGGCGTGGGGCCAGAGCGGCCGGACCCGGAGAATTCACGCGCCGGGCGCTGCTCAACGGACGACTGGATTTAAGCCGGGCGGAAGCCATTGGCGAACTCATCGCCGCCCCCACCCTGGAGGCCGCGCGTCTCGCGCGCAACAAGCTTGAAGGACGCCTCAGCGCGGCCCTGGAAGAGTTGCGCCGGAAAATGGACTTCCTGCGCGCCTTTTTCTATGCCTCCCTGGATTTTCCGGAAAGCTCCCCCCCTCCGGCCCAAAACCCGGAGGCCCAAAAACTCCTGACGGATATAAACGCCGGCCTGTCCTCCCTGGCCGCAAGCTGGGAGCAAGCCCGGGTCTGGCGCCAGGGGGCCATGGCCGTCCTGGCCGGGCCGCCCAATACCGGAAAATCCAGCCTGTTCAACGCCCTGCTGGGGCGGCCCCGCGCCCTGGTGGCGGAACTGCCCGGCACTACCCGCGACTTCCTGGAAGAAAGCCTGCTCCTGGAGGGGATCCCTCTCCGCCTAGCCGACACCGCCGGGTTGCGCGCCTCCGAAGACGCCACGGAAAAGGCGGGCATGAATCTGACCCTGGATCTGCTGGAGCAGGCCGAGATCATCCTCCTGGTCCTGGAGGCCGCCCGCCCGGAACAAATCCCCCCGCCCTGGAGGCTGGAACAGGGCCGCCTCCTGAACCCTTACCGGGGCGCAATCCTAATCCTCCTGAACAAAATCGACCTTCTGCCCGCCCGGAACAAGCCGCCTTTCCCGGAAGAGCTTTGGGGCTGTCCCTGCCTCCCGGTCTCGGCCCTGACCGGGCAGGGGCTCCCCGCCCTGCGCGCCCGCCTGGTGGAAAGCCTGAACTCCCGTTCCTCCGGCCTGGATTTTAACGAGGCCGCTCCCCCTTCCCTGCGCCAGATGGAGCAGATCCGCCTGGCCCTGGCCGAACTGGAAAAACTCGCCCAGGCCCAAGACCAGGGACTGCCCCCGGAACTCCTGGCCGCCTGCCTGGACAACGCCGCCGCCTGCCTGGATGAAAGCCTCGGCCTCTCCTGCTCCCAGGAAATCCTGGATCGGATCTTCGCCCAGTTCTGCGTGGGAAAATGATCCCCCGGCTACCAGAGCAATTCGTTATACTTTGGCAGGGGCCAAATGTCGTCGTCCACCATGGTTTCCAGGGCGTCGGCATGTTTACGGCATTCCACCATTAGCGGAATAAGCTCATCCCTGGAGGCCTCGGCCCGTTTCCCGCTGCCCTCTTTCTCTTTCAGGGCGTCCAGGGCTTTGTGCCGGGCGTCCAGCCGGTCCAGGCTCTCCAGCAGACCGACGATGTGGCCGCGCGCGCGCCTGTAAAGATCCTCCTCCACCGCCGGACCCGGCGCCCCAAGCTCCCTGGCGAGCCGGGCGGCCCCGCCCAGCTTTTTCAGCCAACGCAGGGACGCCGGCAGGATGACCGAGCGGCCGATGGAGGAAACCAGCTTGGTTTCAATGTGCACATCCACTATATAGTTATCAAAGAGAATCTCCTGGCGGGCCAGTTGCTCGCGCTCGGTCAGCACCCCGTGCCGGGAAAAAAGATCCAGCACCTCCCGGTCGCTGTACCTGTAGATGACGCTCACCGAATCGCGCAAATCCGTCAGGCCGCGCCTGGCCGCATCTTCATGCCACTCCGGCGCGTAATTGTTGCCGTTGAAGACCACCGGCAGGCTCTCCATGAAACTACGGGCCAACAGCGCGTGCACGGCCTTGCTTAAATCCTCGCCGCCACGCACGGCCTCTTCCAGTTCCGTGGCCAGATCGTCCAGAACCGCGGCCACGGCGGTATTCAGGGCGATATTGGCCGGGGCGATGGACTGGGAGGCCCCCACGGCCCTAAACTCGAACTTGTTGCCGGTAAAGGCGAAGGGACTGGTACGGTTACGATCCGTCGCATCCCTGGGCAAGGGCGGCAGGGAGGAAACGCCCACGCGCATCGCCCCCGTGTCCAATCCGGACTTGCCACGGCCGGGCTTGCCCTCGGCGATGCCGGCGATGATCTCGGTGAGCTGTTCGCCCAGAAAGACAGAAATAATGGCCGGCGGCGCTTCGCTGGAGCCCAGGCGATGATCGTTCCCCGCGCCGACGGTCGCCAGACGCAGCGCCAGGGCATGTTTGCGCGCCGCCATGAGCACTGCGGCCAGAAAAACCAGGAACTGGGCGTTATCCAGGGGGGTATCCCCGGGGTCCAGCAGGTTGTTGCCCTCGGAATCGCAAAGGGACCAGTTATTGTGCTTGCCGGAGCCGTTGACCCCGGCAAAGGGCTTTTCGTGCAACAGGCAGGCGAAGCCGTGCTTTTCCGCCGTGCCGCGCAGCGTCTCCATGGTCAGCATGTTGTGATCCGTGGCCAGGTTGGCCGTCTCGAACATGGGGGCCAGTTCGAACTGGGCCGGGGCCGACTCGTTGTGCCTGGTGCGCGCGGGTATGCCCAAGGCGAGCAGGCGTTCCTCCACTTCAGCCATAAAGCCGAGCACGCGCCGCCCGATGGTTCCGAAGTAATGATCCTCCAGTTCCTGCCCCTTGCCCGGCCTGGCCCCGAACAAGGTGCGTCCGGCCAGCTTGAGGTCGTCGCGCAGGGCGTAATAGCGCCGGTCCACCAGGAAGTATTCCTGCTCCGCGCCCACCATGACGTTCACCCGCGTGGCCCTGGTATTGCCGAAGAGACGCAGCACGCGCAAGGCCTGGGCTGATATGGCGTTCAGAGAGCGCAAAAGCGGAGTTTTCCGGTCCAGGGATTCGCCGGTGTAGGAAAGAAAGACCGTCGGCACATACAGGGTTCTGGCCCCCCGGCTGTTTTCCAGTAAAAAGACCGGGCTGCTGGGGTCCCAGGCCGTGTAGCCCCGCGCCTCGAAGGTTGAGCGCAGGCCGCCCGAGGGCAGGGAGGAAGCGTCCGACTCGCCCTTGATCAGCATCTTGCCGGAAAACTCGTTGATCAGACGCCCACTGACCGGATCAAGGGAAACAAAGGCATCGTGCTTTTCGGCGGTGACCCCGGTCATGGGGTGAAACCAATGGGCGAAATGGGTGGCCCCCCGCTCAATGGCCCAATCCTTCATGGACCCGGCCACAATGCCGGCGTCGCCGTCATCCAGTCCCTGGCCGTTGACGCAGGTTTCCTCAAGACGCCTGAACACCTCCTTGGGCAGACGCTCGCGCATCACCCGCAGGCTGAACACATCGCGGGCAAAGATCTCCGTCGGGCTGTACGCCTGCTCCACGGTCTCCTCCGGGTAAGGGGCGGGGGCTATGGCCACGGCGGCGCGCACGGCATTGCGGGGAGTTGACATGGATCACTCCTTAAAAGTTTGTTTACCATCCGGCCCTCATGGGATAAAACATCGGGCGCGTCGGATCAATATGTTTTTGGACGAACGGGGGGAGAATGAAACCGGCTTTACTGATGCTGGATGACGGAACCTGCTTTGAAGGCCTGGCCTGCGGAGCGGAGCGGGAAGCCGCGGGCGAGGTGGTTTTTACCACCGGCATGTGCGGCTACCAGGAGATCCTGACCGACCCCTCCTCCCGCGGGCAGATCCTGGCCTTCACCGCCGCGCATTTAGGCAATTACGGCACAAACGCCGCTGACGACCAGTCCCCGGCCGTCCACGCCGAGGGGGCGGTTTTCCACGATCTTTTCACCTGCGCCGGGCATATTCCCTTTCCGCACTGGCGGGGCGAGGCCTCCTTGAGCCATAAACTGCTGGAGGCCGGAGTGACCGGCATCCACGGGGTGGATGTCCGCGCCCTGACCCTGCGTCTGCGCGAGCACGGGACGCGGAGGGGGCTGATCAGCGCCCTGGATCTGGACCGCCCCTCCCTCTTGCGCCGGGCCGGGGAACTGCCCCTCGTCCAGGGGCGGGATCTGGCCGCCAAGGCCTGGGACGGCCGCGTTTATGCCTTCCCGGATCCGCCGGATCTGGCGGATCTGACAGACAAGGATCCTGGAAGCCTACTCAAGGTGGCGGTGCTGGATTTCGGCCTGAAACGCGCCCTCCTCGCCCAGATGCGGGCCTACGGTATGGAGGCCGTTGTTTTTCCCGGCAATACCCAGGCCAAAGACCTGCTGGCCCAAAAGCCGGACGGACTGCTCCTCAGCAACGGTCCCGGCGATCCCGAACCTTGCGGCTACGCCGTCCGCGCCATCCGGGACCTTTTGGGGCGTCTGCCCATCCTCGGCGTCTGCCTGGGGCATCTGCTCCTGGGCCTGGCCCAGGGAGGCAAAACCTATAAGCTCCCCTTCGGGCATCACGGGCAAAACCACCCGGTCAGGGAGGGCCTGAACGGACGAGTACGCATCACCAGCCAGAACCACGGCTTCAGCCTGGACCCGGACAGCCTGTCGGCAGATCTGAATCCCACGCATTGGAACCTGAACGACAACACCCTGGAGGGCATGGCTTCTTCCGGGATACCGGCCCTCTCCGTGCAGTATCACCCGGAAACGGTTCCGGGCGACCGGGACGCGCATTCCCCCTTCGCCCGCTTCCGGGACATGATCCTGGACTTTCGCGGGGACGCGGGGAGGAAGCATGCCTAAGCTTGAACACCTGCGCAGCGTCATGGTGCTGGGATCCGGGCCGATCATCATCGGCCAGGCCTGCGAGTTCGACTACTCCGGCACCCAGGGCTGCAAGGCCCTGAAGGAAGAAGGCTGCCGCATCATCCTGCTCAACTCCAACCCGGCCACGGTGATGACCGACATCGCCTTCAGCGACCGCACCTACATGGAGCCGCTGACCCTGGAGAGCGCGGCGGAAATTATCCGCAAGGAAAGACCGGACGCCATCCTCCCCACCCTGGGCGGACAGACCGCCCTGAACCTGGCTATGGATCTGCACCGATCCGGCACGCTTAAAAAATACTCCGTGGAGGTCATCGGCGCCAAACCGGAATCCATTGAACTGGCCGAGAGCCGGGAGGCCTTCCGCCGCACCATGGCCGACATCGGCCTGGACATGCCCCAAAGCGGCCTGGCCTCTTCCATGGAAGAGGCCCTGGACTGCTTGGCCTCGCTGAGCTTCCCGCTGATCATCCGCCCCTCCTATACCCTGGGCGGCACCGGCGGAGGCGTGGCCTATAACCTGGAAGAATTCCGCGAGGCCGCGCTACGCGGGCTGGCCGCCTCGCCCGCCGGGCAGATCCTGGTGGAGGAATCGGTGCTGGGCTGGAAGGAAATCGAGCTGGAGGTCATCCGCGACCGGGCGGATAACGCCATCGTCATCTGCGGCATCGAAAATTTCGACCCCATGGGCATCCACACCGGAGATTCCATCACCGTGGCCCCCATCCTCACCCTTACCAGCCGGGAGTACCAGGAGCTGTGCCGGGAGGCCATGGCCGTGGTGCGGGCCGTGGGGGTGGACGCGGGCGGCTGCAACATCCAGTTCGCGGTGGACCCGCGCAGCGGCCGCCGGGTGATCATCGAGATGAACCCCAGAGTATCCCGTTCCTCGGCCCTGGCCTCCAAGGCCACCGGCTTCCCTATCGCCAGGGTGACCGCCAAGCTGGCCCTGGGATACAGGCTGGACGAATTGAAAAGCGATCTCACCGGGACATGCGCCTGTTTTGAACCGGCCATCGACTATGTGGTGGTCAAGGTTCCCCGCTTTAATTTCGAAAAATTCCCCGGATCCGAGCCGGTATTGGGCTTCCAGATGCGCTCGGTGGGCGAGACCATGTCCCTGGGCGGCAACTTCCGGGAGGCCCTGCAAAAGGCCCTGCGCGGACTGGAGACCGGCCTGAACGGGCTGGAGGCGCGGCGCGGCGCGGACGAAGAAGAGGATCTTTCAAGTGACGAACGCCTGGAACGGCTGAAAAAAAAGCTCTACCTCGCCGGGCCGGAGCGGCTCCTGCTCCTGTACGAGGCCATGCAACTGGGACTGGGGGTGGAAGAGGCCGGGGCCATAACCCACATTGACCCCTGGTTTTTATGGCAACTCAGCCTCCTGGCGAAGGAGGAACGCGGCATCGTCAAGGACCTCGCTCCCATGCTGAAGAGCGCGGCCCATAAGTTCGGCCCGCTCCTGGAAGAGCACCTGCGCCTTCTGCCGCCGGATTCGGCAAGCGCGGCCGAGGCCGCCTCCCTTCTGGCCGGGAGCGAATCCCTGCGCCTCCTGGCCCGCAAGCTGCGCAAGGTCAAGGCCCAGGGCTTCAGCGACGCCCGCCTGGCCGCCCTACTCTCCGAATCCGGCCCGGAATCCCTGATGAACGGAGAACGCGTCGGCGCCCTGCGCCGCTGCCTGGGGGTCAGGCCGGTCTTCCGCGGCGTTGACGCCTGCGCCGGAGAATTCGCGGCCAGGGCCTCCTATTTCTATTCCACCTATGACGGCGAAAGCGGGGACCTGCCCCCAGGCGGGCGTCCTTCCCCCAGGCCGGCCCCGGCGCGGCCGGACCTGCCGCGCAAGGTAATGATCCTGGGCGGTGGCCCCAACCGCATCGGCCAGGGGGTGGAATTTGACTACTGCTGCGTGCAGGCCTGTTTCGCCTTGCAGGAGATGGGCGTGAACACCGTCATGGTCAACTGCAACCCGGAAACCGTCTCCACCGACTACGATACGGCCGACAACCTCTATTTCGAGCCGGTGACCGCCGAGGACATCCTGGCCATCTGTGAGGCGGAAAGGCCGGACGGGGTGATCGTCCAGTTCGGCGGGCAGACCCCCCTGAACCTAGCCGAAGCCCTGGCCAGGGCCGGAGCGCCGATCATCGGCACTCGCCCGGCGGACATCGCCCTGGCCGAAGACCGCCAGGAATTCAGCGCCCTGGTGGAACGCCTGGGCATTCCCCAGCCGCCCAGCGGCATGGCCGTAGACGAGGAATCCGCCTGCCGCATCGCCGGCGGCATTGGCTATCCGGTGATGGTGCGCCCGTCTTTTGTCCTGGGCGGCCGCGCCATGCGCATCATCCACAGCGAGGCGGACCTGCGCTCTTACGTGGGAGCCAAAGGCGGCCTGGCCCTGGACCCTTCCTCCCCCATCCTGGTGGACAAGTTCCTGGAAGAGGCCATCGAGATCGACGTGGACGCGGTGGTTGACCCCCAAAATATCACCATTGCCGCGATCATGGAGCATATCGAACAGGCGGGCATACATTCCGGCGACTCCTGCTGCTCCATCCCCACCCACACCCTGGACCAGGCCGCCCTGGAGCGCATCCGCGATTATACCCGCAAGCTGGGGCTGGCCCTGGGTACCGTGGGACTGCTCAACGTGCAGATGGCCATCCATCGGGGAGAGGTCTATGTGATCGAGGCCAACCCCAGGGCCTCGCGCACCGTTCCCTTCGTCTCCAAGGCCACCGGCCTGAATATCGCCGGCCTAGCCGCCAAGGTCATGTCCGGGCTGAGTCTGGAAGAGATCGGTTTTACCCGCGAACCGCGCCCGGCCTATCATTCGGTGAAGGAGGCGGTGCTGCCCTTTGATCGCTTTCCGGGGGCGGAAATCGCCCTGGGGCCGGAAATGCGCTCCACCGGCGAATCCATGGGCATCGGCCGCAGTTTCGGCATGGCCTTCCTGAAGGCCCAGGATGCGGCGGGCAGCCCTATTCCGCACAGCGGCGACATTATTCTCACGGTCACGGATTCGGACAAGGAGCCCCTAGTTCCCCTGGCCCGGAGACTCCAGCGGATGGGCTTCACCCTGCACGCCACCCCAGGCACCAGGACCGTGCTCCTGGCCCATTCCATACCCACGGAGCTGGTGGTCAAGATCGGGCCGGAGCGGCCCAACCTGCTGGATTTGATCCTCAGCCGCAAGGCCGGCATGATCGTCAACACCATCAGCGGCGTGGTCTCGGCCCGCGACGCCACGGCCATCCGGGCCGCGGCCATGGCCCGGAAAATTACCGCCATCACCACCCTGGCCGCCCTGTCCGCGGCGGTGGAAGGGATCGAAAGCGGCCTGCGGGAAGAACGCCAAGTGGCCCCTCTGCAAGAATATTACAACATGGACGGGAAATCATGAAAGAAGAATGCGGAGTAATCGGACTATCCGGAATCGCGGACGCCGCCCCCCTGGCCGCCCTCGGCCTGCACGCCCTGCAACACCGGGGGCAGGAATCCGCCGGCATCGTCAGCCGTCACCAGGGGAGCTTTTTCTTTCACCGCGACATGGGGCTGGTGGCCCAAGTTTTCGGCCGGGGCGAAGCCGGATCCCTCCCCGGTTCAGCGGCCGTCGGGCATGTGCGCTATTCGGGCGTCTCCGCCAATTCCCCGGCCAACACCCAGCCCCTGCTGGGGCGCTATGCCGGGGGGGAGATCGCCCTCGCCCACAACGGCAGCCTGGCCGACGGCGAACGCCTAGCGCGGGAAATAGTGGAACGGGGCGCGCTTTTGCAGACCAGCTCCAACAGCGAGATCTTTTTGCACCTCCTGGCCCAGCGCCGGGCCTCCAGCGATGAGGAAATCGCCTTGGTCCTGGCCGAGGCTGGGGCCTCCTTCGCCCTGGTCGCCCTGCTGGGAGATCGCCTGCTGGCCGCCCGCGACCCCTGGGGCTTCCGACCCCTGGCCCTTGGGCGCCTGGGGCAGGGCTTTGTAGTGGCCTCGGAAAGCTGCGCCTTTGACCAGATGGGCGCTACCTTCGAGCGGGAAATCGCCCCCGGAGAGCTCCTGGTGATCCGCGCGGACGCGAAACAGCCGCGTTCTCTCCGTTTCGGGCCGGAAAACCCGCCCCAGGCCAAGTGCCTCCTGGAACTTATTTATTTCGCCAGGCCCGACTCGCTGCTCTTCGGGCATACCCCGCACCTCTTCCGCCTAGCCAGCGGAAAGGCGCTGGCCAGGGAACACCCGGCCGAGGCCGACCTGGTGGTGGCCATCCCGGATTCCGGCGTCTCCGCCGCCATGGGCTACGCCGAGGAACTGAACCTGCCCCTGGATCGCGGCCTCATCCGCAACCACTACGTCGGGCGCAGTTTCATCGCCCCCGGACAGCCCGCCAGGGCCGCGGCCGTACGCATGAAAAACAACGTGGTGCGCGAAGTGGTGCGCGGCAAACGGGTGGTCCTGGTGGACGATTCCCTGATCCGGGGGACGACCACCGCAGCCCTGGGCATGGAATTGCGCGCCGCCGGCTCCCTGGAGGTGCACCTGCGCATCGCCTGCCCGCCCACGCTTTACCCCTGCGTTTACGGCGTGGATTTTCCAAACCCCAAAGAACTCATGGCCCATAAGCATCCCATAGCGGAAATCCGCTCCATCCTGAACATGGACAGCTTGGGCTACCTCTCCATGGAGGGGCTGGTGGGCATCTCCCCCCCGGAAGAGAGGCAGTTCTGCGCCGCCTGCTGGAACGGCGAATACCCGGCCGGTTCGCGGCCTTGACTTTTACGGGATTTGATTTACATCTTGCCGTCTGCGAAACCGCTCAAAGGAGAGATCATGGCTGAGAACACTTTTCCCGGAGCCGCCGCCGCCCCGGAAGGCATGTTGTACAAGGGCGTGCTCTGCCGCCCCATCGTTGAGAACTGCAAAGGCTGCGACCGGGTGCGCGGCTTCGAGGACCAGGAATATTGCTCCAGCTACCCCGCGCCGGCCGGCAAATGGAGCATGGGCCGCTGCAACTTCGCCACCCATATGAAGAAAGAATCCAAATCCCAGACCAAGGTCAACCCCCTCAAGGCCTCCAAGCGCGCCTCCAAGGGCAAGTAACCCGCAAACCGGAATTACAGCCTTTCCACGATCGCGGCCATGGCTGGGCCGCCGCCCACGCACAGCGAGGCCAGGCCGTAGCGTCCGCCCATGCGTTCAAGTTCGTGCACGGCGGCCACGATGATCCGCGCGGCCGTGCAGCCCACCGGATGCCCCAGACCGATGCCCGATCCGTTGTGGTTGACGCGGGAGCGCAACTTGCGGCGCTCTCAAAGGCGCTTTCTGCCGGCGACGATCCGGGTTATGCCGGTGATGATTTCCAGAAGGCTGTTTTGCTCCTGTTCGGAGAGAGGCCGGATCGTCCGCGCCAGGGCAGCGGCCCGTCCTTCCGGAGCCTTGGGGAGGCGGAAGAGATCCGCGACTTCGCACCCCAAGGCGTCGGCAAAATTCTGAAGCCGCTCAAAACGCGGGGCGATCACCCCTTTTTCCATGCGCGACAATGATTCCTGGCTTATTCCCACCAGCCCGGCGAGAGCCTCCTGACTCATGCCCAATTGTCTGCGTTTTACGGATACCAGGCCGCCAAACAACGAGGCCAGCGGCTTTCGAACCTTGCGACCCATTCTTCTCTCCAGCCGCGCCCGCCTTCTTCCTGCCAGGGAAACGCCGTATGCGCATGCCGGTTTTCCTCCCGTGCCGGGCGGACGCGCCAGCGAATGCGAATGGCGGACGCATATGTAAAGGCCGCATAATAGCATGTTTCGGGAAAAAAAATCTTCCTTTTATTATAATTTATTATGATATGAGAGGCATAATAATATTGATGCCTCAGGCATACCCGGCACGTTTTTTGCTCTCTTCACCCCAATTATGTATATATTCCAGAACCGCCCGCCCAGGGCAAAAGACAAAAATGGCGGTGGCAGCCGCCGGGACGCGGGGAGGCATGTGGTCTCTTCCGTATCTTGTTTTATCGGACAAATTCCGGTTTAACCGGACAACCTTGTAAACACGCGGTTTTTCAGGCCGCGAGGAGGAGGCGCGCCTTTTTATTGATGTGCAGCGCATTACCATCTTGACGTGAAACGTATCGCCGTGCAATATAGAGGGCGCGATTCCTCCCCAGGTGTGGCGAAACGTATGAGCGCATAAGACAAAACAGGGCAATTCTTATTTCAACATACGGAAACCACACCAAGGAGCGAGATTATGGCCCAGACGACGCAAAACCCGAATACGGCAACCCCCACCCCCACCGGCCGCGTGGTAGAAGTTCCCTCACCCGCAGCCAACCAGAACCTGAACATCATATCCCCGGTCGGCGGCATACTGGTCCTGCCCTTTGACGCCTCCGAAGCGGCCTTCGTCCGCCAGGGCAACGACCTGGTCCTGGAGAAAGACGGCGGCACGGTGACCATGAGCGACTTTTTCGCGGTGGGCGACGGTTCTTTGCCCAGCCTGCAACTGCCTGACGGCGCGGTTATTTCCAGCGCCGACTTCCTGGCCAGCATGGATATTGACGTGACCACCGCCGCCGGGGATATGGGCGCCACCGGGCGGCTGAACCCTTACAACGACGACGCCGGCGCCCTTTTCGGAGCTGAAGGCCTTGACCGGCTGGGCGCGGGCAACGGCCTGGGAGGCTGGGGCGATGGCCTTGGCGATTACGGTCAGTTGGGAGAGGGCGAGCTGGATCTGGGCGATCCGGTGGCCCTTGCCATTATTGCGGGTAATTTGGACGAAGCCACCCTGGGCACGGCGGTGACCGGCACTTTCAGCTTTAATTTCGGGCCGGACGGCCCCTCTCCGGCTCAGCCCTTTTCCTGGACTCAGCCGGCCGATAACCAGTGGACCAGCCACGGCGAGAGCCTGATATGGGAAGTGAGCGCCGACGGCCTTACCCTCACCGGCCATACCGGCGACATAAACGACCCGGTCATTGTCTTCCAGGCCACAGGCGCGGGGGCGGATGGCATTCCCACGGGCTATACAATCATCCAGTCTAAACCCCTGGATCATCCGTACGCGGGCGAAGGCGATGCGGGCCGGGACATCATGAACCTGGAAGCGGGCTATGTGATCCGGGACTTCAACGGCGACGAGAGCGCCGCTGCTTTCACAGTGGGCGTTATCGACGATGTGCCGGTAGTCGTTGCTCAGGAAACTCCGCTGGAACTGTACGAAGCCGGCCTCGCTCAGGGCGAAAATCCGTCCACGGAAGGCACACTTAGCCTGAACTTCGGGGCGGATGGCCCGGCGGGTGAAGGCGCTTTCGCCTGGCAGGCCCCGACCGCAGATTATCTCAGCGGCGGCGAGGAAGTAGCGTGGAAAGTCAGCGCCGATGGCCTTACCCTCACCGGCTATATCATCGTTGACAATGAAGAGTCTACGGTCATTGAAATTGTGGGCGCGATGAATAATACTAATGACGAACTCACATATACAATCACCCAGTATAGGCCTCTGGATCATCCGGATCCGGGCGCGGATCCCTTGGATCTTGACTTTGGCTATATACTCACGGACTACGATGGCGACACGGCTGCCGGAACTCTAACGCTCACCGTTATTGACGACATCCCGAAGGGCGTGAACGAAGCCGCGCTCTCAATGAACGAAGCCGACCTCGCCTCCGGCCCTGTAACGGTGGGCGGGAACTTCACTTTCGACTACGGCGCGGATGGCCCGGCTAAGGATAAGCCTTTCTCATGGGACGAGGTTGCCAATCAGCCCGCCGAACTCAAAGCTCTTGCCAGCGGCGGCGTGCAACTGACCTGGGAAGTAAGCCTCGACGGCCTCACCCTCACCGGGCATACCGGCGACATCAATGATCCGGTTCTGGTGTACCAAGCAAATCTTGGTGCGGACGGCAAGGGTGGCTATACCATCACTCTGCACCGGCCCCTGGATCATCCGGATCCGGGCGCGGATCCCCTGGATCTTGCCTATGTGCGCTATGTGCTTAAAGACGGCGACGGCGACTACAGCACCGGATCCGTCACGCTTACCGTTATTGACGATGTGCCCACGCCTTCCCCCCTTCCGGACGCCACCCTGAACGAAGCCGATATTGCCGCTGGCCTGGCGGTCATAACCGGCAGCTTGGACCTGAAAGATTATGGCGCGGACGGACCGTTTGGAGCAAACACCTGGCAGGTGGGGGAATATTCCGAAGCCTTCCACTGGGTTGCGCCGGAAGGCGATTTTCACAGCGGCGGGCAGCTTGTCGAATGGGCCTATAACGACAACGGCCAGGGCATGTTCGGCTTTATCAACGGCGACCCGTCCGACATAGTCATTGTCTTCAAGATGACTTCCTGGGATCAGGCCAGCGGCGCTCCCCTAAGCTACGAAATTACCCTGCGCCAGCCTCTGGATCATCCGAAGGCCGGAGACAGTAACGACCCCGCCAGCAGAGACCCTCTGGAACTCAACGTGAGTTACACCCTCAAGGATTTTGACGGCGACACCAACACCGGCACTCTCACGGTTACGGTCATTGACGACGTGCCCACGGCTAATCCCATAGTGATAGCGGATGCGTTTAACGAAGCCGACCTTCTTGTTAACGGCAAAATAGCGACCGAGGGCGTCATTTCCAAGTCCGACTTCGGTGCGGACGGCCCGGCAAAGAGCGGCGCTTTCGCCTGGGTAGAGCCGGAAGCCGGCGAATACCAGGCCAAGCTCCTTGGCGAAAAAGGCGATTACCAGGACGTACAGTGGAGATCCACCGGCGAGAGCATGAACGGCTACATAGTAGTGGACGGCAAAGAAGTGCTGGTCGTTACCTACAGGGCCGCCTGGACCGCTGACGGCGACGTGAAATACTTTATCACCCAGTTGCAGCCCATGAAGCATGACGGCGTTGATGCGCTGGACATCGTTGTGAAGTACACCCTCACGGACGCTGACGGCGACTACAGCACCAACTCTCTCACGCTCACCATCAATGACGGAGCGCCCACGGTTCCCGACCCGATTGAGATTACATTTAAAGAATCCGACATTTATGCTAACGGCAAAACAGCGGCCGAAGGGCTTATCCCCAAGTCCTCCTTCGGCGCGGACGGTCCGGCAAAGGACGGCGCTTTCGCCTGGGAAGTGCCGACGGAAAAAATCGAGGCCAAGCTCCTCAACGGCGATGGCGACTACCAGGCAGTGCAGTGGAGATCCACCGGCGAAGCCATGAACGGCTATATAGTAGTTGACGGCAAGGAAGAGCTGGTCGTTACCTACAGGGCCGCCTGGACCGCTGACGGCGACGTGAAATACTTTGTCACCCAGTTGCACCCCATGAAGCATGACGGCGTTGATACGCTGGACATCGTTGTGAAGTACACCCTCACGGACGCTGACGGCGATACGGTTCCCGGCACTTTCAAGATCGCCGTCATTGACGACGCGCCCACCGCCGTGAACGATTATGCCACCTTTAGCCACGTTGAAGGCGGCGGCATGGCGGGGGACATCGTCATAGAGTCCGGCGGTCTCACCGGCAATAACCCCTATGGCGATGGCATCAGCTTCGGCGATTGCTTCGGCGGCGTTGCCGATATTGCGGCTCTGAAAGCGCAAGCGCAAAACGACACTTTTGTTGACGTCGCTTCGTTAACCGGAGCGCAACTGCAAGCTGTTCTTTCCAACCCGGCCAATGCGGGCAAGATAGTGATTTACAACGGCGATCTCACTCTTCCGTCTGGCGGGTTCACTCTTTCTCTGCCCGCTGACGTCATTCTTATCGTTAACGGCAATTTAACCGCTCAGGGCAATAACGGCCTGACCATCGGCGGCTTCCTCTATGTCACGGGCGCATGCACAGTAGGCGGTAGCGGCAATACCATACTTGACGGCGGCGCCCTGGCTATAGGCGGCTCACTCACCTTAAACGGCACAACGCTCAACGTGAACGCTGGTGCCTATGGAGACCCCAACGACCCCGCCTTCACCATCACGATCCCTGGGGGTGAACCCATCCCCGGCACAGCCGTGTGGGAATGCAACATCCTGGGCAATGACAATTTCGGAGCGGACGGCTTCGGCTACCTGGATATCGCCGACAAAGACGGCAATATCTTCAGGTTTGATTACGAAGGCAGCGTCTTTAAGAATCCCGATGGCGCCAATGAGGAAATCACTGGCCCTGAAGTCGCAATTAATGGCGAATACGGAACCCTGACCGTTACCCTCGACCCCAACGGAAAGTACACCCACACCTACGAATACAAAGTGGATGACCCAGGCACGATTAAAGACGCGCAACAAGAGGTGTTCGAGTACACGCTGGTCGACAGGGACGGCAGCAATTCCGATGCCAAGTTGATCGTCGACTTCGATGCTTATAACGGAAAGACATACGACTCCCAGGACGGCATCATGGTAAACGATGGCATCGGTACCGATGGCCTAGTGGACTTCATGATGGGTGTCGACGATGTGTATAGCTTGTCCGGACTCTTCAGCGTTGAGATAATCGGCCTGACAGGAACCGAGACTATGACCAGCCTGACAGAGTTGGGTGATTTGAGTGTGTTCTCCGTCGGTGGAACGGAACAGGTATTGGTGGAATTGGGCGACGCCAAGTGGGAAATCACGGATCACTCGGTGTCCGTCAACGGTGAGCACTACGTACAATTGCACCACAATGAAACACAAATAGACATCCTGGTACAGCAGCAGGTTCTGTACACCCAGTCCTGATCCCTTTCCAGGTCAGGGCTGTTTTTGGTCACTTTACAGCCGGCCGGGCTCCATCCGGGGCCCCGGCCGGCTGGCGTGAATATAAAAATAATAACCCTTACCTGGAGTTTCAACATGCGCCTACTTGTCTCCTCCCTGTTCTGCCTCGGCCTTCTCCTGCCCGGCGCGGCCCTGGCCGCCTCCAAAACCCCGCAGACCAGCCTGAAAGACAGCGTGAACATGACCCTGCGGTACAACCCCAGCCTGAAAGTCATGCAGGAGTCACGGCAGGCGGCCGAATTTGACCGCCGCCGCGCCGACAGCGGCTTCATGCCCTCCCTGACTCTGAGCGGGGCGGTGGGGGCGGAGCAATACAGCGATATCAGCAGCCGCGATCCGGCCAGGCGCGCCAATATCACCAAAGACGACAAGACCTTTTACGAGCGCGCCAACTACACCCTGACCCTTAGCCAGCCGATCTTCAGCGGCTTATCCTCGGTCAACCGGGCCAACATGGCCGACTCCATGCTGACCTCGGCCGAGCAACGCCTGCTGGACAACGCCGAAGCCCTGGCCCTGGACGCGATCCTGGCCCACATGGAACTGGAGCGCCAGAAGAAGCTCCTGGCCCTGGCCCTGGCCAACGTGGAAAACCACCGCAATATCCTGAAATCCCAGTCTGACCGCCAGGAGGCCGGGGCCGCCGCCCGTTCGGATGTGACCCAGACCCAGGCCCGCCTGGCGCGGGCGGAAAGCACCTTGGTGGAAACCCGGCTGGCTTACGAGACCGCGGAACTGAACTATTACAACCTTACCGGCTTCATGCCGGCCTCCCTGGCCCCGGTAAGCTCCCCCAAGCTGGCCCTGAACGACGTGAAAAACTTCCAGGAACTGGCCCTGCAAAAAAACCCCAAGATCCTGGCTTCCCAGGCGGACATAGGCGCCCGCCGCTACCAGCGGGAGATGAACCGCGGCTCATTCGCTCCGACCATCTCCCTTGACCTCAGCCACAACCTGGACCATTACCCCACCTCCACCCTCTCCTACGTCCGGGACAACGCGGTCATGCTCCGGGGCACCTGGGTGCTCTTCAACGGCAACTACGACCACTACACCCTGAAAGGCGACAACGCCCGCATCCGCCAGGGCAACATGGAACTGGCCGGCCTGAGGGACAATCTCAACAAGGAAGTGGCCGCGACCTGGAAAGCCTGGCGCGCCGCCAAGGAACAGAGCTCCACCTATGCCAGCGCGGTTGACTACAACAACCAGACCAGCCAGATGTACCTGGACCAGTTCAACGCCGGCCAGCGCTCCCTCCTGGATATCCTGGACTCGGAGAACGAGCTCTTCAGCAACTCCCTGATGCTGGTGAGCGCGCAGATGAGCGAAATTTCCGCCCAATACCGGCTCCTGGCCCTCAGCGGCGGGCTCCTGGATTTCCTGGGCGTGGAACGCAAAGAACTCGCGCCGCAGACCAGCGGAGATGACGAGTAAACCGGAGGCCCCCGCCGCCTCCACTCCCGCCTCTGCCGCCGCTTCTGGAGGCCAGACCGGCGAGGGCGTGCGCCTTGACCGGCGCAAACCCTCGCCGCTGGTCCCTTCGCAGGTGGACTACATGCCCCTGCTCCTGCGCAGCCTGTCCACGCTGATCCGGCTGAAGGGCAAGGCGGTTTCCCCGCAATTTCTCATGGCCGGCCTGGCCGGGGCCACGGTCACCGCCGACGCCTGCCTGCGGGCCGCGGCCCGTTGCGGCTTCCAGGCGAAAATCATGCACCGGCCGGCCCTGGCGGACATCTCGCCCCTGACCATGCCCTGCATTCTCCTCTTGAAAGGCGACAAGGTCTGCACCCTGCTCCGCCTGAACGAGGAAGAGGCGGAGCTGATCTGGCCGGAGCACGGAGAAGAAGCCAGCAGGCTGCCACGGGCCAGTCTGGAGGAACAATACGCAGGCTTCGTGGTCTTCGGAACCCTGGAGAACCGGGCGGACGCCAGGATCGAAAAGCTGGCCCTGACCAAAAAACGGGGCTGGTTCTGGGACGCGCTCATCCACTTCACCCCCATTTACCGCCATGTGGCCGCGGCCAGCGTGATCGTCAACCTGATCGCCGTGGCCAGCCCCCTCTTCGTCATGAACGTCTATGACCGGGTGGTGCCGAACAATGCCATCGAGACGCTCTGGGTGCTGGCCCTCGGCATAACCGTGGCCTATATCTTTGATTTTATCCTGAAAAATCTGCGCACGCATTTTGTGGACGTGGCCGGGCGCAACGCCGACGTGATCCTTTCCGGCGCGCTCCTGGACAAGGTGCTGACCATGCGTATGGACGCCAAGCCGGAATCTACCGGGGCTCTGGTCAACAACCTGCGCGAATTTGAATCCCTGCGCGAATTCTTCAGTTCGAGTTCCCTCCTGGCCCTGGTGGACCTGCCATTTTTGTTCCTCTTTCTGGGGATCATCTGGCTGATCGGCGGGCCGCTGGTCTTTTTGCCGATCTTGGCCATGCCGGTAATCCTGGGGGCCGGGTTCATCCTGCAATTCCGGGTCAAGCGCGCCGCCGAGCGCGGCTACAAGCACAACATGCAGAAAAACGCCCTGCTGACGGAGATCGTAGGCGGGCTGGAAACGGTCAAGAGCAACATGGCCGAAAGCCGCATGCAGCGCCTCTGGGAAGAAGTGGTGCATATCTCGGCCGAGGCCTCCATGGATTCGCACAAGGAGCACAGCCTGGCCGTTTCCCTCTCCACCACCGTCACCCAGATCGTCACCGTGGCCATGGTGGTCTGGGGGGTATACCTGATCGGCGAAAACCGGCTGACCATGGGGGGGCTGATCGGCTGCAACATCCTCCTGGGCCGGGCCATGGCCCCCCTGCTGCAAATGTCCGCCCTGCTCACCCGCCTGCAAAACTCCCTGGTTTCCCTGGCCGCGCTTAACACGATCATGGCCCTGCCTTCAGAAGACCAGAATGAGCAGGGGAGCATGGATTTCGGGCATCTGCAACCGGCCTTCAGCCTGGAAGAGGTCAGCTTCACTTACCCAGGCGCGGAACGCCGCGCCCTGGAAAAGATCAGCCTGAAGATCCAGGCCGGGGAACGGGTGGGGGTCATCGGACCCATGGGTTCCGGCAAGAGCACCCTCGGCAAGCTCCTGCTCGGCCTGTACCAGCCGGAGGAAGGCGCGGTGAAGCTGGACGGGGTGGATATACGCCAGCTTTCCACCGCGGACGTGCGCGGCCGGGTGGGGGTGCTGCCGCAGGATTCCGTGCTCTTTTACGGCACGGTGCGCGACAACATTACCCTGGGCGACCCCACAGTGCCGGATCACCTGATCGTGCGGGCCGCCAGCCTCTCCGGAACCCTGGACTTCATCCGCGCCCACCCGTCCGGTTTCGGCGCCCAGGTGGGGGAGCAGGGCCGCAACCTTTCCGGCGGCCAGCGCCAGGCCGTGGCCCTGGCCCGCGCCCTGGCCCGCGACCCGGAAATCCTCCTCCTGGACGAACCCACCAGCAACATGGACATCGCTTCAGAGGCCGTGGTGCAACACCGGCTCCAGACGATCATCAAGGGCAAGACCCTGGTCCTGATCACCCACCGCATGAGCATGCTCAAGATGGTGGACCGGCTGGTGGTCGTGGAAAACAGCCGCGTCACCCACGACGGCCCCAGGGATGAAGTGCTGAAATCTTTACAGGCGCGCAGGACAAGGGGCGCGAAATGACCGCACAAGACCTGCTGGCCGGAATAAAAACGCTCCTGAAGGGCAAAAAGGATGCCCCCGCCTTGCCCGACGGGGGGAGATCCGACCTCCTGCCCGGAGAACTGCCCTACACCAGAGCGCACATGGCGGCCTTTTCCCGCCTGCCCACGGCCCAGTCGCGCAGGCTCTCGGTCTGCATCATCGTCTTCGTGCTCTTCATGATCATCTGGGCGGCCCTGGCCTACGTGGATGAAGTGACCCACGCCGAAGGGCAGGTCATCGCCGCCCAGCGCCTACAGGCCATCCAGAACCTCGAAGGCGGCATCCTGAACGATCTCCTGGTGCGGGAAGGGCAGATTGTCGCCCAGGGAGACCTCCTGGCCAGGCTGGACAACGAAAGCGCGGCCAGCAGCTACCGCGACGCCCTGCACCGCGCCCTGGAGCACCAAGCTTCCATCCTGCGCCTGCGGGCGGAACTGGCGGACGAAGAGCCGGTTTTTCCCACAGACGCAGCTCGCTGGCTGAGCGGGCTTATGGACGCGAGCATCAGCGCGGATATTGAAAGCTGGGCCAAAAACGTTTTTGAGGACCAGACCGCGACCTGGCGGGCGCGCCAGGGGCAGCGCGAGGCCGAGCTGATGCTGTTGCGCGCCCAGCATGACCAAAGGAGGCATGAGCTGGAAGAACAGCGCGTGCGCCGCCGCCAACTCGAAGCCAACCTGGAGATCTCCCAGGAAAAGATACGGGTGATTACCCCGCTGGCGGAAAGCGGCAGCTATTCCAAGGTGGATTTTCTGAACCTGCAAAGCCAGGTGATCTCTTTGCAAGGTGAACACGATTCCCTGCTGGCCTCTGAACCCAGGATCAGGGCGGCGGTGGAAGAGACGGAACGGCGCATCGCCTTCCGCGAGGCGGAACTGGCCACGGCCATGACCGATGAAATCAACCGCCGCCGCCTGGAACTCGCCTCCCTGCGCGAAACCTTGAGCGCCGGGGGCGACCGGGTCAGCCGGACGGAACTCTTCTCTCCGGTGCGCGGGGCCGTGCGCCAGATTTACATCAATACCGTTGGCGGCGTGGTCAAGCCCGGAGAATCGATCATGGACATCGTGCCCCTGGAGGGCGCTCTACTGGTGGAAGCCAAGGTACGGCCAGCGGACGTGGCCTTCCTGGAAATAGGCCAGCCGGCCATGGTCAAAATCTCGGCCTATGACTTTTCAATTTACGGCGGCCTGCCCGGCAAGTTGGAACAAATCAGCGCCGACACCATCGAGGATCGACGCGGCGAGGTCTTTTACCAGGTGCGGGTGCGCACCGAAAGCAACGCCATCGTTTACCAGGGAAAAGAACTGGATATCATGCCCGGAATGCTCGCCACCGTGGACATCCTCCACGGCAAGAAAAGCATCCTGGACTATATCCTCAAACCCGTGCTCAAGGCCCGGCAGCGGGCCTTGCGGGAGAGGTGAGTTCGGCCACGTTGCGGTAGTACCAGTTTATGCCGCCGCTGATCTCCGCATCGGCAAAGCGTTGCCCCGGAACGCCGAAAACCCGCCCGTCATTGCTTTCCAGCTCCCCTTCGAAGATTGCGAATGCGCCGCTCTCGATGCTTTTGCGCGCTTCCTTCAGGGCCTCGGCCGCCCCTGCGGGCATAAGGCTTTCGTTGAACGGCGTCAGCCCCACTATGCCCTCGCGCAGACCGCCGAGGTAGGGAGCGGTGCTGAAAGCGCCGTCGATCACCCCGGCGACGAGGCCGGTGTAATAAACGTCCCAATGCCAGACCACCGAGGTAATGACGGTTTTCGCATCCTTGCGCATGTCGCTGTTATAGCCGATCCCCCATATCCCGCGCTCCCCGGAACTTTGCGCCGCGAGCTGGGGGTTGGGGGTGTCGCAGTGCTGGGCGATGACATCGCAACCGGCGGCGATCAGCGAACGCGCGGCCTCAAACTCGGCTTCCGGATGCACCCACCGATGGGTGACTTTCACGAGGATTTCGGCCTTGGGGTTGACCTTCTCCACCCCCAGGGCAAAGGCGTTAAGCCCGCTGGTGACCTGGGTGTTCTCCATGCCCATGGCCGCCACATAACCAATCTTGCCGGTCGCGCTGCGCAGCCCGGCGATGATCCCGCTCAGGTAGCGCGCCTGGTAAACGCGGCCGAAATAACTGGTGAGGTTGGAGCCGTTGCGCGCATCCGCGTAGAGCTGAGCGAAAACGACTTGCGGAAATTCGCCCGCCAGTTTTTGCGCTACCGTGGCATAGCCTTCAGCCGTGGCAATGATGATGTTGGCCCCCGCCGCAATGCACTCGCGCATCGCCTGTTCCGTGGCCGGAAGATCGCTGTCGGATATGCCGACCTTGCGGAGGATCTGGTTGTCGCGAAGCCCTATGGATTTTTGCATATCCCTGATGCCGCGGTCGTGGGCGTAGGTATATCCGCTGGTTTCGCCGAGCACGTCCGTCAGGTAGAGAATCCCTATTTTCACGTCTTCTTTGGCCAGCGGTCTTCCCGGCTCCCAGTTTCCCTTCTTTTCCGAAGCCAGGAACACGAAAAAAACTCCCACGATCAGCGCGACGCCCACAACGGCCAGAATCTTTCTCATCTTCGCCCTCCCATGTCATTCCAGCACGTTGCGATAGTACCAGTTCATGCCGCCCAAGATCTCCACGTCGTTGAGGCGCCTCCCGGTAGCGCCTATGATTCGCCCGTCGTTGGTCTCCATTCCCCCTTCAAAAATACCTTCATAACCGCTGCCGATTCTTTTTCTCGCGGCCGCGATCGAGCCCGCGCCCCCCGGAGGCAGCATCGACGCGTCAAGGGCCGTGAGGCCGACCATGCCGTCGCCCATATCACCCATGTAGGGCGTGGTGGTGAAAGTGCCGTCAATGACGCTTTTGATCAGCCGCGTGTAGTACGTCCCCCAGTTCCAGACCACCGAGGCGATCACGGCCTTCGGGGCATCGTCTTTCATGTCGCTGTTATAGCCGATTCCCCACACCCCGGCCCGCTGCGCCTCGATCTGCGGGGCGGGCGTATCGCAGTGCTGGGCGATCACGTCGCAGCCGGCGGCAATCAACGACTGCGCGGCCCGCGCTTCGTTTTCCGGGTCCAGCCAACTATTCAGCGCCCTGACATGAACCCTGGCCTCCGGGTTGACCGCCTCCACCCCAATGGCAAAGGCGTTGATCCCTATGGTCACTTCGCTGTTATCCTTCCCCATGGCCGCCACATATCCGATTTTGTTGGTGGCGGTCCGCAGCCCCGCGGCCATGCCGCTTAAATAGCGCGGCTGGTAGATACGCCCGAAATAATTGGTGAAATTAACGTCATTGTGCTTTATTCCGGAGGCATGCGCGAAGATGACGCCCGGATATTCGCCGGCCAGTTTTTCGCATATCGCCATGTGCTCCCAACTGGTCGCGATGATCACGTTGGCCCCCTGCTCAATGCATTCGCGCATCGCCCCTTCGATGACCAAAGGGGCCGCGCCGGGCGCGCCAATCTTGCGGAGGATCTGGCTCTCGGCAAGGCCGACGGCCTCCCGCATCTCCCGGATTCCCAGGTCATGGGCATGGGCGTAGCCGCCGGAAGCGCCCTCCACCCCGGAAACGTGAATGACCCCTATTTTCACGAGATCTTTCGCCAGCGGCCTTCCCGGCCTCCAGGCCTTTTCCCGTAAACCGGGGGCAAACAGAAAAACGGCGGCGAACGCCAGAACGATAAAAGAGGCCAGGACAACGCCCCTGCGGCGCTGCCGCCAATACGACACCCAGGACAGCTTCACGGCATTTTCTCCTCTGATGAGTGTTTAATAATCTAATCAATTGGACAACAAGCACAAGTGAAAAATGGCCGTGCCCCAGTTTTGGCGGGAACGCCGCAGACGATGGAAAACAGGCGACTGGCCATGCATGGCCAAGGCCGAGGGGTGTGGCGCAGAATCGGGCGATTAGCTGCGAGAACGCGCCAAAACCCTGACCAGCCCAAGCCTTTATTCATATAACAACTTATAACCAGTGCCTTTTATTATTGATGGAATGTTTTTTGCATAAAATTTTCCATGAAACAACCTGCCACTGAAAACCAGAACCCGTTCAGCGCGGCGGAAACCTTTTGGAAACGCTGCCTTTTGTTCTTCCTCCCCGCCTTCTGCCTGGGAGCCGCCGGCCTCGGCTTCATGATCCTCCCGGACATGGGAGAGTCTGAAAGGCGTCCTTCGAGGCAGGCAGGCAAAAATGACGCGCGGACAAAAGAACCCGCCGCGCGGGGCCGCCCTCTGTCCGGCCAATACGGCCAGTCCGGCTGGCAGGTCAACGGAATTTTTGACGACCTCATGGACCTGGTGCTCGTTTCTTCCCCCAACCCGAAAAGCGCGGGCGGAACGGACTGGATCGCCTCCGGCTCCCTGCTGGGGGTGAGCCAGGGGCGGATCATCCTGCGCGGAATCCGGGAAGATCGCCTTCTGTCCGAAGAAGCCGGACTGGCGGATCTCGCCTTGCGCCCGGAGGACGACCTCGCCGCGATCGCCGCCGGCGGGCGGCATCCTGAAGGACTGCTGGCCCGGACGGAAGATCCTGACGGAAACGATGAAAACCACCTGCCCTTTATAAAGACGGACAAGGACGCCGCCCTTTGCCTCTCGGACCGCCTGGAAAAAGCCTCCTGGTTCGAGTTGACCAGACTTTTCCCCACGGCCAAAGCCCCGAGGAGAACCCCCGCCAAGTACAGCACCCACGTGGAAGGCTTCGCCCGGCGCTACGCCCTGCCGCCCAACCTGATTTACGCCATCATGGAGGTGGAGAGCAATTTCAACCCCATGGCGATCAGCCGCAACCAGGCCATGGGGCTGATGCAGGTCGTGCCGCATACCGCCGGGGAGGATGTCCATGCCTACCTGTACGGGCGGAACCGGAAGGCCCTGGAGATAGAAGAACTCTTTTCCCCGGAAAAAAACATCCAGTACGGGATTGTCTATCTGCACCTCCTGAACCGACGCCACTTCCGCGAGGTAAAAAACCCGGCCTCGCGGGAGATGTGCGTCATCGCCGCCTATAACTGCGGCCCTTCCAACCTCCTGCGCCTCTTCCACCCTGAACGCGGAGAGGCCCTGGCGCAGATCAACCGGCTCTCTTCAGACGAGCTTTACCGCCGCCTGACCCTGGAACTGCCCTCGCGGGAAAACCGGGAATACCTGCCCAAGGTACTGGCCGCGCGCAACAGTCTCATGCGGGGCAGTTACTGAGAAAACCAGCGCCCGGCGGGCAAATGCCGCCGGCAACCCCCTGTTGTGACAAACTCCGCAACTGATGCCTCGCTCAAAGCCTCGGCGGAAGAAATACGGTATCGGGTTTTCCTTGACTTAGCCTTGCTCACGGGTCAGAATTGAAGATTGCACATCTGACGCGGGAGACTCCCATGCCTGACTATAAACATACCTTGAACCTGCCCCAGACCGCCTTCCCCATGAAAGCGAACCTGGCCCAGCGCGAGCCGGCCACGCTGAAATTCTGGGCCGAAGCCGGGGCCTACGCCGCCATGGTGCGGGCCAGCGGCCGGAACGGTTCCTATATACTGCATGACGGCCCGCCCTATGCCAACGGGAATATCCACCTGGGGACGGCCCTGAACAAGATCCTCAAGGATATCATCATCAAGTCGCGCAACCTGGACGGACAGGCCGCCCCCTATGTCCCCGGCTGGGACTGCCACGGCCTGCCCATCGAACACAAGGTGGAGACGGAGCTGGCCGCCGCCAAGAAAGACCTGCCCCCCCAGACGGTGCGCAAGATCTGCCGCCAGTACGCGGAAAAATGGATCAAGGTGCAGCGCGAGGAATTTAAGCGCCTGGGCGTCTTCGGCGAATGGGAAAAACCCTACCTTTCCATGCACCCGGAATATGAGGCGACCACAGCCCGCGAACTGGCCGGTTTCATGCGCCAGGGCTCGGTGCAACGCAACAAGAAGCCGGTGCATTGGTGCTCCTCCTGCCGCACGGCCCTGGCCGAGGCCGAGGTGGAATACCGGGACCATTCCTCGCCCTCCGTTTATGTGCGCTTCCCCCTGAACGACCAGGATCTGGCCCGGCGCATCCCCCGGGCGAACCCCGCGAAGGCCTGGGTAATCATCTGGACCACCACCCCCTGGACCCTCCCCGCCAACCTGGCCGTGGCCCTGAATCCTGAATATGAATACGTCCTCGCGCGGGTGGAGGGACAAGAATACCTGCTGGCCAAAGACCTCCTGGAAAGCTGCGCCCGGACCCTGGGCTGGAGGGATCCGGAAATCCTGGGCGGATGCCGGGGTGAGGAACTGGAAGGGCTAAAGGCCCGCCATCCTTTTTACGACCGGGAATCACTCCTGATCATGGGCCGGCACGTCACCCTGGAGGCCGGAACCGGCGCGGTGCATACCGCCCCCGGCCACGGGCGCGAGGACTACGATGCCGGCATAAAGTACGGCCTGGAGGTTCTTTCTCCCGTAGACGATGCCGGGCGCTTTTACGAGAACCTGCCTTTTTTCGGCGGTCTGCATGTTTTCGACGCCAACCCCCAGGTCATCTCCAAGCTGGAGGAAAAAGGCGCGCTCCTGCAACATACCCGGATCTCCCACGCCTACCCCCACTGCTGGCGCTGTAAAAACCCGGTCTTTTTCCGGGCCACCACCCAATGGTTCATCAGCATGGAGCATAACGGCCTGCGGGAGCGGACCCTTAAAACCATCCGCGGAGAGGTGCGCTGGGTTCCGGCCTGGGGCATGGATCGCATTTACAGCATGATCGAAAACCGCCCGGACTGGTGCATCTCGCGCCAGCGCATCTGGGGGGTGCCCATCCTGGCCCTGCTCTGCGAAAAATGCGGACACGCCTGGCATGACCCGGACTGGAGCGAAGCCGTGGCCGACCGCTTCGCCGCCCACCCCACCGGCTGTGATTACTGGTTTGAGACCTCGGTGGAGGAAATCCTCCCCCCCGGCCTCCGTTGCCCGGATTGCGGGGCCACGTCCTGGAAAAAAGAGAGCGACATCCTGGACGTCTGGTTCGATTCCGGCACAAGTTGGGCGGCAGTCCTTGAGAAACGCCAGGAATGCGCCTACCCCTCGGATCTCTACCTGGAAGGCACGGACCAGCACCGCGGCTGGTTCCACAGCTCCCTGCTGGCCTCGGTGGGCCTGCGCGGCCTCCCGCCCTACAAATCCGTGCTCACCCACGGTTATGTGGTGGACGGCGCTGGCAGAAAAATGTCCAAATCCGAAGGCAACATCATCTCCCCCCAGGAGATCATCGCCAAATACGGGGCTGAAATCCTGCGCCTCTGGGCCTCTTCCGTGGATTACCGCGAGGATATCCGCTATTCGGACGAGATCATCAGCCGCCAGGTGGACGCCTACCGCCGCATCCGCAACACCTGCCGCTACCTCCTGGGCAACCTGCACGACTTCAGCCCGGAACAGGCCCTCTCCCCCGGCGAGATGGACCCCCTGGACCTCTACGCCCTGGAAAGCGCCCGCCTGACCCATGAACGCATCCAGGAGGCCTACCGGGAATTCGAGTTCCACCGTGTCTTCCACAGCCTGCACAATTTCTGCGTCACCGATCTTTCGGCTTTTTACCTGGATATTCTCAAAGACCGCTTATACTCCTACGCCCCGCAAAGCCGGGAACGCCGCTCGGCCCAGACGGCCCTGCGCCAAATACTGCTCCTGCTGGCGCGGGACATGGCTCCAGTGCTTTCCTTCACCGCCGAGGAGGTCTTCCAGAGCCTGCCCGCGGCCCTGCGGCCGGACTGCCCCACGGTCTTCGCCATGCCGGAGCCGGAACTGCCCTCCGCCTTCCTGGGAACGGAAGAACGCGCCGCCTGGGAGACCCTGCTCAAGACGCGCGCCCTGGTCACCTCCGCCATTGAACCCCTGCGCCAAAGCGGCCTGGTGGGACATTCCCTGGATACCTCGGTCACGCTTTATGTCGCGGAGGAACTGGGGCAAACCCTGCGCTCCCTGCGCGCCGACCTGCGGGCCGTGTTCATCATTTCGCAACTGGAGCTGAAGCCCCTGGCCGAGGCCCCGGCCGAGGCCCAGCCCCAGGCGGACCTGCCCGGTCTGAAAATCGGCGTGAGCCGGGCCAAGGGAGCCAAGTGCGCCCGGTGCTGGGTTTACAACGAGGATTTGGAAAATGGGGAACACCCGGAAATCTGCCCGCGTTGCGCCAAGGCGCTACGGGAGATGGGGCTCTGATGTGGAGACGCTACCTCGTCCCCCTGACCCTGGCCGTGATCCTGGCCGCGGTGGATCAATGGACCAAGACGGCGGTAAGCGCGTACATCCCGCTGAACCGCAGCCTCACGGTTATTGACGGTTTTTTCAACCTGGTGCTGGTGCATAACCGGGGGGCGGCCTTCGGTTTTCTGAACCGGGCGGACATCGCCTGGCAGGTCTGGCTTTTTTCCGCCTTTACCCTGCTGGCGACGGTGATCATCCTGCTGATGATCCGCCAACTGCGCGATCCTTCCTGGTTCAGCCTAAGCGCTTTCGGGGCCATGCTCGGCGGGGCCGCCGGCAACCTCATTGACCGCCTGCGCTTCAGGCATGTCGTCGATTTCCTGGATTTCCACCTGGGCGGATACCACTGGCCGGCCTTCAACGTGGCGGATATCGCCATTTGCTGCGGGGTCTTCGCCTTTGCTCTGCTGACCCTCTTTCCCCGGCATTTCAGATAATAAATCCCCCCCGGCTCAACCGTGCGGGAGGCGGATCGGGCCATGCGGCGCCGTCGCCGGGGGATGATGGTCATGGGGCAGACCTTGCGGCGCCTCCGCCGGAGGATGCGCGGCCTTGGCATCATATTCCGCCGCGTACTTTTCGATGAGGGTGATGGCCTTCTGGGCCACATAGCTTATTTCCGGCTTGGCCACCTGATCGTCGGCGCCCACGGAAATGCCCTTGTGGCGCAACTTGTCGGTGATCAACGAGGAGAAGAGGATCACCGGCAGGCGCTTGAGAACGGGATCATCCTTGACGCGGCGGCAGAAATTATGCCCGTCCATCTGGGGCATCTCGATATCCGAAATGATCACCTGCACATAATTCGTCACCGGGTGATTTTCTTTTTCACACCTGGCCTTGATGGACAGGAGGCGCTCCCAGGCGTCTTTGCCGTTGTTGACCGCTTCCACTTTGAAGCCGGCCTTTTGGAGCAGGCTTTTGATCATTTCGCGGATCACCGTGGAGTCGTCGGCCACCAGGGCGCGGTACCCCGGATGAGCCCCGGCCCAATCCATGCTGGAATCCAGGCGCAAGCCCAACTGCGGATTCAGGTCGCTGACAATGCGCTCCAGATCCAGCAGGAAGATGATCCTGCCGTCCATCTTGACCACGCCGGTCACGCTGTTGTTGGTCATGGCCGAGACATAGGCGTTTGGGGCTTCCACTTCCTCCCAACTGATCCGGTGGATACGATTGACCCCGGAAACCAGGAAGGCGGTGTTGACATTGTTGAATTCCGTGACCACCACCTTGGGTTCCTCGGTGGTCTGGACCCGTTCTTTTCCAAGCCAGATGGACAGATCCACCAGCGGAATGATCTGCGAACGCAGGTTAAAGGCTCCCAGCACGGACTTATGCCTTACCTCGGGCAGCTCCGTCACCTTGGGCATACGGATGATCTCCAGCACCTTGGCGACGTTCACACCGTAATAACCTTTATAGGTTCCCTCAGCGGGGTCTTTTTCGTCCAGATGAAACTCGACTATTTCCAGTTCATTGGTGCCCGCTTCCAGCAAAATATTGGTCTGGCTCATTCTATCCTCCATCAGGATCGAGGCTTTTTCCGCTTGGGCCGCTAGTTTGGCCGATTCTAGGGCTGATATTCAGCTTATCTACCCATAACATAAAACTTAAAAATAATCATCTGAAATCCCGCAGGATTTTTTCCACGGCCCGAATCTGCGCGTCCGGGGTGGAGGCCCCGGCGCTCAACCCTACCGGCTGCCTGGAGACCAGATCATCCATGGGGAGCAAGGCGGCTTCTTCGCAATGCGCTGTGAAAAGCCCCAGACCGCGGGCAATATCGGCCAGCCTGCGGGTATTGCCGCTGTTAAGTCCGCCGACAATGACCATGCTGTTCACCTGACCCGCTAGGCTGATAAGTTCTTCCTGGCGGCGGCTGGTGGCGTCGCAGATGGTGCGCAGCACGGCCACGGGCTTATCCAAAAAAGCGTTCAGCCATTCCAGGACCTGTTCAAAGCTGTTCTGATCCTGGGTGGTCTGGGCCGCCAGAAAATATTCTCCCCCGGAATTCAGAGGAAGCTCCCGCAGTTCTTCCATGCTGCTGAAGACCAGGGGGCGACCCACAGCATAGCTGAGCAGCCCGCGGACTTCCGGATGATCCTTTTCCCCAAGAAGCAGCAAGGTTCCCAGTCCCCGCTCGCCGGCCCGGAGGATGGCGGTCTGGGCGGCCTTGACCCTGGGGCAGGTGGCGTCCACCACCCGCAGCTCCAGGTGAAACAGTTCCTCTTCCTGAAGGCGTGGAAGCCCATGAGCCCGGATGATCACGGTGGACCCACGGGCGGCCAGACGGGGATCCTCCAGGCAGACAGCTCCTTTTTCCTCATATTCCCGCACCAGAGGCGGGTTATGGATAATCGGACCCAGGGTATAGAGGGAGGAGGCGCTCTGTTCGGCCAGGGCCTTCTCGAGTTTGCCAATGGCCAAGCTCACTCCCATGCAGAAGCCGGCGGTGGAAGCCCGGATCACCCGCATAATCCGCCTCGGGTAAAATATTTTTCCAGCGCGTCTTCCAGCATATCCCAGCCGGAGCAAAGGTTCAAGTCCTGGCGCAGGGCGCGGTGTCCCGGCAAACCCCTGATATAACCCAGGACGGCGCCGCGCAGACGCGGGAAGGCCCTGTCCCCGTCCACGGCCCTGGCCAGCGCGATATGGCGCAGGACGATCCCGCGCAGATTCCGCGCGGTCTCTTGAAAAGCCGCCGTTTTATCTCCGGCGGACGCCTCTTCGGGTCCGGCAGTCACGTCCGGACCGCCATACTGTCGGCAAAGCCCGCGGAATTCCCCAAAAATGGCCGGGTTATGCAGGGCTCCCCTGGCGAAGAGCAGGCCGTCCGCCCGGCTCTGGCGCAGACAGCGCAGACCCGCATCCGCAGAAGAGAGATCGCCGCTGGCCAGGACGGGGATATCCACCCTGTCCTTCAAACGGGCCACGGCGCTCCAGTCCGCCCGCCCGCCAAAACCCTGGCGGACGTGACGCGGGTGCAGGCTCAGCCAGGACGCCCCGGATCGGGCCAGCTCCGCTCCCAATTCCAGGTAATTCTCCTCCGCCGGGTTCCAGCCCAGGCGCAGTTTACAGCCCATAGGCCGGGGAGCGACCGCCCGCATGACTGCCTCCGCCGCCTGGACCGCCTTCCGAGTATCTCTGGCTAGAGCGCCTCCGGCCCCGCCCTTGAGCACCTTGGGAGCCGGACAGCCCAAGTTGAAATCAAAATGCCGGCAGCCCCAGGAGACCAGGAGGGCGGCGGCTTCACCAAGAAAATAGGAGTCATCGCCGAAGAGCTGGACCACCAGGGGATCGTCCTTGGCCTCCGGAAAGGCGGGCAAGGGGGTGGTGCGCAAAAGCCGGCGGGTGGCCGAAGGGCCTTTTGAAGATCTCTCTCCGTAAACCAGGCCCTTGGCGCTGATCATTTCCGTACAAGCGGCCGCGGCCCCCTGTTCCCGGCAGATCAGCCTGAAAGGCAAATCGGTATGCCCGGCCAAGGGAGCCAGCCAGGGCAAATCCGGTCCTATGGGCGGCAGCTCCGCCTTATTCAAGAATCACCACCGCCGCCGCGCTATCCCGGCTGTGGGTCAGACTGAGGAGGCAGCGCGCGGCCCCCAGCTCCCGGAAACGCTCCAGGGCCGCGCCCAGAAAGAGCAATTCCGGAGCGCCGCTCTCCTGGCGGCGCACCCGAAAATCCTGAAACCAGATACCACCAGTAAAGCCCGTGCCCAAGGCCTTGACCGCGGCCTCCTTGGCGGCGAAACGCGCGGCCAGGAAGGGCACGGGTTTTTTGGGGAGTTCCGCGAGTTCCTCCGGGCGCAGGATATGCCGGGCAAAACGCAGGCCGTGCTGTTCATGGATCCTGCGGATACGGCGGATTTCCACCAGATCCAGGCCAAGACCGAGGATCATGCCGGACGGCCCCGGCGGCGAAAGTTCGCCGGACAGGTCATGTTTTCATCCAGCGGAAAAACCGGCGGAAGCAAAAGAAAACAAAAAAGATGGCGAAGGGTACCAGAATATAATCAAACCATGTAACTTTCTGGGGAGGCAGCCTAGTCCTGATATTTTTCGTTGGAATGACCGAGCTTTCCCGCATGATCCGGGCGAGGCTCAGCTCATGGGCCATATGCTGCTCCCCATCGTACTGGGCTATGATCGCCACAACGGCATCGGCGGCGAAGACCATCTTCAGGTAGCGATGGCGGGTGGAACCGGACTCATCATCCGGGTCCAGCACGCTGCGCAGATGCACGAAAAAATTGTCATCCCTAAGGGAAGCGTTAACCACGACGCTCTGGGGGAAGTTCCGCTGATACTCCTCGATAAGGGCGTCGGCCAACGGCGAGGCCACGCTTCCGACAGTCTTCTCGGCCATAATGTCCGCGAGTCGGTCGTTTATGCCCAGGAGCGCGTAATCCAGAGCAAAAGCCGCCAGAACCGGATCTCCTTGTTCATCGGGGAAGGCGGCCCCCCGGAGATGCCTAGCGCCGGGGATTTCGCCGTCAGGGGCAAAAATGACGCCCGCCCGACGGAGGATCTCCCGCAGGGCCTCCGGGTCGGACACTTCCAGCCAGCCTTCGGACAAGGGCACAAAATAACCGCCTTCTTCATCCAGCAGGACGGACCGGCTGGGTGGACTTTCCTGGCTTTCTCCGGCCAGGACGGAAAAAGGGCAGAGCGTCCAAAGGATCAGACAGAAACAGGCGGCCAGAAAAAATCTCACAAGCGTCCTCCGGAAAAAAGCGCATTCCTTACTGAAAAACCCATTTAAGCGCTCCTTGAGGATTACATGGAATGGCCTCCATCCACCCGCAGCACTTCGCCGGTTATGTACCCGGCCTCGTCCGAGGCCAGGAAAAGCACGGCGTTGGCCACATCCGCCGCCTCGCCCAGGCGGCCCATGGGAATGGAGGGGATAACGGTTTTTTCCCGATAGCGATCTGGCACATCGCGGATGATCCCGGTGTTCAAGTAGCCGGGGGCCACGCAGTTCACGGTGATGCCGTCGCCAGCGACTTCTCTGGCCAGGGAGAGGCTCAGGCCGATTAGCCCAGCCTTGGAAGCCCCGTAAGCGGCGGTGCCGGTGGCCCCGGAAAGCCCGACCACCGAAGAGATATTGATAATGCGTCCCCATTTGCGCTCGTGCATGCCCGGCAGGACCGCCTTGGCGCAAAAAAAGGCCCCGCTGAGGTTCACGGCCAGAACCTTTTCCCAGGATTCCACTGGATACTTCCAGGCCAGACCGGTGATGGAAATGCCGGCATTGTTGATCAAAACATCCAAAGAACCCGCATCGTCATGGATGCGCTTTACCAGGGTGCGCACCTCTTCTTCGCGGGTAATATCCGCCGCGCAGGCCTGATGCCGGCCTCCATAGACGCCGGCCAACTCAGCGGCCAGGGCGCACACCGTTTCCTTCTCCTCTTCCAGGTGGTTCAGGGCCAGGGTCGCCCCTTCGCGCGCCAGGACGCGGGCTATTTCCGCGCCCACCCCGCCGGCGGCCCCGGTAAGCAGGACGACTTTCTTATCCAGTCTCCCCACAGACAGCTCCTAAGTTTCGTTCACGCCATGCCAAGCGGAACCCAATCAGATATCACGGATTATAACACAGACTATCAGGAAAGAGAAGGGACGGGAGCGCAAAAGCCCCCGGCGCGCCTGCGCGCGCCGGGGGAAAGGTAACTAGTAGATGCCGGTAATGGTGAAGAAGGTAATACCGACAATCAGACCTATCAAAGGCGCGACGGTAGCCACTACAAAGATGGGGATGTAAGCTTGGCGGTGGGTCAGCCCGGTCACGAACATGGAGGTGATGACCGCGCCGTTGTGCGGCAGGCTGTCCAAGCCGCCCGAGGCTATGGAGGCCACCCGGTGGGCCACCTCCAGGGGGATGTTTGCGGCGTTGCACATCTCCACGAACATGTCGCCGACGGTGGCCATGGCGATGCCGATGCCGCCGGAAGCCGAACCAACGATGCCGCAAAGCACGTTTACGGTGATGGCTTCCATGATCAGCGGGTTGCCGGAGAAATCCCTGAAGACTTCAACCATTAAAAGGAATCCTGGCAGGGCGGCGATGATCGAGCCGTAGCCGACCTCGGAAGCGGTGTTCATGATGGCCAGGAGGGCGGCGGACATGGCCTGCTTCATACCTTCGTGGAAACCCTTGATGACCGGCTTCCAAGCCAGGACGATGGTGCAAAGGATGGCCGCGATCATGGCCACTTCCACGGCCCAGAGTCCGCGCATGGAAGCCACGGTGATCGTCACCGCCTTACTGCCTTCCAGTCCAGGGAAACCGCTGTTCACGCCCAGGACGTAGGTCTCGCCGAAGAAATGGGCAACCCCGTACTTGGTCATGACGTAGTTGATCACGCCCACGAGCAGCAGGGGGATTACGGCGATAAACCAGGGCGGCAGCTTCATGTTGGGATCCAGGGGAGCGGGCTCCTGCAGGAGCGGATCGCCGCCGGAGTATGTTTCTCCCGTGGCAAAGGCCTTCTTCTGCTCACGCAGGAAGTAGATCATGCCCACCGCGAAGATAATGATGGCGACCAGCATGCCCAGGATGGGAGCGGCATAGGCGTCGGTGAGGAACTTGGCAGTGGGAATGAGGTTCTGGATCTGGGGGGAGCCGGGCACGGCGACCATAACGAAGGTAATGCCGCCCAGCCAGATGGCCCCGGGAATGAGGCGCTTGGGAATCACAGCCAGCTTGAACATTTCAGCGGCAAAGGGATAGACGCTGAAGACGACTACGTGGGTGGAAACGCCGCCGTAACTCAGGATCGCCGCCACCAGCACGATGGTCAGGATGGCGTTTTTCGGCCCGACCAGCTTAAAGATGGCATGGGTCAGGGATTTGGCGAAACCGGCCATTTCCACGACTTTGCCGAAGATGGCCCCCAGCATAAAGAAGGGGAAGTAGAGCCGCACAAAGTTCGAGAGTCCGGTCATGAACAGGTTGGTGTAGGCGGGCAGCACGGATAGCGGCTCGGAGAAGAACACCGCCGCCAGCGCTACTATCGGCGCGAAGATGATCACGCTGTAGCCGCGGTAGGCCACGACCATCAGGGCGCATAAGGCCAATACAACTACTAATATATCCATTTAATACTCCTTGTGTTACACCGTGTCTTCCACATATTTCGCCGCAATAGCCACGGCTTCTCCCTCTACCACTATTTCTCCGCGCTGGTTGATACAACGCGTAAACATGCGGATACGGCTCTTTTCCATTTTTTCCATGACCTCGCATTCCGCGCGCAAGGTATCGCCTATTTTCACAGGCCGTCTGAAATTACAGCTCTGGGATACATACAGCGCCCCCTTGCCGGGGATATACATGCCCACCAAGGTGGAAAAAAGCGATGCGGAAAGCATGCCCTGGGCGATGCGCCCGCCCGTCTTTTTACCCAGAGAACTGGTGGCGGCATAAACCTCATCCACATGGATGGGGTTGAAATCGGCGGTCATGGCCGAAAAACTGTGGATGTCGGACTCGGTTACGGTCTTGGAAAAACCTGCCTTATCGCCCACCTGGATTTCGTCATAGGTTTTGCCGCGCATGGCTTTTCCCTTTATTTCAGACCCAATACCCCGCGGGCGATGACCAATTTGTGGATTTCCGCGGTACCTTCGTAAATCTTCAACAGCCTGGAATCACGGAAGAGGCGTTCAATATTGAGATCCTTCATATAACCGTAACCGCCATGGATCTGTAAGGCCGTATCCGCGCAGAAGCAGGCGGTTTCCGCGCCGTAATACTTGGCGATGGCCGCGTCCATGGAGAAGGGCTTGCCGGTGCTCTTCAGCCAGGCCGCCTTATACACCAAACCGCGCAAGGCTTCAATACGTACCTTCATCTCCGCCGCGTACCAGGAAAGACCCTGCTGGGCGCCAATGGGTTTGCCAAACTGCACCCGCTCATTCAGGTAGTTCACCGATTCCGACAAGGCCCTTTCCGCGATGCCCAGCCCTTGGGCGGCCACGCCAATACGGGCGAAATCCAGCAGCTCCATGGCGATGACAAAACCCTTGCCAGGCTGCCCCAGCAAATTGGCCTTGGGCACGCGGCAGTTATTGAAGAAAAGCTCGTCGGTTTCCGTGGCTCGCAGCCCCATCTTGTTTTCAGACTTACCGGGGGTGAAGCCGGGGGTGCCCTGTTCCACCAGGATGGCGCTCATTCCCCGCAGCCCCTTGTCCGGCTCGGTCAGGGCAAAGACCAGCACGGTCTTGGCCTTGGCCCCGCCGGTGATGAAACACTTGCTGCCGTTGATCACGAAGTGATCCCCGTCGGCTATGGCCGTGGTCTTGGCCGAGGCGGCATCGGACCCGGCTGTGGGCTCGGTGATGGCGAAAGCCGCGAGCTTGCCTCCTTTCAGCAGGGGAGGCAGATAGGTTTTTTTCTGTTCCTCGGTGCCGTATTTCAAGATGCCGTAAGGGGTGATCTGGTGAATGGACAGGGTTCCGGCCGTGGAGGCGCAGGATTTGGCGATCTCTTCCACCAGAATGGTCTTGGCGATATCGTCGCCGCCGCTGCCGCCATATTCCTCAGGAAAACCCGTGCCCACAAAGCCCTGGTCGGTCATCTGCTGGAAGATCTCCTGGGAGAAGCAGTGCTTTTCTTCCAGTTCCCTGGCCTTGGGCTCCACCACTTTCTCCGCGAATTCCATCGCGGCCTGGCGGATAAGGTCCTGATCCGAATCCAATAAAAAATCCATGTTTAACTCCTTATACCTTTGTTTATAAAATGTCCATCCGTATCCCGACGCGCGGGCCGGGGAGGCGATTCTTCCAGGCCTTATGAACCCCTGTCCCGTTAAATGGTAAGCCCCATGGGGCCTTCCTTGAAGAGACGCTCGTCCATGGTCTTGAGCTTATCCGCCACCAGGGGCTTGAATTCCATCTTGGCGAAGATATGCCTTTCCAGGTCAACGCCAGGGGCGATCTCAATGAGCATGATGCCCTTGGGGGTAAGCTGGAACACGGCGCGCTCGGTGATATACAAGATGGGCTGGCCGGTCTCGTTGGCATAGTCGCCGCTGAAGGTGATCTGCTCCACCTTGTTGACGAACTTGACGCCGTCGCCGTCCTTGATGATGTTCAGTTTGCCGTTTTTAATCTCGTATTCGGACTTGCCGGCGGTAAAGGTGCCGCAGAAGCAGACCTTCTTGGCGTTCTGGGAGATGTTCACAAAACCGCCTGGACCAACAACCCGCCCGGCGAACTTGCTCACATTCACGTTGCCTTTGGCGTCGATCTGGGCCGCGCCAAGGCAGGAAAGGCTGATGCCGCCGCCGTCATAGATATCGAAGATATCCGGGTGCTTGTACATGGCCACCGGGTTGGTGGAACCGCCTATGCCCACTCCGGGCAACGGAATGCCTCCCAGGATGCCGGACTCGATGGACAGGGTCAGGCGATCCGCGAAGCCTTCCTCGTTGGCCACGCCGGCCACGGCATCAGGGATGCCTATGCCCAGGTTCACCAACATGCCGGGTTTCAGCTCAAAGGCCCCACGGCGGCCGATAACCTTGCGCTCGCTGAGGGGTTCGGGGGTGATGGCCCCGGCCGGGACGCGCACGTTGCCCGCGCATTCCTGGCGGTATTCCGGGAAGAGGAAGAACTGCACGTTGTTGGCGGGTTGCCCCACTACCACATAATCCACCATGAAGCCGGCTATCTTGACTTCCTGGGCCTTAATGGTGTTGCGCTCCACCACCTGGTTGACCTGGGCGATGACGATGCCCCCGCTGTTGTGCACGGCGGCGGCCATTTCCAACTGGTCGTTGTGCGTGCCTTCCAGGGACAGGGAGATGTTGCCGTCCGGGTCACCGTAGGAACCCTTGATAAAGCAGACATTGATGGGGAAGGCCTTATACAGCAGGAGTTCCTTGCCTCCCAGCTTAACCACTTCAACAATGTCTTCCTTGGAGTCTATGGCGGCCTGGTTGGCCTTGCAGCCTTCCAGGCGCGGGTCGGCAAAGGTCTTCAGCCCCACATGGGTGACCACGCCTACCTTATGCCCGGCGATGGCCCGGAGCATATGCGCGGTCACGCCCTGCGGCACCACAAAGGTCGCTATTTTGTTGGCCACGGTCAGGGCGTTGAGGGCCGGCTCCAGGCCGATGTGCGCGCAGTACAGCTTCTTGACCATACCCTCCAGACCCACATGGTTCCCGCCGCGCGTCTTGGCGTCGCCTATGCCGGCGGTGTGGAAAATGGTCAAATCGCGAGGATTCTTGGTTTCCTGAAAACGCTCCTGCAAGGCGATGAGCAGTTCCTCGGGAACTCCGGAACCGACAAAACCGCCGATGGCCAAGGTGTCGCCGTTCTTGACCAGGGCGGCGGCTTCCTTGGCGCTAATCACTTTACTCATGGTGCACTCTCCATGTTAAGTTGTCATTCACGAAATTGATCTAACTCTTAAAAACCGCCGGACGCTTTTCCAGGAAGGCGTGGCAGCCTTCTTTCTGATCTTCGGTGGCGAAACACAGGGAAATCAAATCCTTTTCCAGCTCCAGGGCCTTGTAGATATCCGTATCCGCGCCGCGGTTGATGGCGATCTTGGCGTAACGGACGGCGATGCCGGACTTGGAGACAATGATCTTCATCATGCTCATGGCTTCATCCATCAGGGTGTCGGCCGGCACCACCTTGTTGGCCAGGCCCAGAGCCGCGGCTTCGTCCGCCTTGACGTTGCGCCCGGTGTAAATGAGCTCCCTGGCCAGACCGAGCCCGATGAGGCGGGGCAGACGCTGACTGCCGCCAAAGCCGGGAATGATCCCCAGGTTGATCTCGGGCTGGCCGAAAACGGCGGCATCCGAGGCGATGCGGATATCGCAGGCCATGGCCAACTCGCATCCGCCGCCCAGGGCGTAGCCGTTCACCGCCGCGATAAAGGGTTTGCCCATGAGCTCAATGCGGTTGAAAACTTCCTGGGCGGCCTCCATATAGGCCCGGGCCTGCTCACTGGTGTAATCCGCCATCTGGGAAATATCCGCGCCAGCCACAAAGGCCTTGCCGGAACCGGTAATGATGGCTCCCTTGATGCCCGCGTCCTCCTTGATCTTGGTCAGAGCGGCGTCAAGCTCCTTCAGGGTGTCGTTGTTCAGCGCGTTGAGAGCCTTGGGGCGGTTCATGGTGATGACGGCAATATTACCCTGTTTCTCAAACAAGAGATTTTCAAAGCTCATACTTCCTCCTTAGGAGTTTGGGAATTTTACACCCGCGAAATTCGGGGCGTGTCTCGGACGCCTCATAAGCAAAAAACATTCCAACCCGGAGAGCGGCAGGCGTCGCGCCAGAATAACAACAAGGCGGCGGGCCGCGCCGGAATAAACTCCGCTCGTCCCCATTCACCCAGTGTCGCCTGGCGACAGTTTTGTCAAAACCGCTCAAAAACCTTGGAAAAGCACGATGATTAAAGAAAAACCCGCCCCGCGCCAGGGCTATTTCATTACTCTGCCCCAGGCGACAAAGTGTCTTGACGCGACAAACAGTCTATAGTAAGACGACACTTATGTATGGGGATTCTCGGGCAACCTGTGCCCAAGGCCGTTTCCGGGGTTCCGGAAGCATGAAGGATGCCGCCATGTCGCAACCAGCCCTTATTGAAGAACTTTCGTCCGAGGAGCTTTCCCTGGAAAACGCCGCCCTGAAGGCCAAGATGCGGGAATTGGAACAGGATCAAAAAATACTGCGCACCCTGACCGGGATCATTCCCGACGGCTTTCTGGTGGTGGCCCGCAACGGAAGCATCCGGGACATCAACCCCGCCTACTGCGCCTACTTCGGCACCACCAGCGACAAGGTCATCGGCATGCCGATCCTGGATCTCATCGCCAATACCAAGATGATCGAAATCATGGACAAAAACCTCACGGAAATAGACGCCATCCATGAATTCATCAAAGGGCAGACGGCCACGGGAGAACGCAAGGTGGCGGTCACGCGCCTGCCGGTCACCGATGAGGACGGCGAGATCTTCGCCAGCGTGGCTCTGGTCAAATTTTCCAGCTACACCAACAAACTGGTGCAATCGCTTCAGGAACTGGGCGAAGAAATTGAGTATTACCGCAAGGAATTGAGCCGCCACTTCATCAGCCAGTTTTCCTTCGATTCCCTGTACACCGCCAGCCCGATCTTCCGGGAGTCCAAACGCCTGGCCGAGCGCTTCGCCAAAAGCGACCTGCCCATACTGCTGCGCGGTGAAACCGGAGCGGGCAAAGAGGTCTTCGCCAACGCCATCCACAATGCCAGTTCCCGGCGCAACGGCCCTTTCATATGCATCAACTGCGCCTCCATCCCGGCGGAACTCCTGGAATCCGAACTATTCGGCTATGCCGACGGCGCCTTTACCGGCGGCAAGCGCGGCGGCAAACGGGGCAAGTTTGAGCTGGCCAACAACGGCACCCTGCTGCTGGACGAGATCGGCGACATGCCCCTCTTCCTTCAGGCCAAGCTCCTTCGGGTGCTCCAAAGCAACATCGTGGACAAGGTGGGAGGAGAAACCCCCATTCTGCTCAACGTGCGCATTCTGGCGACCACCAATCGCAACCTGGAACAAAAGATCGAAGACAACAGCTTCCGCGAGGACCTGTATTACCGCCTGAACGTGCTCTCGGTCACCGTGCCGCCTCTGCGCGACCACAAGGAGGACATCCCGGCCCTGGTTTATGAATTTCTGGGGGAACTGAACCAGAAATACTCCCGCAACCTGAGCATCTCACAGGAAACTCTGACCTGCCTCCAGAAATATTCCTGGTCCGGCAATATCCGCGAACTGAAAAATGTGGTGGGCCGGGCCTTTATGACCACAGAGGAAAATTTCATCGAGCCCGAGAACCTGCCTCCTTACCTGTTCATGGCCCTGGGCAAATCCCAGGATGACGAAGGCGGCGGCGAACTGTTCCTGAAGCATGAACGCGAGGCAATCCTGGCCGCCCTGCGCAAGCAGCACTTCAACTGCGCCAGGGTCGCCAAGAGCCTGGGTTTGCACCGCGCCACCCTGTACGCCAAGATGAAGCGCTACGGCATAAAAATCAAGGAACTGCGCGATACCGCGCTCAGATAGACGGTCCCGGCGCATGCTCCGGTCATGGACACGGACAGCCGCCCGCCTTGCCCCGCAAATATTAAAAAAATCCGCTTTGCTATTTTCTAGATTATGTCATAATATTGACGTAAAAGGGCCGAGGGATTCAGGCTTATGAACACTGGGATTATCGGGCAAAGCGCCGCCTTCAGAGATATATTCCGTTTACTGGAAAGAGTCGCGCCCACGGACAGCACGGTGCTGGTCACCGGCGAATCCGGCACGGGTAAAGAACTGGTGGTGCGCGCCTTGCATGAACGGAGCGGACGCAAGGACAAGCCCTTCGTGCCCATAAACTGCGGGGCCATTCCCAAAGATTTACTGGAATCCGAACTCTTCGGGCATGAAAAGGGAGCCTTCACCCATGCCTTGCGCTCCAGACCGGGGCGTTTTGAACTCGCGGACAGCGGAACGATTTTTCTGGACGAAATCGGCGAGATGGATATCAGTCTGCAGGTGAAAATCCTGCGAGTGCTCCAGGAAAAAGAGATCGAGCGGGTAGGCGGCAATGGAGCGAGACGGGTGGACGTGCGTATTGTGGCGGCCACCAACCGCGACCTGGAAGAAGAGGTTTCAGCCGGACGTTTCCGGGAAGATTTGTTCTACAGGCTCAACGTCATTCCCCTGCACCTGCCGCCCTTGAGGGAGCGGGGCGGCGACATCGCCATGCTGGCCGACCATTTCATAGCTGCTTTCAGCCGCAAGACCGGACGCCCCAAACTGGCCTTCCAGCCGGAGACCAGACGCGCCCTGGAGCATTATACCTGGCCGGGGAACGTGCGCGAACTGGAAAATATCATGGAGCGTCTGGCCGTGCTCTGTGAAGCCGACCTGGTAAGGCCGGAGGATTTGCCGGCCAAGATCCTGGAACAGGACGGAGTGCGCGAGGCCATGCGCTCCATGCCGCAACCGTCCGCTCTGGAGGCGCCTCCTCCCGAACCGGCGCAGCCGGTTTCGGCGGCAGGCAGGCGGAACGGTCAGGCCGCCTTTGTCTGGCCAACGCTGGCGGACTTGAGCAAATACCAGCTCAACCTCAAGGATTTTCTGGACCAGATTGAAGAACGCCTCTTGCTGGAGGCTTTGGAGAACGCCGCCGGGGTCAAGAACCAGGCCGCGGAGATTTTGGGGATCAAGAGGACCACCTTGATCGAAAAACTGAAGAAAAGAAACATGGAATAGGCGCCCCGTAACCGTCTTGCTGCAAAAATTTTATGGAAAAAACGCTGAAAACCGCGGACAAAGCCCGCGCAGGGCATGGATATTGCAAATAAAAACCTTTGAAGGTCTTTGGGCGAAAAATGCCCTGACGGAAGTGAGGAAATGATCGGCAGACTCGGCCTTTTTACAGCGGGGATTCTCCTGCTGGCCTATGGCGAAGCTGGGGCCCTTTCCGCAGAATGGCGCGACCTGGGTAATCGCGAGCGTCTGGTGGTCCGATTGTCCCAGGAGGACGGCCGGGTGGAGGTGCTTCGGGATGACTCCCGGAGCCTTGCGTTGATCTTCTCTTCCGGACGGCGGACATTCAGCCTGGAGGCTCCGGCCGAAGCCGGACTTTTCGACGGCCTGAACCCTGCGGAAACCGGGCTCGGCCTCAGGGTGAAAAGCGCGGCCTTCGGCTATATCGTAACCAGACCCCAAAAAGACCTTTTGCAGGTGGATTTGTTTGAGGACCCTCTTGGGCTGCGCTGGAGCAAGGACTTACTCGGGCCGCCGCCCGAATCCGCCCCAAAGCCCGAACCGCCCGCCCAGCCCCTGGTCCGGGTGCCGGAACCACCCGCTACGCCGGTAGAACCCTCTTCTGTTTTTTCGCGTAAACTGGACGGCGCTGAAGATTCCCCGGAAGCCGCCCAGGGGGAAAATATCTCAGCGCCCGTTGTCCTGCCCCCGGCGGTGACTCCCTCCCCCACGGATACGCAGGCGTCATCCGTTCCGGAAGCGGCCTCCGCGCCGCCCGTGCCCACGCTCCCTCCTCCGCCCGTGGGGCGCAATGTCAGTTCCGCCGGGACGGCCAATGCCCCGACAATCAGCGCCGAACAAGATGGAGAGGATAACCGGCTGCCCGTCTGGCCGCCCATGGAAATGCCGGTCATGCGCCCGCCGCCTCCGCCGCCCGCCTCTGAACCTTCAAGCGGACGAAGCCCTTCCAGTCTTTCTCAGGTTATGGCCTTTCTGGACATGCTTGTGCCCTGGAGCGCCACCCCGGCCCTGGCGGCTTCCCCCGGCCAGGACGACGGTTACCACGAAGAGGAAGCCACCTTTGCCTATAGGGCCAAACTGAATACCAAGCGCGATCCCAACTGGGTGGAGCAGAAAATTCCGGTTAAATTGCGCGTGCCCAATTCCGCGGCCCGCAATCCAGCCTCCATGCCCCCGGCCGCGCCCGCCGCCCCGCCCGTTTCCCAGGCAGCCACGCCGGGAACGGACCTGCCTCCCCCTCCTCCGCCCATGCCGCCTGTGCAAGATATGCCGCCGGCTCCGCCGCCGCCACCGGCCATGCCGGAACAAAACCAGATGCCCGCGCCGCCTGTGCAAGACGCTCCCCCGGCCCCGCCGCCGCCACCCATGCCGCCTGTGCAAGATATGCCGCCGGCTCCGCCGCCGCCACCGGCCATGCCGGAACAAAACCAGATGCCCGCGCCGCCGGAAGCGGGCCCGCCGCCGCCGGATCAGTCCACCCAGGCCCGGATGCCCGTTTCTTCTTCCGGCCAGGCGCAGACGCCCAATACGGCTAAGGCAGCCCCGGCGGACTCCGGCAAGACGGTGATCTATGTAGATGAAAAAGGCAACCCGGTGGCGCCGCCCCTGGACCCTGAGGACACCATGAAGAGCGCGGCGACATCCATAGATATCGGCGAGTATGACATAGCCATCCCCCTGCTCCGTAAACTGCTCCTCCAGCACAACTTGGACCAGAGCCAGCGTGAACTCGCCCTGCACCGCCTGGCGGACGCGACCTTTTTCATGTACGAAAACAACCTTGCCGCACATTTCCAGGACGTCCAGGATACAACCATCGCGGCCATAAATTTCAATTCCCAGTCCAGGCGCAATGCCCCGGCCTATCTGCGCTTGGGCTACCTGAACCTGAAGGTGGAAAATTCCTATGAAGCCGCGGCTTATTTTAACCTCCTGCGCCAGAAATACCCCTACTTTGAAAATATCTCCCTGACCTATTATTATTGGGGCGATTACCAGTATGAGCGCGGCAACCTGAACGAAGCCATTGAGCAGTTCAACTATGTGGTGCAGAACTACCCCGACCACCGCATTTCCCGCGACGCCGCCCTGGGTCTGGCCCGCAGCTACTACCGCATGGGAGCCTTCCAGGATGCTTACCAGATCATGGAATTCGCCGAACTGCGCTGGCCTTCCTTTTATCTGGAATATCCGCAGGTGCTCACTCTGATGGGAGATATCGCCTACCGCACCAAAAACCTGGATAAGGCGAGAGCTTCCTACTGGCTCTATATGAACCTGATGGCCGACCCGGAAGACGGGGATATCATTCTCACCCGCCTCGGCGATATCTACATGACCAGCAAGTACCACAACGCCGCGGTACAAGTGTACGATGAATCGGTGAAGCGCTATCCCGCCAGGGATGGAGGCGTCATAGCCCTGATGCGCCTGGCCGAAGACGGCATCTACGACGACCCTACCGTGAACAGGATGTACCGGGTTTTTGACCGCCCCTTTGACCGCCGCCCTTCCGAAGCCTACCGGACCATCATCCGCGAATACCCCAACAGCCCGCTGGTCACCCTGGCCAAACTGAAACTGGCCATGTGGAACCTCTGGCAGAAGGAATACCTGAACGCCATTGATCTGTGCTCGGAAATTGTCGCCGATACCCCCAACAGCCCACTGGCCCCGCGCGCCCGCGAGGTGGCTCTGGGGGCCTTCACCCTGCTCTCCGCCGGAGACGTGAATGACAAACGCTACGCCAGGGCGCGCGAAATCTGGCAGCGTTACCCCATCCTGCGCACCCAGGAAGAATTTCTTACCCCGGACAGCCGCCTGGCCCTGGCGGTGAGCCAATGGAACAGCAGCTACCAGGACGAGGCCCTGAACACGCTACAGCCTTTCTTTTACGGCAACAAGATCGGGGAAATTTCCGAAATGGCCATTTACCTGGCCCTGAACATCCTTACCGACAACCTGCGCTGGGAACAGATCATCGAAATGGCCCAGCGCATCGAGCTCTGGGAACTCACCCCCCAGGCCCACGGGCAGATGGACTACGCCCTGGCCCTGGCTTACGAAAACACCGACCGACCGGATAACGCCGCCCCCATCTGGCGGCGCCTGTATGCCCAGCAAAGCCTGCCGCCGGCCCAGCAGGCCAATGCCGCTTTTTACTTCGGACGCAGCGTGGAACGAGGGCGTGACCTGGAAGGCGCTTATTACATCGGCCAGGAGGCCCTGAAGCAACTCCGGGAAATGGCTGCGGTCAACCCGGACTTGGCGGATAACGAAAAAATCCGCACCCAACTGCTTTCCTTGCTGAATATTGCCGAAAATGCCGGGCAGCTCAAAGAGGCCATGGGCTACGCCGACCAATACCTAAGTTATGCCGCGGAAGGCTCCATAGAACAACAGGCCGTGCTCTACCAGCTCTCCCGTCTGCACCGTAAACGCGGAGATACCGCGGATTGGGTGCGTATGCTGGAAGAACTCTCCAGCAAATACCCAAGCTCGGTGTACGGCCGCACGGCCGCCTCCGAACTCTCCAGTTACCGCTTGGGCAATGACGCCGCCAAGTTTTCCTCGGGGATATGATTTTTTTAGCATTTTACATTTTTTCAAAGTCTGGTAATGGCTCAGTTTCCGGGAAGGCTCCGCCATTTCCGGAAACCGGGCCTTGTCATTGAAGGCCTCCATGAAATTAGGCAAAGGCGTTTAAGCGGAACCTGAACCACAAGCGCAAAGGGGAAAGAAATGAAAAAAACGCTCTATCTACTGTCGGTGACATTATTATCAGCAAGCGTCATGATAATGACCCCGCATAGAGCAGAGGCAGCGGCAACCAAGGAAGTTGTGATCTTCAACTGGAGCGATTACATCCCGGAAGAGGTACTGAATGACTTTACCAAGGAAACCGGGATCAATGTCGTCTATTCGACCTATGAATCCAACGAGAGCATGTTTTCCAAGCTACAGGTGATTGGCGCGGGAAAAGCCGGATATGACATCGTTGTTCCCAGCACCTACTATATAAACATGCTGAAGGAACAAAACCTCATTCAAAAACTGGATCTCTCCAAGGTCGGCAACATAAAACACCTTGATCCCAAATTTCTGGATCAGGATTACGATAAAGGCAACGCTTACAGCATACCCTATATGTGGGGCGGGGTAGGCATCCTGGTGAACACCGAAAAAGTGAAAACCGAGGTAAGTTCCTGGGCGGACCTGGCCAACCCGGATTTCGCGGGAAAGCTCCTCCTGTCCGATGACTTGCGGGATTTATTCGGTATGGCCCTGAAGGCCAACAAGCTTTCCCCCAACACGGACGACGACGCGGATTTGAAAGTGGCCTATGAATGGCTGCGCGAGATCAAACCCCTGGTGCGGGTATTTTCCTCACAGATCAAACCCCCGGTTATGGGCGACGAGGTGACCGTCGGCATGGGCTGGAACGGCGATGTCCTGCTCATCCAGGAAGAAAAGCCGGAAATCAGCTTTATCTGGCCCAAGGAAGGAACCCTGGTCTGGGTGGACAGCTTCGTTCTCCTCAAGGGCGCGCCCAACCTGGAGAACGCCTATAAATTCATCGACTACATGCTGCGCCCTGAGGTGGCGGTCAAGTGCGTGGAAGAATACATGTATTCCACCCCCAATGTCTCGGCCTTGAAGCTCCTGCCCGAGGAGCTGGTCAATAACCCGGTCTTTCTCCCCACCGAGGAAGATTTGGCCGGCAGCGACTTCCTTTTGGATATCGGACAGGGCATACGCCTCTATTCCGACTACTGGGAACAGCTCCTGCACGGCAAATAAAACCCGGCGTCTTTTCGCTTCCATAGGCTTCCAGGGGATCTCCGGCCCCTTGGAAGCCTATGGCGTATAAGTGCCCAAAGCCGAGGCAATCTTGACAAAACGCCCTCCTGAGGAGAAGCTGCACGAATCTTTGGCAAACATTACCGGAGGGCGCGCATGCAATCCATACCTACCAAGCAGGCCGTGGGGCTGGTTCTCTGTCACGACATCACCGAGATCGTGCCGGGCAACCACAAGAAGGCGGCCTTCAAAAAAGGTCATATCGTGCTGGAGGAGGATATTCCGCATCTTCTGCGCCTCGGCAAGGAACATCTTTTTGTCTGGAGTGAAAACCCCGAGGGGCAGGTGCATGAGGACGAGGCCGCCCGCCGCCTAGTCCGCGCCTTCTGCGGCGAAAACCTGAGCTTCAGCGAACCCTCTGAGGGTCGGATCAACATCCGCTCCTCCATCCAGGGGCTTTTGGCCATCAACCTGAACCTGCTGGCAACCCTCAATGACATCCCTCTCCTGAGCGTAGCCACCGCCTCCTCCTTGCGGGAGGTGCATCCCGGACAACTGGTGGCCGGGACCAGGGTCATTCCCCTGTGCGCGCCTGAAGAAAGCGTGGCCGGAGCGGAACTGCTCTGCAAAGAACACGGCCCCCTGCTGCGCGTGCTGCCCTTTGCCCCCCACAAGGTCGGGGTAGTGGCCACCGGCAGCGAAGTTTGCTCAGGCCGCGTGGAAGACGGCTTTACCCCGGTGCTGACCCGCAAATTCACGGACTGGGGGTCCATCATCCACCACCGCGCCCTGTCGCCCGACAATACCGAAGGCATAGCCTCCGCCATCCGGGAGGCCCTGGCCCAAGGCTCCTCTCTGGTAGCCGTCACCGGCGGCATGAGCGTGGACCCGGACGACAGAACCCCGGCGGCCATCCGGTCCGTCTGCGGGGAAGTGGTCAGCTACGGCGCGCCGGTGATGCCGGGGGCCATGTTCATGCTCGGCTATCACCGGAAAATACCGATCCTGGGCCTGCCGGGCTGCGTCATGTACCAGAAGGCCAGCATCTTTGACCTCATCCTGCCACGCCTCCTGGCCGGGCAGCGCCTGACCAGACGCGACTTCACCAGCCTGGCCCACGGCGGCCTATGCAACGAATGCCCGGAATGCGTTTTTCCCGATTGTTCTTTTGGAAGATAACAAGGAGACTATCATGTGGGATAAAGATAGCCGGGCCTTTGTGGCCCTGGCAGGAAACGTGGAAATATGCCTCCTGCCCGGCATGGGCAACCGGCACGGATTGATTACCGGGGCAACCGGCACGGGCAAAACCATCACCCTGCAAACCCTGGCCGAGACTTTCAGCCAGATGGGCGTACCGGTCTTCGCCGCCGATGCCAAGGGGGATCTTTCCGGCATCGCGGCCAAGGGCGGGAACAAGGAAAGCGTGCTCAAGAGGGTGGAAGAATACGACCTTCAAGAAAAAGGCTTCCAATTTCAAGGCTTTCCGGTGCAATTCTGGGATGTCTTCGGCGAAACGGGCGCCCCAGTACGGGCCACGATCGCCGATATGGGGCCGCTGCTCCTGGCCCGGCTGCTGAACCTCAATGACACGCAAAGCGCGGTGCTTACCGTGGTCTTCAAGATAGCCTCCGACGAAAAGCTGGAACTGATCGACCTCAAAGACCTGCGTAAAATCCTGGAATATGCCGCAAATAACGCCTCCAAGCTCTCCGTCGCTTACGGCAACCTCTCCGCCGCCAGCATCGGCTCCATCCAGCGCGGGCTCATCGCCCTGGAGCATGACGGGGCGGACAAATTCTTCGGCGAGCCCAACCTGCACATTGACGACCTGATCCAGACCTCGGGAGACAAGGGGGTAATCAACATCCTGGCCGCCGACAAACTCATGCAGGCCCCCAAGACTTACAGCACCTTCCTGCTCTGGCTGCTAAACCAGCTATTCACCGTCCTGCCGGAGGTGGGCGACGCGGAAAAACCCAAACTGGTCTTCTTTTTTGATGAGGCGCACCTGCTTTTCAACGACGCCCCCAAACCCTTGCTGGAAAAGATCGAACAGGTGGTGCGGCTCATTCGCTCCAAGGGCGTTGGCGTATTTTTCATCTCGCAAACCCCTTCGGACATGCCGGACGCCGTCCTGGGACAACTGGGCAACCGGGTGCAACATGCGCTGCGGGCCTACACTCCCAAGGATCAGAAGGCCCTCAAGAGCGCCGCGGCCAGCTTCCGGGCCAACAGCGCCTTCAATACCGAAACCGCCATCGCCGAACTGGGCATGGGCGAAGCGCTGGTTTCCTTTTTGGACGCTCAAGGCGCGCCAAGGCAGGTGGAAAGGGCCTTCATCCTGCCGCCCCAGAGCCAGATCGGCCCCTTGGATGAGGCGAAGCGCGGGCAGATGGTCAAAAGCTCCCTGTTCTACCGGCATTACAGCCAAAGCATTGACCGCACCACGGCCTATGAAATCCTGACCCAGCGCCTGGCGGAAACCCCCAGCGAAAAAGAACTGGCCCAGCGGAAAAAAGAGGAGGAAAAGCAGGCCGCCCTATTGCGCAAAGAAGAGGCCGCCAGGCAAAAGGACGCGGAAAGGCTGGCCCGGCAAAAAGCCTCCCAGAGAAACAGCCTGGCCAAGGGGGCCTTCACCTCCATCGGCGCCCCGCTCATCCGCCAGTTCCTGCGCGGGCTTTTCAAATAACGGAGATCTCATGAAAAGTTACACTGTTTCCCCCAAAAAATCGGCCGTCCGGCTCCCTGTCCTGGCTGGCGTCCTCCTGCTTCTTGCTCTCTCACTACCCGGCCCGCAGGTTCCAGCCGCGGCCTGGCAGGAAGCCGCAGCCCCTTCCCAGCCCGTCTCCGTTGTCTTCTATCCCGCCGAGGCCGTGCTCAGCGTGGAGGAAACCCTAACCTCGCAACCCCTGGAAGATGGAACTTACGGCTTCCTGCTCATCCTGCCGGCCCTGGCGGATCGCGCCAGCTTTTCGGCCACCCTGGACGGGCGTCCGGCCACCGGTTTCTATTGGCTGGAAGAACCAGGCCGCCGCCCGCTTGCCAGAGAACAGATAGGAGAACACCAGCCCCGCCTGCCCCTGCCGGACAGCCAGCGGGAGATGGACCCGGAGAATGAGCCTTCGCCGGAGCGCCGGGCCTTGCTGGAAAACCTGCTGCCCCTGCGCGAGGGCATCGCCGCAAAAAGCGGAACCCTGGCGGCGGTGGAAGGGCGTCTGAAACTTTTGGAGCAACACTCCGCGCCTTTCAAGGAACAGCCCCTTGCGGCGGAGGATCTGGCCCGCCTGGACGCCCTCTGGGAGGAAAACCTGCCGTCCTTGTACGTCCTTTATGAAAAAGAGCAGCGCGCCCTTTATAATTTGCGCCAGCGCCACGCCGCCATCCAGGAAACCCTGGAAAAATTCGACGCCGGGCGCAAGTTCTCCAGGGTGGTCCTGCCCCTGGGCGCAACGGCTACAAAGGTGACGCTGCGCTACTCTTACAGCGTGCCGGCCTCCTTCGATATTGATTACCGCCTCCTGGCCTACCCGGAAAAACAGACCCTGACCGTCGAGCAGGGCATTGCCCTGAAACAGAATTCAGGCTTTTCATGGAAAGAAACAGAGGTGACCGTGGCCAGCCTGGGACGGGACCGCTCCCTGGAACCATCGCGGCCACGGCGCTGGCTGATTGAGGAGCAAGCGGCCATACCCCTGCCCCCCCCTCCCATGCGGGCGGAAAAGATCGCTGCCTCAAATTTGGCCCAGAGATCCCAAACCCACGAAATAGCCGACGAGTCTATGGTCGAACAACCCGATAGCTGGTCCGCCGCGGACCAGGAGCAGAAATCAACCTTCCGGGTCTGGAAACTGGGACGGCTGAACATCGCCCCGTCCACTCCGGTGCGCGCGGCCCTGGCCTCGGACAGCCACAAGGCCGCCTATTACTATACCCTGCGGCCAGCCAGCTATTTCCGGGCCTTTCTCACGGCGGAACTGAACCTGCCCGCGCCCCTGGAACTGACCCAGGGGCAGGCCCGTTTTTTTGTTGATGACGCGGCCATCGGCCAAGGCGCTTTTTCCTTCAATGGCAGCCAAGGAAGCATCTTCTTCGGCGCGGACCCCCAGGTCACCGGCGTCATGCGCAACCTCAAGCACAGCAGCGGTGAAAGCGGGATCATCCGTAAAGAACAAACCCTGGACTGGAACTGGAGCATCCTGGTAAACAACAACCGCGCCTACCCGGTGGAGGTAAGGGTGGAAGACCCCCTGCCCGAAAGCGCGGAGGCGAGTTTCCGGCTGGAGGTCAAATCCACTCCCCAGCCGGAGCTGGCCAGCACCTCCCTGAACCAGGGCAATATTAAAATTTACCGCTGGAAGCTCAAGCTCAAGGCTGGGGAACAGGCCGCCATCACCCACGAGGTGCGCCTGACCGCGCCCCTGGATAAGCAGGTGAACCCCGGCCGGGGAGATTTGTAAAAATCGCTTGACACGCTCCGCAAAACCGGCTAGGTGTTTTCCATGAGCTGGAATATTGCCCATATATTGTTTTTTGCCCGGCTACGCGGTCTGACATAGACCGCGTCACGGCCTTTTACAGGTTTTCGCTTTAATTTGCGGCTGTGCGCGCCACCCTGACCAGGGTGGCTTTTTTTATTGGAATAATTTTAAAAGTGAGGAAAACATGCCTGAATCCGCCAATCGCGTCATCCTGTTCGATACCACCCTGCGGGACGGAGAGCAGTCCCCCGGCGCCACCATGAACCTGCGGGAGAAAGTGCACATGGCCCGGCAATTGGAACTTTTGGGGGTGGACATCATTGAGGCCGGCTTTGCCGCTTCCAGCGCCGGGGACTTCGAAGCCGTCGCCACCGTGGCTAAAGAGATCCGGGAAGCCACCGTGGCCAGCCTGTGCCGCACGGTGATCGAGGATATCGACAAGGCCGCCGAGGCCCTGCGCCATGCCAAAAAATCCCGCCTGCACCTGTTCATCGCCACCTCTCCCCTGCACATGGAATTCAAGCTCAAGCTCTCACCGGACGAGGTGCTCAAGGCTACGGACCAGGCGGTGCGCCATGCCGTTTCTTGCTGTACGGACGTGGAATTTTCCTGCGAGGACGCCTCCCGGAGCGATCCGGACTTCATGGTGGAAGTCTGCCGGACGGCCGCGGCCGCCGGGGCCGTAACCCTGAACATCCCCGACACCGTGGGCTACGCCCAGCCCGACGAGTTCGCGGAACGCATTGCCTACCTCAAGGCCCGCATCCCCGCCAAGGTGATCATCAGCGTCCACTGCCACAATGACCTGGGCCTGGCCGTGGCCAACACCCTGGCCGCTTTACGGGCCGGCGCCCGCCAGGCTGAGGTGACCGTTGGCGGCATCGGCGAGCGGGCGGGCAACTGCGCCCTGGAAGAACTGATCATGGCCCTGGCCGTGCGCAATCCTTACTACCGGCTGGAACACGGCATACATACCCAGCAGATCTTCCCTTCGGTGCGCGCACTGTCACGCATCATCGGCCGTCCCATCCCGGTCAACAAGCCTGTGGTCGGGGCCAATGCCTTTGCCCACGAAGCCGGCATCCATCAGGCCGGAGTGCTGGCCAACCCGGCCACCTATGAGATCATGACCCCGGAATCCATTGGCCTGTCCAGCAGCCACATCGTCCTGGGCAAACACTCCGGCAAGAACGCCATCCGCTCCAAGCTGGAGGATATGGGCTACAGCCTGGACAACGCCCAGATTGACCTGATCCTGGCAGCGGTGAAGGAACTGGCGGACAAGAAAAAGGATATTTTTGACGAGGACCTGGAGGCCCTGGTGCTGGAGGAGGTATATCGCCTTCCGGATAAATACCGGCTGCTGCACCTGACCGTACAGAGCGGCGACGGCGGGCTGCCGCCCTGCGCCATGCTGGCTCTGGAGATTGACGGCGCTAGGCGTGAACACGCCCAGTTCGGCGTAGGTCCCATTGACGCCGTCTTTCGAGGCATCGCCGCGACCGTGGGGCGCAGCCCCAAGCTGGAACAATACGCGGTCAACGCCATTACCGGCGGCACCGATGCCCTGGGGGAAGTCACCGTGCGCATCTCGGAAAACGGCAAAAGCACGGTGGGCCGGGGTTCGCACCCTGATATCATCAATGCCAGCGCCCGCGCCTATCTCAACGCCCTGAACCGCCTGGCCAAGATGCGGGAGGAAATGTAATGCCGCAAACCCTGGCCCAGAAAATCCTGGCCGCCCATTCCACCCGTCCCGTCAGCCCGGAAGAAAGCGCCCCCGGACGCATCATTACCTGCCGGGCCGATTTGGTCCTGGCCAACGATATCACCGCTCCCCTGGCCATCAAGTCCATGCGGGAAATGGGCGTGAAGCGGGTCTTTGACCGGGAGCGCGTGGTCCTGGTCATGGACCACTATGTACCGCAAAAGGATTTGGCCTCCGCCGAACAGGTACTGATTTCCCGCCGTTTTGCCGCTGAACAGCGGCTTACCCATTACTACGAAGGCGGCGAGGCCGGAGTGGAACACGCCCTCCTGCCTGAACTCGGGCTGGTCGGCCCCGGCGACCTGGTAGTGGGGGCGGACAGCCATACCTGCACTTACGGCGGCCTCGGCGCCTTCGCCACCGGCATGGGCTCAACCGATGTGGCCGCGGCCATGGCCCTGGGAGAACTCTGGTTCAAGGTGCCGGAGAGCGTCAGAGTGCTTTTTTCAGGCAAGCTCCCTCCCTTTGTGGGCGGCAAAGACCTCATCCTCTGGACCATAGGCCGCCTGGGCGTGGACGGCGCACGTTACAAGGCCCTGGAATTCGGCGGCCCGGCCATCGCCTCCCTGGAGGTGGAAGGCCGTCTCAGCATGGCCAACATGGCTATCGAGGCCGGCGGCAAGGCCGGGCTCTTCGCCGCCGACGAAGCCACCCTGGACTATTGCCGCGAGGCCGGAAGAAAGAAGGACGTCCCTCTGGCCGCTGACCCGGACGCGCTTTACGAAAGCTCTCTTACCCTGGATGTCTCCGGCCTGGAACCCCTGGTCGCCTGTCCGCATCTGCCGGAAAACGTCCGTCCGGTCTCTGAACTTAAAGATATCCCGGTGCAACAGGTGGTTATAGGCTCATGCACCAACGGCCGCCTGAGCGATCTGCGCGCCGCCGCCGCCGTGCTGGATGGCCGCAAGGTAAAAAAAGGCCTGCGCTGCATCATCCTGCCCGCAACTCCCAAAATTTGGAAAAGCGCCCTGAATGAAGGGCTTATGGGCATATTCATGGAGGCCGGCTGTATCATCGGTCCGCCTTCCTGCGGCCCCTGCCTGGGCGGACACCTGGGCATCCTGGCCGGCGGAGAGCGCGCCCTGGCCACCACCAACCGCAATTTCCGAGGCCGCATGGGCAGCCTGGATTCGGAAGTTTACCTCGCCAGCCCGGCGGTGGCCGCGGCCACCGCCATAGCCGGCGAGATTAGCCATCCTGGGAGGATATAGCCATGCTTTGTTCCGGAAAAATTCTGCGCCTGGGGGATCATATTGATACCGACGCCATCATCCCGGCCCGTTACCTGGTTACCGCCGACCCGGCAGAATTGGGGGCGCACTGCATGGAAGGCCTGGACCCGGACTGGCGCGCCAGAATCATCCCCGGCGGCAGCCTGATTGTCGCCGGGCGCAACTTCGGCTGCGGTTCTTCCAGGGAACACGCGCCAGTGGCCATCCTGGGCGCGGGTATCCCGGCGGTCATCGCCCACAGCTTTGCCCGCATCTTTTACCGCAATGCCTTTAACATGGGACTGCTGCCCCTGGAGTTGGGAGATGCCGCCAACGCCTTTCAGGAAGGGGAGGAGGCCAAAATTGACCTGAAAACCGGCAAGGTGAGCAACCTTACCAGCGGCCGGAGCTTCAGCTTTACGCCCCTGCCCGAAAGCATGCGCGCCATCCTGGAGGCCGGAGGGCTGGCCCACTTTGTTAAACAAAGGCTGGGAAAACCATGAAAAAACATATCGTCTTATTGCCCGGCGACGGCATCGGCCCGGAGGTGACGGGGGAAGCGGTGAAGGTTCTCAGGATGGCGGCGCGGTGTTACGGCGGCGACATCGAGTTCCAGGAAGCCCTGGTGGGCGGCGCGGCTTACGAGGCGGCCGGGGATCCCCTGCCGGAGGAAACTCTGGATCTTTGCCGGGAGGCGGACGCTATTTTTCTGGGGGCCGTGGGCGGGCCTAAATGGGCCTCCATTCCAGCGGACAAGCGGCCGGAGGCCGGGCTCCTGCGCCTGCGCAAGGAACTTGGCCTATATGCCAATCTGCGGCCGGTCAGGCTTTTTCCTGAACTGGCCGGGCTGTCCTGCTTGCGCCCGGATATTGTGGCTCAGGGGCTGGATCTCCTGGTGGTGCGCGAGCTTACCGGGGATGTCTACTTCGGGCAGCCCGCTGGTGAAGAGGTGCGGGACGGTCTGCGCCATGCCTTCAACAATATGATTTACAATGAAGAAGAGATCCGCCGAATTGCACGCATCGGCTTTGATGCGGCCAGGCAACGGAAAAAGCGCCTCTGCTCGGTGGACAAGGCCAATGTCCTGGCCTCCAGCCGGCTGTGGCGGGAAGTGGTGGAGGAAACACACCGGGATTACCCGGAGGTGGAACTCAGCCACATGTATGTGGATAACTGCGCCATGCAACTGGTGCTGCGACCGGATCAATTTGACGTGATCCTCACCGGCAATCTCTTCGGCGACATCCTCTCGGATGAAGCGGCGGCCCTGGCCGGTTCGCTGGGTCTTCTCCCTTCAGCCTCCCTGAGCGGCCTGGCGGGAACAGGCGGAGCCGGACTCTATGAACCCATCCACGGCTCGGCCCCGGATATCGCCGGGCAGGACCGGGCCAACCCCTTGGCCGCCATCCTGGCCGCCGCCATGCTGCTGGATCTGGCTCTGGGACTGAAAGAGGCGGCCAAGGGCGTGGAAGAGGCCGTACGCCTGACCTTGCGGGAAGGATACCGTAGCGCTGATTTGGCCCGGCCCGGAGAAAAAACAACCGGCTGTAGCCGGATGGGGGACCTGGTTGCCGATCGCCTGGAGTAGCGGCGTTTTCCTGAACTACTTGGAATTCCTCATTTTTTTCAACGGGATAAAGCTGATTGCTCCCAGGATGCCCGACCCGGCCAAAAGTACCCAGGCCAGAGTGAAACTTCCGCTCAAATCTTTACTCAGGCCCATGACCCAGGGGCCGGCCACCGCGCCCAACTGAAAAATGCAGGCCGTAACCCCGCTGGCGGTGGCCACCGTCTCTTTCTTTGCGAGCATGGAAATAAGAAGCGGCAAAGCCGGATAGGCCAGTCCGAGCAAAAAACCTATGATCCCAGCCAAGCCGCTGAGAATGACGAGATCGACGCTTTGGACGAAAAACCAGGCGCAGGCGGCCAGCCCCAAGAAGATCCCTTGTAGAAAAATTACTGGGGAAGAGACCTTCTGGAAAAGCATCCCTCCCAGGGGTGAGGCAATGAGACCGGCCACCCCGTAAACCAGCATGACCCGGCTGCCCGTTTCCAGGGAAAACCCCAGTTCCTTGATATAGGTATTGCTCCAACTCAAAAAACCCACCATGAACCACAAAAGCCAAAACCAGGCGGCACTGAGCCAGAGCAGCCTTTTTTCACCCAGCGTCTCACGGATGCCCTGGAACACGCTCTTTCCCCGCGCACTCACGCCGGGAGTATCGCGTACCGCCAGAAAAGCCGCCGCCCCCGTAAGCAGGATGACCACGCTGATGGCCTGGAAGGCCCCCCGCCAGGAGAGCAGCGTATTCAGCCAGGGCATCAACAGATTGGGGAGGAGCACCCCAATCCCGGCCGGGGCCATCATCATCAGTCCGTAAGCCAGCCCGACTTCCCCAGGTGGAAACAGGCTGAGCGCGTAACGCACGCAACAGGTATAAACCGCCGCCGCCCCCAACCCGGTGAGCAGGCGGCAGGCAAAGCCCAGACTGAAGTCTGAAGCCATTCCCGTCCCAAAGGTGCCCAGAGCTTCCACCAGCAGGGCAAAACCTATAACCAGGCGGGCGCCGAAACGATCTCCCAGGAGACCGCCTGGGATCTGAAACAGCACATAACCCAGGTAAAAAGCGCTCATGTATGCGCCCGCCCCGGACATGCTCAGACCGAGATCCGGCGCGGCCGCCGGAATCAGCGGCGGCCATGCGAAACGCGCCACAAAGCCCATGGTAAAGTACAAAACCGCCAGGGCATGCAAAAACCAGCGGTGGTGATTGGCTACGGTACTCAACGAAGTTGCCTGTGCTGTCGTTCGCGTCGGATTCTCTGCCCGCGCTTCACCCGGCCAACCTGAAAATATCAAAGGCTGTAGCCAGGATCATCAGGCCTATGAGGAAGATAAAGCCGAAATGGACGCATACTGCCTGGATGCGATCCGGCACCGGCCGGCGGAAGATCACTTCCGCCAGGTTGAAGAGGACATGCCCTCCATCCAGGGCGGGAATGGGCAGGAGATTGAGCAGGCCTAGATTGATGCTCAAAAGGGCGGTGAGTTTGAGCACCCCCTCCAGCCCCGAGTGGGTGGCCTGCTGATGCACGGTCTGGACCACCAGTACCGGGCCGCCCAGATTTTCGGCCAGGGGGAGTTCGCTGGTGAAAAGACGGCGGATCAGATCCATGATGAACAGGGTTTTACTCCAGGCTTCTTTGAAACCCTCCAAAGCGGCCCGGAAAAAGGAGGCCTCCACAAAACTTCCGCTGGCGCTCAACCCCAGAAGATAAAACGTGCGCTCCCGTCCTTCTTCTCCGGCTTGCATGGCCATCGGGACGACTTGCAGGGTGCTTTCATTCCCCTCGTAGCGGCGTAGCCGCACCTCCAGGCTCCGGCCTTGAGAATTTTGCACCTGATAGCGCAAATCATCCCAGGAGAAAACACCCCGGCCGTTGACGGAGAGGATTCGATCGCCTTCCTGGAAACCGGCTGTCTCCGCAGGGCTTCCGGGCATTATCGCGCCCACTTCCGGCAAGATCAGGGAATTTCCGCCCCAGATGAGTCCCCAGTAGATAAACCAGGCCAGAACGATATTGAAGAACGGTCCGGCGATCACCGTCAGCAGGCGGGCGGACGGCCCGTGGGCGGAATAGCTTTCCGACGGGGTAAAGGGCGCTTCCACCTCCTCGTCCTTGCGCATGCCCACCAGATCCACATAGCCTCCCAAGGGAAAGACCCCAAGGCGGTAAACGGTCTTTTTTCCTGCCCAGGAAAAGAGCGCCTTGCCGAAGCCTATGGAAAAAATTTTCACCCCGATGCCCAAAAAACGAGCCGCCAGAAAATGCCCCAATTCATGGAAGAAGATCATCCCTCCCAGGACCAGTACAATTGCCAAAACGCCGCTCATCGGGAAACTCCGCGCCCGGATGCGCCTCGCTTCCCGGCCAGATCTTCGGCCTTTTGCAGGAAAACCCGGCTCAGATAATCCATGGAGGAAGAGGCGGCCTGCAGGCTCTGTCCGCTCCTTGGTCCGCGCCGGGCGGCCCAGTTGGCGATGTAAACCAGGCTATCGTTATCCAGAAAACCTTCCTGCCCACCGGCAACGGCCAGGGCCACCTGCTCCCTGGCCTCGCGCAGGGCCAAAGCCGTCTGGCGGTACTCTTCCTCGACCAAGCTCATGGCCTCGGCGGCCAGACGGATGTTTTCCTGTTCTCCTTGTTCCAGGGCCAGCTCCTGGCGGTAACGCGCTTCCAGCATACGGGCATTGGCCTCAAAACCGGCTTCTTCCATCTGCCTGAGGAGGCGGATGCTCTCATGAGCCGAGCCGTTTTCGGCATAGGCCAACAGAGCCCGGCCCGCAGCCCTGGCATAGCGCGCGTAATAGCGCAGCATGGAGATGATCTCCTCATCCCCCAGGCGGATCTCCTGCTCCCCGATATTCCTGATCTGCTCGCCGGCACTCTCCACCAGAAAGCCGGCCAGCCGATCCGCGTACATTCTGGTCAGAGCCGGAAGCATATACGGATTGAAAACATAGTTGAGCAGAAGCCGGCGATCCCGATAGAAATCACGCCGCCCTTCGCGTGCGCGGGTCGATACGAAACTGGTCATCGCCAGCCCATAGCGCTGGTTCATGGCGCTTAAAGAAGCCGTGCTGTTTTCCCTGTCCCTGGCCGAAACATGGCTGCCGCGCGGCCAATAATTGACGGCCAGGAATTCCGCCAGATCCCGCACAAACTCGGTGGTTACCACGGCGTCTTCCCCGCTGCTGGCCATGCTTCCGGACACGTCAGTCCTGGGCCTGTCCAGGGGAGCGGTATCCGTCTGGGTCACAGCGGATCTGGAAGGATGCACCGCGATGCCCACAGCGCTCGGCCTGCTGGACTCTTCCCTGACCGGTCTGCCCACGATATTGCCTTGCGTTTTGGCTGGCGGAGGCATGGGAGCGCTGACCGCGGGCCTGGGCGGCGTAACCGGCGGCAGGATGGGTTCCGCCGGAGGAGCAGGAGAGGGAGGAACGGACGGCTCCGCAACTTCGCCCTCTTCATCCTCTGCCTCATCTGGAGGAGGGGGAGGAGGAGGGGGAGGAGGCAAGTCCAGGGGCTCTTCCGGCATGACCGGCTTTGGAGGAGGAGGAGCCGCCCTGAAGACCAGCTCGGGCACATCGTGGCGGGTGACCCGCATCGGCGCGCTTTTTAGAGCCAGCTCCCTGATGGCCAAGAAAACAGCCGAAAGCAGCAGAGCAAGCAGAAACAAAAAGAGCAGCCAATAGAGCGGAGATCTCTTCTTACGGACAGATTTTTCCTCAAGATGGTTCGCCATATGTCATTGTCCCGTAAATTCGCCGCTGAACACGGTCCTGGCCGGGCCGCGCATGTAAACGCAGCCGTCTTCAGCCCAGTCCACCGCCAACTCTCCGCCGCGCAGCTCGATCTCCGCCCGGCGTCCGGTCCAGCGATTCAGGACGCAGGCCACCAGCACGGCGCAAGCCCCGGTTCCGCAGGCCAGAGTTTCTCCGGATCCGCGCTCCCACACGCGCATCCGCACCCTTTCCCGGTTCAGCACCTGGATAAATTCAGTATTCACCCGCCTGGGAAAAAGCGGATGGTGTTCAAACGCCGGCCCCAAGCTGTCAATCGGCAAATCCGCCAGATCCGGCCAGGGAAGCACCAGATGCGGGTTGCCCATGGATACGGCCGTTCCCCGGTAAACCTCGCCCTGTACCAGGATCTCCCGAGCAATAAAATCCTCTCCTTCGGTCCGCACAGGGATATCCTCCGGCCTTAACCCGGGCCTGCCCATATTCACCCGCACCTCTTCCACCTTGCCTCCACCAGGAAAAAGCTGCAAGAGACGCACTCCGGCCCTGGTCTGCAAACGGATTTCCGTCTTGCCGGTCAGGCCCTTTTCATAGACATATTTGCCCACGCAACGCGCGGCGTTGCCGCACATATATCCCTCGGAACCGTCGGCGTTGAACATGCGCATGCGAAAATCCGCTTCCTCCGCTCTCTCTGGGGCCGGTGGCCCGATGATCACCAGCCCATCGCCGCCCACCCCGAAATGCCGGTCGCTCATGCGCACGGCCAGCGCAGCCTTGTCTTCCAGCGGCCGCTCGAATTCTTCCACATAAATATAGTCGTTGCCCAAACCCTCCATCTTGGTGAAGGGAATGGGCCGCTCCAACGGTCTTCCTTGCGGGGCCGCCGGGCGGACGGCGAAACGAAAATCCCCGGACACTCAGGCCTCCGGCTTATCCGCTTTTTTCAAGTCCGGCGCGGACTCGGTCTGCCGCCGCTCCATGGCCATGGCCTCTTCCAGCGCCCTTCCGGAGCAGCCGCGGATCGCCCCGTAACGCGGCTTAAAAACGCGCATCAAGATATAGCAGGCCACAGTAATCATACCCAAGGCCAATAGAGTGCTCATGCCGTTTCCTTTGTTTGTGCCTTCTTTAATTACGCATTCAACGGCAAAATGCAAGAAGCCGGAGGTTACCCTGGAAAACGCCGGTAGATGGGCTCCAGCAGCTCGCTGATCTCCGCCAGATGGTCAACCAGGACGGGATCAAAGTGCTGGCCGGAATCCTTGCGTAGTTGGGCCAGCGCGTCATCGAAGGTCCATGGCTTTTTGTAGCAACGGGGGGAGACCAGCGCGTCAAACACGTCCGCAATGGCCGTAATCCTGGCCCCCAGAGGGATATCTTCCCCGGAGAGCCTGCCTTCATCCCCGCTTCCGGCATAACCCCGGCCGTTCCATCTCTGGTGGTGATGCAGAGCGATGTCATGGGCCAGAACGGATAAATCCCCGTGGGCATCGTCCAGGATGGAGGCCCCCAGGGCGGTATGCCCGCGCATGATCCCGAATTCTTCCTCATTGAGCGCTCCCGGTTTTTTCAGGATGGCCTCGCTGATGCCCACCTTGCCGATGTCATGCAACATGGCTGCCAGACGCAGATTGCCCTTTTCCTGGAGCAAAACGTCCAGAATATGCCCGCGCTTGACCGCCCAGGCGTGGTACAATTCAGCCGCGATGGCCCCTACCCGTTCCGCATGCGGGCCGGTTTCCGCGGGATCATGCACCGCCGCCATACGCAAAATGCCGTAAATACCTCTTTTTTCCGCTTCACTGAGTTCCAAAATGCCCGAGACTTCCCGCGCCAGCATGCGCATATCGCCTTCCATATCGGCATTGAACGGACAAGGGTTATGCTGTGGATCCAGGCTGTTGATCAGTTGCAACACCCCCAGAGCGTGACCGCGGCGATCCAGAAAAGGCAGAGTCAGCATGGAGCTGGTCACAAAGCCGGTCTTCCGGTCAAAAGCGTCGTTGAAGGAATACGGTGCGCCCTGCGGAAGCGCGCGCACGTTCGCCAGGTTCAAGGATCTACCGGTGGAGGCCACATAACCGGCAATGGATTTTTCCGAAACCGGCAGACGGATGGCGGCGTAGGCATGACGATGCGCTTCGTCGACCGGAAAAAGACTGTCATTATGAGTATAGGCGAAAACCAGTTCCAGCCTTTCCCGCAGATAAATGGTTCCGGCGTCGGCCCTGGTTATCTCCCTGGCCATGGCCAGGATGCGGTCCAGCAAGGCATTGCGATCCCGGTAGCCGGAAATTTCCTCTATAAAACCGGAGAGACGATTGCTCACCCGTGAATTCCTATCCATATCCTTCTCCTTGTACCGACATGCCGCGGCCCGGTCCTCCCCTGCCTATTTGGCCGAAAGCTCCCACACCCCGGTCCAGTCCGCGTCCGGAGCCGCCAGTAAGCCGGTCTCCATGATTTCAAGGCAGCGCCGCAGGTAAGCGGCTGAGGGCGGGTCTTCCGCCGCCAAGGGGACGAAAAGAGTCCGGGCCGCCGACAGATCCCCGGCCTGAAAACAACAGAGGGCCACTGCAAAATTCTCCAACAGCCCGGCCCTTGCCTCGGCCTCGGCCGGACGCAGGGGTTCGAACACGCGTACGCCCTCCTGGCGGCCGACCACCCGGAGCAGACCAAGATCCCTGCCGGTAAATTCCGTATCCTGAAGTGGTTTTTTCCGCAAGTCCAGGGCTCCGGCCGCTTCAAAAGCGGCTTGAGAGACAATGATCCTGGTGCCGAAAACCTTGTTGACCCCTTCCAGGCGGGAGGCCAAGTTCACCGCATCCCCCAGCATGGTGTAGTCAAAACGGGATCGCGAACCTAGGTTGCCCACCACCGCCGGGCCGGTGTTCAGACCGATGCGCATGACCAACGGCCGCCCGGCTAGGGACTGAAAACGCGTCCGGCGCGCCTCCAGGGCCTCCTGACAGCGCAAGGCGGCGCGCAGGGCGCGGGCCGCATGGTCGGCCTGTTCTTGGGGCGCGTTCCAGAAAGCGATGATGGCATCACCTTCGTATTTGTCAATGGTGCCGCCTTCCTCCAGGATGATATCCGACATCAATGAAAGATACTCGTTAAGCAGCATGGTCAAATCCTCGGGCGCAAGCCGCTCGGATATGGCGCTGAAAGACTCCAGGTCGGAGAAAAAAATGGACAGGAGGCGTCTTTCTCCTCCCAGTTTCAGCCTTCCCGGCTCCTGGATGATCTGGCTGATCACTTCCGGGCTGAGGTACTGGCTGAAGGCGCTTTTAAGAAAACGCCGCTGTCGGCCTTCGGTGGCGTAGGCCAGGAGTATGGACAGGGTCAGGGAAAGAAAGATCGCGAGCAGGATCGGGGCCAGGGGCAACTGGAAGGAAGCGCGGTAAGCGGCCATGCTCAAGGCCGGGGGCGCGACCAAAAAGGCCGGGACCAGGATGAGCAGTTGCGCCAGCCGCTTGCTCCGCAGGGCGGAAAAAGCCGCCGCCAAACTGAGAATGCCGGCCAGGACAAAGGTCAGCCAGGAAGGAACAGGGCTTATGAAGTCGCCGGCCAGTAAATTATCCAGAGCCGTGGCGTGCAGTTCCACCCCGGCAAAGCTCCCGTCAGTGGGTGACGGCCGCAGATCCAGGAGAGCTGGGGCGGTGAAGCCGAAAAGAACATGCCGGCCGCGTAATTCCTCCGGGGCAATGACCGGCTCCAGCCCCTCGCGCAAACGTAATTCGCTCTGGATGACAGCGGCTGCGCTGAAGGCGGCATGGGTTCCGCTCCTGCCCCGAAAGTTCAGGATGGCCCGGCCTCCAAGCTCCAAAGGGGCGTCCAGAGAAATACGCGTTTCCCGCCAGGCCGAAAGCGTCCCGGCAGAATCTTCCGTAGCGGCGGCAGCGGAACGAATGAGCAGGGTACTACTATTCAGGCGCGAAACCTGGCTTCCCGGCCTATTCAGCAGATAGGCGGCCAAGGCCAGGGAGGGCGCGGGTTTCCCGTCAAAAAAGGCCAGGGGGGTCAGGGCGCGAAAGATGCCGTCCGCATCCGGCAACTGGTTCACCATGCCCAGAGCGGAAGCTCCGGATAAAAGCTCCGGGGTGGGGAAGCCGGCCCTGGAATAAGCATGCCCCGGCGGCATGTCCCCCAGCCGCCAGTCCACGGGCAGTTCCGGGACCTGCCCCGGCCAGGAAGCGCTTTGCCCTTCCCCCAGCACAAAGGAGAGGATCAACCGGCCATTGTCCAGGCCGGCCAAGGCCAGAGCGCGATCATCCTCCACTCCGTACAGTGAGGATTCTGAAAAAAGCACATCCAGGGAAAGGGCGGCCGCCCCGGCCCGGCGGCAGAAATCCAAGATCAGGCCATAGACCTCGCGCGGCCAGGGCCAGGACAGGCCGTTTTCCCGCGCCCCCCAATCCAGGCTGCTCTGATCCAGCTCAATAATGCGAATATGCTCCGTGAAAGGCGATGGGCGGGCCAGGAGACGCACGCGCGCGTTCCAGCTCTGCCATTCCAAGGATCGCAGGAGTCCCGCGCCCTGCGCTCCAAAGGCCAGAATCAGGCCCAATAAGCCGCAGATCAGAGTTTTGGCTATCCCGCCGGTCATCCCCAGGTCACCCGGATCACCTGATCATCGGGCGCTGTAAGCGCCCAGCGCGGCCTGGAAACGGTCGCTGCGCACCGTCGTATCCGGAACGGGCGCGTCCTTTCCAGCCTTCAGGGCCTCCAGGCGCTGAACAGCGGTGGGATGGGTGCTGCCGAACCCGGCGCTGCCCGCCGGCACCCGACGCCGCATGCTCTCCAGCACGGCATGGAGCGAACGCGGATCATAGCCGCCCCGGATCAGGATCTCCACGGCCGCGGCGTCCGCCGCGTATTCCCGGCTGCGCGAATAGCCATTGGTCATCAGCGTATTGGCAATATCACCGACAGAATCGGAAAAAGCGCGCAAGAGTTCAGGGTTGACCCGGCCTCCGGCCTGCCGCACGGCGACATCCTTGCCGACGCCGGCCATGGTCTCGCCCAGTTTGGCGTTGCGAATCGCGCCCACCGCGTCCCTATTCTGAACATGGGCGATCTCATGGGCCAGGACCGCGGCCAGTTCACCCTCGCCGGACAAAAGGCCGATCATGCCCTTAGTTACGAAAATAAAGCCGCCGGGCGCGGCAAAGGCGTTGACCTCCGGCGAGTCCAGCAGGAGGAAATGATAACCCACAAAGGTTTCAGGCATGTCTGAATACAGGGCCAGTCCCTGTCCCAGACGATTGAGATAGATATTGGCCTTTTCATCATTGCCGGCCGGATAGCGCGATAGGATCTGCGCGCCCACGGCCCGGCCAAGATAATATTCCTGTTCCGGGGTCATATCCGCCGCCGCCACTTCCTGGATCACGTCCCCCGTCTGCCTGAGCGTATCAGCTCCGCCGGGAACCTTGGCGGCAAGGTCGTCGGGTATCATGGAGACAAGGTCATCCATAACGCAGGCGGAAAAAGACAAGGACAACAAAACCAACGGCAAAAACAAACGTCGCTTCATTGCCCCCTCCCGGCGTACAGAAAGGCCGCGCTTTCCTCAGGCGAGTAGCTGTAACGCAACATCTTATCCACCCCGGCGTAACCGTTGGGATTATCCTTGCGCCAACCCTGCTCCGTCTCCTTGTCAAAACCTTTGCCCGCCATGCTCACCGTACGCTCGTCCGTCCGCGCCGCCGCATCCTGCGACCCGGAGAACAGACTCAACCTGTTTTCAGCCGCCGCGCTCTTGTGCAACCAGCCCTGTCTGGAAGATCCGCTCACCAGAAACCAGGGATCACGCTCTTCTTGAACCGTGACCTTTTGCCCGTTGAAAACAAAGCCCACCGGTTTGCCCGTGAAAGAAGGCGCAGCCCTGAGCTGGACGCTTTGTACCTGAATCACCAGCTCCCTCCCGGCGGCCAGGACCGCTCCCGCCGACAGAAGCAAGACCAGCAGAGGAATAAATATGGAATAAGCCATACGCATGTATGAATCCTCCTCTTAGAGCATTGTCCCCACGAAACTCACCAGGACTGCCCCAGTCCAAGCTGATGCAAAAAAGCCGGATCTTCGGGCCAGTTTTCCCTAACCTTGACCCAGAGTTCCAGGTGAACCTTGCTTTGAAGCAGGGCGGCCAATTCCTGGCGGGCGCTCTGTCCCACGATCTTGAGGTTTTTGCCGCCCTGACCGATGACCATGCCTTTATGCGATTCCCGTCCAACATAGATGATGGCGCTGATACGGGTAAGACCGGGATCTTCCTGCCAGCTTTCGATGTCCACAGCCGTAAAATAGGGCAATTCCTGGCGCAGGCCCAGGAAGAGCTTTTCCCGGATAATTTCCGCGGCCATGAAACGCAGGGACAGGGTGGAGAGCTGATCCTCCGGAAACTGGGCCTCCCGTTCCGGCAGCCTGGTTTTGAGCCCGGCCAGAAGTTCCGGCAGCCCGTCTTTGAGCAGGGCGGACACCGGAAAAATTTCCACACCGGGCAGTTGGGCGTTAAGCTTTTCCAAAAGCGGAAGCAGGCGGGATTTATCCCCCAGCAAATCAGCCTTGTTCACGGCCAGGAACAAAGGACGCTTTTCGGAGCGCAGGGAAGGCAGCAGGGGCTTCAGGTCGTTATCCAGAAAATCCGGTCGCCGGGCATACATATCTCCGTCCAGGATGAGCAGGAGAAGGTCGGCCTGCTCCATAGCCTGCCAGGCCGCCTGCAGGAGCAGGCGGTTCATCTTGCCGTGCTGCTGGTGTACGCCCGGGGTATCCATGAAGATGATCTGGGCCTCCCGGTCCGAGAGGATGCCGGTGATCTGGTTGCGCGTGGTCTGCGGCCTGGGGGTGACGATGGCTACTTTCTGCCCCAGGCAACTGTTCAGAAAGGTGGATTTGCCGGCATTGGGCGGCCCCATGATGGCCACCCAGCCGCAACGGAAATTGCCGGATTTCAAAATGCTTCCCTTATCCTTCGGCGGACTTGCCCAGATCAAAGGCCTCGTGCAAGGCGCGCACGGCCAGTTCAATGTATTTTTCCTCAATCAGGCAGGAGATCTTGATCTCCGAGGTACTGATCATCAGGATATTGACATTTTCCCGGGCCAGGGTTTCAAAGGCCTTGGCGGCCACGCCGGAATGATTGCGCATGCCCACGCCGATAAGGGATACCTTGCAGACATTGGAGTCATGCAGAACCTCCATGCCCGGCATCCGACCGCGCTCTTCCTCCATCACGGCCAGGGCCTTGAGCAGATCCTTGCGCGAAACGGTGAAAGTCATGTCAGTCACCCCGTCAAGGCTGGGGTTTTGCACAATCATATCCACGGTGATGCCCGCTTGGGCCAGGGGGCCGAAGATGCCCGCAGAAACGCCGGGACGGTCCGGGCAAGCGCGCAGGGTGATGCGGGCCTGATCTTTATCCTGGGTAACGCCGGAAAGGAGCGCTTGTTCCATTTTTTTCACCTCTTTAATGAGCATGGTGCCCCTAGTCCCGGTAAAGGTGGAGCGCACATGCACGGGCACGGAATATCTCCGGGCGAATTCCACGGAGCGTATCTCCAGTACCTTGGCCCCCATGCTGGCCATTTCCAGCATTTCGTCATAAACGATATAATCCAGCTTGCGGGCATTGGAGACAATGCCGGGGTCCGCGGTATAGACCCCTTCGACATCCGTGTAAATTTCACACATCCCGGCCTTCAGGGCGGCGGCCAGCGCCACCGCCGAGGTATCGGAACCACCTCGCCCCAAAGTGCTCACTTGGCCGGACGGGCTGATCCCCTGAAAACCGGCGACCACCAGCACATCATAGTCTTTCAGCCAAGCGCGCAGACGATCTGCCTCAATGGAGCGGATCCTGGCCTTGCCATACTCTTCGTCGGTCAGGATGGGAATCTGGAAACCAAGGACCGAGCGGGCTTTAAGACCGTCATCCCGCAGCAACATGGCAAAAAGAGCGGCGGAGGTCTGCTCCCCGGTGGATATCAGGACATCACGCTCCGCCGGGTCCGGGTTGGAGGACCATTCTTCGGCCAGGGCCAACAGCCGGTTGGTTTCACCGGCCCGGGCCGAAAGCACCACTACCGCCTTATCAGCCCCGGCCAGACCCAGCTTGACCCTCTCCCGCACCAGGCGCATGCGCTCCAGGTTCGCCACGGAAGTTCCGCCGAATTTCTGTACCAGAATGTTCATATTTGTCCTTATATGAAAGGGCTGGCGCCACAAAAAATCCCTAAATAATTCTTCCCAAAACAGATGATTCTTTCCGCAATTTTTCAAGAAGCAGGGCCGCAACCGCGCCGCCGGGCTCAAAGACAGCCCTGCGATCATTTTGCTGTCCTGTCAAGCGGCAAAGAAGGTAATCCGGCGGGATCAGGACCGGGGGCAATTTTTCCGGCCATTCCAGGGCCAGTAGGATACCGGGGTTCAGACTGTCTTCCAGGCTCTCGGCCAGCCCTTCATCCACCACGGTTTGTTCATCAGGCAGACGGTAGAGATCAAAATGCCGCAGTTCCGGACGGGTTGGGTAAACATTGCACAAGGTGAAACTGGGGCTCATCACCTCGGCTTCTTCCCCGCCTGGCAGATGCTCCGCCAAAAAACGGACAAGGGTGGTTTTGCCCGCGCCCATTTCTCCATGCAGTAACAAGGGCAGGGGGGAAGATACCAGGATCGCGGCCAGGGCTTGTCCCAACCGCCGGGTATCTTCCAGGCCGGAGAGGATCAGGGACAGGGTCGTCATAATTCCACGGAGGGCAGAAGTTCTTTCATGACTACCGGCAGGGCCTCGGCTAGGTCCGAGGCCAGCCCTCCGCCGGCCGGCCAAAGACGGGCGAGGATCCGGCCTGCCCGTCCATGCAGCCAGGCTCCCAGAGACGCAGCCTCTTCGCCGCTGAAGGCGCGGGCCAAGAACGCGGCGATCACCCCGGAAAGGACATCGCCGCTTCCGGCCACAGCCAGGCTGGGTTCGGCAAGTGGAAGCAGGTTCAAGGGCGCGCCCCGGCGGGCGACAAGCGTTCCCGGACCTTTAAGCAGCACGGTGGCGGCAGTGCGGGCGCAGATCCGGCCCAAGGCGGCCTCGCGCCCGGCCTGTTCTTCCAGGTCTGCCAGGATGAAAGTCCGGGAGCTTTCCGGATGGCCCATCCCTTCCAGCAGGCGGATCATCTCGCCGGGATGGGGAGTGAGCACATCTTCCGGCCGCAGCGCCTCCAGAGGGAAGGATCCGCCGGGAAACGGACGCAGTCCGTCCGCGTCCAGAACCAGGGGAGGTCTGCCGGGCAGGTTAAGCGCGGCCCGGAGCAGGGGGGGCCCGGCTTCTCCCAGACCCGGTCCCAGTACCAAGGCGGCGTTTTCTCCCAGACGCAGAATTTTTTCCGTAAGCGCGGACCAAGGCCGGCCTTGCAGGGCCTCGTTCCAATTATTTGCCTCCAGGGGTAGAGTCATGATCTCCGGGTAATGCCTGCGCCAGGGCATACAATAAGGCGCGGGGGCGGCCAGGGTGACCAGGCCGGACCCGGCGCGGGCCGCGCCCAGGGCGCTGAGCAAAGGAGCGCCCTCCAGTCCGGAAGACCCTCCCAGAACGAGGACTTTACCCTTGCGACCTTTGTGCGTGTAAGGCGAAATGGGCGGCAGGACACCCCTGGCAGGCCGGATGAGCCGCCGGAGCGGGGGGTTTTCGCTGGGAATTTTTGACGGCAGGCCGATGTCGCGCACCTTAAGCTCGCCTACATATCGGGCTGACCAAGGCAGACAGAGGCCGGGTTTGGGCGCGGCAAAGGTCACGGTGAGATCCGCCCGGACGGCCTCGGGTTCCGGACGGCCGCTCAAGCCCCCCAGGCCGGAAGGCAAATCCAGGGCCAAGATAAAAACCTTCTTCCGCCGGTTTATTACCCTGACCAGATCCAGGATCCGGCCGGCCAAGGAGCCGCGAAAACCCGCGCCCAGCATGGCGTCCACGATAATTTCCGCCGCCGGGATTTCCAACGGCCTGGAGGGGATCTCCAACGCCTCCACTCCGGCGGATCTGGCCGCCTGCAAATGAAAAAGGGCCGGACCGGAGTATTGATCCGGCGAGGCCAAGGTAAACACCCGGACCACACAGCCGGCGTTATGCAGGTAGCGGGCAAGGACCAAACCGTCCCCACCGTTGTTGCCCTTGCCGGCCAGCACCAGGACGCGTTCCCCGGATTTCAGGCCGCGCGTTCCCTGTAAAGCCAGAAAGGCTTCCCTCCCGGCGTTCTCCATGAGCAGGTTAGGGGGAAGACCGTATTCCGCCCCGGCCAGCCTGTCCCATTCGGCCATTTCCTCCGGCGCGGGCAGGGGCATGAAGAGCCGTCCGGCCACCGGCTATTTCTCCAGCACTTCCATGGTAGCGCGGGCGATCTCCAATTCTTCGTTGGTGGGGACGACCAGCGCCTTGACACTGGATTCTTCCCGACTGATCACGCGGGGTTCCGGGCTGCGGATCTTGTTTTTTTCCAGGTCCAGAAGCACGCCCCAACTTTCCAGCCCTTCCAGGCTGGCTCTGCGGACATCCGGATCATTTTCGCCTATGCCGGCGGTAAAGGCCAAGGCGTCCACCCTTCCCAGGCAGGCCCAAAGCGCGCCTATCTGCCGCCGAATGCTGTAACAGAGCATTTCAAAGGCCAGTTGGGCCTTGGGGTCGCCCTTTTCCTTGGCGCTATGCACGTCGCGCATGTCATTAAGACCGCACAGGGCCTTCAGGCCGCTCTCCTTGTTCAGGAGACGGTCCACCTCGGCCGCGGCGTAACCCTTGGAAACCAGGAAAGGCACCACCGCCGGGTCCACATCGCCGCAACGGGTTCCCATGATGGTTCCGGCCAGAGGGGTGAAACCCATGCTGGTATCGACGCCCACCCCGCCCTGGATAGCGGTCAGGGAACAGCCGTTGCCCAGATGGCAGGTAATCAGGTTGAGGTCTTTCAGGGGACGTCCCAAAGTCAGGGCCGCCTGCCTGCTCACAAATTTGTGCGAGGTTCCGTGAAAACCGTAACGCCGGATGCCCAGGTCCGTATAAAATTTTTCCGGTATGGCGTAGCGGAAAGCCTTGGCCGGCATGTCCGCGTAAAATTCCGTATCAAAGACCGCCACCGAAGGCGCGCGAGGACAAAAAGCCTGAGCCACCTCAATGCCCTGCAGGTTGGCAGGGTTATGCAGGGGAGCCATATCCGCCAGGCGGGCGATGACCGCCTTTTCAGCTTCGCCTACCACACAGGCCCGGCGCATGGCCTCCCCGCCCTGCACCACCCGGTGTCCCACAGCCTTGATCTCGTCAACCCGCTCAATGACGCCGTGATCCGGGTGCATAAGCACGGCCAGCACCGCCCGGAAGGCCTCCCGATGATCCGCACAGCCTTCTTCCAGCTTTACGCTCCGCGTCTCTCCGTCCGGCAGGTATTTTTTGTGCGCCAGCGGGCTTTGCCCTTCGCCGATGCGCTCCACCAGCCCGGAACAGAGCAGCCGGCCGCCGCCCCCCCCGCTTTCCATGTCCAGAAGCTGGTACTTGAAAGAGGAACTGCCGCAATTCACTACCAAAACAATCATCTTTCGTCCGCCTTGTTAGGTTCTCCGCCGGATGGCCGGAAAAGCTTAAGGGAAAATAATCCCCCGTTATCTTGAGGCGTCTATATAACATAAGCCGGATACAGGGCAAGAACGAGACTGATAAACCCACTACCCGGCCTTGCCAAAAAGCAAGGCCCCGCGTAAGGTGTGCCCGGATGAAGCAGCCATCGGCATGCCCATCCGGAAACGGATTATGAAGTTATACTCCTGGAATGTAAACGGCTTTCGCGCCCTATGCGCCAAGCCGGACTGGCGCCGCTTCATGAAGGCGGACGCGGATATCATCGGTCTGCAGGAAACCAAGGCCGAAGAAGAACAGGTTCCCCCAGACGAACGCCAGCCCACGGGCTGCCATGCCTATTGGCTCTCCGCCGTCCGGCGGGGATATTCCGGGGTGTCCGTGTTTTCAAGGCCCGAACCCCTGGCGATCACACGCGAATTGCCCCTTCCGGCCTGGCAGGGCGAAGGACGCCTCCTGCATCTGGAATACCCGTCCTTTCATTACCTGAACGTGTATTTCCCCAACGGGCAGAACGGAGAAGAGCGCCTGGTCTATAAAATGGGCTACTACGACGCCTTTCTGGATTTCGCCCAAGCCCTGCGGCGGAATAAACCTCTGGTGGTCTGCGGTGACTTCAACACCGCCCACCGGGCCATTGACCTGGCCCGTCCCAAGGAAAACGAGAATACTTCAGGCTTTCTGCCGCAGGAGCGGGCCTGGCTGGACAAATTCACGGCCGCCGGCTTTGTGGATACCTTCCGCCTGCTGCACCCGGAGGAGGCCGGGGCCTATTCCTGGTGGTCCTTCCGCATGCGGGCCAGGGACAGGAATGTGGGCTGGCGCATTGATTATTTTTTTGTTTCCGCCGAGCTGGCTCCCAAGGTGCGCCGGGCCTGGATCGAACCCGGAATCACCGGCTCGGATCACTGTCCTGTAGGCCTGGAACTGGATCTTTGAGTTGGAGCAATAATGCGGGATGATTTTGACGTCTTGATTGTCGGGGGCGGTCCGGCCGGACTTTTTGCGGCCTATTGGCTGCTGCTCAATACTTCCTTGCGGGTCTGCCTGGTGGATCGCGGCTTGCCGGTACGGGAGCGGCGTTGTCCTTTGGTCATCAAGGCCCAGGCTCCAAAGCGGAAATCTTCCCCAAAAAACCTTGAGGAATCCTCTCCGCGAGTGGCCCCGGCCAACCAATGCCTGCACTGCAAACCGGCCTGCCATATCCTACACGGCCTTGGCGGAGCCGGACTTTTTTCCGACGGCAAGCTCAATTTCATCCATAAGCTGGGCAAGAGCGATTTAACGCAGTTCATGCCCGTTCCCGCGGCCATCAGCCTGATCGAAGAAACTGAAGACATTTTCAACCGTTTCGGAATGGATGGACCGGCCTATCCCAGCGACAAGGCGGCGGCCGAGAACCTGCGCCAGCAATCCAGAATCCAGGGTCTGGATCTCCTGCTCATCCGTCAGAAGCACTTGGGCAGCGATCTTTTGCCGGCGCACATTGACCGGATGTGTTCATTTCTGCTGGAGGCAGGCCTGGAACTGCGCCCCGGTGAAAACGTGCTGGAGATCGTGGTGGAAGACGGGCGAGCGGGCGGCGCGCGCACCGACAAGGGCGAAATCCGGGCCAAGGCGGTTATCCTGGCCCCCGGACGTGGGGGCGCGGACTGGATGATGACCCTGGCCTCCCGCTTCAAACTCCGGATCAGTCAGCGGGACATTGAGGTGGGCGTGCGGGTGGAGGTGCCCAGAGAGATCCTGGAGGCCATCACCGGGATCATCTACGATCCGACCTTTTTTGTGCGCACCGGGGGGCATGACGATCAGGCCAGAACCTTCTGCACCAACCCGGCGGGTTTTGTCAGCCTGGAAAATTACGCCAAATTCGCCTGCGTCAACGGGTACTCCCTGAAACACAGCAAGTCCGACAATTCCAATTTCGCCTTTCTGTCCAAGGTCATCCTGGCTGACCCGGTGTCAAACAGCCACAACTACGGCGAGGCCATCGGCAGCCTATCCGCGCTCATCGGCGGCGGTAAACCCCTGTTGCAGCGTTTCGGGGATCTCAAGCGCGGACGCCGCTCCACCTGGCCGCGCATCAATGACGGCCGCCTCGTTCCCACTCTGCGGGAGGTCACTCCGGGCGACATCAGCCTGGCTCTGCCTGGCCGCATCCTCAATAACCTGGTGGACGGACTGGAGCAGCTTAACAAAATCATCCCAGGGGTGACCAACGAGGAAACCCTGCTCTATGCCCCGGAAATAAAATTCTTCTCCTCCCAGGTGAAAACGGATGAACACCTGGAGACTTCCGTGGGCGGACTCTTTGTTGCCGGCGACGGCCCGGGCGTTTCCGGCAACATCGTGGCCGCGGCGGCCACCGGCCTCATCCCGGCCAAAAGAATAGGGGAAGTTCTGCGGTCCACGCGGACGATCTGACATTCAGGAGCTTTCCAGGTGGCTGAAAAAGAAAAGAGAATCCTGGTGGACATGTCGGCCACCCTCCTACATCACGGGCATGTGCGCCTTCTGCGCGCGGCCGCAGGCCTTGGACGGGTGGTGGTGGCCCTGACCACTGATGAAGAAGTGGAAAAGACCAAGGGCTATAAACCGGAGCTTTCTTATGAAGAACGCCGGGAAATCCTGGAAAGCATCCGCTATGTGGGTGAAGTCGTGCCCGCCCCCTGGCTGATTGACGAAGATTTCCTGCGACAGCACGACTGCGATCTCCTGGTGCACGGCGCGGATAATTCCAACCTTGTCCCGGAGGAAAAACTGGCGATCTTTCCCCGGACTGAGGGCGTCAGCAGTGCGGATTTGCGTCGGCGGGTGCTGGACGCGCTAACCTCCGCCAACCTGAACCGCGATCCGGCCAGCGCTCCGGACGTTCCCCCCGTCCGCCCATTGAAGCCATAAAAAGAGTTCCAGCCGAAATGATAAAAAAACTGAAAATCCTGTTTCCGGCAACTCTTTTCTCGCTGGCTTTTCCTTCTCCAGCCTTAGCTTATCTGGATCCTGGCACAGGCAGCATGCTGGTTTCCGCCCTGGTTGGGCTCGCGGCTACCCTGTTCTTCCTGCTGAAAAGTTCATGGTACAAGCTCCTGTCCCTGTCTTACCGCCTTCTGGGACAGAGTCCGCCCCAAAGTCCCGGCGGCCTGGTCTTTTACTCCGAAGGGCGGCAGTACTGGACTACTTTCCAGCCGGTGCTGGAAGAGCTTGAGGCCCGCGGCGAAGCCGTCCTTTACCTGAGTTCTGATGAACAAGATCCCGGGCTGCGCCGGGAATGGCGACATATTTCCACCCGTTGCCTGGGCATGGGCAACCGTGGTTTCGCGGCCTTGAACATGCTGGAGGCGGAGATCTGCGTCATGACCACCCCCGGCCTGGATGTATTGCAAATCCGCCGCTCGCCGGGGGTAAAACATTACGCCCACCTGGTGCATGCCGTCACCGACATGGCCTACTACAAGCTCTATGCCTTTGATTATTTCGACAGCGTGCTCTGCGCCGGACCGCACCAACTGGCCAGTCTGCGCCACCTGGAAAAAATCCGCGGCCTGCCCCTCAAACAACTGCTGGAAACCGGCTGCTGTTACATGGACGCGCTGGCGGAAGAACTGGACAATTTGGGGACGGGCGCCCCAATCCCCCGAACCCCCGCATCATTTTCCAGCCGCCGCCTGCTCATCGCCCCCACCTGGGGGAACAACGGGCTGTTCAACCGTTTCGGGCTGGATCTTATCCTGCCGTTGCTGGAGGCCGGGCACAGCCTTTGCCTGCGTCCCCACCCCCAAAGTTTCATCTCGGAAAAACCGCTGCTGGGTAAACTGCGCACGGCCCTGGAAGGCAAAAATGTTTGCTGGGATGAGCGCCCCGGCCCGCTGGAGGCCATGCTGGAGGCGGACGCGCTCATCTCCGACCTTTCAGGCATTGTCTTTGACTATGCCTTTATTCTGGAGCGCCCGGCCATCACCGTGGATTTTGAACCGGATCCGAGGGGCAAAGAAGCGGCGGACCTGCCCTGGAAGGCCTGGGAACTTGAAGTGCTGCCGGATTTGGGCGGACGAATCCGGCCGGAAGATATCGCGAGTCTGCCGGAAATCCTGGCCGCCTTGCCGGATCCGCGTGAATTCGTCGCCCGCATGCGCGCTTTGCGTGAAAAAAGCCTGTTCAATTTCAGGCGAAGCGGAGCGGTAGCCGCGGATCAGCTTCTGGAGCTGCGCCAGAGGCTGCGCGAGGAAACCTGAGTGTCGGTTTTTCTGTTCACCCTGTGCATTGCGCCCCTGGTCTGGATCATGCGCCTAGCGCTGGAGGGCGGACTGGCCCTGGGGCTGGGCGCAGGGAGCGCGGTATTGCTC
>WRIL01000002.1 GCA_009782775.1 Desulfovibrionaceae bacterium
CAGGGGATTGGCCCCCAGCATGGCCACATCGTTGACCGTGCCGTGCACGGCCAGGCTCCCGATGTCGCCTCCCGGAAATTCCAGGGGATCAACCGTGTAGGAATCCGTGCTCATGGCCAGGGGGCCGGATAGGTTCAGCAGGGCCGCGTCGTCCAGGCTGCGCAGCGCGGGGTTATCAAAATGGCGCAGAAATAGCCCGGTGATCAGGCGGTGCGAGGCCCGGCCGCCGCTGCCGGCATCCAGGGTAAGGAATCCGCCGGGACCGGCGGAGGTGGTCGGTTGGGGCATGGCTATCCTGCCTGGTATTGATGGTAGGCGGCGCAGCTTCCCTCGGCGGAGACCATGCAGGCCCCCACAGGGGTGGCCGGGGTGCAGGCCTTGCCGAAGAGCGGGCAGTCCGGCGGCCGGATCCGGCCCCGGAGCACTTCGCCGCAACGGCATCCGGGAGGAGGAGGGCTTTCCCGGACTTCTAGGCCGAAGACCCGCCAGGCGTCAAAATCCGCATAGTCCGCACGCGGGATCAGCCCGCTGGCCGGGATGCGCCCCAGCCCGCGCCAGAGCGCGTCGCGGGGCTCGAAGATCTCGTCCAGGATCCGCCTAGCCCTGGGGTTGCCCGCAGGGGACACGGCCCGGAGGTATTGGTTGAAGATGGCTGGCCGGCCGGCGATCAGCGATTCCAGGATCAGGATCAGGGACTGTAAAATATCCGCTGCTTCGAAGCCGCTGATCACTCCGGGACGGCCGAATTCTTCCGCGATAAAGCTGTACGGTCCGACCCCCAGCACAGTGGAAACATGCCCCGGCAGAATGAAGGCGGAGACGGGAGGGACGCCCTTTCCCCGATCCTCGGCCAGCAGGGCGCGCAGGGCCGGAGGCACCAGCTTGTGCAGGCTGAGGACGAAAAAATTGCCTATTTTCTCACGCCGGGCCGACTGCAGGCAGGCGGCCACCGCCGGGGCGGTGGTCTCAAAGCCGGCGGCCAGGAAAACCACCCGGTCCGCTGGACGCCTTTGGGCCAGTTGCAGGGCTTCCAGCGGGGAATAGACCACCTCCACCCTTGCCCCTTTGCCCCTGGCTTCTTTCAGGCTGAGGCCACCCGGGCCTGGTACGCGCAGCATGTCGCCGAAGCTGGCCAGGATTAGATCTTTTTCCGCCAGACCGAGACAGGCGGCGATTTCACTATCATGGGTTACGCACACCGGGCAGCCGGGGCCGGAGAGATGGGTAAGGCCCGGGGGCAGCAGGGAACGCAAGCCGCTACGGAAGATGCTTACCGTATGGGTACCGCAGACCTCCATGAAACGCGCCGGCCGGCCGTAAGTTTCCAGGAGCTTGCCAAGTTTGTCCAGCAGGGCGCGCCCTAGGGCCGGATCCGCCAGGGCCGCGGAAATATTGATTGCTTTGCTCATGGCCCGGATAGCTTACTCCCGGTCAATGATCCTGGCAAGATGCCCGCGCAGTGCTTGCAGACGGGCCTGTCCCAGGCCGGGGATCTGGAGCAGGGAAACGTCCTCTGCCTGGCTCATGGCCTGGATAGAGCCGAATTTTTCCCAGAGTTTACGGATCAGCGCCGTCCCGAATCCGGGGATGCGTTCCAGCTCGCTTTGCAGTTGCAGGTTGGAACGGCTCCGGCGATGCCGTCCCAAGGCATAATCGTGGGCCTGGTTGCGCAGGTGTTGTAGGAAGAGTAGTTCTTCCGAGCCGGGCTTGAGGTTCAGGGGGTTGGAGCGTCCGGGCAGGAATACGCGGTCTTCCAGGTTGCCGGCTCGCCGGTCGCTACGCCCGCCGGCGGTTCTGCCCTTGGCGATGGCGGCCAGGGTAAATTCCTCTTTCAACCCCTGTACGGCCAAGGCGCGGCCGACGGCCTGGAGCTGTCCCTTGCCGCCGTCAATGAGCAGCAAGTCCGGCCAGGGAGGCCCTTCCGCGCCCCGGCGGGTGGCCCAGGCGCTGAGTGCTGCGTAATCGTCGCCGTGGTTGTTTTCAAAGGTGTAGCTGCGCCAGGCGTCCGGCGTGGCGCGGCCGTGGAGGAAGACCACCAGCCCCACGCGGGTGGAAGAGCCGGAGGTGTGGGAGACATCCACTACCTCAATGCGGTCCACCGGCTGCTCGCGCAGGAAGGCCCTGCCCAGCAGGGCGGGGAGGTTTATCCCTTTGCGACGGCGGGCTTGGTCCCGGGCATTGGCCGCGGCCAGGCCGATGAGTTCGGCCTCCGGGCCGCCTTTGGGAATGGACAGTTGTACCCGGCTGCCCCGTTGCTCGCTCAGAACTGCAGCCACCTCCCACAGGCTGAAGATCCCTTCCGCCTGGCGGCCAGGATCCCAGGGCAGCATCACCAGGGGAGGCGTGTTTTCGGTCCAGGCGTAGTACTGAGGCAGAAAGCTGGCCAGGAGTTCGGCGGCGTTTTCCAGGCCCAGGCCGGGCCAGAAATAATTCCGGCTGCCCAAGAGGCGTCCTCCGCGCACCATGAGCAGCCCGAGACCGAGGCCGTCCTCGTTCTCCATCATCCCTATGGCGTCCAAGTCCACTTCTTCCGGCAGGACTACGGCCTGTTTTTCCAGGGTGTGCTTCACCGCCCGGATCTGGTCGCGCAATCCGGCCGCTTTTTCATATTCCAGCAGCGATGCGGCCCGGCGCATTTCTTCGGTCAACAAGCACAAGAGTTCGCTGGACTTGCCTTCCAGGAGCAGGATTACCCTGTCCACCAGGGCCGCGTATTCTTCAGGAGGGACTTGCAGCACGCAGGGGGCTAGGCACTGCTTCAGATGATGGTACAGGCAGGGCCGGGAGCGGTTTTTCATGCCGCGATCCGTGCAGCGGCGCAAGGGAAAAGCCTTGTGCAGGGCCTTCCATGTGGCTTTGGCATCGCTGGCGGAGGAAAAAGGCCCGAAATGTCGGGGTTTTCCGTGGCCATATCCGCGCCCGGCCCGGCGTGTTATTTCCAGCCTGGGGTAAGGAGCTTCCGGGTCCAGGCGGAACAGGAGGTGGTCTTTGTCGTCCCGTAGCAGGATATTGTAATGGGGCCGGTGCTTTTTGATCAGTCCGGCTTCCAGCAGAAAGGCTTCGTTGTCCGTGCCCGTGCTGATGGTTTCCACCTGCCCGGCCCGCTCCAGCATGGCCCTGGTCTTGGGCGGCAGGCTATCTACAGGGCGAAAATAGGCGGCCAGCCGACGGCGCAGATTTTTGGCTTTGCCCACATAGAGAATTGTCCCCGGTCCGCTGGAGAAAAGATAAACCCCCGGGGTTTGTGGAATGCGGCTCAGGTCCGGTTTTTCCATTTTTTGAGTTTTAACCTTTGCCTTCTTTGGGCGTCAAGAAGGGGGAATATTATAAATCACCAAAGCTTGCCATTTTTTATATTCTATACGATAAAATTGACAGAATAACACAAAATACAGCCACGGCCAATAAGGCACGATGTCAGGGGGCATTATGCGAAGGTCATTTTGCATTATTGCGGTTATTTCCACGGTCATTTCCTGCGGGATCGCCATGCTCGCTTTATCCTTGGTCGGCGGCGGCATCTTGGTGGCCGGCTTGGCGTCCGTGCCACTGGTGGGCCTAGTGGTTTATCTGCTCCTGGTAAAATTTGTGGGCCGGAGCATGGATGCGCTTGAACAGGCCATACTCTCCCTGGCGCGGAGCGATTTTAAAAGAAATGACGAACTGATGAATGTTCACGGCGATATGCAAAGATCATTCGCGGCCCTGGAGGAGCTGCGGCTAAAGAGCCGTGGCTGGTATGACCGCTTTCATGGCTTTGTGTCCGGCGTTTCCCAGCCCTTTTTCGTGACGGACACGGAAGAGAGAATCACCCTCACCAACGACTGGCTGATGGACATGCTGGAAATTGACGGACCCAAGGAAGCCCTGTACGGTCGCCTAGTGGGCGATGTCTTCTATAATGAGCCCGGCCGCAAGACCCTGATCGGCAAATCCATGAAGACCCGCGAGATTTTCCACAATGTGGAGCTGATCGTCAATGGGCATAAGGGAAAAAAGACCAATGTGATGACCGCCATACGGTATCTCGCGGATTCCGATGACCAGGTCTTCGGTTGCCTGGGTTTGTATTATGACATATCGGAGACCAGAAGGCAGGAGGAGCGGCTCAAGGGCAATGCCGAGAAATTTTCCGAAATCGCCAGGCAGAGCCTGGAAATTATAGATAAACTCAGTGAGACCACCGAAAGGCTGGATCAGGATGTCCAGGGCGTTACGGAAAAAGCGGAGATGCAGCAAAAAAGCACGGGCGCAACCTCGGCCATCATGGTGCAGATGAAAAATTCTCTGGAGCAGGTCGCCGAGAGCGCCGACTCCGCTTCCAAGCAGGCCGCTGCCGCCAGCGACCGGGTGAAGGTCGGGTCCGAGATGCTCGGAGAATCGGTCAGCACCATACAGAATGCCCAGGATCTGGCCGCCGCCCTGCGTAAGGACATGGGAGATCTAGGTAAGAAGACCGAGGACATCGGGCAAGTGCTCAACGTCATCGCCGACATTGCGGATCAGACCAACCTTCTGGCCCTGAATGCCGCCATAGAAGCGGCTAGGGCCGGGGACGCCGGGCGTGGCTTTGCCGTGGTGGCCGACGAGGTGCGCAAGCTGGCGGAAAAAACCATGACCGCCACCAAGGAGATTGAAGCGGCCATCAAGGGCATGCAGGATAGCGCCAGGGGCAATGTGCGCAATACCGAAATCGCTTCGGACGCCATCCGCCATGGCACGGAAATGGTTGAGCGTTCCGGGGTCATTTTGCGGGAGGCGGTGAATTTTGTGGAAACAACCGCCGATGCTGTGCATGTGATTGTTTCCGCCACCGAAGAACAGGCCGATGCCATCAACCACGCCACCCAGTCCACGGAGCAGATCCACAAGCTGGCGGAGGGGCTTTTCTTGTCCATGCAGCAAAGTGAACAGGTCGTGCGGGATGTGGAGGAAATCACTAAAAACCTGCACCAGGTCGTGGCGGATATACACAGCTGACGAGTGGGCCGCTAGGACATGCCGCCCTTACGGGCGGCGTTGGAAGCCATCTCAAAATCACTTTTGAGATGGCTTCTTAGGTTCTCTCCCGGTCCAGGGCGCGGCAGTTGATGGCCTCGGCCAAGTGCCGTACCTCGAGCCGTTCCTCTTCGGCTAGGTCGGCGATGGTGCGGGCCAGACGCAGGATGCGGGTATGGGCACGGGCGGAGAGTCCGAGCTTTTGCATGGCCTGCCCCAGAAATTTATGGCTTGGTTCATCCAGGGCGCAATGTTTTTCCAGGAGGTTTCCGTACAGGTCCGCGTTGCTGCGGCAGACGGATCCGGCGTAGCGTAGCCGTTGCAGTTCCCTAGCCCGGACCACCCGGACGCGCATCTGGGCGGAAGAAGCGCCGGGCGCGCGAGCTCGCAATTCCGCGTAAGGAACCGCCGGAACTTCGATGTGCAGGTCCAGGCGGTCCAGAAGGGGGCCGGAGAGCCTAGCGCGGTAGCGTAGCACTTCCTTGGGGGAACAGGCGCAACGGCGGGAAGGATCGCCATAATAACCGCAGGGGCACGGATTCATGGCCGCCACCAGCATGATCCGGGCCGGGTAGCTGACCGCGGCCGCAGCCCTGGACAGGGTGATCTTTCCGTCTTCCAGGGGTTGGCGCAGGGCCTCCAGGGTATGCTTGGAGAATTCCGGCAGCTCATCCAGAAAGAGCACTCCCCGGTGGGCTAGGGAAATTTCTCCCGGCTTGGGATTGGCCGCGCCGCCCACTAGGCCGGCGTAGGAAACGGTATGGTGTGGGGCGCGGAAAGGCTGGCGGCGGATCAGCCCTTCGCCCGCCTTAAGCTGCCCGGCTACACTGTAAATGCGGGTTACTTCTAGGGCTTCGTCAAAGTCCAGGGGAGGCAGGATGCCGGGCAGACGTTGGGCCAGCATGGTCTTGCCGCTGCCCGGAGGCCCAAGGAGCAGGAGATTATGCCCGCCGGCGGCGGCCAGTTCCACGGCCCGTTTGGCATACTCCTGTCCCTTGATCTCGGCGAAGTCAAAAAGACATTCCCCACTGAAGTTTTCCCGGTTTAATTCCGCCCGCACGGGTTCAAGGGGGAGCCGTCCGGACAGAAAGGCCACGGCTTCCGAAAGATTGCGCGTCCCGTACACTGCCACCCCCGAGATCACCGCAGCTTCCTTGGCGTTATCCGCGGGCGTCAGCAAACCGCGCGCCTGGCGCTGGGCCGCCAGAGCGGCCATCGGCAAAACGCCGGGAACCCAGCGCAGTTCTCCGGTGAGGGAGAGTTCTCCCAGGCAGAAAAAGCCCTCCAGGGCCTCTGGAGGCAGGGTGCCGGTGGCGGCCAGCAATCCCAGGGCCAAGGGCAGATCATAGGCCGAGCCGGCCTTGCGGCAATCAGCCGGGGCTAGGTTGACGGTCAGCCGCCCGCCGGGGAGGGTGAAGCCGCAGTTGCGCAAGGCGGTGAAGACTCGGCCGCCGGCTTCCCGCACTGCGCCTTCGGCCAGACCCACTAGGCTGAAGCTGGGCAGCCCGCCGCGGGTGAAATCCGCTTCCAGGCTGATCTCGGTGGCTTCCACTCCCTCCAGGGCCGCGCAGGAAACTTTGGCTAACATAACACCTCAACCCTGGTCCTCATCCCTGGCGGTGCCGGGGAAGCAGAGGTCGTACATGGTCCGGATGTATTCACTGTTACGGTTCAGATAAAAAGACAGGGCCTTGGAAAAATGCTCGCCCACTAGGCCGTCCACGAACATCTGGCTGACCTCGTGCGTCCTGGAAAGGACCAGTTGAGACCTAGCCAGGATCAGGCGTTCTTCTCCGCTCATGTCTGCCACCAGGCGTTTCAGGGCTGGCTGTGCCTGGGGCAGATAATTCCAGAAATACATCAAATCCAAGGCGTTGGCGATGGAGGCCACCCGCAGGGGCAGGTTATTTTCCCTAGTCAATTCCAGCAGGTTTTCCGGGTGGACCAGGAGGCGCAGGATATGCTTTTCCGGGTAGGCCAGTTCAAGGCGGGTGTAGGTTTCTAGGAGCTGGCGGATCTTGTTGCCGTAATCCATAAAGCGCAAGCGCAGGTTATTTTGCCGGTCGGCCGTCCCTTCAATGATTCCGCCCACCGTGTCCGAGGCGGTCTTGGAGATGATGGCCGCGCCCAGTTGCAGGTAGACTTCCGGATTCAGAGCACCTAGGTGGTGCATGAGCATGAGCAGGAGATGGTGATAGAAGATGGAGCAGGGGATGGCCAGGATGCTGCGGAACAAGTTGCCGACGGCCGCGGCTCGAGGCAGGCCGCGGTAGATGTTGTGCGAGGCGATATACAGACCGTTGCCCAGGGACATGGAGGCAAAAACCAGGGCCGGAGAGTTTTGCAGAGTGAGTCCCAGGTTTTTTTCCAGGAGCAGGTAACGCATGCCCAGTTCCAGCAGGGGGACGGAGAAACCCGTGTACATCAGCGAGTCGCAGATCCGCGATACATTGATGTAGTCGCTCCAGCGTAGGAGGGAACGGCGGAGCACCCCGCCGCCAAGCAGGGCTTGGGCGATATTGCGCAGGGCGGTAATCGTGAACCATATCAAGGCGCCGAACCAGGCCAGAAACCACCAGGGCTGGGTATATAGGAAGGTCAGCATGGCGGCGGTCAGCCCCAGCAGCACTTTCAAGCCGTTCAGGACGTGGTTATTCAGGTGGATTAAAGATAGCCGCGTCCCTTCGCCGTTCGCGCGGGGGGCGAAGCCGTTGTCCTGGGTATTGGCGATGCCGCCGATGGTGATGATGTTGCCCTGGCGGTTATAGGTGGCCATTTCGTTGTAAATCCAGCTCATTTTTCCGCGCCGCCACGGGCGCGTCCATCCGGCCAAGGCGCGGATAGGGGAGGAATTGAAGACGGAGTTCGCGGCTGGCGGTGGATAAGTGATTGTAGGGGTCATTTCCAGATGGATGGGCAGAGGCATTATGCCGTCGTACCCTTTCATCCGGCGCCGAGCGCGGAGGGGCAGGGTTTCAGGCGCCAGAAGTCCCATGCCGTGCCGCATGCTGGCGTTGCTGGTGGAATCCGTGCCGATGCGCGAACCAAGGGGACGGCGCAGGTAGTGTTTTTGCAGGGCCGGGAGGTTTTGCAGGATTTCTCTCAGCTTGGCGCAGCCTTCCGGATCGCCGTTTTCCCGGAGTTTATCCTTGAGCATGGCCCGGACGATATGTTTCAGGGGGAGCGGGCTGGGGTTGTTCAAGGCCTGTTGGAGCAGGCTGATCTCTTCCAGTTGCGGGGTGCGGCCGCTCTGCCATTCCTTGAGGTTGAAATTTTCTAGGTGGCTTATGCGGCCCTGGCAATCCCAAAGCAGTTCCAGCACCTCCTCGGGGGAGAGATCCGCCGGACTCAGCCGGATGCTGGACTTGTTCCGCAGCTCCAGGAGTTTTTCGGTCAGAAGCTGCGGCGGCAAAAAGGCCAGTTCCGGCAGATCGTTCGCGCCGGCGGAAGCTTCCGGCGGATGTTCATGCACTTCTTTCAGCCAGGTGTTCAAAAGCACTTCCGGAGTCAGGCCGTTCAAGAAGCGCATTCGTTCCCGCAGAGGCTCCGGATCGGGGTCCCCGTCTCCTGGCGGATCCGCCAATTTCTTTTCCAGGGCCAGGTAACGGGTCTTGAGCGCGGGGAGCATCTGGCGGTGAGCCATTTCGGCCAGGTGCAGGGTGGAGGCTTGCCCAGCGCCTACAAATTCCAGGAATTTACCCTGCTCCAGGGGGGCCAGCTCTAGGTCCAGCCTGCGCCGGATTTCCGGCAGGGCGACGGCATTCCAGTATTCCAGGAGGCGTATGACCTGCGAGGTATTACAGGCGCTGATCCCGCGGCCTTCTTCCATGAGCAGCCGGATGGGCTTTTCCTGAAGGAATTCCAGGGCATCATCCTTGTCCATCATCCCGGCCGGCTCCCAAATAAGGCTTATCTGCCTGTTTTTAAAAGGCGCGCGGTATTCCAGGCCGATGCGGATGCGGATGCCCAGGATGGCCGCGGCGCTGAACAGTTCGTGGGCCATTTCCGGACTGATGTAGTTGTAGTAGATGATGATCAGGTGGCGCAGCCCCTTGATCCAGGCATCCATTAGCAGGTGGGTGGGATTTTTGCGGCCCTTGGTGTTGGCGTCATGCACATGATGGTCCATGGAGGCCTGGGTCAATGTTTCCGGCATCTCCAGCAGCCGGTACTGCCGTAGAAATTGCCGGACGATGCGCGGATTGCCCGTAGCCGCCCGGCGGAAATCGTGGACCAGCATCATCCGCCGCCGGGGGTTTTCCCTGGAGAGCACGATCTCCTTCATCATCTGGATAAGCACCCTGGCCGTATTGTAGCGAAAGCCGGTCTGGGCGGAATGCCAGACCTCGTCCAGCAGGCTGCGCAGGGCCATGAGTCGGTATTCGGCCCGCTTGGCTTCGATATTGGCCAGGAGATTGATTACCGCAAGGGCCATGCGTTCGGCGTGGGAGCCCGCCAATTCCATGATGCCGTTGGGATGGAGCGAGGCTCCGAAAAGGGTCCGGTTCCGCGGGCCTTCCCCCCAGGCTTGGTCAACGATGGCCAGCAGATCGTGATCTCTCTGGTTGAAAAAAAAGAAAGGGTAGTCTTTTTTCATTGCGTAAATGAATTTGAGATGGCTCACGCCGTGATTTGACTATAAAATAGTCCCTGCGGTGATAATCCGCAATATAAAATTGCCTTGCGCGGGGCGCTCTCATAGGCGGGCGGAGAAGATATTCCTATTGACTAGCCTGCGTTTGCACCGTACTTGTTACCTTGAGCAGCAAAGCGCGGGAGAGAGAGCTTGTGTTTGCCGTGAGTATGGCCGCGCCACCCCTGGAAGGCCGGGTTGAGTCTCAAGGGAACAGCCTTTGGGAGCGCTGGAGTTCCGCCGGTCTGCGCATCAGGCGCTTCCGCCATGGGCGGGACGGGTTCCTGGCCGTCTGGCTGGAGCCCTGGGTGGAGGAGGAGATCGCGGAGATCTGGAACGCCTCCCCCGGTGACGGTTTTTACTGCCATACTCTGGCCTCCCGGCTGTGCTGGACAGCGCTTAGGACCTGCGCCCCGGGCGCGGAGGGTTGCGCCCCCTTCCCGGAGTTCCGCCCTCCCCTGCGCCGCGTCCTGGAGGAAGAAGGCCTGCTTGCGGCAGGTGAGAGAGTTTTGCGCCGGCGCTATGCGTTGCTTACCTTTTATCCTTTTCGGCGGGGCTGCGCGCCTTGCGCCTTGCGTTCGGAATGCCCGCAAGGGCAAAGGACAAGTATATGAATCTGCCTGGCAGCCTTAGTTTATTGGATCTGTTTTTGGTAATCGGGCTTTTGCTGTTGGCCCTGCGCGGCTGCTTTCGCGGCCTGGCGGCGGAACTGGCCGGACTTTTCAGCGCCTTGCTGGCCTTTTTGGTCACCAGCAACAGGCTTGTGCATGATTCGGCGAAGGGCTGGCTGACCTCTCTTTTGGGCGACATGGATTTAAACGATTTTCTGGCATATGTGGGGGTCTTTGTCCTGGTTTGGGGGCTGAGCCTCCTGGCGCTGGAGTTCTTGGGCCGCATCTTTGCCAAGCGGGAGCCCAGTTGGGGGAGCCGTTTCCTGGGCGGACTGATCGCCCTGTTCAAGGGCGCGGTGCTGGCCAGCCTCGCGTTGTTGATTATTTCTTATCTGGCTCCGCAGAGCCGGATTTTGTACGATTCCGCCTTGGCGCCGCCCCTCGGTAACTTATGGCGCGGCCTGGATCGTCTGAGCGACGGTCTTCAGCATTGGCCGGTTCCGTCTCAGCCGGCGTCGCCTTTCGGTGGATGAAGCCGGATTGAACATGCGTGACGAAGCGGAGGCGAACGGGCGGGCTCTGACCCGGCTCAACCAGGTGCTGGACCAGTTGCTTGGACCGGAAGGCTGCCCCTGGGACAAGGCGCAGAATCCGGAAAGCCTGTGTGTCTATGCCCTGGAGGAAATGTACGAGCTTATTGACGCGGTGCGCCGCCAGAATCCCGCCGACCAGCGCGAGGAACTGGGAGACGTTCTGTTCATTTTGTTGTTTATGGCCAGACTGTGGAGCGGAAACGGCTGCTTTACCCTGGCCGAGGCCATGGAAGAAAATCGGGGCAAAATGATGGGAAGGCACCCGCATGTCTTTGCCAAATTTGAACCTGTGGACAAAGACGGTCTCTTGTGCGCCTGGGAGGAGATCAAAAAGGCGGAAAAGGCCGGCAAAGAGTCTCGCCCCGGGGTCTTCGGCTCTCTGCCCGTTGGCCTGCCTGCCCTGCTTAAAGCCTACCGCATCCATTCCAAAAGCGCGGCCAACGGTTTTACTTGGGATACGGACACGGACGCTGAGATGCAGGTGGAGGCCGAATGGCTTGAATTTATTGACGCCTGCCGGGAGCAGGATCAAGCGGCCATGGAGCATGAGCTTGGAGATCTGGTTTTCAGCTTGGTGGAATTGGGACGGCGCAAGGGACTCAAGGCGGAGGCGGCCCTGGAAAAGACCAATGCCCGCTTTTTGCGCCGTTTTGCCGGCATGGAGACCTTGGCCGGCGAACGTGGGCTGGATTTCTGCTCCCTGGGCCAGGCGGAAAAGGACGCCCTTTGGGAAGAAGTGAAGGCCGGTGAAAGCCCATGAAACCGCTTCAGCGTCGGACTTATGACCAGCATACGGGGCGTTCCGCTCCGCATTTGGAAAGCCGTCCCGCCCGCCCGTCCAAGACGGCCATGTCCCCCGTCCCTTTTGACAGCCGGCGCATCTTTTATTTTTTCCTCTTTGCCATGCTCTTCCTGGCGCTGTACCTGACCTTGATGCTGATGTGGCCTTTCGGGGACGCCATTATCCTGTCCTGTATCTTCGGCGCCCTGCTCCACCCCCTGTATGTCCGCATCCGCAAACGGACCGGTTTTGGAGACTACCTGGCCTCCGGGCTTACCCTGACTCTGGTGGTATTGCTCTTCTGCTTGCCCCTGGCCTTTTTTTTGTCTCAACTGATCCCGCAGGCCAGCAAGAGCATCCGGGATCTGGCTTTGTGGCTTTCCAGCAACAACCCGGACAGCCTGTTCAACGAGCGTATTTTGCCCTTGCTCGTCTGGGTGAATGAAAATTTGCTGTCCCCTTTAGACCTGGACATGGATCTGAGCGATTTGCGCTTCAACCTGCTGTCTTTTTCCCGTAGCGCCAGCCAGCAGATGGTCGGCTGGGGCACCGGCTTTGTGGTGGACTTCATTACCATCTTCGTCCATTTTATGCTCATGCTGCTGATTATGTTTTTCATGCTCAAGGACGGGGAGGGCATGGTCAGTAAACTGAAGCAGCTCAGCCCCCTGCGCGAGGAACAGAAGGAAAACATCCTGCAAGGTCTGCGGCGCATGGCCAACGCGGTGCTGGTGGGCGGTTTTGCCATCGCCGCCATCCAGGGGCTTGTGGGAGGGATCGGCCTAGCTTTGGTGGGCATACCGCCATTGTTCTGGGGTTCGCTCATGGCCGCCGCTGCCTTGGTGCCAGTCCTCGGCACCGGCCTGGTCTGGGGACCGGCGGTGCTTTACCTAATTCTGAGCACCCGTTACCAGGCCGCGATTTTTTTGTTCATCTGGGGCATCCTGGTTACCCTCATTGACAGCATCCTGCGCCCGATCATCCTGCGCGGCAATTCCAAGATTTCCATCCTTTTCCTCTTCATGTCGGTATTTGGCGGTATCAAGGCCTTCGGCCCTCTGGGGTTGATATACGGCCCGCTGATTCTGGGTTTCGTCCTGGCCATGATCAATATCTATGCCACGGAATTTCGTAGCCTGACCAAGGATACCTCCGAGCTCCCCCTGTCTCCGCCAAGACCTCTGCAACGCCCCCGCTCGCGCAAGAGGCGGCCGGAGTCTGACAAGATATCCCATAATTAACCTTAAAAATGCATTTCCGCGGCGAAGCGCCTGAGGAAGTTTGGTTGCTCTGGCAGGTTGAGTATTTGGACGCGGCTGGCCCAGCGGATAAGTTTCTGGCGCAGTTCCGGCTGTCGGCAGAGCAGGGTGGCTCCGCTGAGGGAGGTGTTGCCTGCGGTCCGGATCTTGGCGCTGCCGCCCGGTGGGATGAAGGCCAGAGCCTCCAGGTCGGCGGCAGAGGTGTGGCTGCCTAGGCTTCCGGCCAGGTAGAGGGCCTGGAGGTCCGCGAAGCCAAGGGAGGCCGCTTCCAGAAGGCTATGCATGGTCATGGTGAAGGAGGCCCGGATCTTGAGCATTTCTTCCACGTCCGAGGCCGCCAGGTAGAGGGTCCCCTGGGGACCGATTTCCCAGATTTTTTCTTGGGGCGTAAGGCGTAGGCGCTTCGCCAGGCGCTTCCCCAGCGGGGTCGGCGGTTTTGTGGAAAAACCGCCGTCCGCCCGCAGGAGGTCGGCCTGGAGCAGACAGCGGATCAGGGAAAGATAGCCGCTGCCGGAGATGCCCAAAGCCGGCCCGCCCCAGTAGGCCGATGTAAAAAGAATTGGCTCCGGCCCTTGGGGAGAGAGGGTGAAACCGGTTACCACTCCTGGGCCGGCAGCGGCCCCGCAACACATGCCTGCCCCTTCCAGGGCCGGCCCCAGAGGGAGGCTCGCGGCCAAGGTTTCTTCAGGGGAAAGGGCCAGGATAAATTCGCCGTTGGTTCCCAGATCCGCCAGCATAAAGGGGTAGGCCGCTTTTTTCCCGAAGGCCAAGGCCGCGTAGCCGGCGCTCAAATCGCCGCCGATGAACGGCCCGGACAGGGGGGCGACCCATACCGGAGGCAGGTCCGGCAAGTGCGCGTAATCCCCTCCGCGATAATCCAGGTGGTAAGGGGCCGCAGCTAGGCCGGAAGGAATAAGCCCCAGAAACAGATGAGTCATGGCGCTGTTGCCCGCCAGGCAGATTTCCCGCACCCCGCGTTTGTGCCGGTTTTGCGTTTGTTCCAACATGCGGGCCAGGGCCGCGCGGGAAAGGCGGCTCAAACGCTGTAAACCTTCCGGTTCCAGGGCGAAGGCCACCCGTGAAAGCACATCTCCTCCCGCTCCCATTTGCGGATTTATCAAAATTCCTTCCGCCATCTGAGGATCGTTTTCCTGGGGCAGAGCCGGGTCCACGGCGGCGAAATGCAGGGAAGAGCTGCCGAAGTCCACCGCCAGATCCATGGTTGGAGGATAATGAACGGGGTGGGCCGGGTTTGGGGAGATATTATCTGGTAGGCGCGTTCCTTTCGGCAGCTCCAGCTTGGTTCCGGGCAGGGGCGGGCGGCAGCAGGATAAACGCCAGCCCTGCTCCAGAAGTTCCTGGGACAGGATAGCCTTGTCCTGGGGCAGGACCGGAGAGGCATCGCCTGGAAAGCGCACCCGGCAGCGGCCGCAGCGGCCCATCCCGGTGCAGAGGGGCGGCGGTTCGGCCAGCCCTGAAAGATAGATGCTTTGCAACAGACTTTGGCTCGTACCGGGGTCAGGAGGCAGTTCAACCGTGATGGGCATGGGAGTTATTGTTCCCAGGCCTTGTCCGAGACGGAGGCGTGGGAAGCTCTCCGGAACGCCCGTCCCGAGGGAGGCTGGCCGAGTCCGACCCAGCTCCCGGCCACTCCCAGCAAGGTGGGCACGGCCAGCATCAGCAGGACGATTTGGAGCGGCGGAAAACGGATCTCCAGCAAGATGGGGGGGAAATTGAGGATATGCTCCACATGCAGATGCAAAAAGCGCAAGATGAACAAGGACATGGCGCTGCCGACCAGTCCTTGCAGGCCACCGACGATGAGTAGGGGAATGCGGATATACCAGTTGAAGGCCCCCACCAGCCGGAGAATTTCCACCTCCCGCGCTTTGGAGAGCATGGCCAGGCGTACGGTATTGCCCACCACCAAGCCGAGGATCAGGGTCAGAAAGATAATGGCCGGGCGCAGCACATAGCTATTGACCTTGCGCCAGGCCTGTCCGATCTCGTCGCGCAGAGGGGAAGAGGAAACCCGTTCAGCCCCTTCCAGACCGGCCAGGTAGGAAGTGATCTCCCTGAGCCAGCGCTCGTAGTCCTGTTCGTCGGGGGTAAAGGTTATCAGGGCGGTGGCCGGCAGAGGGTTCTGGTCTCTGAGGAAGGGAAAATTCTTGGCCGAACTCCCCCGTCCGATGCGACCTTCCAGTTCCCGTAAAGCTTCGGCAGGGGTGAAGGTTTTTATATGGAAGAAGCCGGGAAGCTGGCGTATCCCGTCCCATTGTTCGGCAATGCTTTGCGGATCCGCGCTTGGCCGCCAGTAAACCTGAAAGACGGTTTCACCCTTGCTGATGCTCAACTGGTGATCCAGGGTGGTGACGATCATCAGCCCCAGCCCCACTAGGAAGCTCACTAGGGTAACCGCGGCTAGGGTGAGGATCTGCGCCCAGGGGTTGAGGGAAATATCCCGCAGGGCCTGCCGGATCAGCTGAAAAAACATGGACATCAGTTTTTTCCCGTAGGAGCGAAGGCTGCGGCCATGGGATTGAAGAGGGCGGCTCCTTCCCAGTTGGACCGGGTAATGGCCCCCTGTTCTAGGCGCAGAGCCCGGCCTTCAGGATGGCGGCGTAGAAGCTCCGGATTGTGCGTGGCAATGATCATGGTCGTGCCGTAACGTTGGAAGAACTTAAAAAGCTCCAGCAAACGGCGGACGGAAAGTTCCGGGTCAAGGTTGCCGGTGGGTTCATCCGCCAGCACGACTTGCGGGTTGGTCACAAAGGCGCGGGCCACGGCTACGCGCTGTTGTTCTCCGCCGGACAGGTTGGCGCATGGATCCGCCAGCTTGTCGTGCAGTCCTAGGTGGCGGGTCACGGCCTGGATGCGGCGGTCCGCGTGTTGCTTGGCAATGCCGCAGACTCGCAGGGGCAGGTGGATATTGTTGTAAACCGTGTCCTGCGGCAGTAGAACGCGCTGGAAATCCTGGAAGATAAAGCTGACCTTGCGGCGGAGCAGAGGGATCTGTCCTGGTCGGATCTTGTCCAGCTCAAAACCGGCTATCCTGGCCGTGCCGTACTGCAAAGGCAGGTCGGCGAAAAGCAGGCGGATCAGGGTGCTTTTGCCGGCACCCGAAGGGCCGGTGAGAAACATGACCTCGCCTTTATCCAGATGAAAGGTGCAGTCCCTTAAGGCCGGACGCCCGTTGAAATTGTGGTGTACATGCCTGAAATCGATCATTGCGTGCCGGGACCGGCCTGAAATCAGTTCAGGATATAACGCAGGGGATTGACGCAGACCCCGCCCACCCGTACCTCGTAGTGCAGATGCGGGCCGGTGCTGCGGCCGGAGTTGCCCACCGATCCGATGACATCCCCACGGTTTACCGCCTGGCCGACCTTGACAAGGGAATTGTTCAGGTGTCCGTAACGGGAACTGATGCTGTTGCCGTGGTTGATGACTATACAGTTGCCGTAACCGCCATCCCAACCAACAAAGGTGACCACGCCCTGGGCCGGTGCGCGCACCGGCGTGCCGACGCGGTTGGCGATGTCCACACCCTTGTGAAAATCCGTGCTGCCGGAGCCGAAGGGCGAGGTTCGGCGTCCAAAGGTGGAAGTAAGATAGCCGTCCGTGGGCCAGATGGATGGGGTGGAGGCCAGGATTTCCCGGTTTTCCCGCATGACGTGCAGGAGATCCTGCTGGCGCAATTCTTCCATCCGCGTATCCGTGCTCAATTGATCCAGCATGCTGTGTACCCGCCGGGCCAGCAGCTCCTGTCTATGCAGGGGCAAAGGCTGCGTGGACGCGGCCAGGGGGCCGCCTATATTGCTGTTGATGTCCGTGGGTTCTTTATCCATGTTCATCATGACGCGCAGCTTGGCGTCAAACTGCTGCACCCGTGAGAGATCGCCCTGCAACAGCCTGAGTTTGCCGTCCATGCTGGCGATCTGGGAGTTTTGCTCTTTGATGGTTTTTTGGGCGTCGTTAAGCTGATTTTCCAGGAATTCCGCCCGATAGTTAAAACCCCACAGATAGGCCGTGCTGACCGCGAAGCCCACCAGCAACAAAAACAAAAATACCCCCACCCAGCCCCGGAGTCGGAGCTGGCCGGAAACGCCATCCTGATCCCGCAGGATGACAATATGATATCTTTTGAACAACATGCCGGATTTAGCCCCTAATTACTATACGGCAGAATATAATTCAGTTTTTTCAGCAAAATGGTTAACGCGGTCAAGCAGTTTCGTCAAGAAATAGTGATATAAGTAATTTTTTTTGTGGTGGCGGGGTTTTTACCCAAGACGCGCGCCAGGACATCGGTGAATTCCCGGATGAGGACAGCTTTTTGTTCCGCGTTGGGTGGATCGCCGGCCAGTTTTACATTTACCAGGGGCATGATTTCAGAACTCCAGGTTATTGGGTGTGCGGGGAAAGGGAATTACATCGCGGATGTTGCCGATGCCGGTGAGCAGCATGATCAGGCGTTCAAAGCCTAGGCCGAAACCGGAGTGCGGGACACTGCCGAAACGGCGCAGGTCCAGGTACCACCAGTAATTCCTAGAATCCTGGCCGAGTTCGGCTAGGCGTTGCTCCAGGCGGGGCAGACGCTCTTCGCGCTGGCTTCCGCCGATGAGTTCGCCGATGCGGGGTGCGATGAGGTCCATGGCCGCCACCGTGCGGGCATCGTCATTGGCCCGCATATAGAACGCCTTGATTTCTTTGGGATAATTGAACACGGTCACCGGACCGCAGAAATATTCTTCGGCCAGAAAGCGTTCATGCTCGGTTTGCAGGTCCGCGCCGAAAAATACCGGGAATTCAAAGGATCGTCCGGATTTAGCCAGTATGTCCACGGCCTCGCCGTAACTGATCCGCTGGTACGGGCCTTCGGCCAGGGTCCGCAGACGCTCCGGCAGACTTTCATCCACGAAGCGTTCGAAGAGATCCAGGTCAGGGGCGCAATGCTCCAGGACATGCCGGGTCACGAAGCGCAGCAAATCCTCGCCTAGGGCGATGTTGTCCTCCAAGTCGAAGAAGGCCGCCTCCGGCTCGATCATCCAGAATTCCGCGGCATGTCTGGGGGTATTGGAGTTCTCCGCTCTGAAAGTCGGCCCGAAGCTGTAAACCCGGCCAAGTCCCAGGGCCAGCGCCTCGGCTTCCAACTGGCCGGAGACGGTCAGGCTGCACTCCCGGCCGAAGAAATCCTCGGCAAAGGGGCGGACCGGGTCAGCCGCCGCTCCGGGCGGCAGGGTGGTCACCCGAAACATCTCGCCCGCGCCTTCACAATCCGCCCCGGTCAGCACCGGGGTCTGCACGCAGTAAAAAGCGCGGCCCCGAAAAAAGCTGTGGATGGCAAAGGCGGCCTCGGAGCGTAGCCGGAAGGCCGCACCATACTTGTTGGTGCGCGCCCGCAGGTGGGCGATGCCGCGCAGAAATTCATCGGAATGGCGTTTTTTTTGCAAAGGATAAAGGGCCTGGTCGGATTCTCCCAATACCCGCAGGGTCTTGGCCCGGATTTCCCATTGCTGTCCCTTGCCGGGAGAGGCGGCCAACTCCCCGGCCACTTCCAGGGCCGCTCCGGTCTGGGCCTCCTGCAAGTTCGGAAGATTCTCTTCCGCCAAAACCTGCACATTTGACAGGCAGGATCCGTCATTCAGTTCCAGAAAGGAAAAGCCTTTGGAGTCACGTCTGGTTCGCACCCAGCCGCGCACCCGGACTTGGGATGCCGCCTCCCGCGCCGCCAGGGCTTCCGCTACCCGCATATTTCGCATAAGACCTCCGGAAATTCGCGGGGCGCTGCCACATCCCCGTCAAAGGGGTTTGGGGCGGCAGCCCCAAAAAGTTTTTATAAGTAACCGTCTTCCACGGTCAGGTAATTTTGCACATAATCGTTCACGCCTTCTTCCAGCACGCGCGGAAGCGGCCTGTTCGGACCCATGGCTCGCGAGAGGGCGCCCATGTCGGCCTGGGTGAAATACTGGTATTTACCGCGCAGGACTTCCGGCATCTCCACATATTCGATCCGGGGTTCCAAGTCCATGGCCGCGAAGACCGCGCAGGCCAAATCCCGCCAACTGCGCGCCTGCCCCGTTCCCAGGTTGAACAGGCCGTTCACCCCCGGACGTTCCAGCAGATCCGCCAGGATCAGGGCGCAGTCCTTGACATAAATAAAATCGCGCAACTGTCCGCCGTCCGGGTATTCCTTTTTGTATGAGCGGAAGAGGCGGACGAAGCCCTGATCCCGGATCTGTTCCACGGCTTTGTGGACCATGCTGCGCATCTCGCCTTTGTGGTATTCGTTGGGGCCGTAAACATTGAAAAATTTCAGGCTGGCCAGGCTGTTCAGCCGCCCGGTGCGCCTGGCCCAGAGGTCAAAGAGGTGTTTGGAGTAACCATAAATATTCAAGGGCCGCAGGCGATCCAAATTCTCGGGGTTATCGGAAAAACCATGCTCCCCGCCGCCGTAAGTGGCCGCGCTGCTGGCCTGGATATAGCGGATGCCCCTGGTTTGGGCGTATATGCACAAGGCCTTGCTGTACTCCAGATTATTTTGCAGCATGTAATCCGTGTCCAATTCGGTGGTTGAAGAGCATGCTCCAAGGTGGGCTATGCCCTGAATGCGCCCCGGCGTTTGGCCGTACACGGATTCCGCAGCCAGGATTTCTTCCAGAGTGTCCTGCCGGAGATGCTTCGCGAAGAGTTCTTTGGGCAGATAGGCCAAGTAGCGCAGCTTGGAGAGGTTTCGCCATTTCTCCGAATATCCCAGATGGTCCACCACGAGGATCTCGGTGATTCCACGGCGGTTCAATTCCCAAATCAGCGCGCTGCCGATCATGCCCGCGCCGCCGGTGACTATATACATACAGACTCCTTACATTACAGAAATTCCGCCAGGGCCTCTACGGCCATACGGGTTCCGCCCCGGCGAGGGGCGAGGTAGTCCTCCAATTTTTGCCGCACCAGGGTTTTGTTCTCCCCTCCATGCAACAGCCGTAGCAGGGCTGGGACGAGTTCTTCGATGGAGTTTATCCGGCGGACCAGCCCCAGGTCAAAAATTTCTTTTCCAACCCAAGCGAAATTTTGCCAGGAAGGGCCGATACAGGGGATCAGGCCGCAGGCCAAAGGTTCCAGAAAGTTTTGCCCGCCCAGGGGGGCGAGGCTCCCGCCCACGAAGACGGCGGAGGCTTGGCGGTAGACTTGGTGCAGGTTGCCGAAACTGTCCCAGAGAAGGATTTGTCCTGGAGGCGGAGCGAGGTTTTGGAGGCTGCCAGCGCGGATGTATGGCAAATTCAGGGCTTGCAGGCGTTTTTCCCAGGCCTCCAGGCGGTGCAGGTGGCGGGGGGCCAGGGCGATGGCGCATTCGGGGGCTTGGGCCAGGAGTTCCGGTAGGCAGGAGACCAGGAGGGCCTCTTCTTCCTCGCGCACCGAGGCCAGGGCGATGAGGGAGCCGGGGACCACGGGGGGGGGGGCGTCCTCAAAGCGGATGCGGTCAAATTTGATATTGGGCATGAGGTCGCAGGGAGCGGCTGATCCGAAGAGGGAACGGAAGCGTTCCTGGTCCGCCGGACTGCTGGCCAGAATGCGCCTGGGGGGCAGATGGCGTAGGAAGGAGCGGAAGGGGTAGTAGGCGCGCAGGGATTTTTCTGTCAGCCGTCCGTTGAGGATGAGGGTGGGCAGATCGTATTCCCGGCAGGCCAGGAGCAGGCCAGGCCAGAGTTCCGTCTCCAGTAGGGCCAGGACCGCGGGCGAGGCCGGGCGTTGGGGTCCGAAGACCTGGCGTACGGCCCGGCGCATGATTTGGGGTTCATCTAGGGGCAGATAGGCGGGGAGGAGTTCCAGAGAGTCGGCCGGGCAATCTTTTTGGGCCTGCCGGAGTATCTCCAGACCCTGGTTGGTCAGGCTGGTGCAGAGCAGGGTGAATTTTGGGCGGGATGATTGACGTGCAGCCAACTCCAGAGCCAGTTCGCGGATGAGGTAGGCCTCGCCCCCGGAGGCCCCGTGCAGCCAGAGCCGGCAGGGCGTAGCGGATGCGTGGCCAGTATGGATGCGTGGCCAGGGTGGAGGCGCAAGGCGTTCAGCGAAGCCTTCTCCCAGGCGGCGGTGTCTGCGCAGCAGGGGTCTGGCAAGCCTCCAGAGTAGTTGGTACAGGCGCGGCAGCATGGATCAGGCGCGGCGGGAGGCTAGGCCGAGGTCCAGGAGGCGGCGGAGGAGCTGGTCAAAGGAGATTCCGGCCGCGAGCGCGGCCTTGGGCAACAGGCTGGCGGTGGTCATGCCAGGCAGGGTGTTGGTTTCCAGGATAAGGAGCCGTTTTTGCGGGGTCAGGATAAAGTCCGTGCGGCTGTATCCGCAAAGCCCCAGGGCTTGGTGGGCGGCTAGGGCTAGACGGCGGACTTCCATAAGCAGTTCCTCGGGCAGCGGGGCGGGGCAAATCTCTTCGGCGCCGTCTTGGGAGTATTTGCTCGCGTAGTCAAAGAGTCCTTCGCTGTTGCTCAGGGGACGGATGAGAATGGGGGGCAGGGCCTGGGGAATCTCTGCGGTTTGTCCGTTTTTTTCCGTCAGTTCTCCGAGCACGGCGCAGGTGAGTTCTATTCCTTGGTGAAATTCTTCGACAAGAATCTCCCCGCCGCCGGCAAAGAGGCGGTCCAGGGCGTCGGCCAGTTCTTCAGGATCGTTGGCCTTGGCCAGGCGTAGGCTGGAACCGCCGGTATTGTGTTTGAGGATCAAGGGGTAGGACAGGGAGGGGGTCCAGCCCGGTCCGGGGCGGTGGCACAGGAAGATCCATTCCGGGGTGGGGAGATCTGTCTGGCGGTAGAGGGTTTTGGTTGCGGCCTTGTTCAGGGCCAGGAAGGAAGCGGCCGGACCCGAGCCCTGGTAGGGCAGTCCCAAGCGTTCCAGCAGGCTCTGGGGTAGGCCGTCCTCGCCAGGGGCGCCGTGCAGGTGGATGAAGGCAAAATTTTGTCCCTTGGCCGCGTCTGGAAGGCCGGTAAAATCATGCTGCGGATCGTACAAGCTGATCCGGTGTCCCTGTCTTTCCAGGGAGGCGGCGATGCCTTTGGCACCGCCTAGGGATACTTCCCGTTCGTCAGACCAGCCGCCGGCGATCAAAAGTATATTCATATAATGGCACTCCAGTGCGTTCCGAAAGCAGGTTTTCCAAGGTCTGTCCCTGGGCCATGGAGGCGTTGACGGACAGGCGGATGGCTTCCGTGTGTCCGTAACGCCGCAGCAAGTCCTCGGCGCGTTCTTGCAGGCTGACCACCCGGTCATGGCGCACTCTCTTGTCCGCATAGACCAGGAGCAGGACCGGCAGCATGTTTTCGTTGTCCAGGTCCAAGTCCCAGGGCCAATATACATGGTGCAGGATCATCTGTCCCACCTTGGGATGAAGTTCTTCCCGCACGATCCAGGCCGCGCCCAGTTGGGCGTGGTTGCCGCCGAAGCTTATGGTATAGGCCTTTGCGATATCGTGCAGCAGGCTTCCGGCCAGGAGCAGGGCGCGGTTCAGCCCGGATCCCCGCGTCCGCAGGAGTTCCCCTAGGATTTCCACGATCCGGGCCACCTGGTTGGAGTGAGCCCGGATGTGCGGGGGCATGTCGTACTTATCCCAGAGAGCGGCGCATTCTTCCAGGCTGGGGGTTTTTATGCCGAGTCCTTCCCATATGGTGAAATCCGGGGAGGCGGTTTTGGGAAAAAGGGCTGGCGCAAAAGGCGGGGCTGGCCCCCGCGCCGAGGACTGGTTTTCACGGCCGCGCGGATGCTGTGCGAACATCTTTGGAGCATAGCACGAAGCGGACAGAGGGGGAAGGGGCGGCCGGGGGCATTCCCGCTCTTGCCCTTGGAGGCGTTCTCAGGGTATGTTGCCAGGCGGATGGAGGTTTGCCATGCAGCGGAAGATATTTGTGCGGCCGGCCGTGGAAGCCTTGGAAGCCTATTCGCCGGGATTGTCCATAACGGAGATCCGGGAGCGCTACGGAGTGGACCGGGTGGTCAAATTGGCCAGCAATGAAAATCCACTGGGGGTTTCACCCGGAGCGCTCGCGGCCCTGGAGCGGGCCTTTGGTTCTGTTTTTCGCTATCCCCAGTCAGGGTCGCCGCGCCTGGCCGGGGCCATCGCCGCAAGGCACGGAGTGAGTCCGGACTGTGTGGTGTTGGGGAACGGCTCGGACGAGATCATTGACCTGCTGATCCGTTGCCTGGCCGAGCCGGGGTGGCACAATGTGGTGACCTTCAAGCCCTGTTTCAGCATTTACGGTATCCAGAGCGGACTTTGCGGGGTGGAGCTGCGCGCGGCCCCCTTGCGGGAGGATTTTACCTTTGACTGGGAGGCGTTGCTCGAGCTGGTGGATGAGCGGACCTCCTTGGTGTTTGTGACCAGCCCGGATAATCCTTCCGGCTACTGCCCGCCGGCGCGGGAACTCGCGGCCTTGTCCGCCAGACTCCCCGAAGGGGCAATACTGGCGCTGGATGAGGCTTACATGGATTTTGCCGCTTACGAGGACGGAGATCCGGAGGCTAGGCTGGCGGAGTATTCCATGTTGCCGCGCTTCAAAGAACTGCGCAACATCGTCATTTTGCGCACATTTTCCAAGAGTTACGGGCTGGCCGGCCTGCGCCTAGGTTACGCCATGATGCCCGAAGACCTGGCCGTTTACCTGAACCGGGCCAGGCTCCCGTTTTCCGTAAATATCCTGGCCGAGGCGGCTGGACTCGCGGCCCTGGAGGATGAGGACTTCCGCCTAGCCACCATGAAGGCGGTGGAAGAGGGCCGGAAGCAGCTTCAATGGGGGTTGGAGGATTCGGGTTGCCGGGTTTGGCCTTCCCGGGCCAATTTTTTGATGTTCGCTCCCCCTGTAAAGGCCAAGTTGGGCGGCGCGGATTTGTTCGAAGCCTTGCTTAGGCGAGGGGTGATTGTGCGCGGGCTGAAGGGCTATGATCTTCCGGAATTTTTTCGGGTGAGCGTGGGGCGGATGGATGAAAACCTTTTCTTTCTGGATGTCCTGCGGGAGCTTTTGTGAAATTCGGCGTCCCGCCTGTGCACATAACCCTGGACGGACCGGCCGGGGTGGGCAAGAGCAGTCTGGCCCGCCTGCTGGCGGAGAAGCTGGGCCTGCCTTTTTTGGATACCGGGGCCATGTTCCGTTGCATTGCCCTGCGCCTGGGAGAAAAAGGACTCGGGCTGGGGGGGGATGCCCTCGCGGGTGAGCTGCATAAATTGGACTTCGCCCTGTCCGGCGAAGGAGGGACCTTCGTTCTTTTGTGCAACGGCAAGGACCCAGGCCCGGCCATCCGCTCCGAGGCCGTGGGGGTTCTGGCCTCCAGGTTCGCAGCCTTGCCGGAGGTGCGCGAGTTCACCAGGGGCAAACAGCGGGCTATCGGCGAAGGTTTTTCCCTGGTGGCCGAGGGACGGGATTTGGGAACAGCGGTTTTTCCACGGGCCAGGGTTAAATTTTTTCTGGAGGCCCGGACGGAGGTGCGGGGCGCCCGCCGTCAAAAGCAGCTTGCGGCCCAGGGTAGCCGGGAAAGGCTGGAGGATTTGGTGGAACAGATCCGCAGGCGGGATGAACTGGATCGCGGCCGTTCTCTGGCCCCGCTGAAGCCCGCTGAGGACGCGGTGATCATTGATACATCGGATCTGAGCCTGGAAGAGGTTTTGGAAGAGCTTTTACAGAGGGCGCGCCCGGCCTGCGGGTTATAATAACCCGTCCAGTAGCCGCATGGCTTCTTCAAATTCGAACTGGTTGACCAGGCGTTCCAGGTCGCGCAGATCCTTTTCCGGGAGATCGGCTTTGAGCCCCGCCAGGTTTTCGGCCAGGAAGGCTTGGGCCGAGGCATCGTCATCTTTCATAAGCGCGTGCAGTTTACGCAGAATATCCTGGTTTTCCGGGGTATCCGTCTCGGAGCCGTCCGCGCCTCCGCGATAGCGGACGCATTCCGGTGAATCATGGCGGGCCAGCATGTCCTTGAGCAGTTCAACGGTAGTCGCCAGGTCTTCTCCGGCTTTGCGGATGGCCGGTTTGATCTTGAAATAATCCACCACTTCGCCGGTCAGGTCCGCTTCCAGCAGGGCGAATTGCTCGGCCAAACCATCGGCACCGATGGAAGCGCATAGGCCTTTCATGGTGTGGGCGATGCGCCCGGCATCTTTGAGGCGGCCTGCGAACAAGGCTTCTTTCATCTGTTTGCAGTCCCCGGCATGGTCCCGCACAAAGCCCCGAATGGTCATATCCAGGAGATTTTTTTTGTTCTCGTAGAGGGCCAGGGCCTTTTTGAAATCCAACCCCGGAAGGGCGGTGGTTTCCAAATCGCAGAAGCTCAGATCCTCGGCCGCGGTCGGAGGCGCGGGCCGGGGTTCTCCCTCCGCAATCCATGAAGGTTCGGTTGCGCTAGCTTCGGTCTCTACGGGTTCTCCCACATCCATAACCTCCAGGGTGGCGTCCAGGAGCAGGGAAGGGTTAACCGGTTTGTGGATGATGGAAACAATCCCGTTTTTGGCCATGTCTTCGTGGTCTTTAGTCTGGTCGAAGGCGGTAATCAGCATGATTTTGGGCTGCACACGCAGATTCATGTGGTGGGCGATGTAGTTGGCCGCTTCCACGCCGTCAATGTCAGGCATGCTCCAGTCCAGATAGATCACGCTGTAGGGTTTGCCTTTTTCGTCGGCCATGGAAATAAGCTGATAGGCCTCGCTGGCCGAGGAGGTGGAGTCCGTCTGGAAGGAAAAGCTATTGAGCATGCCCCCGATGACCTGCCTGGCGGTCTCGTTGTCATCCACCAGCAACACACGCATCCCTTGCAGGCCGGAAGTGGAAAGGCGCGAAGACTGATCTAGATTTTCCTCCAGGAGGATGGTGAAAGTGACCTTGGTTCCCTGTCCTACGGCGCTTTCCACGTTAATTTCGCCGCCCATCAGTTCCACCAGGTTTTTGACGATCACCAACCCCAGCCCGGAGCCGCCATAGCGGCGGGTCATGGAGCCGTCGGCTTGGGTAAAGGGCTTGAACAGCCTGGCAAACTGCTCTTCGGAAATGCCTATGCCGGTGTCCTGCACCACAAAATGCAAGCCCACGCACGAGCCGGACTCTGGTTTACGGGGCAAGGGCGAACAACTGACCATGATCTCGCCTTTGTCCGTGAACTTGATGGCATTGGAGATCAGGTTTGTCAGAATCTGGTTTATGCGAAGAGGATCGCCCTTGAGATATTGAGGCACGCTGGGCGAGATGTAAAAGAGCATTTCAATATTTTTTTCTTCAGCCTTGGGGGCCGATATTGCGCTGATGGTATTGAATACGTCATCCAGATGAAAGGCTAGGTTATTGATGCTGAAATTGCCGGTTTCCAGTTTGGAAAAATCCAGGATGTCATTGATAATGCCCAGAAGGGCGTTGCTGGAGTTGTAAATTTTACTGAGGTAGTTTTTCTGCCGCTCGTCCAGGTCGGTTTTCAGGGCCATGTAGGCCATACCGATAATGGAGTTTAGCGGGGTACGGATTTCATGGCTCATGTTGGCCATGAATTCGGTCTTGATCCGGTTGGCCTCGTTCGCTTCCACTCTGCCCGTGTTCAGTAGGTTTTCATGTTCTTCCAGGGCCAGGGCCATCCCTTCGAAGGCCTGTCCAAGCTTTCCAATTTCTCCGCCTAGGGCCGGGAGGGCGGCGCGCGCGGAAAAATCCCTTTGTCCAAAGGAAAGCGCGGTTGTGGTCATTTTTGCCAGCGGGTGCGCCAGGGTCCGCCAGCCGATGAACCAGGCCAAGATCATGCCGGCCAGAGCGGCAACGAGGAGGATCAATCCTTTGCTGGCCGCTTGTGTGTAAGCGTTGAAAAGGATGTCATTAGTTTCCACCACCATCATGAGGTTTAAATAGGGAAGCCCGAGGTATTCCCTGGTCAGGCGCTTGCCGACGAGCAGGCGCTCCTGCCCGTTTCTGTTCAAAATCAGGGAAGAATCCGTTTCATTGCCGGGCAGGGAGAGCACAAAATCCCAGCGGTTGTCGCTGAGAAGGGTGCCGGCGGGAAAATAATTTTCCGGGTGGGAATACAGGCAGAGCCCCTTGTCATCCAGGGCCAGCATGGCGCTATAGGATTGGAAGTCATGATCCACGGGGTCTATATTATGCCCCAGGAGCAGCCCGGCCACCAGGATGCCTACCAGGTCGTTATTATGGTTGAATACCGGATAGGCGCAGTAGAGGGTGGGGAGCCCAGTGGAATAGCCTAGGGCGAATTCGTTGATTACAAAGGATTTTTGTTCCCGTACCTTTTGAATATAGCTTTCGGATTGCAGGTTCATCTTCCTGATGTCCGCATGGGTGGAGGCCACGACCTCGCCCTGGGCATCCACGATGAAAAGGGCGGTGTAGTACTTGTTTATCAGCAGGGTGTCTTCGAGGATTTGCGCGCAGTGGGGCAGGGCCAGCTCGCGGACTTCCTCCACCTGGGCCAGAGTGGCCAGGGTGGTCTGGGTGTGGGTGATCATCCGCTCCACTTGGGAGCTGACCATTTCCACCGATATTTCCGCGTGTTCCTTGAGGCTGTCACGGATGTAGCGCAAGTTTTGCAGTTCAGCGTACAGGATGGCGCCGAGGGCAGGCAGAAAGGCCGCGAGAATAATGAGACATAAAGTGCGACACACACTGCCCCGGAAGAATTTTTTCATGTCATAATCCGCATAAAATAGGCAAAAGGCGAAGGTTACTTTTTATGACAATTTAGTTTACGCCTATTGCGGTGAAAAAGAAAGGGAAATCCGGCAGGCGCTCAGGGTTTTCTCCCCTGGGCATTGACCTGGGCGCGGTAAGCGGCCACGCCATTGCAGATACCCTCGGCCAGGGCCTGGAGATACTTGTCGTTTTTGAGCCTGGAGGCATCGCCGTCATTGGAGATATAGCCCATTTCCACCAGGATTGAGGGCATACGCGCTCCGGCCAGCACATGCAGTAGGGCGGAGCGTACCCCGTTGTCCCGCACCGGGAATCCGGCCTGCCGCAATTGGTTCAGGGCGGTCTGGTGCGCCAGGCGGGCCACGTTCAGGGATTCTTCTTTTTTGTCGTTCAGGTTCAATTCACTGAGAATGATCTGGGCATAGCTGGTTTCATTAAGAGATATGCCGTTTTCGCGGGCGGCCACCTGGGCGGCGATGTCGTTGCGGGCCACATCCAGGTAATAGGTCTCCAGTCCGCTCAGGTTTTTGTTGTGGTTGTAGTTGGCATGGAGGGAAATGAAGAGGTCCACGTTTTTGGCATTGGCTAGGTTGGTGCGGTCGGCCAGCTTCATGAAGGAGTTGCCTTCCCTGGTGTAGAGCACGGCGAAGTCGCGGCGGCGCAACCCTTCGCCCAGCCTGTGGGCCAGATCCTGGGTCAGGGAGGCTTCGCGCAGGCCGTTGCCCGAGGCGCCGGGATCATGCCCACCGTGGCCGGCGTCCACCATGATGGTTTTCATGGTCAGCCCCAACTGCGCTGTCATGGCCGGGGCAACGGGGGAGGTAAGGCTTTCTCCGTCGGCCATGGTTTGGGAGGCGCTGATATCCACGCGCAGGCGGTAGGGGTCTCGCAGGACGGTGACCCTGTAGGAACGCGCCTCCCGGAGGTACAGATCCAGGCGGGTGTTTCCGTCGCCGGCGCTGGTCCTGATCCAGGCCAGGGGGCCTTCTTTTATGAAGATCTCCGGGGGCAGAGCATCGCCAAGTCCAGCGCCGAAAAGTTCCAGGCGCACACGCCAGGGAAGGGAGCCTTCTGGCCGCAGGGTGGAGCGCCGGTACTTGGCCCGGCCGGCCAGCCCCAGGGTAAGGGAGATATCTCCCGCATCGCCGGACCATTCCATCCAGGCCAGGGTCGCGCCTTGGGCCGGTTGAGCGAGGTTTTTGGAGCCGCTCATGCCGGAAATTTTGGCCTGAGGCGTTGCCGGGATTGAGGGGGGAGCCTGCGTTGGGGCCGGGGTGGAGTCCCGGCCTGAAGAGGCTGGTGGGAGTTGGGTTTGCGTCGGGGAGGGCGGCGTATCCAGAGTCGGCGGCAAGGTCGGTGTGTGAGATTGTTCCGGGGCCTGAAATCCAGGCGGGATTGGCGGACTTGGGGCGGCAGGCGGCAGGACCGGGGCCTGGGGTTGAGGAGCTGTTTGCGTCGGAGGAAGGATCTCCGCTTGCTCCGGGGCCTGAAACGGGAGAGACGTTGGAACTTGGGGTTGCGCCGGGGCTTGGGGAGGCGGCTGTATTGGCGCTCGAACCTGCGGTTGGGGCTGGGGGCCGCGCAGGCGGCCTCTCAGTTCCACGGCTTCCGCGCGCATGCTGCTTTCCGGAAAGGCCATGATGATGCCATCCAGGAGGTCCAAGGCCGTGGTCCGGGAACGCAACGGCCCAGCCAGGAGCACGGCTTGGTTGAAACGGGCGTTATCCCGCAGGGGGTGGCGGGGGTGTCTTTCGGCCAGGGCGGAATACAGATCCGCGGCGATCTGGTAATCTCCGGGATTTTTGGAGCGATCTCCCAGCTCTTCCATGGTTCTGGCCCGGTAAAAATGGGCCTCGGCCGCAAAGGCGTTCCCCTGGTTCTGGATGGAGGAAAAGCGTTTTTCCAGGTTTTCCCATTGATCCCGCCGCATTCCCCGTTGCTTGTCCTGTCCTAGGATTTCAAATTCCATGATGGCTTGGTACAGGGCTTCTTGCTGTTCGCCGGCCAGCGCCGGAACGCCGGGCAGAAGCCCTAGGCAGAGGCAGAGTGCTCCCAGGAGGAATTTGGAGAAGAGTTTGGGGAGGAGATTCAGCATGTTTTGGGCAGGGCTGCCTTCAGGGTATGTCGGCCGTGGCCGGTGATGACCGCCTCCAGCAGATCCCCGGGCGCGGGGCGGAGGGAGTCGGGGATCAGCAGATTGACGGAGAAACCGTGCTCTTCTCGGCCATGCCAGCTACGCCTTTTGCCTTGCACGGGATCCGTCGCCTTGGTATGGTTATTTTCAGGAAACGGTTCTTTCAGGCTAGGGCCTTCCAGGAGTACCCAGGCCTTTTGCCCATGTCTGGCGGCGAAAATGCGCCGGGAATTTTGATTTTGCCAGTCCTGGAGACGGGCTAGGCGTTCCAGAGCTAGGGGCGCTGGAACCTTGTCCGGCATGGAGGCGGCCTTGGTTCCCGGTCGATCCGAATAGGCAAAAGAGAAACTGGCGCAGAAATTAGCTTCCTGCGCTGTTTCTAGTGTTTCTCTAAAATTATTCTCGCTTTCTCCGGGGAAGCCGGTGATGATATCGGTGGAGATATGTATGTCCGGGCAGGCACGGCGCAGGGATCTGAGGATTTTCATATAGGCGGCCCGGGTATAGCCCCGGCCCATGGCCCGCAGGATGCGGTCGGACCCGGATTGCAGGGGCAGGTGTAGACGCGGGGCCAATGCCGGGAGGCGTCCGAAAGCTTGGATGAGTTCCGGGGGCATGTCCTTGGGGTGCGAGGTCATGAAGCTAAGGCGCGCCAAACCCGGTATGGCGGCCACCTGTTCCAGCAGGTTGGTGAAAGATGTTCCGTCGCCCTGGCTGTCCTGGCCGAAGGAATTGACGTTCTGCCCCAGCAGGGTGATTTCCCGCGCTCCGCCGGCAATCCGGGCGCGGCATTCTTCCAGGATGGGCGCGCTCTGCCGGGATTTCTGGCGGCCGCGCGTCAGGGGGACGATGCAATAGGCGCAGAAGTTATCGCAGCCCTGCATGATATTGACCAAGGCCACCGGATCCTCCCTGCCTGGAAACTCCCGGCGTTCGGGGTATTCATGGCTGAAGTCCAGGAGGGTAAGCCTTTGATCCGGATGGCGGAGCAGGTGTTCAATGGTCTCCGGGACCGCGGTCAGTCCATCGGTGCCGAAAAGCAGCCGGAGTTTCCGGGATCGGGTAAAGAGCTTCTCGCCCAGTTGCTGGGCCACGCAGCCGCCAACGCAGGCCAGGATTTCCCGCTCCGGATGCTCGCGGGCCAACAGGCGGATCCGCCCCAATTCCGTATAGACCTTGTTTTCAGGCTTGGCCCGCACCGAGCAGGTGTTCAGGATATGCAGGTCCGCCTCCTCCCGTGGGGCCGGAATATGCCCTCCGGCGGCCAGGGCGCGGGCCAGCCAAGCGGAATCGTTGGCGTTCATCTGGCAGCCGAAGGTCAGGATATGAAAGCGTTTGCCCATGGACGGAGAGTAAGTTTTTTTAAGGTAAATTTCCAGCCGCGCCGTGGCTGGAAATATTGGCGCCCCCTGCTTGTGAAAGCAGCAGATTCACATCAGAGGGATAAAAATCTATCCAATCCAAAATTTTCATACCCGCAGGGATAAACGGTGGGCCTCAGCCTCGGCCAAGCTGAGCATGCGCAGTACGGGCTCAGGGTCCAGGGCTTGCAGGTGGAAGAAACAGAGGTCGCCGGTCCGTAGCGGGAAAGGCCGGGCCTTTGCTCCAGGCGGGGAGCTGGCCCCCCTAGTTTGCATGGCGGCCAGAGCCGGGGAGATCAGTTCTTGGGGCAGAGCGGCCAGCAGGGTGCTGTCATCGAAGTTGATCCAGGCCGTACCCGGCCTGCTCGCCTCCAGGCGCAGAAAGGTTCCCCGCACCAGATCTCCGGCCCGGCGGCCCCGCCGGAAACGGGCCAGATTTTCCTTTTGTTCTGCAGGATCCTGGTTTTTTTCCCTTCCTTGCCCGGATATGCGAATATCCCTTATCATGCCCCGAGTAAAACATATTCCGGCGGTCTTTTGCAAGGTTCAGGGCAAGGCCGCCGAAAGCGTTTTGACTAATTGAATATAATTTGTTAGGCGATTACAAGATATTTCATAATTAATCTTTCACCGAAAAACGTGTTTTCGGCGCACTCCCGGCGGTTATGCCGCCGCGCCGCCATTACGGGCGGCAGCCCATACAGAAAAGCGAAGGAGACAGGACTTGGAGTCAATGTTGTGCGCACTCCTGGGGGTGATGGTCCTGGCGGCCGGCTTGGTCCTGGCCTGGAAGCAGCGGAGCGATGCCTTCCGGGTGTTGGCCGGGCTGATTCTGGTGGATTTCGGGCAGATCCTTCTTGGTTTCGGGTTCGGCTGGGCGGCCGGGCAGACCGGGGCTTTGCTGACTCTGGCGTATAACGGAGCGGCTAGGCTCCTGGCCTGGCTCTGCCTGTTGGAATTGCGGGCCTATGCCGAGGGGCGGGAGTTGCGGGGCATCAGCAAGGAACGGCCCTGGACCGCGCTACTTTTTTCTCTGGCCATGTTCGCCGGCCTGAAGGTCAGCCCCTTTTTCGCCCCGGAAAGCAAGTCCCTTATCCTATACGCGGGATTGGAGGCCGTGGAGTATCCTTTGGTGGCCCTGCTGACCCTGGGCAATGCCGTCATGGTCTTGTTCACGGCCATGATAGTGCAGGAAGTATGGATGGGCGGACCTTACCTGGCGGAGAAGCGCCGGAGTGAAGCCTCTCCCCGTCTTTACGGGTTGGTTTTGCTGGCAGCCATTCTTGCTGCCCAAGGTCTTTTTCGGCATCAGATCACCGAGTTTACGGGTTCTTTGGTGGATCTGGGGGCGTTGCCGGAAATGGAGACGAAGGTGCATTCGGTGGTTTGGGTTATGTATGGCGGCGCCTTCGCGGTTTTCGCCCTGGGTTTCGTCAGCCATCGTTTGCGCAACCTGGCGGCGGTGGCACTGCCTGCTGCGGCCATGGGGATGCTGCTCACCGAAAGCGGAGTGTGGCCGCCAGCCCGCTTCTTCGGGGTTATCGTCACCGGGATGGGCTGCCTGGTGGCCCTTTATTCCTGGGGATATATCCATAAAAAAAACAGCAACGCCTATTACGGCTGCCTGACGCTCATGTTCGCTTCCCTGGCCGGGGTGGGCATGGCCGACGGGGTCACCGGCTTTTTCGTATTCTGGGAACTCATGACCCTGAGCTCCTACGTTTTGGTGGCCTGGGAGGATACGCCCGCGGCCCAGGCAGCGGCCCGCAAATACTTCATCATGTGCAGCATGGCCGCGGAGCTGATGCTTCCCGGGCTGCTGCTCATTCCGATTTTCGGGTTCGTCATGCCCGTCTGGGCGATCCTGCCTTCGGCCCTGCTCATCCTTGTAGGCTGCGGAGTCAAGGCCGGTCTTTTTCCGGTGCATAGCTGGCTGCCTGACGCCCACCCGGCCGCGCCTTCCTCCATCTCCGGTCCCCTTTCAGGCGTGCTGACCAAGGCCGGCATTTTTGGACTGGCCCAGCTATTTATTCTGGTTCTCGGGTTGCGCACGGGGGAGATACCCGAACTTACCTGGCTGGGACTGCCCCTGCCCGGGATCATACTCACCGGTATGGGGTTACTGACCATGGCCTACGGCGAGATCATGGCCCTGCGCCAGACCGATGTAAAGCGTCTGTTGGCCTATTCCACCATGGGGCAGATTGGCGAGATCAGCATGACCCTGGGGCTGTGCGGCTGGCTGGCGGCCTCGGGCGCCCTGCTGCATGTGCTGAACCACGCGGTGATGAAAGACTTGCTCTTTCTCTGCTCCGGCGCATTGATCCTGCGGGCGGGCGGGCGCGATCTCAAGGATCTGCGCGGTCTGGGCAAGGCCATGCCCTTCACCTCCGCCTGCATGGTGGTAGGACTTATTTCCATTCTCGGTTTGCCGCCCTTTGCCGGTTTCATGAGCAAGTTCCTCATGCTTTACGCCCTGGCCGCGGTGAATCCGCTTTTGGCCGGGCTGCTGCTGCTGGCCAGTCTGGCCGGGGTGGTCTATTACACCAGGATCATCCGGACCCTGCTCTTTGAGCCATACACCGGCCCCCAGGTGGAGGAAGCCCCTTGGAGCATGCGTCTGCCTTTGGCCATCCTGGCCCTGCTCTGCCTGATCCTGGGGCTGTTTCCGCAAGTGGGGCTGAACAGCCTGGTGATGCCGATGGTCGAGAACCTTGGGCTTGCCGTCCAGGAAATGCCGAGACTTATGGTAGCCTGGCCCGCTCCCGTGCTGCTCTTGCTGGCCTCCTCTATGCTGCCGGCGCTGCTGCGCAAAAACCCCAAGCGTGCCGGTCAGGCTGCGGCTATAGCCCTAGCCTTGGCCGCCTGGTTGCTGCTGGCGGATCGTCAAAGTCTGGACACCCTCTCCCTCATGTTCGCCATGATTATCACCCTGGCGGGCTGCGTCAACATGCTCTACTCCGTGGTCTATATGGAACACAGCCATACCCAGTGGAGGTTTTATTCCTTTTTCCTGTGCATGGCCGCCGGACTGGTAGGAGTGGCCGTCAGCACGGATCTCTTCAGCTTTTTCCTGTTCTGGGAGATCATGAGCTCCTGGAGTTTGTATTTCGTCATTGTTCATGAAGAAAACCAGGCTGCCCTGCGTGAGGGCTTCAAATACTTCTTTTTCAATGTTCTGGGCGCGGCCTTTATCTTCCTGGGCGTGGTCCTGCTCATCCATTGGTCCGGCGGGGCGGATTTCAGACTGGTGCGCGCGGCCCTGCCCCGGATGGAGGACTGGCAGATCCTCTTCACGGTTTTACTGATGGGCACGGGCTTTATCATGAAGGCGGCGCAACTGCCTTTCCGCATAGATGTCCAGATGCATCCGGCTACCGCCCCTACTCCGGTTTCCGGGTATATCTCCTCGGTGTTGCTGAAAAGCGCCATTTTCGGTCTGATCCAGCTCTTTCTGCGCCTGGGAGGGCTCACCCAGCCCGGCAGCCTGGGACTTCCACAGGTCATGGATCTGGCGATCTGGGTGGGCGGGGTGACCATTGTAATGGCCGCGCTGTTCGCGGTGTTCCAGTCGGATGTGAAGCTGGTGCTCATTTATTCCACAGTCAGCCAGCTCGGCTACATGGTCACGGGTGTGGCCTTGGGGACTTCCCTAGGGGTGGCCGGCGGGCTCTTGCACCTAGTGAACCATGTCTTCTTCAAGGATTTGCTCTTCCTGGTGGCCGGGGCGCTTATCGTCCGGACACACAGACAGTCCATGAATGAAATGGGTGGCCTGGGGCGGCGTATGCCCTATACCCTGGCCTTCTTCGCCATCGGCGCGGTCTGCGTCATAGGTCTGCCTCCCAGCAGCGGTTTCACCTCCAAGTGGATTATTTATCATGCCCTGATGGAGCGTGGTTTCGTGCTGGTGGCCATTTTTTCCCTGGTGGGCAGCGTGCTCACCCTGGCTTACTTTGCCAAGATGCTGCACAGCGTCTTTCTAGGCCAGCCCGGTCCGGGCATGGAAGAGATCCGCGAGGCCCCGCGGGTCATGCTCATTCCCATGGGCCTGCTTGCCGCGGGTTGCGTGTGTACCAGCCTCTTTCCCGGTCTGGTGCTGGCGCCATTGAACAGCGTGCTGGCCGAATTCTCCATGAACCCGCTGGATGTGGCCCCTTGGGGGATCAATTCCGGCAGGGGGGCCTGGAACGCCACCCTCACGGCCGTGCTTTTCGCCTTGGCCTGGGCGGCCTCTGGTCTTTTGCTGAGACGCCTGAGCCGTAAGGAGCGGGTGACCGCCATCCATGTCTGCGGCACGGCCCTGGAGGATTTGAATCCGCGCACCCTGACCGGGGATATTTACAGCGAGCCGGCCCGTATGGCGCGGCGCAAACCCTCAACCAGCGCAGTTTAGACCATGCAAGAGAGCGGTGTCTATATCACTCTGGCCGGCTGGGCGATCTTTCATCTGCTGGTTTTTCCCGGCGGCCTCTTCGCCCTTGGTATCGGGTTGTTCCTCAAGGGGGCGGATCGTAAGCTGGAGGCCAGACTGCAACGGCGGGTGGGGCCGCCGTTGTACCAGCCTTTCCTGGACCTGATCAAGCTTTCCGGCAAGGAGGCGATGATCCCGGCCAGCGCTCAGCGCCTTTTGTTCCGCATCGCGCCGTTGCTCGGCTTCACGGGCATGGCGGTCTGCGCCGCTTTGCTGCCGGTGCCCGGCGTTTATGCGGGGCTTCCGGACATGGGCGACATGCTGGTGTATTTTTATCTTCTGCCGCTGCCGGCCGTGGCCCTGATCCTGGCCGGCTCCTCTTCCAGTTCTCCCTTTGGGGCATTGGGCTTTTCTAGGGAGATGACCGTCATGTTCGCCTACGAGATCCCTCTGCTCTTGGTCATCCTGGCAGTGGCTCTGCATGTTGGCGGTGGCCGGGGGGCGGAATTTTCCCTGGGCCGGATCGTCGAGCATCAACTGGAACATGGACAACTGGGTTTTAACTGGGAACTTATCCCGGCCTTTCTGGCCTACCTGTTTTTTCTGCCCGGAACCATGGGGGTGCCGCCCTTTGACATCCCGGAAGCGGAAACCGAGATTATTGAAGGCCCGTTGCTTGAATATTCCGGCGCCGCCCTGGCCTTTTTCCAGATGGCCGGCGCGATCAAAACCGTGGTGGTGCTGGGTTTCGGGGTGGCGCTCTTTTTTCCCGGCACGCTTCCGGGTGGCCCCCTGGTTAATATCCTCTGGTTTTTGGGCAAGTGCTTGGCGCTGATGTTTCTGACCATGACCCTGGTCAAGGCGGCCACCGGGCGTTTCCGGGTGGATCAGGCCTTTGCCTTTTATCTCAGATACCCCACCGCGCTGGCTGCCGTAAGCCTGATCCTGGTCTTGGCGCGTCTGTAAGGAGGCGGAAGTGGGTTTTTTAAGCAAGATAGCGGTGCGTTCACCCTGGCTTTACCGGATTAATGCCGGTTCCTGCAACGGCTGCGACGTGGAGCTGGCCACCACCGCCTTTATCCCGCGTTTCGATGTGGAGCGCCTGGGCTGCAAATATTGCGGCAGCCCGCGCCATGCGGACATCGTCTTTATCACCGGCCCTTTGACCCTGAGGGTGAAAGACCAGGCGCTGCGGGTCTGGAACGAGATCCCTGAGCCCAAGATCACTATTGCCGTGGGAGTATGCCCGGTGAGTGGCGGGGTCTTCCGGGGCGGCCATTCCATTGAAGGGCCGGTGGACCGCTATATCCCGGTGGATATCAATGTGCCGGGCTGCCCGCCTAGGCCGCAGGCCATCATGGAGGGAGTGATCCTGGCCAGGGAGCTTTGGTTGCGCCGCCTGGAAAAGCTGGAAGCCGGAGGAGGGGAGAGACGTGCCGCGCTTTCTTAAAATTCTCGCCCGCAACCTGCTCAAGGGACCGTCCACTGAAGCCTTTCCCTTTAAGGAGGCCTTTACCCCTCCACGCTACCGGGGCAAGGTGGTCATGAATCCGAATCTCTGCGTTGGCTGCGGCATCTGTACCCATGTATGTCCGGGCGGAGCCATCATGATGAAGGAAAGCGAGGATCAAAACGGCTATTATTTCATGGTCTGGCACAATACCTGCGCCTTCTGCGGCTCCTGCCGCCATTATTGTCCGGTCAAAGCCATCAGCTTGAGCCAGGATTGGCACAACGCCCATTATCAATCCGAGAAATACCGGATGGTGGAACACCACTTCGTGCCCTACCTGCATTGTTCCTCCTGCGGCGCGCACATCCGCAGGCTGCCACCGGCCCTGGCCGCGAGGATCTACTCCCACAGCTCGGTGGACCCGGCCACGATTATCCGTCTTTGTCCGGACTGTCGGCAACTGGCCACAGCCAAACGCGAAGGAGAGGTCCATGAGTCAAGCCCCGCTCCCCAACAGCCTTAAAGAGAGCTTGGCCGGGGAAATAGCTTCCGTCCTGCCCGGGGAGATCCTCTGGAACGAGGATGCCTACGGCAATCCTTTCGGCTGGCTGGTTTTGCCCGTCCCGTCCCGGTTGCCGGAGATCATGAAAATCCTGGCCGGGCATAAGGCCCGTTTGTGCACGGTGTCCGCTTACGCCGAAGAACGGGATGATCCTGACAAAAAGCGCGGCATCGCCTACCATTTCGTCTTGGGCCGCCTTCTGTTCACGGTGACCGTCCGCCTCTACAACCCGGAAACTCCGGAAGAGCTGCCCGTGCCTTCGATCACCCCCTGGTTCAGTAACGCCGACTGGAACGAGCGGGAATTCAGGGAAATGTTTGATATCAAGATCACCGGCAACCCCAATCCCCGCAGGCTTTTTCTGGACGAGCGCCTGGATGCCGGGATCATGAACAGCCTCATTCCCTTCTCGGCCATGGTGAACAGCGCCGGGAGCAAGGACCTCTGGGAAAGGCTCATGGCCGAAAAAACCGGGCATCTTTCCCACGCCGGAGCGGAACAACCTGTCTCCGAGCCCTCTTTTACCCCGGTGGCACGGGCGGAGCGGAATGAACCAGGGCCGAAGGCGCGGGAGCAAAAGGATTAAGGCATGAATACAACCCAGACCTGCGAACAGAAGAGTTTTACCCTGCCCATAGGCCCGGTGCACGTGGCCCTGGAAGAACCCATGTACTTCCGCCTGGAGCTTGACGGCGAGCGGGTCAGACATGTTGACATCACCTCCGGGCATGTGCACCGCGGCATGGAAGCCCTGGCCGCCAAACGCAATTTCTTTCAGAACGTGGTGCTGACCGAAAGAGTCTGCTCCCTTTGCTCTAACAGCCATCCTCTGACTTACTGCATGGCCGTGGAAACCCTAACGGGCATCAAGGTTCCCCCTAGGGCCCAGTATCTGCGCGTCATGGCCGAAGAGATCAAGCGCATCGCATCGAACCTGTTCAACGTGGGGATCATGGCACATGTGATCGGCTACAAGTCGCTGTTCATGCACGTCATGGAGGTGCGCGAACTCATGCAGGACATCAAGGAATATATCTTCGGCAACCGTATGGACCTTGCGGCCAACTGCATCGGTGGGGTGAAGTACGATATGGACGAGGAACTGCGGGAGTACGCCGATAAGAATTTGGAACAGGTGGCTATGCATCTGCGCGAAATTATTGATATATACCGCCACGATCCCATGATCCGGGCCAGAACTCAGGGGGTTGGGGTACTCCCTGTGCTGGAGGCGGAGCGCCTGGGACTGGTCGGCCCGGTGGCCAGGGGGAGCGGGATAAGGTTGGATGTGCGGCGCGATGCCCCCTACGCGGCCTATGCGGATCTGGATTTCCAGGTGATCACCGAGTCGGGCGGGGACGTGCATGCCAGGGCCATGGTCAGGCTGCGCGAGGCTGGTGAGGGCATAGGCATTGTGCGGCAAATTCTGCGGAAACTGCCGGAGGGCGAACGTAGCGCGCCGCTGCAGCATGTTCCGGCGGGCGAGGCCGTGGCGCGGAGCGAGGCCCCCAGGGGCGAGCTTTTCTATTACTTGCGCTCGGACGGTTCCGATGTTCCCTTGCGGCTCAAGTGGCGGGTTCCCTCCTATATGAACTGGGAAGCCCTGCCGGTGATGATGAAAGACTGCGCGGTGGCGGACGTCACCCTGATTGTGAACAGCATCGATCCCTGCGTCTCCTGCACGGAGCGCTGATGCACGAAAGCGTCCTGGCCTCCTCTCTGCTGTCCATTGTGCTGGAGGAGGCCGAAAAATACGCCGGCGCAGGGGCACTGCGGGTTATTTCCATTGATCTGGAACTGGGCCTGTTCTCCTGTGTGGAAGAGCAAACCCTGCAAGGCTGCTTCGCGCTTCTGGCCGAAGACAGCGCCGCCCGGGGAGCCCGCCTGAATGCGCGCCGCCGTCCGCTCCCCGGCCTCTGCGCAGGCTGCGGGGCGGAGCTGGAAATCCGCCGGAGGGATTTTGCCTGTCCGCGCTGCGGAAGCCGGCAGGTGGACTGGAAAGATGACGGCCATGCCATGCGGATTACGGGTATTGAGGTAAGTGAAAACCGAGGTGTCCAATGAATTGGGAAGATTTCTCCATATATGCCGATGGCAGGCTGTGCAAGGGCTGCCTGAAGTGTGAACTTTCCTGCATCGTCGCGCATCACGAGGGGATGACCCTCAAGGACGCGATTAAGGAGCGCAAGCATCTGCAACCCCGCGTGCATGTGGTGAAAAGCGGGGATGTGAAGATGCCGGTGCAGTGCCGACACTGCGAAGAGGCCCCCTGCGTACAGGCTTGTCCCACGCAGGCCATGTCCCAAGGGGAACGCGGCGAGATCCTCCTGTTGCAGGAATACTGCGCCGGCTGCGGCCTGTGCGTGATGGCCTGTCCTTTTGGGGCGGTCAGTCTGTCCTATGATGCCCACGTCCACAGCGGGTTTACCGAGCCGCACAAGGTCGCGGCCAACTGCGATCTCTGCCGGGAATGGCGGGCCAGGGAAGGCAAGGAAGTAACTGCCTGCATGGAATGCTGCCCGGCCCAAGTATTTCACCTGGTGCGCACCAAGGATCTGCATGAGGCCCTGCGGCAGGGGATTTCACCGCTGGAAATGGCCTCCAGAAGTAGCTGTGCCAAGGAATAAAGTATAAAAACAGGAATAGCGAATATGAAATATTGCGGCACGCTGATTTCAGTATCGGACATGGCAAAGTCCAAAAATTTTTATGAAAAGGTAATGGAGCAAAAAGCCATAATGGATTTAGGCGTTCATGTGTCTTTTGAAAACGGCCTTTACATGCAATCCAAAACTCTCTTTTTTAGATTCCCCAATACATAAGCAGACTACGGGCGGCGGCCGCGGCTCCGCCCGCCAGCAGGGTATTGAAGAGCAGGCTGAAGACGGCCCAGCCGGCGTGTCCACTTTCCTGGCGCAACACGGCCAGGGTGGCGAAGCAGGGGGAATAGAGCAGCACGAAGATCATCAGGCCTGCGGCCGTGGCCCGGTTCCAGCCAGGATCCCGCTTCAGGCGTTGCTGGAGGGGGAGGGATCCGCCTGGGTCCGCGGCATCCAGGGAATAGGCGGTGCCAAGGGTGGAGACAATGACTTCCTTGGCCCCCAGGCCGCCCAGAAGGGCGATGTTGACGCGCCAGTCAAAGCCCAGGGGGGCGGTGAGCGGCTCCAGTCCCGCGCCCAGGCGTCCGGCCCAGGAGTGGGCTAGGGTCAGGCTGTTCAGTTCATTTTTGGCCTGGGTCAGTTCTTTTCGCAAGCGGGCGCGGGTTTCTTCCTCTTTTTCCGGGAGGGCGGAGCAGGTCTCCTCCAGGACGGCCAGGCGGACGGCGTAGGTGGCGGCGCTTTCTTCGGGCGGGGCCGGGTAGGTCATGCCGGCCCAGACCAGCACGGAGATGGCCAGGATTAAGGTTCCAGCCTTCTTGATGTAATGCCAGACCCGTTCCAGGGAGTGGATCAGCACCCCGAAGAGCGTGGGCAGGCGGTAGGGCGGCAGTTCCATGACAAAGGGGGTGGGAGCGCCCCGGATCAGGGTGAGGCGCAGGATTTTGGCGGCCAGGAGGGCTGTGGTCCAGGCCAGGAGCGAGAGGATCAGCATGACCAGGGTGGCGTCTTCGGGGAAAAAGGCGGCGGTGAGCAGCAGGAAGAGAGGGAGCTTGGCCCCGCAGACCATGAGAGGCAGGGTCAGGATGGTGCCCAGTTTTTCGCGCGGGCTGCGCAGGGTGCGGGCGGCCAGGACGCCGGGCACGGCGCAGCCGCCGGCGATGCCCCCGGAAATGATGTAGGGCATGACCGAAGATCCGTGCAGGCCGAAGGCGCGAAAGATCCTGTCCAGCATGTAGGCGGCCCTGGCCATGTAGCCGCTGTCTTCCAGGATCGATATGAGTATAAAGATAATCAGGATGAGCGGCACAAAGCTCAGCACCCCCCCCACCCCGGCCAAGATGCCGGAAAGGATCAGGGATTTCAGCGCCCCCTCGGGTAGATGCTCGGCCGCAGCTTCACGCAGCAGGGCGAAAAAATTTTCCAGCCAGCCGGTGGGGATCTGCCCCAGGCCGAAGGTGATTTTATACATGCCGTAAAGGGCGGCCAAGAGGAGGATCGGCCCCAGGAGGCGATGGGTGAGGATCTTGTCCAGGTTTTCGGAAAAACGCCGGCGTTGGCGCGGATCTTCTTTGCTGCGCAGCACTTCCCGGCGCAACAGGGAAGAGATGAATCCGTAGCGGTAATCGGCGATGAGGCTCTCGGGGTCGGTTCCAGAGGTAAGCTTGAGATGCCTCGCGGCTTCCGTGGTTTTGCTGCGGATTTCTTCGGCCAGGGCCGGGTTGCCCCTTTGCAGCAGGGTCAGGATCTCGGCGTCGTTTTCCAGGCATTTAACGGCGATCCAACGCCGGGGATAGGCGTCCGGAAAACCGGCGAGGGGAGCGGATTTTTCCAGGATCAGGCATAATTCTTCCAGCAGGGCGTCAAGGTCCGGACCGTAAGAAAGGATCAGAGGGGCTTTGCCTTTGCCAGCCCTGGAGGCTTCGGCCGCCAGCGCTCCGGCCTCCAGGGCTTCGTTCAGCCCTAGGCCTTGACGGGCCACGGTCGGGAACACCGGCAGTTCCAGAAGTTCGGAGAGGCGGGGGATGTTGATCTCCAGCCCCTGGGTCTGGGCCTCGTCATACATGTTGAGCGCCAGCACCAGAGGTAAGCCCAGTTCCATGATCTGCACGGCCAGGTAAAGGTGCCGTTCCAGGGCTCCGGCATTGAGCACGCCGATGACCGCATCCGGGGGGTCCAGGGTCAGGCCGCGCCTAGCGACCAGCTCATCCTGAGAATAGGCGGTCAGAGCATAGGCGCCGGGCAGATCCAGGATACGGATGCGCTCCTTGCCCCGGGTTTTTGCGAATCCTTCCTTAATTTCCACGGTGATGCCCGGATAGTTGGCCACATGTTGGCGCGCGCCGGTGTAATGGTTAAAGACGGTGCTTTTGCCGGAATTGGGATTGCCGGCCAGGGCGATGGTCAAGGGCCTGGATTCGGCGGAGAAAAGTGCGCTCATGGGCATATTATCACAGAGGTCGCACGCTGATTAAGTCGGCTTCGTTGTTGCGCAGGGAGAGGGTGAAACCGTTGAGGCGCAGAGCCACCGGATCCTGAAGCGGCGCCCGGCCCAGGACCTCCAGCTCAGCCCCTGGAATCAGCCCCAGGTCGCGCAGACGGCGGCCCAATTCTCCCTCGGTCCGAATGGCCACAATGATCGCTTTCCGCCCTGTCTGCATTTGACGTAATGATATTGTTCCGGACATTTTCCCCTGTCTTGTTTTGCGGATTTATTGATAATGAAAAAGATAATGATTGTCAATATAAATTGATGCGGGAGATGATCCGCGCTTGACTGTGCCCCCGGAGGAGTTACTTAAAGGAAATGGAGTAAGCAAATGGGCGTCGAATACAAGGATTATTACAAACTCCTCGGGGTACCGCGCAACGCCGACAAAGAGGCTTTGGGCAAGGCCTTCAAGAAGCTGGCCCGCAAGCATCACCCAGACCTGAATGCTGGGGACAAGGAGGCGGAGGCCAGGTTCAAGGACATCAATGAAGCCTACGAAGTCCTGAAAGACGATGAAAAACGCCGGCTTTACGATCAACTGGGTCCCAACTGGCAGCATGGGCAGAATTTCCAGCGGCCGCCCGGTTTTGAGAATTTTCGCTTTTTCGGCGGGGCTCGCGGCGGCATGGACGGTTTCAGCGAGTTTTTTGAGACCCTTTTCGGCGGGGCCGGGCGCGGCCAGAATTTCGGCCCTGACCCCTTTGCCAAGTTCAGCCGCAAACATGCTGGTCCGGTCCAGGGCCAGGATGTAGAGGCGGAATTGAATCTGACCCTGAACGAGGCTTACCAGGGCGGACGCAAGACCATCTCCACCAGCGGCCGGGGCGGAAAATCCCTGCAGGTGAACATCCCGGCCGGCATCAGGGAAGGGGCGCGCATCCGCTTAGCCGGCCAGGGCGGCTCCGTTCCCGGTAAACCCTTCGGGGATCTCTACCTCCGGGTGAAATTGCTTCCGCACAAGGATTTTACTCTGGATAATAACGACATCATCTATGAATTGAACATGGCCCCCTGGGAAGCGGCCTTGGGCGCGAAAATCCGTGTACCTACCCTGGACAAGGCCGTGGAATTGACCATCCCGCCGGGCAGCGGCAGCGGGCGCAAGTTCCGTCTGCGCGGCAAAGGCTTGGGAAGCGACGAAGAAAAAGGCGATCAGTATGTGCGCCTAAGTATCCGTATACCTGAACAGTTGAACCCGGAAGAAAAACTGCTCTGGGAAAAACTGGCCGAAATTTCCGATTTTAAGGCTAGGTAGGGGAAAGCAAGACATGGACTTAAATAAATTTACCGATAAATCCCAGGCGGCTTTGGCCGAGGCACAGTCCACGGCTCTGCGGATGGGGCATCAGAATGTGGATGCCGAGCATCTGGCCTTGGCCCTCGCGGAGCAGGAGCAGGGTTTGGGGGAGAGGCTGCTGGAGCTTGCGGGCTGCAAGGCCGGGGGGTATGCCGCGGCCTTGCGGGACGAGCTGAAGAAGCGTCCTTCGGTGAGCGGGCCGGGGGCCGACGGGGTTCCGGGGGTGACCGGCCGACTGCATCTGTTGCTGGATCGGGCCGTGGCCAGGGCCGGACGGATGAAGGACGAGTATGTGAGCGTGGAACACCTTTTTTTGGAACTGGCCGCTGAACCTGGGAATACGGGCATCGGTAAGGTACACCGGCATTTCGGGCTGACCGGGGAGAAGATCCTGGAGGCGGTGAACCGGGTACGGGGGAACCAGCGGGCCGGCAACAGGAATCCTGAAGAGAGTTACGAGGCCCTGCCCCGTTTCGGGCGGGATTTGGTGGAAGAGGCGCGGGCCGGCAGACTGGACCCAGTGATCGGTAGGGACGCGGAGATCCGCCGGGCCATCCGCATTCTTTCGCGGCGAACCAAGAACAACCCGGTGCTCATCGGCGAGCCGGGAGTGGGCAAGACCGCCATCGTCGAGGGCCTGGCCCACCGCATCCTCAACGGCGATGTGCCGGAGGGCCTGAAAGAAAAGATGCTTTACGCCCTGGATATGGGGGCGCTCATTGCCGGGGCCAAGTACCGGGGTGAATTCGAAGAGCGGCTCAAGGCCGTACTCAAGGAGGTGGAGCGTTCCGACGGCCGGATCCTGCTTTTTATTGACGAGCTGCACACCATTGTGGGGGCGGGGAAGAGCGAAGGGGCCATGGACGCGGGCAATCTTCTCAAGCCCATGTTGGCCAGGGGGGAGCTGCATTGCATAGGGGCCACCACTCTGGACGAATACAGGAAATATATCGAGAAAGATCCGGCCCTGGAACGGCGCTTTCAGCCCCTGCTGGTGGAAGAGCCTGGCCGGGGGGACGCCATCTCCATTCTGCGCGGGCTGAAGGAGAAATTTGAGGTGCATCACGGGGTGCGCATAGCGGACGCGGCCATAGTGGAGGCCGTGCTCTTGTCCTACCGCTATATCAGCGATCGCCGCCTGCCGGACAAGGCCATTGATCTCATTGACGAGGCCGCGGCCATGATCCGCACGGAGATCGACTCCATGCCCGCCGAACTGGACGAGATCCGGCGGCGGGTGATGCAGCTTGAGATAGAGCGGGAGGCCCTGCGCCGGGAGAATGACGCCGCTTCCCGCGAGCGCCTGGTGAAGCTGGAGGCGGAACTGGCGGATCTTCAGGCCCGGCAGGCTGGGCTGATGGCCCAGTGGGAGGCGGAGAAGGGGGCGATCAACCAGGCGCGCGCCCTGAAAGAGGAGATTGAAAAGACCCGCCTGCGCATCGAGGAAGCGGAGCGGGCCTATGATCTCAACTTGGCCGCGGAACTGCGCTATTCCACGCTTTTGGACCTGGAAAAACGCTTGGCCGGGCTGGAAAAGCCGGTCCAGGACCAGGGGAGGCTCCTCAAGGAAGAGGTGCTCCCGGAGGATGTGGCGGATATAGTGGCCCGCTGGACCGGCATCCCGGTGAGCCGTCTGCTGGCCTCGGAAAAAGAGAAGATCCTGAAGCTCCCGGAGCGGCTCCATGAACGGGTCATCGGCCAGGATGAGGCGGTGGTCGCCGTATCCGAGGCCGTGCTCCGATCCAGGGCAGGCTTGGCGGACCCGGCCCGACCCATCGGGTCTTTTATCTTTCTCGGCCCCACCGGGGTGGGCAAGACCGAATTGTGCAAGGCCCTGGCCCAGGCCCTCTTTGACAGCGAAGAGAATATGGTGCGTCTGGACATGAGCGAATACATGGAGAAGCACGCCGTGTCCCGGCTCATAGGCTCGCCTCCAGGCTACGTGGGCTATGACGACGGCGGGCAGCTCACCGAGGCCGTGCGGCGCAGGCCCTATAGCGTAATCCTCTTTGACGAGATCGAAAAGGCCCATGCGGATGTCTTCAACACCCTTTTACAGATCCTGGATGACGGGCGGCTGACGGACAGCCACGGCCGCACCGTGGACTTCCGCAACACCACGGTGATCATGACCTCCAACCTGGGTTCGTCATTGCTGCTGGAAGGCATTGACCCTGATGGCGAGTTCAGGCCCGGGGTACGCGAATTGGTGCTGGAGGAATTGCGTAGGCACTTCCGGCCGGAATTCCTCAACCGGGTGGATGAAACGGTCATCTTCCGTCCCCTGAGTCTGGCGGAGGTAGAGGGCATTGTCCGCCTGCTCCTGGACAAGCTGGCTTCCCGCCTGGCGGATCGCAAGATACGCCTGCTTCCTGGGGAAGAGGCCATGGAGTTCATCGCCAGCAAGGCCTATGACCCGGTTTACGGGGCCAGGCCGGTCAGGCGTTTCTTGCAGCAACGAGTGGAAAACCCTTTGGCCCGCTTGCTGGTCTCCGGCGAAATCCGGGACGGCCAGGGCGTTGAAATCGGCGTGGAAAAGGAAAAGATTGTTTTCAGGGTACAAGGAGCGGCTGAAGGATGATATTCATTCACGTTGCTTGAAGATACGCGCCGTGGGATGCGCGCAGGCGAAATATCCCAGGGAGGAAAAGAGCACATTGTTGGAAAAACTGGTGCCTGACAAGGAGTCTTCCGCTAGGGAAAAGACCAGAAAATGCACCAGCAACGGCCCCAAAGCTCCCATGCCGCCTTGCTTCAGGGAGGCAAGCAGGGGATACACAAGGATAATCAGCAGCAAGCCAAGTCCGATCAGTCCCCGCTCTGTGAATGTTTGCAGAAACAGGTTGTGCGGGCCAAGCATATAAACGGTGTCATTGTCAATTATATTCCGGCCGTATTTTGCGCATAATTCTTCATAGTGCTCTTGCACAAAACTCGGGTGGGTTGTTCTTTTAAAACTTCCAGGACCGTTACCCAGCATAGGTGATTTCCAGGCCGAATGCCAGGCGCTTTCCCAGAGAGGGCGGCGTGACTTGAAGGTGGGGTCATTCCAGGGCGCGTTTACGGCCTGCCTGACACGGGCCAAGGCGGGGCTGTCGTAGAGGCCAAGAGTGGGGGGCAGGTGAATAACGGCCAAGAAAAGGCCCAGCCCGGCAACGGCACACAGAATGGCGGTCCTGTTCTTTAAGCGGAAAAAGAGGGTAGCGGTGACTCCGGCCAAGGCTGCGGCCAGGGCGGTGCGCGAATTGCTCAGCCAGAGCATGGTTATGGCCGCCAAGCTCCCGGCCAGGGCCGGGCCTTTGCCGTTCAGCCATTCCAATACGCGTCTGATGTGTCCTTTAAGGCTGTCCGTGGAAAAAAAGGCCGGGATCTTTGGCCGGTCCAATATCCGGGCCAGACCGGCAATGAGAGGCGCCGAAGCCATGTAGCCGAAGCCGTTGGGGTGGCCGTCGAATAGGCGCAGCCGCTCTCCCAGGAAAAGCTTTTCCGGCCCGAACAGGCCGAATCCCAGTCCGGCCAGGGCCAGCCCCAGGGACGTAAGCAGGGCGGCGGGCAAGAGGTTCAGATGCGCCGGATATTTTGCGCGTAGGGCGTAATATATGGCCGTTCCGCTGAAAAAAGCCAGGATCATGTGTCGGTGTCTGCCGCCGCTGAACAGCATATAAAGAAAAAAAGCCAGGCAGATCCAACCGTAACCGGAGAGGCGGTTTTTTTCCGGCAGAAAAAAGCTACACAGGCCGATGCCCCCCAGGATTATAAGCGGGACAATATCCCGTATGCCCACCAGGGGAAAAAGCAGGATCGTGGGGGTCAGCAACAGGACGACCTGCTTGAGGTAAGCGTATATGCGCCTGCGGCCGTGAATCATGCTGCCGCCCCGGAAGTTCTGCGCGTCCAGGCTATTATTTTTTTCAACACCCGTAATGTTTTTGCCTGTAGGTACAAGGCGATATTGATAAAAAACCATATCGCCGCCATAAGGCGTTCCTTGCCGTTTTGCAGCACAACCAGATGTGCGTATTTATCGGTGTTCTCCTGCACATGGCGCGGGAGTTTTTTAAGGCCGACAACAACGTAAAAATGATTGCGTCGGCCGTAAATATCCTGTCCGCGCACAACGGCTCGCCGGATACCGGCGGCATCGGCATTGGCGACTATAGCCGAGTAACGAGGTTCCTGGGTGTCGGCGATGGCATTCATTTTTTTCATTATGGCTTCGGCGCCGCCGCAATAGCTGAAATGCCAGCCGCCATCCCTGACGTGCGGCCCGTCACAGAAGCGAAAATAGGAAGGCAGGCCTTTTAGAGTAACGTAACGCGCCAGATTCGTTGGTACATCCTGCGCTGGGTCAAGGAGATCCGCGAAGCGCCCCATGCGTGTTCCGCGCCATATCGTACGTTTCCAGTTACGCATGTTCAGAAAATAGTACATCATTTGTTGCTCAAAAACCTTGACGCCGGGAACATCGCTCCAGACGGGGATCTTCTCCGGGTTCGGGATCTCGTCCACATCGGATACCAGCACCAGGTCGTCCGGTCGACAATCCGCAAGGCCAAGCATGATGGCATCACGCTGATGATGCTCAAAAAAATAGATTTTATCGGAACTGCCTACCTGTTGTGTCGGAAGTGATGAAACAATATGGATTATCTTGCATCTGAACCGGGCGAAGCGGGCTTGGTTTTCCGAATAAAAAAGAGGCTTATTCTTCCCATGGAACGTTACGGGCGATTCAACAAGAACAAATTTGTCCACAACATCATTCAGGGTATGCAGGCGAATTTCCAGAATGTCCAGCTCATTGAAGAATGTAAAGCAATCGTAGATCATTTGTGCCCTTTTATAGAATCCGCAAAGCGCAGGATCAGTCTTCTTAATATGCGACGCAGTAAATAGCGCATACAAATTGATATATATAATGTAAATTTATGAAGTAAAATATATAACGCGCTGTTTTTGTATATGTCGCATATATCTATATATACATGCTCTATATGTGCTATCGCCCTCGCGTTGCTGTATGTCTCACGGGCAAAGCTCTCGCCCTGGGCCGCAAGGCGCTGCCGCAAGTCCGGTTCAGCAAAGAGCCGCTTCAATTGCCGCGCGTATTCCGCCTCATTTTCCGCCCACAGCCCGCCCGGTCCCATGGTCTCCTTGTGCGCGTTGGCGCGGGCGGCATGGGCGAGGCAGGGCAGTTTGTGCATCAGCGCCTCAATGAAAACATAGCCCAAGGTTTCACCGTCCTTTCTACCGTGCGCGAAAATGTCCAGTGTACGCAAAAAGGAGGAAATGGTTCTCCGGTCGGCGGTATGGGGAAGCTGAAGAAAGTTTTTCAGGCCCAGGCGTGCGGCCTGTTCCCCATATTGGGCGCTGCCGCCCAGGATGATAAACCAGGAATTGTCCCTGGCAAGGCTGGCGAAAGCCTCAAGCGGCACAGGGGAAAAGATGTTGTCGTCCGCGCGTTGATGGAACCCGGCCACCAGGGCGTTTTGGGGAATGCCGAGAGATTCGCGTATACCAGGGGCATCGGCGGGCTCTTCAACGCCGATGGCAACCACGGAACTGCGGCGCCGGCTTCCGCCCTGGGCAATCCAGCGCTTCCGCCACCAGGAACTCAGATGAAAAGTGTGATGCACATTCAGGCTGAAATCCACGCCGCTGTCATAGGTAACGCACTGCGCCACGGGTTTGCGGAAGAGATAGTAAGGCCATTCCCGCCGTCCGGCAATGGCTGTCTGGATGATGTCATAGCGGCTTTCGTCGAACTTTTTGAATAAATCCGTATTAACCCATTCGCCGCGGGAAGCGGTTTTGTCTTCCGCGGCGACCCGCACCAGACGCACACCATGCGACAAAAGAAATTTCTCCCGGTCCGGATCGCTTTTTCCTGTATAAAAATAGGTCGCCTCAAAGGCGTCTTTGTTCAAACAGGCGGCCACGCTCTGCAACCAGCGCTCCGTGCCGCCGGAAGCCAGTCCGTTGAATTTGATGAAAGCGATACGGATTTTAGGCATTGGTCAATTTGAATATGTCGGATTTTTTAAGAATGGCCTTCTCGCGGTGTTTTTGCATGACCTTGGACACAGCAAATTTAGGTTAGCGGATCACGCAGGTATCGGTTGATGGGATTCATGGTATTCTTTAGAGTTCATTCGGTCAAGCCATAAAGCCCTTGACATGGGAGGGTTAATACATGAAATTTTAAAGATGCGTCGCCACCCTCTTGTGCATCTTGAAATGCACATAACCCATGCCTGTAACCTGGGTTGTAAATACTGTTCGCATTATTGCGATTTCGGGTATGCCGGCGAAGTGTCCTATGTCCAGGGCGAGGAATGGCTGCGCGCCTGGGCGGAGCGGCTGGCCCCGGAAAATTTTCGCCTGCTCGGGGGAGAACCGCTGCTGCATAAGGATGCGGCGAAATATGTACGGCTCTGCGCGGAGTTATTTTCCGAGGCCAAAAGGGATCTGGTCACTAACGGGCTTTTGCTGCGCAAGCGCGAGGATCTTCTTGCGGTGCTCATGGAAACCGGCACTAGGCTGAGCTTTACCCTGCACCCGCTCGTCTCCGGAAAACAGGAGGACGTGGTAAACGATGCGCTGGATCTGGCGTATCAATATAAAAAGAAAGGACTCCGGCTGCATGTTTCAAAAAGGACGGACAAGTGGATGAAAGGCTACCGGGGGGAAGGGGTCGCCATCCTGCCGTTCACGGATGGCGCTCCGGAGAGGAGTTTTCAGAGCTGCGGCAGCGCCATATGCAAGACCCTGCACCAGGGCAAACTTTGGAAATGCCCCCCCTTGGCCTACTTGCCCTTGATCGCGGAGCAACTAGAAACGAAAGAGTCCTGGGAACCTTACCTGCGCTATGAACCTCTGGGGATTGACGCCTCCGACGAAGCTGTAGCCGCTTTTATCAAAGGGGACAGCCGGTTTTGCGATATGTGTCCAGCGCAGCCGCAGATTGTCTCAGTGGAAGGCATTATCCCCCATAAAAGCAGGGGGGCGCGCTACCTGAAAAAGAATCTTAAGAAGGCCGTGGCCTTTTTCGCCGAGTGAGCCACAAGCGGCGGCTACGCCGCCGCGCCGCCCTCACGGGCAATGCTTCTTTGGTAATTCGCGCACCTTTCCAGCAGTTCTTCGTCACTGACAGTCCAAGAGCGCGCTTCCGCTTCCCTTTGGCGTTTGATTTCCTTCAGTCTCTTCAAGGTTTCCAGCAGGGCCAGCGGGGTAAGGAGCGCGAAGATCAGGCTTGAGAGCAGGAATTTTTTGCTGGAGACATTCTTCCACATGAAGATGATGCGGTTTCTGCGGCCCAGGAACTTGGTGCGCCGGCTTTTTTTACTGTTGATGGTGGAGCTGTATTTATGTAATGGTTTCAGGTCGTTGGCATAGGCTATTTCCCAGCCGCGTTTTAAGCCCCGGTATACTAGGTCGGTTTCCTCAAGGGCGTATGGTTCATATAATTCATCAAAACCGCCGAGCACGGTGAATTTATCTTTTCCGCAAAAGAAATAGGCCCCTTGGACCCCGAAGGACGCATAGCTTTCAGCTGGTTTCAGGTTGGCATTAAGAATGTTCTTGGTGAACCTTAAAAAACCGCGCTTGAAGGAAATGAGCTTGAGGCCGTCCTGCTGCGCGCCGGTATGGAAATTATACCCGGCCGAGGCCACGGCGAACATGTCTGTGTGAAGGTATGGCAAAGCCTTTACAAAGAAGTCTTCTTCCAGGAAAACATCGTTATCAATAAATAAAAATATATTGCCTATGGCCTGACTGACTCCGGCATTGCGAACGGAAGAGGCCCCCTGTCGGGGATTTTTTACGGTCTTGATTTGCGGGTAGCTGTTGTGCAGGAAATCCAAGGTGGCGTCCGTGGAGTTGTCATCCGCCACGATGATTTCAACGGCGCAGGGGCTTTTTTCGACCGCCCGGCAGACCGAAGGCAGGCAGTCTCTTAAATGGACAAGGCCGTTGAGGGTGGGGATGATCACGCTGATGCGTATCGGGGTTTCCATGCGGGCATCCTCGGGGGGTATCTCAGGTTCCGCTCAGGCGGCGGGCTGTTTCTGTGATTTTCCATCTCAGGCGTTTGCGCAGTCTCAGCAAGCAATGGGCGATCCGGCGTTGCGGAAGCGCCGGGATGTACTGCGCCCAAAAGTACGCGGCCGCTCTTTTGTGAAAGGCATGGCATCCAAAGGGCAGCCTGTGGCCGGTGATGGCGTGCAATTCTTCCAGTCTGCCCTGAAACGCGAAAAAAGCCGCTTCCACGGGAGTCGGGTTTTTAATTTGCGGCAAGAGAGAAAATATAGTCGCGAATTGAAGATCCTCGGCCCCTGGCGTCAACATGTACTTACTTGGAGGCAGGGGCGATGATCCGTCATTGGATATGCGACAGTCACGATCAAAGTATCCTGATAAAATCTGCATAAATGTCGGTACATTGCGCAACGAAAAACCACCATTGCCCACGAGGTTGGTTAATTTTCCATTCTTATAAAATGGCGCTCCAATATAGGCGTACTCTTTATCACACCATGTATCAAGTTCGTCTCTGAAAACCCACGCATCTAGCTGGTAAATTAGGATGTAATCGTATTCTTGGAAGTGTATGTAGAATTCGTAAGATTTAATAAAAGTGTTATATGACGATATACTTGTAAAATATTTATCCGAAAAGGGCATTATTTTTATATTGACATTGTGCTCGTTTGTAATCGTATTATATTTTGATATATCGGCATTTTCTGGGCATACAATTATTATTGTATGGTTACATAAAACAGTAAGACATTGTTTGAACGAGGCAAGCTCGATATCCGTCGGAGCAGGGGTATAGACGATAATACATACGGCATGGCGGGCGGACATTTGAATTTCCCGGTTATCCTGCCCAGCGCCGGCCTTGCCCATGGGCAAGACCGGCGCTGGACAGGTTAATCATTTGAAGTATTTCAGGAAGGATTCGCCCGGCTGCATGATGATTCGGCCGTTTTCTTTCAGTCCTTTTTTGTAGGCCTCCAGGCTGCGGTAGAATTCATAGAAGTCCGGCGACTGGTTCAGAGCCTCGGCGAAGATGCGGATGGCCTCGGCGTCGCCTTCGCCGTGGAGGACCTCAGCCCGGTTGCGGGCCCCGGCCAGCATGATGATGACTTCACGATCCGCGCCGGAGCGGATCTTTCGGGCCTCTTCCTCGCCTTCGGAGCGGTATTGCTTGGCCTGGCGCTCACGTTCGGCCTGCATCCGGCCGAAGATGGCCCGCTGGTTTTCCTGGGGCAGATCCGTGCGCTTGATGCGCACATCGATCACCTCCACCCCGTATTCCTTCTTGCTCAACTCATTGGCCTTGTCCACGACCTGGGTCATGATCTCCTGGCGCTTGGAGGAAACCACTTCTTCCAGGGTATAGCGGCCCACAACTACCCGCAGTTCCGAATACACGATATCCACCAGCCGGGCCTGGGCTTGGCGCACAGCGCGCAGGGTCTGGTAAAAGCGCAGGGGATCGACGATGCGCCAGCGGGCGTAGTTGTCCAGGACAATGGTTTTTTTGTCGCTGGTCAGGGCCTCGGCCGGGTTGGCGTCATAGGTGAGGATGCGCGCGTCCAGGTAAATGACGTTCTGTACAAAGGGTATTTTGAAGTGCAGTCCAGGAGGGACATCGCCGCGAATGGGCGAACCCAGTTGTAGGACAATGGCCCGTTCGGTCTGGTGCACGGTATAGATGCTCTGGCTGGCGGCCACTCCCAGCGCCGCCACCAGCACCAGTATGCTTAAAAGACGTTTTTCCATCAGCGGCCTCCCTGGGGTTGTTCGGCGCGGTTCAGGGGCAGGAAGGGCAGCACGGCCCGCCCGGCCTCCCCGCCAATGATGACCTTCTCCATCCCCGGAGAGGAAAGGATTGCTTCCATGGTTTCAAGGTACATGCGTTTTTGGGTGACCTCCTTGGCCTTGTTGTACTCGGCCAGCACGGAAAGGAAGCGTTGGGCGTCGCCGTTGGCTTTTTCCGCCACGGCTTTTTTGTAAGCTTCGGCTCGGTTGAGGATTTCCGCGGCCTCACCCCGGGTGCGCGGCAGGATTTCATTGCTGTAGGCCTCGGCCTCGTTGATCGAACGGATACGATCCTCCCGTGCGCTGGCCACGTCCTTGAAGGACGCACTCACTTCCTGCGGCGGGGTCACATCCTGCAACTGCACCGCCTGTACCTGGATGCCAGAGCTGTAACGGTCCAGGATGTTTTGCAGCAAATCGCGGGTCTCCAGCTGGATCTGGTTTTTGCCGTCCGTCAGGGCTGAGTCGATCAGACTGCCGCCGATGACCTCGCGCATGGCCGCCTGGGCCGCGTTCTTCACGGTTTCTGAATAAATATCCGCGCTGTTCAGGTTGGAAATCTGCAGATCCGCTTTAAACAAAAAATCCACCGGGTCCTTGATCTGGTACTGCACGATGAACTGCACGTTGACGATGTTCTCGTCGCCGGTGAGCATGGCCGCTTCTTCCAGCACCCCCCGGACCACGGCCTGCCCGGTATTGGCCCGCACGTTGCGGAAGCCGATCTCCACCCGCTGCATATGCAGCACCTTGGGGGTCATGGCCTGTTCAATGGGGTAGGGCAGATGATAATGCGGCCCCGGATCCACCCTGCGGTTATATTTGCCGAAACGGGTGATTACCCCCACCTCTTCCGGGTTTACTATAAAAATTCCCGAGGCCAGCCAGCCCAGCAGCAACAACACCAGGAGAATTTTAAAAACCGGCAGACGGCTCCGGCGCAATTGCTTGAAGGCCTCATTCATCTGGCGAATTCCAGAATCACCACGTCCACCGCCATTTTCCGGGCCGAAAGGTCCTTCAGGCTCTTCCTCCGGTTTGCGGGAATTACCGCCCTGGCGGCGGCGCTTATCCTGCAATTTTTCCCAATCCCAATTCATCGTAACCTCCGGTAAAAACGCGTTATGTCGGAAGGCAGGATACACCTTTTTTGAGCGCTTTAACAGGAAATCTTGACGTCGTCATAAAAACGTGGAAATCATTTTCTAGATTTTTTCAGGTCTATCCGGAGCGGTATCCGGCAAACATTCGCAGGAGGCGGATTTTGTTCTTCCGTAAGTTACCGGGGCATCATCACCCCTCAGGGCATCATCACCTCTTGGGGCATCATCACCCCTTAGGACACCCTCATCCCTTGGGGCATCACCACCCCTCAGAGCATCATCATTCCAAGCCCAGCATCACTTTTTTGCGCCTCATACTTGTGCTCGGGCTGGTGTCACTCGTGGTTTGGGCCTTTTGGATCAACAGCGAGCGCTATGTTCACCGGTTCAACGCCGGGGCGCGCTTGGTGGATGAGTACGGCGTTTTCAGCAAGGACGAGAGCGAGGCTGTAGTCAGGATCATCGCCGGGCTGGAAAAAAGCTACAATATCAAGCTCCAGGTGCGGACCGCCAGCAAAATTTTCACTACCGCGGATGCCATGGCCGCGGAAATTGTTTTCGGCATCTGCCCGGAAAAGCAACAGGTGGCTATCTTCGTTCCTCCTTTCCTGCGTGGGGCTGTGGGGCCGGATATAGCGGCCCAGATGCGCGAACAGGTGATTGCCACGCGTTTTGAGCCAGGCTGGCCGCAAACCGCCGTACGTTCCTTGTTGTTTCTGGAATCCCATTTGAAAAGCCTGCGTTCATGATGCCGTTGGTGGAGATATTTACCGACGGCGCCTGCCTGGGCAACCCCGGCCCAGGCGGCTGGGCCGCGCTCCTGTGTTGTGAGGAACAGCGCCTGGAGATCTCCGGCGGTTTTGTACTGACCACCAACAACCGCATGGAGCTTATGGCCGCGCTGCGCGGGCTGGAAAGCCTGGCCAGGCCCTGTATCGTCACCCTGTATAGCGATTCCCGTTACCTTTGCGACTCTGTGAACCAGGGATGGCTGGAGACCTGGAGAGGCAACAACTGGAGGAAGGCCGATAAAAAGCCCGTCCTGAACCGGGATCTTTGGGAACGTTTATGTCCACTGCTGGAAAGATACCGGCCGACCTTCTCCTGGGTGCGCGGGCATAGCGGGCACCCGGAAAATGAGCTGGCGGACGCCTTGGCCAGGGCCGGCGCTTCCGCCGCGGATCTGCCAGCGGACCCTGGCTTTGTTCTGGAGTAATCGCTCCACCGTGCCTTACAAGACCTTGAGCGTGCTGTGCATCGCCTCCTTCATGGGGCCGTTTATGGGTTCGGCCTTTAATCTGGCCCTGCCGGAGATCGCCAGTACCTTTTCTTTCAATGCTGTGACCCTGGCCTGGTTTCCCTCCTCCTTCCTGTTGTCCACCGCCATCCTGCAAATTCCCTTTGCCCGGCTGGGGGATATGTTCGGCCGCAAACGCATTTATCTGGCCGGGCTTTCGGGACTCAGCCTCAGTATCCTGGCCTGCCCCTTTTCCCCCGGCGGCGGCGCGCTCATCGCCCTGCGCTTTCTTTCCGGCGTGTTCAGCGCCATGATGTTCTCCAGTTCCATTGCCATAGTGGTCTCAGTAGTTCCGCCGCCCATGCGTGGCAAAGCCCTGGCTCTGAACACCGCCTCGGTCTATATGGCCCTGGCCGCCGGGCCGGCCGCCGGAGGTTTTCTAACCTATTACCTTGGCTGGCAAAGCATCTTTTTTATTTCCGCAGCCCTCACCGCCTGCGCCAGGGTCCTAGCCGGTATGTTCATCAAGGGCGAATGGGCCGAGGCCAGGGGCGAACCTTTTGATGCCAAGGGCTGCCTTATTTTTGCCTGCGCCCTTTCCGGGTTAATTTATGGTTTTTCCAATCTGCCCCAAGTCCGGGGCTTTACCTTTGTCTGCGTTGGGCTCTTGGCCCTGGCCGCCTTTGCGGCTTTTGAAAAAAGGACCCTTTACCCTTTGCTGGATGTAAAACTCTTCTTTGCCAACCGGGTCTTCAGCCTGTCCTGCCTGTCCGCTTTGATCAGCTACGCGGCCAATTCCGCCACCTCTTTCATGCTCAGCTTGTACCTGCAGTATGTCAAGGGGTTGGATGCCGATGTCGCCGGATTGGCGCTGATTACCCAGGCTCTGGTCCAGGTTTGCTCTTCCCTGGCCGCGGGCAGGTTATCCGTCAGTTACGCCCCGGCCCGCCTAGCCACCTGCGGCATGCTCCTTTGCGCCTTGGGGCTCTTTGCCTTGAGCCTGGCATGCGAAGGCGCCTCCTTGGTCTATCTGATCGCTTGTCAAATTATTATAGGCCTGGGTTTCGGGCTCTTCGCTTCGCCCAATACCAACGTGATCATGAGTTCCGTGGAAAAAAGGCATTACGGCCAGGCTTCGGCCAGCGCCGGCACCATGCGCATGGTCGGGCAGGCCTTGAGCATGGGGTTGGCGGCCATGGCTCTTTCCATCTTCGTTGGTGATCGCCCTCTCTCCTCCGCCCTTTACCCCCAGTTGGTCTCCAGTTTTCGCATGACCTTTGGGCTCTTTACCGTCCTCTGTCTGCTGGGGGCTTACGCCTCCCGCAGCCGGGATAAAAACGACTGAAGGAACCAGGGTGAAGGTCTCCCTAGTGTTTACATCCACTTCCAGTCGTGGATGCCCAGTTCCACGGAGGCGATGCCGTTGTAGCGGTTGAGGCGCGGAGAGTAGGCCAGGCGCAGTTTGCGTCCTCGGTCTTCCTGGCTGAAGGTCTGCCTCCAGATCTTGCCCTTCAGGGTAAGGCCGCTTTGTTCATCAAGAATATCCAGGATGGAGAGGGAAGAGCGGGAGGATACGGCGCGGAGGATCACCGGGGGGGAGGCGAAGACCGGTTCATGGTTGCCGATGCCGAAAGGCTGTAACAATTCCAGTTCTTTCAGGGTGGTCAAGTTGGTGCTTTCGGCCAGGCCGGGTTCGCCGTCAATGGCGATTTTTTTGGCGGCCGTGGTTCCGCCGAGCCGGTCCTTGACCGTGTGGTCAAAGGCCTCCTGGAATTCTTTGAGGCGGTCGGGGTTCAGGCTGATGCCGGCGGCCATTTTGTGGCCTCCGAAATCGGCGAAAAGGGAGGAGCTTTCGGCTAGGGCGGCGTAAAGATCAAAGTCGCCGACGCTACGCCCGGAGCCTTTGAGCTTGGGTCCATTATCGCAGAGGATGATGGTGGGGCGGTGGAATTCCTCGGAAATGCGCGAAGCCACGATGCCGATTATGCCCATGTGCCAGTCCGGCTGGTAAAGCACTAGGCCCAAGCGCCCGCTGGCCGTCTGTTTCAGGGCCTGTTCCCTGGCCGCGTTCTGGATTTGTTCTTCGGCTCCGCGGCGTTCCCTGTTCAGCCCGTCTAGTTCCTTGGCCAGCTCCGCGGCTTCTTCCCGGTTTTGGGTGAGCAGGAGGCGCAGGGCGGTTTCGTTTTTGCCCAAGCGCCCGGCGGCATTGATGCGCGGACAGAGATTGAAGACCACCTGCCCTGCTCCCAGCGGGGCGTTGGGGGCATAGTTGCACACGTTCTTCAGGGCGGCCAGCCCCGGACGTTTGGCCTCGGCTAGGGCAAGCAGGCCGTTTTTGACCAGGATGCGGTTCTGGCCTGAAAGATCCGAGACATCCGCGAGGGTACCCAGGGCCACAAAATCCAGCAGGGAGCGGATATCCAGGCGGGGGAGACCCTGTTCCGCCAGCAGCCGTCCCACTCCGGCCATGAGCATGAAGGCCGTGCCCACTCCGGAAAGATGGGGGCAGGGGGAGGCGGCGATTGTGGGGGAACAGATGGCCTCGGCCTCCGGCAGGGGGAAGGGGGGCAGGTGGTGGTCTGAGATGATCACCCGGAGCCCCAGGCTGTGGGCGGCCTTGACTTCTTCATGGTTGCTGATGCCGCAATCCACGGTCAGGATCAGGCGGGCACCCTGGCCGGCCAGGATCTGCAGGTCCGGGATATTCAGCCCGTATCCGGCTTGCAGGCGGTTGGGGATATGGGTCAGAACCTCAACGTTGTGTTGGCGGAAAAAATCCGCCACCAGGGCGGTAGCGGTGATGCCGTCCACGTCGTAATCACCCCAGACGGCGATTTTTTCCCCGTCCAGAACAGCCTGGGCCAGGATGGAGGCGGCCGCGAAAAGCCCCGGCCAATTTTCCAGGGGGGAGAGATAACGCAGGCCGGGGTTCAGAAAAAGGGCCATGTCTTCCTGGCTGCGCAGACCTCTTTGCCAGAGCAGTGTCGCCAGAAAGACCGAGATTCCCAGGCTACCGGCCCACCCGGACAGGGCCGGCGGCGGTGGATCTGTCGGGGGATGGCGCGGTACCCAGGTATGCGGAATCATCTTTTACCCTTCTTCTCCAGTATCCTCAGTCTGTTCCAAGACACGCAGGTAAAGATCTCCCTCCAGTTTTCCAAGTTTTTTGCCCAGGCCGCGCAGGCGTATGGGAATGCCGGGCTTGAATTCCGGGGGTAGATTGAATTCCACCACCCGGCCCTTGTCGGCAAAACCGTGCCGCACCTGCAAGCGCACCCGCGTTCCCGGATAAAGAGCCTCCGCAGGCAGAAACATTTCCTGTTCTTCGTCAATTTGCCGGCGTAGCCAGTCCCGCACCCCCCCCGCCCAGGCGTTTATTTTTCTGCCTGCGGCCAGGAGCAGGGGCCGGCCCGCCGGCCGAACGCCGACCTTGCGTTTTTTTTTCGGTTTACGCGGTGGGCTGGGGGCGGGTTTGTCGGGCTTGCCTTCATTGTAGCGCAAGTGGCTGTAAATATCCTCAAAAACATGCCGGGCAAAGGGATCATTCAAAAGATCCCGCAGCAGGTCTTCGCGTGTTCCCCGGCGTTCTCCGCCTGCCCGCGCTTCGCGTCCCGTTTCTCCTGAAGCGGCCTGCTGCCGGTAGGTTTTATGCGCTTCGGCCCTGGATTTTTCATCAGTGTCTTCCCCCGTGGCTTCCGTGGCTTCGCGCGGACCTCCGGCGCTGAAAGAAGTATTGGCATACTCCCGCATCAGGAGCACGTAGGCTTCGTTCAGGCGCTGGAACTGCTTGGCCGCATCCGGGAGATCCGGGTGCAGATCCGGGTGCAGCTCAAAGGCCATCCGCCGGTAAGCCTGCTTGATGGCATTCGGTCCGGCGGATGGGTCCAGCCGCAGAATCTCGAAACATTCCTTACGTGGGAGCATGACCGGCTCTATTTTTTATCCAGAAGCGCCAGGGCCGAGTCAAATTCAAAGTGGGCCAGGCAGTTTTTAACCTGCCCCAGCAGGTTCTGGTCCAGTAAGCTTCCCAGCAGCGTCTGCTTGGCTTCGTAGAAGGCCACGGCTTCGCCGTCGTCGTCCCTCAAGTAAGCTAGCAGAGTGTCCAGAGCGGCCTGGGCTTCGTACTTGTTTTCAGCCGAAGGAGGAGCGGCTTCCGGGGCCACCGGAGGGCTTTGGTTTTGCAGTCCCAGGGTTTGGGTCAGAAAGAGCTGCACTTCGCGCAGGCGCGAGAAACAGGTCTTGGCCAGATCCGGATGATTGATGTCGCCGTCCTTGTGCGCTAATTCCAAATCTTTGGCCTTTTCGAAAAGATCGTCCACCCCGATGGAGCCGGCCAGCCCCTTTAGAGTGTGGGCGATGCGGGTGGCTTCCTCAAGGTTGCCTGCGGCCACCGCGTTCTGGTAGGTTTCATCCATATTCTGGTAAAATTCCACGAACTGCACCAGGAGCTTGCGGTAGAGCTTCTGATTGTTGCCCAGGCGTTTCAGGGCATTCTCGTTGAAACCTGGCAAAGGCGGTAAAGATTCTTGCTGTTGGGTCATTGGTGTCCTCTCTGTTCTCAAAGTATTCACTTTGCGGGCATCTGCCGGCGCGGATTCCCTTGGGGGGCTTTCCTGGGGCGGCAGCCAGGCCAGACGTTGTTCCGGGGCCGGCTTGGTTCTCGCCGGATCTTCCGGAATGGGAAAATGTCGCACCAGGTCGTATATTTCACGCACTAGGCGCTCTTTTTTCACAGGCAGGCTGAAGCGTTTGTCAGCCGTATCCTGCTCCACCGGCTGGTCTTTACGCAAAATCAGCCGTGCTCGCGCCGGGGCACTGAGCAAAATGGGAGGAATCCAGTTTAGCCCCAAGTCCTGGCGGATATGCCGGATAATCATGTCCGTATCCAAGCTGCCGCTGGAATTTTCCAACCAGACAAGGCGGTATTTTTCGCTCTGGTCATAGTAGCGGAGCATCCTGAAGGCTTCCTGGGCCGTATGCGCTTTGTGCGTCCGCAGACCGAGGGCCAGGAGCTGTTTTTCCAGGGACGCGCTTTGCCTACCGTTTTTGCGGGTTTCCGTAAGCGCGGGGGACGCGTCCAGAAGCAACATAGGCATGCCCGCAAGCTCCAAAACCATCCGGCCGTAAAGTAAATAATCCTCGCTTATGGATTGCAGCGGCAGTTTCAGGCGCACGCTGGTTCCCTCGCCTAGACAGCTTTGGATATGGATTTCTCCGTCCATGAGGTCAAGCAGTTTGCGGCATAAAACCAGACCCAGGCCAGTGCCGCCGAACTTTCTGGTGGAGGATCCGTCCACCTGGGTAAAGGTTTGGAAGAGGCCCCCTACCTGTTCCTCGCTCATGCCGATGCCGCTGTCCCTTACTTCCAGCCGCAGGGCCACCGCGTCCCCAGGTTTTTTAATGTCCTCCAGGCGGCAGAGCACATCCACTCCGCCTTGTTCAGTAAATTTCAGCGCATTGCTCAACAAATTGCTGAGAATCTGCCCCAGGCGCAAGATATCGCCGCTCAGGAGCGGCGGTTTTTCCGGAGAGATGCTCCAGTTCAGGCGGATTTTTTTCTCAGCGGCCTGGGGCTGAAACTTGTTCAGAACAAATTCCAGCAGGTTTTCCACCCGGAAAGGCGCGTAATCCAGGATAAACTGCTCCGACTCCAGTTTGGACAAATCCAGAATGTCGTTGATAATGCCGAGTAAATTATTAGATGCTTCATGGATCTTATCAAGATATATTTTTTGTTTGGAGGAGAGATCCGTTTTGAGCATCATACCTGTAAGGCTGACGATGGCGTTGGTGGGCGTGCAGGTGCCCTGGTTCATATTGGCAAGAAATTCGCTTTTGACCCGGTTGACCGCCATGGTTTCATTGCTGGCCTGGGTTATTTCGCGGTTGCGCTCCGCCAGGGCCGTGCCCATATCTTCGTAAGAGCTGGCCAGGCGTTTGAAATCCTTGTTGAGCTTTCCCGCCGGGCCGAGGTCCGCGCCGTTTCGGCGCAACAAAAGGTGCGCCGGCCTTAGCATGCCGAAGTAGCTCAGCAAGCCGACAAGGCTCAGGGAAGCCAGAATGGATAAGAAGATCATCGCCAGGTCAAAGGTAAAAAGCTGTTCAGTCCGTGGATAGGCCTGATCCGCGATCATGTACAAGATCAGGCCTTCGGCCAGTGGTATGCGCTGGTAAGCGGCCACCATGCGTCTGCCTTCCTTGCCTGCGGGGGTGGAAAAATCCGTCTCTTGCAAGGGTTGCTGCCGCAGTTCCCATAGGGAAGAGGCGATTTCCCCAGTTACATCGCTGCCCCCGGCCGGGTAAAGAGGCATGACACTGCCGAGCGCATCCAGGGCGAAGAGCTGTCCGTCCGCGAATATGCCTGTTGGTTTGTAATAGTCCAGAAAACCGGGATTCACGGAAAGGAAGATCCGGCCGGGGGTTTCACCAGGTTCGTTCAGCCTGGGTGAGGCCAGGCGGAGTACGGTGCGCCCGGTGAAAGGATCCGGCAGAAAAAGGCCCGAGGCGTATTCCTGGAGAGGGATGTTGACGCCGGGCTGGAAGTTTTTGGCCGCGGCCAGGACGTTGCCGACCGAATCAGTAATGTAGATGTTTTCATAATACGGGCTGGCCGGCAGAAAACCCGCGAGTTTTGCTGAAGAAAGGTCCGGTAGGACGCCGGCGGCCGACATCAGGCCGCGGGCGTTCCGCAGAACGGTTTCCGGGCTTAGAGACAGGAAATTCAGTTGCAGGAGATAATTCTGTTTCAGATTCGCGTCCGCCCCTAGCCGGAACGAGAGGCTGGAAAAAGCCAGGAAGCCCGCCATCGGGAACAGGCAAATCGCCAGGATCAGGTAAATGGCGGAACGTATGGAGTTTGGCCGTAACATCTCGTTCATTACTCCGCGGCTGTAGCCTCAGGCCAGTAAGGCAGCAGGTGGGCGATAAAGCTGCCGGCTGTATCCCACTGCTGCTCGTCAATCAGGAGCCGCAATTTTTCCGAACGGCCGACACCCGCATAGCGGCGTAGAGCGCTGCCTCCCTTGTTGAAGAAAGCTCCCGCCTCGGCGTGGTCATTCTTCAGTCTCAGGTAAAGTTCACGCAGAAAACGTCCCACTTGCCCGGACCTGTCCGGATGCATCGGCAGCCAGCGCCGCAAGACTGTAAAAAGGGCGCCCTGGTCTACGGGTTTGAGGACATAATCATCCATGCCGGCCTTCCGGCAGGCTACAAGCTCCTGGGAACTGCGGCCGGCTGTTAAAGCAATGATCGGGATGTGTCCGGCCCCCAGATAGTTGTCCTGGCGGATGCGCCGAGCGCTTTCAAAGCCGTCCATGTACGGCATCTGCGGATCCATGAGCACCATATCAAAGGGGCGGTCGCGTCTCGCGGCGGCAAGGGCTTTGAGGGCTTCACTCCCGTTACCCACCGCGCACACCTCCATCTGGGCCGCAGTCATCAGGGATGCGGCAATTTGCTGGTGCAACTGGTTGTCTTCGGCCAGCAGGACCCGCAGGCCGGCAAAATCAGCCGGGTTTTCCCGGTATGGGTCTTCGCCCTTAGCGCCGTTGAGCAAAGTCAGGGCATCCAGCATCAAGGAAGCCTGGATGGGAGTGGGCAGGAAGGCGTCCGCCCCGAACCTTTCCACCATGTAACGGACCTCGCTGCGGCTGAATGAGGAGGTGACGATGATTTTGGGAATTTTTTCCAGGCGCATCCGTTCGCGAATCTGCCGGATAATTCCCTCCAGGTCCAGGGTCGAGTTGCGCCAGCCCAGGATCAGAAAGTCGTACCCGTCGCCCTGGGCATCGGCCTCGACCAGCGCGCTCAAGGCGGGAGGAACATGTTCGAAGATGCTCACCCGCATGGAGAAACCGTTTAGAAGATTGGCGTGCAGGAGTCTGGAGGAGGAATCGGCATCGCAGAGCAGCACATGTTTATCCTCCACCAGGCTTGCGGTCTGGTGCTGGCTTTCCGCCTGGTATCCCAGATGCACTATGCAGGAGCAGATAGTGCCGCGCCCGGGCTCGCTGTTGATAGACATCTCTCCGCGCATCATCCGGATAATCCGGTAAGCCAGCAGTAAACCCAGGCCGTGCCCATGTTCGTGCCAGTTAAGCAGATGGCTCTCGTCACCGGAAAGTAGTTGTTGCGCAAGACGCAAAAATTCCGGACGCATGCCCTCGCCGGTGTCGGCCACGGTAATGCGCAGGGCGCAGTCGTTACGGGCAAGGCCGGAGAGGGAGCAGCCGAGGCGCAGGACGCCGTTGCGCGTGTGGCGTACAGCATTGTCCACGAGCTGGTTTAGGGCCTGCTCCAGGCGCAGGGCGTCGCCCATGAGGATCATGGGCACTTCCTGGGAGACATTCAGGGCGAAGCGTATGTCGCGCTCGCGCATCTCCGCCCGGTAGTTGCCGGAAATGGAGCTGAAAACGTCCCGGATGGAAAACAGGCTGTCTTTCATGCTGATTTCGCTTTCGGTCAGGTTGTTAAAGTCCAGGGTATCGCCGGCGATATGCAACAGGGTCTTGCCGGCTTCCTGTACCTTGTTGAGGTAGCTTGCCTGTTGCGGGGAGGATGTGTTTTTCAGGGCCAAATAGGTCATGCCGAGGATCGCGTTCATGGGAGTGCGAATCTCATGGCTGGTATTGGCGAAAAATTCCACTTTGGATTGAGCGGCAAGCTCGGAGGCCAGACGGACGTTTTGCAGATCCTGTTCCCGTTTTTTCAGTGATTCCGCCATGTCACGCAGACCGTGGGCGTATTCGGCAAAAACCCCTTTTATTTTAGATAATTCGTCTATGGCGGTGAAATCTCCGGCGGCCAGCCGGTCAGAAAGCCGTAAAAGGCCAGCCAGTGGTTTTTTGAAGAGGTACAGGCAGGCGATGATGACCACGCAGAGCATGGAGGCCGAGACCAGGACCAGCCGGAGTATACTGCCGCGCGCCATGTATTTGGCCGAGGCAAATGCTTGATCATAGTTCGCCAGGCCCAGGGTAAACAGGTCCGGCTGGCCGGGATCCTGGCCGACCAGATTGATAAAGGCGGTCAGAAAGGTTTTTCCTTCATGCCGCAACAGGCAGGCGCCGTGCCCTGAATTTGGGAGTTGCTCCAGAACCTTCTCCAGCCAGGAGGTCTTGGGGTTGGCCTCGGGAGAAGTTTTTTCCAGAGGCAACCACAGGCCATTGGGGCTGTGTAAAAAGAGGCTGAAGGATATGGGGATGCGCATATCGCGCGGCCAAACCAAATAACGTCTGAAATCTAGCCCGGCGGTGAGAAAAAATTCCACTCCTCCCAATTCGTTCAGCAGGGGTAGGGCGAAGATGCGTTCGTTCGCGTCGTCGGCCAAGGTAATGAGGAGGTCATCGCCGACCACGCCTCGTTTCAGGAGCGCTCCCGTCCGTTCCGGCAGGGATTTGGGTTGGCCCTGCCCGGTCCAGGCCACGGCCTCGCCGGCGGAAGAATATAAAACGAGAGTGTCGGCGAGAGCCGCTGGATTATACAGCTTCAGGGTCTGGCGCAAAAGATCCGGCGAAGCGTCCGCCTGTGTCCACAGGGTCCTTCCCAAGCCGCTAAGAAGATCGTGTACTCCCCGGTCAATATTTTGTTGATGTTCGTTTAAGGTTGTGCTGAATTCACCGGCCAGATCCAGGATAAAAGCCTCTCTCTGCCGATAGAGGCTCAATTCGTTGACCGCTATGGCAATAAACAAAGGTAGGCAGGCCAGCAACACGCAGAAAGCCGCCAGGCGGAAATAGGATCCCAGAAATAAATTTTTTAAGGCGTTTTTCATGAATAAACGCTCGGCGGATTGCCGCGCCCCGGTACGGGCGCGGCTACGGACAAGACCATAATATATACACAAATTCGCGATCTGGCAACCAGTCCGGGGCCAGGGTGTGAGCTAAGGCGCTGTCGCGCAATGATATTTCTAAGTTGACATGAGTGTTTTAAAATACTAAATATTAAACAAATATAGTCTAAGACTGTCAAGAGTGCCGGAAATGCCTTCAGAAAGCGTAAAAATGACCTTCACCTTGTCTGAGGCAGCCGAATTGCTTAACTGTCACAAGGCTACCCTGCGCAAGGCTATTAGCGGCGGCGTTTTGCGGGCGGCCCGGCTGGGGCGGGATTACCGGATCTCCCGTCTGGATCTGCAGAGCTTTTGGGCCGAAAACGGCGGCGGCGCCTTATTTGAGGAAAGCGAAACGGCGACGGAAGGCCTCCGGAAAGCGCCGCCCGCAGTGGAAAAATCGGAAGAAGCCTCCGGTTCCCTGGAGAAAGGGCCGCGGCAATTAACCCTGTTTTAGGGCAATTTTATTAAAAGCTGGGGGATGTCATGATGGAACAGTTCAGCCTGCCTGGTTATAGTGACGGCAATCTTTCATTCAGGGGCCGCATGTTTGCCGAAAATATCCACGCGGATGAAGAAAGTGGTTGTATCCTGCGGGTGCGTATGTTCCTTACTGAAGACAATCGCTTGGTTCATTCCATAGTTTTTTCCGCGAACCAGCATAAGTACAGCCAGACGCACATCCTTTCCAGAGACGGGGATCTCTGGCTCCTGGACAACGGACTGGAGCGCTTCACCTTGTCGCGGGATCTGCTTTTCATCCTGGTGAAAGACGCCTCTTCCAAAGACGACAAAGATCTGAACGCCGCCCTGGACAGCCTGATGGCCGTTGCCTGAGATTTTCCGTGCCCGTGACATTCTCGCTTTGCGACCCGGAGCGGAGTTGCTTCGCCGGGCGGATCTGAAAATTTAGTCCGGCCAGGGAAGTTATTTTTATTTTCTATTCTTTTTTTTAATTCTTTGTTATTACAGACTATAGGCAAACGCTGTAAAAGGCCGTAAAAAGCCGTAAAAGCGCGGCGTCACAGAAGATATTTTTGTCGGAGCGCTTTTAGAAAAGGAGTTTATCATGTCATACACGAAAAAATCCGTAAAATCGCGAGCGGCGAGCAAGGTGTGTTTCAGTGTGGACGCGGAACAGGCGCGCGGGAATAAAGCGGTTTATCTGGTGGGTAGCTTTAATAACTGGGAGCCAAACTCCATGCCCATGAAAAAACAGAAAGACGGTTCCTTTGCCTTGGAGCTCGAACTGCCGACCGGCGAGAAACACCTTTTCCGCTACTTGGGCGGCGATGGTCAATGGTTTAACGACCTGGACGCGGAAGGCTACGAAGCCAACGGCGTTTGCGACTGCACCAACTGCGTTATCTGGGTGTAATGCGGACCTGCGGGCTTGAAGGGGCTTTCGCCCTGGAGGCCCGGGAATCCTTGGCCAGCAAAATGACTTCCGGTTGGCCTAGGCGCGGGCGTAAGCTCCTGGAGATCCGTTGCGGAGACGGGTATTTTCTGGAAGCTTTCTGGCAGTCCGGTTTTGATGTGACCGGACAGGAACGCGACCCTGGGCTTTTTGAAAAAGCCCGTCTCCGTCTTAAGCAGGCTGCGGAGTTCACCCTTGGCCACGAGGAACATTTGCCTTACGACGATGGGGCCTTTGATTATGTGGTCTGCCTGAACTGGTCGGCCTTTACTTCGGACGTTCAGCCCCTGCTTGAGGAAATGTTCCGCTTGGCTACCGCCGGCATATTGCTGGCCTTTCCCAGCGTCTGGTCCTGTCATGGATTAGGGCAAAATTTTTTTCCCCAAGCCTCGGCAAAATTTGTTTCTCCATGGAAAATTTATCGCCGGTTGCGCACCCTGGACCCGGAAGGACGGCCGCGCTGGGCCGCCAACCTGCTTGGTCCGGCCTTCAGTTGGCGGGGCGATGGCCTTCTGGCCCGCCTTAACCGTATTTCCATACCCTTGCCCCTAGGGGCCTTCAGCCTCGTCCGCCTGGATTTGTCGGCGTCCCAGACCGGCACCCCGTTGATCATCCGCCGCCGCGCCATGGCCCATGAGGCTGCGGCCAATGGTTTGAGTCGCAACACCTGAGGGGTTTTGCGGGGGCGCGTCTAGCCCGCGCCCAGGTAAGCGTTCTGCACCGCCGGGTTTGCCAGGAGGATCGCGGCGCTGTCTTCCATGGCCACATGCCCCACTTCCAGCACATAGCCCCGGCTGGCCAGCTTGAGGGCGGCCCTGGCGTTTTGTTCCACCAGGACGATGGCGACCCCGGCCCTGTTGATGGATACGATGGTTTCAAAAATGGAGCGGACCAGGATGGGAGCTAGGCCCAAGGAGGGTTCGTCCAGGAGCAGCACTTCCGGATTGCCCATCAGGGCGCGGCCGATGGAGAGCATTTGCTGCTCTCCGCCGGAAAGGGTGCCGGCCAGTTGGTGGCGGCGCTCTTCCAGTCGCGGAAAAAGTTCGTAGATCCAGCGCAGGTTGCTCTTGACGATTTGGGGGTTCTTCAGGGTAAAGGCGCCTAGGCGCAGGTTTTCCAGCACCGTGAGCGGCCCGAACACCCGCCGCCCTTCCGGGGCCTGGGTAATGCCCAGGCTGACCACCCGGTGACTTGGCAGTGCGTGCAGGGGACGGTTTTTGAAGTATATCCCTCCGGCGCTGGGCCGCACTAGGCCGCTGATGCTCATCAGAACGGTGGTTTTGCCAGCTCCATTGGCCCCCAGGATGGCGACGATTTCCCCTTCGTCCACCTGCACGTTGATGCCGTGCAGGACCTTCACGTTGCCGTAGCTGACGTGCAGGTCCCGCAATTCCAGATACACGGCTCTTGCTCCTTGGTTTTGCTCAAAAGCCTATAGCCTGGAACGGGAAAAATTGGAATGCGCATCACTGGGATGAAAGCCGCCAGAGAATCAGCGGCTTATCGGGATGCCGAAAGAGCCTTGTTGGGATGCCGGGGGGACACGGGCTAAAAGATTTCCCGTCCGGCTTGGAGCATATTGGCGGAGATATCCTGGCTGCTGATCCGGTAAGTACCGTCTTCCAGGGCGGCCTTGATCCCCTCCACCTTGTCCGCCCGGAAATCCGGGGCGGCCAGGGCCGTTTCCAGAGCTGCAGCCTTCAGCCCGGCGCTCTTGATATCAACTGTATCGCCGGCCGGGCCGGGGCGTTCAGCGGCCTGGGAAGCCGGACGCGAACCGGGCTGGTCAATGTCCAGCCTGGTGACATACTGGTCCAGCTTGTTTACGGTGTTTTTGATTTCCATGATTAATCTCCGTAATTTCAAGATAAGCTTAAAGCATGGTTTCGGCAACCGCCTGCCGGGTAATATCCAATAATTTGCCCATAAGCAGATGTCGTTCGTCCGCGAGGATCTCTTGGAGTTCCGCTCCGCGCCGGCGGAAAATTTTGAAGTCCAATTCGCCGGGCGGGTATTGGAAGGACAGGGATTCCCCCAAGGCCGTTTCCAGGCGTTCCTTCACTTCCAGCACCACGGGATTTTCGCTCCCGGCAAAGATCAGGTTATCCACCACCTCGCGGGTAATCCTTTCCACCATCAGCTCTCGTTGGATTTCCGGCGAAGGCATATCGTCCCGCTGCGGTTTCAGCCCCAACAGACGCTGGTAACGCGCGATTTTTCGTGACGATATGAGCTGCCTGCCATATTGCAGCAACATATGCCGGGTATAAAACGATTTGCTCTTCACGTTTTTATCCCCTCAAACCGCTTATCGGAAGAGGAGAAGAACGCTTTAGGCTTTTTGATTTTTTTTTTTCAGGCTTGCCCCTGCCTCTCCGGGGTTTATTGTTTATGCGCTTTATGGTTTCCGCCGCTTGACGCGGCCTGTTTCCGGGCATAATATGGAAAAAAGCTGGGGGAGTCCTGGGTGAATCTTCGGCCCCGGACTGAGAGTGGCCCTGCCAGACCCCTTGAACCTGAAGCAGCGTTACTGCCGTAGGGAAGCTGAATTTATGGGACGGCTTCTTCCGGGCGGGAAGCCGTTTTTGTTATGCAAGAAAACGAAGGCATTACCCTGACGGTTAACGGTGAGTTCCGGTATTGTTCCGCAGGCTTGACTCTGGCCGCCTACCTGGAAGAATCCGGCATGCCCCGGACGCGCCTGGTGGCGGAGGTCAACGGCCAAATAATCAAAAGCGCGGATTTTGATCAATATATCCTGCGGTCCGGTGATATTGTGGAATTCGTCCGTTTCGTGGGCGGTGGCTGAATATGCCGGATGAGTTCATCCTGGGAGGGGTCAGCCTGAGTAGCCGCCTGTTCATAGGTACCGGCAAATACGGTGATGACGCCCTTATTCCGGCGGTGGCCTCCTCTTCCGGGGCTCAGGTGATCACCTTGGCCCTGCGGCGGGTGGACTTCAATAATCCGGCGGCCAGCCTGATCAGCCATATACCCGATCACCTGCGGCTTCTGCCAAATACCTCCGGGGCCCGCAGGGCGGAAGAGGCCGTGCGTTTGGCCCGTCTGGCCCGGGCCGCCGGGGTGGGGGACTGGATCAAGATCGAGGTCATCTCCGATACCCGCCATCTTTTACCCGATGGTTACGAAACAGCTAGGGCCACGGAAATCCTGGCCAAAGAGGGTTTTGTGGTTCTGCCTTACATGAATCCGGATTTATACGTGGCCCGCGATTTGGTCAATGCCGGCGCCGCCGCGGTTATGCCCCTGGGCGCGCCCATCGGCAGCAACCGAGGCCTGGCCACCCGGGAGATGATCGGCATCCTGCTGGAGGAAATCTCCCTGCCGGTGATCGTGGACGCTGGGCTGGGTCTTCCTTCCCAGGCCTGCGAAGCCATGGAGATGGGGGCCGAGGCCTGTCTGGTCAATACCGGCATCGCCAGCGCCGCTGACCCGGTAGAGATGGGGGCGGCCTTCGGCGCTGCCGTGCGCGCTGGCCGTCAGGCTTTTCTCGCCGGACCTGGGCGCGTCCTCAGGCATGGAGCCGCGGATCCTTCTTCCCCTCAGGAGGGTAGCCTGACCGGATTCCTGGAGCAAGGTGGGGCGGAGACATGCGGCCAGCCTTGAGCGGGGGTTTTTACCCGGAACTTTTGCGCCTGCGGAACGCGGATCCCTTGGCCCGCGAAGCCGGGAGCCGCGAGGTGGATAGCTGTCTGGAGCGCGAGCGTTTTACTCCGGCGGATCTGCCGGTGTTGCTTTCCCCGGCGGCCGAACCTTTTCTAGAGCGCCTGGCTCGGCGAGCCCAGGCTGAGACCTTGCGGCACTTCGGACGGAGCGTGCAGCTTTTTACCCCCCTGTACCTGTCCAACTACTGCGTCAACCGCTGTGTTTACTGCGGCTTCAGCCGCCGTCGGAGCATATACCGAAGCCGGCTGAGCCTGGAAGAAGTTGAAGCCGAGGGCAGGGCCATCGCCACAACCGGTCTGCGCCGAGTCCTGGCCTTGACCGGCGACGATCCCGGGCGTAGTGGCCCTGAATATCTGGCCGCCTGCCTGCGTGTTCTCTCCAGGCATTTCAGCTCCCTGGGCATAGAGGTTCCCTCCATGAGCGCCGAAGAATACGCCATGCAGGCGGAGGCCGGGGCCGAGAGCATGACCCTGTTCCAGGAAACCTATAGTCCGGACAGGTACGCCAGACTGCACCCAGGCGGCCCCAAGCGCGACTTCATTTTTCGTCTGGACGCCCCCCAGCGCGCTCTAATGGGTGGCATGCGCGGGGTCAACCTGGGGCCGCTTCTAGGCCTGGATGACTGGCGCCGGGATGTTTACCACACGGCCAGACATGCGGAATTTTTGCTGCGGCGTTACCCTGAAGCCGAGATCAGCATTTCTCTCCCCCGTATACGCCCGCATGAAGATGGAGGAGAGACAAGCTTCCAGCCTTGGCCGGTGAGCGATAAGCACTTTGTTCAGGCCCTGGCCGCTCTGCGCTGCGTTCTGCCTCAGGCCGGTCTGACCCTGTCCACCCGTGAACCGGCCTGGCTGCGTGATAAGCTTCTACCATTGGGGGTTACCCGCCTTTCCGCCGGAGTATGCACGGCTGTGGGGGGACATGCCTATAGCAAGGGCGATAGCCCCCAGTTCGTGATCTCCGACGGACGCTCGGTTGAGGAGATGAGCGCGTCTTTGAAGGCGCGTGGCTACCAGCCGGTGTTCTCCGACTGGCTCCTACCCGGGCTGGGCGACCAGGAACTGAGTCCGGGAATGGCTAGAGGGCTTCGCTTTTTTCGGCATGCATAGGAGTAAGGTGATGAAAAGGATTTTTCCGCGCGTGGACTTATATGGTATTACCGATCAGCCTCTTTCCTTGGGACGTAGCAACGTGCGGGTGGTGGAAGAGCTTTTGGGGGCCGGGGTGCGGGTCATCCAGTATCGGGAGAAGGAACGCAAGACGGGGGTGATGCTGGAAGAATGCATGGCCATCCGGATTCTGACCAGGGAGGCCGGGGCCTGTTTTCTGGTGAACGATCATGTGGACATCGCCTTGCTGGTAGATGCGGACGGAGTGCATGTAGGGCAGGAGGATCTGCCGGTGTCCGCAGTGCGGGAACTGATCGGTCCGGATCGGATCATTGGTCTGTCCACCCATGCGCCGGAGCAGGCCAGGGCTGCGGTGGAGGCCGGGGCGGACTATATAGGAGTTGGGCCGGTTTTCGCCACCAGGACCAAAAAGGATGTCTGCGCCCCGGTGGGGCTGGAGTATCTGCGTTATGTGGCCAGGAATTTGGATATCCCCTTTACGGCCATCGGCGGGCTGAAGCCGGAGAATCTGGGCGAGGCGGCTAGGGCGGGGGCTTATTGTTGCGCGATGGTTTCCGCCCTGGTAAGCGCTCCGGATATTCCGGCGGCGGTGGCGGCTGCTAGGAAGGCTCTAGCTGAAGGGAGGCGAGGGTGAGTTATCCGAATATTTTGAGCATTGCGGGGTCTGATTCCGGAGGCGGAGCCGGTATTCAGGCGGATCTTAAGACAGTCACGGTCCTGGGAGGCTTCGGTCTCTCAGTGATTACCGCCCTGACCGCCCAGAACGGGGTGAGGGTGAGAGGCATCCAGGCTGTACCGCCGGAATTTGTCTTGTCACAGTATGAAACGTTGCGCGAGGGATTCAGGATCAGCGCCGCCAAGACCGGAATGCTCTGTAACCGGGATATTATGCTGGCCCTTGCCCCACGTCTGCGGCAGCGGGATTTTCCCCTGGTGGTGGACCCGGTGTGCGTGAGCCAGTCCGGCCATGCCCTGCTGGAGTCCGACGCTTTGGACACCTTGCGGACAGAGATCCTCCCCCTGGCGGATCTGCTTACTCCCAACCTGCCCGAAGCCGAGGCCCTGACCGGTCTCGTGATTGACGGACCGGAGGCGGCGGAGGCGGCCTGCCGGGCCTTGCGCGGCATGGGGGCCTCTGCCGTGCTGCTCAAGGGTGGACACTGCGTTTTCAGTCCGCCGGGGCAGGCGACCGACTGGCTCTGCCTGGAGGAAGGCGTTCCCTTGCTTTCCCTGACGCATGAGCGGGTGCCGACCCCGAACAACCACGGCACGGGCTGCGCTCTGTCCGCGGCGATTGCCGTCTTTATTGGTCTGGGGGCCGGAGTGGAGGAGGCAGTGGCCCGGGCGCGGGAGTTTTTGCTTGCGGGCTTGAAACGCAGCTTTACCCCCGGTTTGGGAGCCGGCCCGATCAATTTTATGGCAGGCGCCGAGTATGAACTTGGCCGTGTCCGCTGGAGCTGAGATGGGGGGGCTCGCGGCATTTAATGCCGGCGAAAGGGTGGAAGGGCCGCAAGTGGCGGTCTTTCGCGCTGATCGCCTCGGGGATGTGGTTTTATCCACGCCGGTAGCTGAATTGCTGAAGACCGGCCTGGGGGCGCGGGTGACTTTTGTGGTACGAAAGTACGCCAGTCCGGTGCTGGAGGGAAACCCCTTTATCGACCAGGTGCTGACCGTGGACGGACTTGGCTGCAGGGAGCTTGCCGGACGCATCTGCGGCCAGGATGCCAGTATTGCCCTTTACGCCAGCCGGGAAGCGGTCTGGGCTCCCTGGCTGGGCGGCATCACACTGCGGGTTGGGCCTTTTTCCCGCTTGCGCGACCTCTTGTTCAACCGGCGTTTTCGACAGCATCGCTCGGCCTGCGCCGCGCATGAGGCGGAATACAATATGGATCTGGCGCGGCGCGGCTTCGGGCTGCAAGGCGCGGCTTGGCCGCGTATTTTTCTTTCCGGGGAAGAAGAGGAGTGGGCGGCGGAATACCTTAAAGCCCGGCATGGGATTGAAGCGAGACAGGCCTTTGTGCTTCTGCATCCGGGCAGCGGCGGCTCCAGTAAGGATCTACCTCTGGAGAAATACCGGAGGATCGCCGAAAAACTGGCCGGGGCCGGGGTGCCTTTCCTGGTTTCCGGGAACGAGGAAGAACTTGCGAAATACCGGGAAGAGGGCGGTTTTAAGGCCGGACTTATGCAAGAAGTCCTGCCCTTGCGGCGCTTTCTGGCTCTCATCGCCAGGGCCGGACTTTTGGCGGGCAACAGCAGCGGCCCCCTGCACTGCGCCGCGGCCCTGGGTATTTCCACGGTGAGCTTTTATCCGCCTCTGCGGGTTTGTTCGGTCCGGCGCTGGGGGCCTTTTTCCGCCAGCCCGGAGAAACATCTGGTCTTTTCCCCGGACGGGCCGGTCTGCGACAGATGTTCGCCATCCTGCCGGCTTTACCCCTGCATGGAGAGCCTGGACGCGGAAGAAATTTTTGTCGGGATATGCAGGATGCTTAAAGGTGGCTCCGCCCTCACGTCTTCGCCAGAAGCGGGCTGATATATGGAATTCAGCGATCAGGCCATTATTCTGCGTTTGGGGCTCTTCAGGGAAGCGGATATCTGGGTGCGTCTCTTTTCTCCCGGACGCGGGGTGTTTTCGGCCTTTGCCTTTGGGGGAGGGCGGAGCCGCAGGCGTTTCAGCGGTTGCCTGGATTTGTTCAATGAAGTCCTTTTTCAGATCAGGCGGAGCCGGCATGGTGATTACCTGGACTTGCGGGAAGGAGCGCTGCTGCACGGCCCGGAGCGGTTGCGCAGGGATTGGCGGCGTCTGGGCATGGCCCGTAACTGCGCCTATTTCATGGAGGCCTTGCCCCTGGGGGGCGAGGACGCGGCCGGAGCGCACGCCCTGTTTGTGGATTTGCTGAACAACTTGGAAACGCGGGAAGATCTGCCCCAGCGTCTGCCGCTGTTTTTTCGCGCCCGGATGATCTTCGCCCAGGGCTATGCCTTTGATCCGGATCATTGCGCTGTCTGCGGGCGAACCTGGGGGGAGGAATCGGCCGTTTTCCCTCCAGGAGTCTCCGGCCCACTTTGCCTTTCTTGCGCCCGCCCCGCCCTGTCCGGGGGCATCCTGTTGCGGCCGGAAGCCTTGGTCATGCTGCGCCGAATCTGTAAAGCCTCCCTGGAGTCCTGGGATATGCGGGACATCCCTGAGTGGGCGCAGCAATCCTGCGCTCGCGCCCTGGAGGCTTTCTGGCAGTCCCACGCGGGGCTACGCTGGGATCACGGCCGTTTCCGCAATGCTTGAGATGGGAATCCGGCGGCGCAAGCAAAATAATCCGCCGAAGATTGACATTTTTTTATGCGCTTTGTAGTTAAAATCGGAGTGGAGGCCATTGCGAGAGAGCCACGCAGGCGCCGGAAAGGCGCCTTGGGAAGCGTTGATTGTCTGCGGTGGCGAGGGGATTATGTCGCGCAAAAGGATAATAATTGTTGATGACAGCAGGGCGGACTTATCGCAGGCCAAGTCTTTTCTGGAAGATCGGTTTGAGGTTGTGACAGCGGTATCCGGGGAAGAGCTTTTCTCCGTGCTTGGTAATTTCTCGCCGGATTTGATCCTGCTTGACGTGGAGATGCCGGTTTTAGACGGCTACACTGTAATAAAAATGCTAAGGGCTGACCAGAAATACTCTGGTATACCGGTTATTTTTATCGCCGGAAGAAACGACCCGGCCAGCGAATTGCAAGGGCTTAACCTGGGTGCGGTTGATTATGTTTATAAGCCGTTTTCTCTTCCGCTACTTAAGAAACGCATTGAAATGCATGTTTTGATTGTAGATCAGAATAAGAAATTAATGGAGTATGGCAAGAATCTGCATAAACTGGTTGATGAAAAAGTCAGTGTTATTAAAGAACTGCACAGCATGATATTTGAAATAATGAAAGGGATGATGAATCATCGAGGCGTATTCACTGACAACAGCGCCTCAAGGGTGCGGAAAAATTTCGAAATTTTTCTGTCCGCCCTTAAGCATTACGGTGTGTATCAGGATGAAATATCCAAATGGGACACGAATTTGCTCTGTTTTTCATCCCAACTGTATGACATCGGCAAGGTAGGCATCTCTGACGCCGTTCTTTTGAAACCCGGGCGCCTGGACCAGGATGAACTCAATGAAATGCGCCGGCATACGGGCATCGGGGAGGATATTATCAAGCGGGTGGACGTGGACGGCCCTGAGGGTGCCCTAGTGATGCATGCCCGCATCATGGCGGCCACCCACCATGAAAAGTGGGACGGTACCGGTTATCCCCTGGGCTTGGGGGGCCAGTCCATTCCTTTGCAGGGCAGAATTATTGCCCTGGTGGATGTCTATGAGGCCCTGGTATCCGACCGCCCGTACAAACCGGCCTTTTCCCACAAGGAAGCCGTGGAAATCATCGCCGACAACGGCGGCACCCATTTTGATCCAGCCTTGGTGGAGGTCTTCGTCAAGGTGGCGGATCAGTTCAGATCGGAGGCCGCGCCGTTTCAATGAACTAGACAGGGCATCGTGTTCTTAGCGGATGCTTTTTTGCAGATAGATGACCGCCCCCACGGTGGCGATCAAACCGGCGAAGAAAAATAAAAAATCCATATCCATCTCCTTGGGCAAGGATACATATATTGCGCGGCAAAAGCAATATCCCCTTGATTGGCGCCGCGCTTGAGCGTTACAATTCGTTTGGAGGAGGCCATGCAAGGGCAAGAGAGCTTTAGGGGGTATATAGTGACGTTGCCGGACGGCTTGGCCGGCGGCGCGAGCGCTAGGGTGGCCCTGCGCGCCGAGGACGGCGTGGAATATCTCATTACGCCGAAAGGAATGGGGCTGGAACTCGCGGAGCATATCAACGCCAAGGTGGAAGTGACCGGCAGCGTCCAGCGCGTGGAAGAGGCCGTCTTTCTGACGGTGCGCGGTTACAGGGTGGAAGACGCCTTTGAGGACGATTGGTATGACGATGATGACCGCTGACCGCCATGCCCTCCCGAATGGCCACGCGTTCCAACCCTGATCCGGAGGGATCGCCCGGCGGGGCGGCGTTTCTTCCAAGCCTGGAACTGCGGGGTGAATTTCTCTGCCTGTCCGGGGAATGGACGGTCTATACCCTGAAGGCCGCCAGAGCCTGCCTGGGGGAGATCACCGCCCCGTTCAATTCTGTCAGCCTGGATAAGGTCAGCCGGCTGGATACGGCCGGGGCTTTATTGATTAACAGCTTGCTGGAAAAAGGGATCCGGCTGGAAAACAGCAATCCTGATTTTCAGGCGCTGCTCGCCATCAGCCAAGTTACGCGGGTCGCGCCTGAATTCGGACCGCCCCGTTGGTTGCGTTTTTTGAACGCCGTCGGTTGGCATGTTCTGGATGAACTCCGTCTGCTGGCCGGGGTGCTCAGTTTTATGGGGGAACTCGTTCGCCGCGCCCCGCGCTATTGTAGGCCGCGCTCTTTTCCGCTTTCGGCCACGGTCTATCACCTGGAAAGAGTGGGAATTGACGCCCTGCCCATCGTCTGTCTGCTCAATTTTCTCATCGGCCTAGTTATCGCTTACATGGCCGCTTCCTCCCTCTCGACCTTCGGGGCGCAAATTTATGTTGTGGCCCTGCTGGAGGTAGTGGTGCTGCGCGAGATGGCCGTGCTGACCACGGCCATCCTGGTGGCCGGGCGTTCCGGATCCGCCTTTACCGCCCAACTGGGCTTCATGCTCTATAATCAGGAAGTGGACGCCATGCGCGTCATGGGCATGGATCCCATGATCACTCTGGCCTTGCCGCGTATCCTGGCCCTAGGGCTGAGCCTCCCCTGCCTGGTCCTGGTCGCGGACTTGATGAGCCTGGCCGGAGGTCTCGCCGCGGTATGGGTATCCATGGACATTACTCCGGCGGTTTTTGTCCAGGAATTGCAAAAGCATATCCAGGTAAGACATATCCTGGTGGGGCTGGTAAAGGCCCCTTTTTTCGCCATGGCCATCGGTTGCGTGGGTTGTTTCCTGGGCTTCCGAGCCAAGGGCGGGGCGGACGCCATCGGTCTTTTGACCACCCGTTCCGTGGTGGAGAGCATTTTTTTGGTCATTGCCCTGAACGCTCTTTTCGCTTTAACTTTTCAATACCTGGGGATATGATGCGGGAGACTCCGGTGGTCATCAGCCTGCGCGGCATTGTCAACCGTTTCGGCAACCAGACCGTGCATAACGGGCTGGACCTGGAGGTGCGGCAGGGCGAGATTTTCGGGCTGATCGGGGGATCCGGGTCGGGCAAGTCCGTGCTCTTGCGTACCATTGTGGGTCTACATAAACCGCAGGCGGGCGGAGTGCGCGTTCTGGGCGTCGATTTGATCAGGGCCTCCCACGAGGAGTGGGAAAAGGTACGTCGGCAGTGGGGGGTGCTTTTTCAGGATGGCGCGCTCTTTTCCTCGCTGACCGTGAAAGAAAATGTCCAGGCCCCCCTCCGGCGCTTCGCGGATCTGCCGTCAGCGGATCTGGATCGGCTGGCGGCCATGAAAATCGCCATGAGCGGACTGTCCCCGGACAGCCTCGATAAATATCCGGCCGCCTTGTCCGGAGGCATGCGTAAACGGGCGGGTATCGCCCGCGCTCTGGCCCTGGACCCGGCCCTGCTTTTTCTGGACGAGCCCACGGCCGGACTGGATCCTATGGGAGCGGCGGCTCTGGATTCCCTGATCCTGACCCTGAGCCGCTCCCTGGGGCTTACGGTGTTTTTGGTCACCCATGACCTGGATACCCTGGTCACGGTTTGTGACCGGGTGGCGGTGCTGATGGATGGGGACATATTGGCCGTGGGCGGACTGGATGAACTCAGCCGGGTGGATAATGAGTGGATGCGGGCCTATTTCGGCGGCCCGCGCGGGCGCGCGCTGGTAAAACCAGGGGGCTGACGATGGAGACCAAAGCCGGATATGTGGCGGTAGGCCTGGCCGCGATGCTTGCCTTGGCATTGTTTCTGGGTTTTTTGCTCTTTGCCATGAAAATGAATATCGCCGCTGATTTAGCCCTGTACCGCATTGAGTTCGAAGACGGGGTATCCGGACTGTCGGTGGGCAACGAGGTGCGGTTCCACGGGCTCCGGGTGGGGGAGGTTCGGCGTATTGAGCTTAATCCCCAGGATCCTTCCCTAGTCCGGGTGATCATTGCCATAGACTCCACGGTGCCGGTACATGCAGATTGTGAAGCCAGTGTGGAGGCGGTGGGCATCACCGGTCTTTCGGTGGTTTATCTGAGCGGCGGCAGTCCGTCCAGCCCCCTCCTCCTGCCGGACCAGGGGGAAGACCTTCCCCGGATTAAATCCAAAGAGTCCTCCCTGCGCAGCGTCTTTCAGAAAACCCCGGAAATACTGGATTCCGCCCAGATCCTGCTGCGCCGTGGCGGTGAACTGCTGTCAGCGGAAAATGAGGAGAATCTGCGCCGGCTCATCGCCTCCCTGGCCGAGATCAGTTCCGGGCTGGAACAGGAGAGCCGGGATCTGCGCGGCAGCCTCGCTCGTTTTCAGGTGGTGCTGGAAAAGATGGATACGCTACTCACCGGGGATTTGCCTTCGGCCATAAACGTCTTCAGGAATTCCTTCCAGCGCTTCAACGAGGTGCTGGACCAGGCCGAGCCGGGGCTGCGCCGTTTTTCCTCCCTGATGGCCGATGATGTGCATCGCCTCCTGAATGAAGGCAACCTACTCATGCATAACCTGAACGCCTTGGTGCAGCGCATTAACGCCGATCCGCAGCGCTTTTTTTTCGGCGATGCCGTGCCGGGATACAAAATGAAGTGATTGGGAGGCAGGCATGCGTTTTTTGATTTTTTTCGGCGTGGTGTTTTTGTCCGCGGGCTGCGCGGATTTGTTTCGGTCCGAGCCCTTGCGTATTCTTACGCTCAATGAATTTGCCCAGGCCGAAAGCATGTGCGACGTAGCCCTGCCGGTTCAGATCCTGGTGGATCTGCCTGAAAGCTATTCCGGCCTGGGGAGCGAGCGCATCGCCCTATTGCTGGAAAATCGAGAGGTGCGCTACCTGGAAGGGTATAAATGGGATACGTCGGTTCCGCTGTTGGTGCGCGGCGCCTTGGTCAATGCCCTGAACAGCGGCGGCTGTTTCGCCGGAGCCGCCGGGGTTGGGGACAGCCTGAGCAGCCCTTTCCGCCTGCGGGCGGGTATCCGGCGTATGCACTTTGAGCAGAGCGAGGGGGATCCGCCATCGGTAGCCGTGATTTCCATGGATTTGAACCTTCGGGATTTTTCGCGCCAAGGGGGCCTAATCTCCAGGAATCTCTTCACGGTCAGGGAGGAGGGGAATTTATCCAGCCCCTATGCCCTGGGCGAGGCCATGCAGAAGGCCCTTGGCCGAAGCATGCGCGAGGTGGTTATCTGGTGCCGCTCCGTCATGGAGAGATACCATCCGTAAAACAGTTTATTTTTTTCCGGCTATGGGCTAGTAGGAGAGCATGAGCTATTTCCGCAAGACGGATCAGGCCGTTCATTGGTTTACCGGAACTGGCAAGGACCATAAGTGGCTGATTCTGATCAGTGCGGACCCGGATTCCATGGCCTCGGCTATGGCCTTACGCCGTATTTTCAAGGGCCGCGGGGTAACGGCGGATATTGCCGCGATCAATGAGGTGCGCCGTCCCGATAACTTGGCCATGATCCGCTATACCCGCCTGAACATGCGCCGTTATGACGAGGATTTGACAGGCGCCTACAGCCGTTTCGCCCTGGTGGATTCCCAGCCTTCGCATAATCCGCAGTTTGAGGGGTTGAAATTTTCTCTAGTCGTGGATCACCACCCGCTGGCCACGGCCCCGGAAAAAGATCTGTTCACGGAGATCAAGCCGGAATACGGGGCGACCAGCACTATTTTCACGGAATACCTGTATAACCTGAAACTGCGCATCGGCAGCCGCCTGGCCACGGCTCTGCAATTCGGCATCCGCACGGACACCGGGAATTTCCAGCGGCATGTTACGGAAGTGGACTTGCGCGCCTATCAGTATCTGAACAAGTTCGCCGACGCCCACCTCCTGACCAGGATCATCCACAGCGAGTTCCTGCTGGGGTGGTTGCCACATGTGGCCAAGGCCATCGCCCACCGCCGGAAGATCGGCAGCGGGCATCTGGTGGTTCTGGATAAGGTGGACAGCCCGGATATCCTGGTTTTGATCGCGGATTTGCTGACCAGAGTGTACGAGATCCGCTGGTTGATCGTGGCTGGGGTGTATGCGGGAGGAGTGGTGCTGATTTTCCGGGGAGATGGCCTGACCGTGGATGTTGGGCGTCTGGCGCAGAGTCGTTTTGACGCCCTGGGATCGGCCGGTGGACACAAGGCGATGGCTAGGGCGGAATTTCCGCTGGATGCCATGGGCGGAGAAAGCCTGGCGAATTTTATACGCCAGCGTCTCTCAACCCGCGAATAAAAAACCGGGTACAGGAAGAAGGAATGAGCCGGAACCGGGTGTTTTTATTTGACCAGGTTAGTCCCGTTCCCAGGGAACTTCCCGGGAACCGGGAGCCCATGCTTTCACGCTGGGGGGTGGAGCGGGACAAACCCTTGAGCGGAGAGAGTCCGTTTACGGCGCTGATGGTGAACCAGCTTCCCGCGGGATTCGTGATCCCCTGGCATGAGCATACCGAGGACGAGGAAATATATGTCATCATCAGTGGTCTGGGCCTTTACCTGGATAATGAGAAAAAGGCCCACGAGGTCAAAGGCGGCGATGTGGCCATCTGTTTGAAGGGTGAAAAGCACGGTTTGGAAAACTCCGGGCCGGATCCGCTGATCTTCGGCGCGGTCATTGCCCGAAAGTGATCGCATCAGCATAACGCCAGTTTTCTGGTGGCGTATGCTGGTGCAAACTGGTGTGAGGAGGCTTCTCAATGCATGCGCATGTAGAGGCCGTCCAAGATGTTTAGAATCTTTTCGGGTATGGCGTCCAGGTCAGGTTGCCGCCCAGTTCCAAGTTCTGCACAGCCTAAAAATTTGTTTCTGCTCAGCTAAGGAAGCTTCATCCATGTAGACTTGCCGGGGTTATGGCAGTCTGGTTGCCGGCGGGTTCCGCGGTCTGGCTTTGGAGTTTTTGCAGGTAGCCCACGGATTCCGCCACTACGGCGCGGATCTGTTTGAAGTCGCGGATCGGGCTGTTGTAGGTGAGGCGCAAAATTTTGCCGTGGCGCCAGAGTAGGGTGTTGGTGTTGCAGATATAAACGGCTTGTTGATTTGGGGTGGTGTGTTTGATCACTTTAAGGAAACTGATGTGCAACGGACCGGAATCAATCATTCCTAGGTTATAGCTGAAATGCGTCTGGCCGCGTAGCTGGTTCCGGGCGGCCTCCTCAAAGAAAACCAGGGCGTTCTGGTTGAAGACGATGGATTCTTCCTGCCAGGGCTGCTTGAGCCGCGAGAAATCTATGGTGGAGATGCCGGCGTTCAGCCATTTGCGCAGGGTACTCACCTGTACTAGGTCTTGCACTTGTCTTTCCTGGCTGTCCGCATCGGCAGTCCTCTCGAAGATGCACAGCAGGGTTTCTTCGTTACCCAGTTCGGCCTGCAGATCCAGCATGAGCGGATGTTCCGCCGGTAGGCGTTTGAAACCGCTGGGCACCGGCATGGGCATATTCACGTCGCCTACCAGCAGAGTGGGTTCTTCCAGGGGCTGGGAAGGGGGCTGCCGGACCACCTCGACATTTTGTCGGGGGGGCGGCCCGAAGCTCTTTTCATCACAGCCCGCGCTCAGAGAACTGATCGCCAGGGCGAAACACAGGGATATAAACAGGGCCAGCCATAAGGCCGGGGTGAGATCCCCGCCAGAAGGGCTTTCTTCCGTATATTGAGCCATAAGCTTAACCTGCCGTGTTTTAAGAGCGGTTCCTGCACGGCGGGAATTACCCCCCCCGCCGGCTTTCCGCCCAACATTAGTCCTGTTAAAATTATGCAAAAAAAATGCCAATAGTTCTGGTATTTGGCCTTCCGGTGGGTGGGGTGAAAGAAGTTCTTCATGGTTCCGGGGCTTCGGTCGGGGACAGGGTGTCGGGGCGGTCAGCGGCGGCGTTCATGAGGTCCATGTATTTCCTGTTGGCGTCCAGGAGGGTGGAGATATCGTCTTCCCCGGCCAAGGGGGCGATGAAGTAAATGTTGAAGCAGCGTCTGTTCAGAAAGAGGATGTTCTGCGTCAGGATCCGGTGGCGGCCTCCGGCGAAATGGGACGCGGCCCAAGCCCTGGTGTCCTTGGGGTCGTCCACTGCCTTCAGCGGAGCAGGGGGCTTGTCCGCCTCGTAGATAATCCGGGCCATGCTCAAGCTGCGCGGGGTGGCGTGAAAAACGCCCAGGTTATGCGCGAAACCGGTCAGATCCTGGTAATAGCCGCCGGCCAAATAGCGGAAGGACTCCAGGGATGACGGTCCCCAGATGCCGTTGACCCTGATGAAATCCCGGCACATGGCTTTGAAGAAATCTGGAGTCGCCTCTTCGTCCATGAATTCCGGACGGGCGCTGATGATGATGATTCCGCGCCCACGTGCGTCGCGCTCCACATCCCAGGTCTGTACCTGGGGCAGGAGAACGGCGAAGATATTTTCCGGTGGGGTGAACAGGCGATCCGTCCAACTTCGGTCCACAGGGACGGAGCGATAGCCAGTAGGAGCGAATGCGCGGACGCGTGCCCCCCCCATGCTGAACTCCATCTGGAGCCCGGTCTGGATGAAAGGCAGGGCGCAGCCGGGCAAGAGCGCAGCCAGACAGCAGAACAGCCCCAGGCATAATAGGCGGGTGGGACTAGGCGGTGGACGCATGTGCCTTAACCGCGTGTCCGGACGCGCAAGGACGGAAGCCCGCAGTCAAGCTTCGTGGCTTTGGCGGCTAGGTCCTCATATTCGGCCCGCCAAAAACTATCGCCTTCCAGGTCATACTCCTTGCCCTGGAGTTCGCCCAAGGGAGTAGGCAGACTTTTCCTCCGCCGGGGCAGAAGGATGCGAATCTGCCGGCTGAGGCGCAGGCCGAGGGTATGTGTGTGTTTGAAGATCAGTTCGCGTGTTTGGGGCAGTTCTTCCGGGCGGCAGAGTATCCGCAGTTCCCCCCCCGGCCGGTTTTTTTTGGTCAGTCCGGGTAACCAGAGCACATCCAGGGCGTTTTCCCCGAGGATGCGGATGGCATGCCCTAGATCCTCGCCGTTCAGGTGATCCAGGTGACAGGAAAGCTGTATTACTTCGTCCAGGCTCTGTCCCGGCCCAGCCACTGGAAAAGTTCGCGCGAAAAGATGCAGACAGGTTGAGCGGCCCTCTCCGTCCTGTCCTGAAGCGCTCTTTTCCAGTACGGTGGTTTCGTTGTCCACCAACTCCGGACCGTAAATCCAGAAACGCTGGATCAGCTGGTCCAGCAACAAGGCCGCGCCGGGGGTGAGCGGTTCCTTGCCGGTTTCACAGGCGTATCCTTGGTTCCAGGGCTTGCCTTGCATCAATTCCAGGGTGAGGGGCCGGGGCAGGGGGATACCGTCACGGCTGAGGCCTGCGAACCAAGGTGGCGGCGTGGCCCAGACTTCCGTTGCTTGCACCTGCAAAATGCCCCAGAGGCCCGCCAGGGCCTCGGCCAGGACCTCGGCCGAAATCCGGGAATCGCTGGAATGGCTTTGCCGCATGGCCTTGAGCAGCCGCTCGGGCAGGGAGGCACCCTTGTTACGTAGGCTTGCCGGAAGCATGGCAGGGAGTTTTTCCCCGGAGGAGAAGCCTTTTTCCCTCAGGCGGGACAACCCTTTCTTCAGGGGCGAGAAATTCACTCCCAGCGAGGAGAAGGCCGCTTGCATGCTCTCGCCGCTGATCCCTTGGGTGCAGTCAATGAAAAGACGTTTAGACATGGGAATTCCTTATAACTCCAGCGTAAAAAAAGCAATTCAGGGACTGGCAAATCTGTCCGGGCCGGTATATACTGCCACATTGCAAGCAGAGGTTTTTGGCAAGATGCGTATTATGCTGATGGAATTCGGCGGATCTGACCGAGAAAAAGAGCGCCGACTTGCGGCTTTGCCGGATCTTCGGGAGAGCTGTCCGGACTTGGAACTTTACGCCCTTTGTGCTGAAGGGACTACCCTGGACCGCCTGGCGGAGTCCAGGGGGTTACCCTGTATGCGCATGGGTCTGGGCGGGATCAGCAAGGCGCTGGGTAAACTCAGGCTGGCCTGGAAACTGCGCGCTGGCGAAGAACCGTGGATTCTGCACGCTTTTGACCCAGAGGCTCTGGGCTTGGCTCTGCGTCTGGCTGACCGCAAAACCCCCCTGCAAGTGGTGTATTCCGCCCCCCGGCCTGAATTTGTCCAGCTCAGTCCCAAGGAGAATCCGGCCCTGTTGAAAGCCGTGATTGTTCCTTCCAAATATGCGGCCGAACGTTTTGCGGATCTGGGGTTGGCCGGGAATCGTCCGCGGGTCATCCGCGACTTTTTGGAACAGGGCGTTTGTCGGCCTTGCCGCCGCAAGGACAAGAGGATCATCTTTGTTTGCAGCGACAGCCTGGAGCCAGGAAAAGGCTATGAACAGCTTCTGCGCGCCCTGCCCCTGCTCTATCAGGTGAAGCGCATGCCGGCTTGGGAATTGCGCATTGCCGGGGGAGGAAGTCTATTTGAGCCCATCATTGAGCTGGCCAAGGATTTGGGGGTGGATGGACGTCTGGCAATTTTTGGCGCGAACCACGGCGCGGATATCCTCCAGGACGGTGATATGCTAATCGTTCCGGCGGAAACCGGGGAAGACAGTTCTTTGGCTATTATGGAGGGTTGGGCCAGCGGCCTTCCAGTGCTTTGCTCCGACAGCCCGCCGCACCTGGAAATTGTCCAGGACGGAGTTAATGCCCTTTGTTTCAAAGATTCCGACCATATCCACCTGGCCGGAAAAATCGGTGCCCTAGCCCGCGGCAAAAAATTGCGCCAAGGTCTTGCCAAGGCTGGACAGAAAAGTCTGGCTTCCCATACCCGCGAAGGCTTCTTGCAGGCCCACCTGGAAGTTTACCGCAGCCTCAGCGATGCCTGTCGTCCCCGGTAGAAGCCATCTCAAAAATTCTTTTGCGGTCTTCTAACGCCGCCTGCGAGGCCGGCAAAAAATGGTGTATGGAGGGGCTTAATGCCACCCTGGCTCCCATTGTTGACCGCCTGGCCGACAGCGCCCTGGCGAAGGCGCCGCTTTTCCCTGTTTATTCCGCGTCAAAGCTAGCCGAAACCCCATTCTCTTCTATCTCTCGCGCATCTGCAAGGCGAACCAGCAGTTGATACCCGATATTGGCCGACCAGTTGAAACTATTCTGAAGCACAACAACAGCATGGCTATGTTTTTTATTTATACCGATAAAACTGGTATATCCGGCGATTACTCCTGTCATGTAATATATCTCATAACCATTAAAACTATCCGCTGTCCAGGCAATGGCATAAGCCTCTCTGGGCCTTGGTAACCTAACATATAGTGTATCGTTTATCGCGGTTTTCAAATTAAGCGGCTCATCTATATACGCCTTCGCAAGCGTCAGCAAATCTCTCGCGCTTGAATACATAGAGGCGGATCCTTTCATTGCCTCGGTCATTGACCAATCTGGAACCGGCTGGCCACGTCGAATGAATTTGGGTTGGTCACCGGCATAACCAGACGCTTTATTTGTAATATCCGGCATTTCCTCAAGCCTGTAGCCTGTTCGTGTTAAATATAGAGACTGCAAAATTATCTCACCGAGCAAGCTGTCTAGGGATTTTTCAGTAATTTTCTCTATGATATAACCAAGTAATCCATAACCGATATTGGAATATTCAGCTTTTTCTTTTGGCGCTCTGAATTTTTCCAAATAATTAAAAATATATTGCATATCATAGTTGCGATAGAAGTTATTGCCAGTGAAGAGGTATTCGGTAAAGTACAGCATCGTTTTAAATCTATAAGGCTGTCTGGGCAAGCCTGATGTGTTGGTGGCTAATTGCTCTAAGGTAATAGTCTTGGCGTCATCACTCAATGTCACATCGGGCAATGCTTTCGCCAGGGTGGTATCCCATGACAAAACGCCGTCATCAACCAGCTTGGCGGCGATCAATCCCAGAAATACCTTGCTGATCGATCCCACATGAAACACCGTATCGGGATTCATGCGGGCTTGGGTAATTTTATCCGCGACCCCGTAAGAATAGAATTGGGGATCACCGTCAGGTAGCAATATCCCTACCACCAAGCCGGGAGTCACTTTATTCTCTATAAGAGGCGTGGCAAGGGAATCAACTTCGAATTGCAGATCGTGGCTGGCCACGTACCGCAGGGTTTGCGAGTCGTCCGGGTCGACGTTGTAGCTGGATAATGTTCCGCAACCTGTCGTCAGCAAGGTGAAAAGAAGCGCGGCAGATAATTTTTTCATGGGTTAGCAGTATCAATGGGAGATACCTTATCCGACTGTCCGAGTTTTTTCAATGGATACTGAATCGCTGAAATAAGGAGGCAAATAGCCATGACCATAAAATCATCCGACAGCAAGGCACATCACTAGGGAACGGCTCGGCCGTATCCTTGTTCCCTTTCCTTAAGATCAGTGAGTCCGGTCCGGACGGGAACAAGGGCTAACGGATGAAGTTGGTCGCCACTCTGGGGCCGATCTCCGGGTGGGGGACGCGATCCTTGGCCAAGTCCAGGCATTTGAGCAGCCAGGCCATGTTTTTGCCCAGCACGCGCATGACGTTCAGCCCTTCCAGGTCCTGTCGCGTTTCTTCGGCCATGTTGCCGTGCACGGAGTTCCAGTAAACAGAAGAAACCACCGGCATGCGGGCGATGGTGAAGTATTTGTTCAGTCGGTCAAAGGAGGCGCTGGCCCCGCCCCGGCGGCAACTGACCACGGCGGCGGCGGGTTTGTAAGCGTAGGTCTGGAGCTTGCGGTAGAACATCCTGTCCAGCAGGGCGCAGAGGGTGGCGTTGGGGCCGGCGAAATACACCGGAGATCCCACCACCAGCCCGTCGGAATTTTCCAGGAGCTCCACGCATTCGTTTACCGGATCGTCGCCGAAGGCGCAGGGTTTGCCGCCATCGCACTTGCCGCAGGCGATGCAGCCGCGAATGGCCAGATGCCCTACTTGCTTTATGACACTTTCAATGCCTTCCTCCTGCAGGGCGTCCGCCACCACGCTCAGGGCCGTGTGGGTGGATCCATGAGGATGGGCGCTACCGTTAATCATTAAGACTCGCATAAGATCTCCTTGAATGGTTATTTACGGTTAATCCAGTCCCGTCGGGTCCAGATCCAGGCTCAGGCGGCAGGGCGAAGATGACGGCAGGGCGGCGGCGGCGGCGCGGTAAACGGCGCGCAGGCTTTGCCAATCCCGGCCTTTGAGCAGGCAGTGGAAGCGCAGACGCTTTTCCCGCAAGGGGCGAGGGGCCGGGGCTGGACCTAGTGCTGTTACCTTCAGTTCTTCTCCGGCCTGGCGGATTTTTTCGCTCAGGCGTTGGAGGGTCCGCCCGCCCCCGCTCCAGTCCCGCGGGTAATTCAGGCGGAGTAGCGCCAGCCGGCAGAAGGGTGGGTAATGGCGGCGGCGGCGGCGTTCCAGCTCTTCCCGGTAAAAGCCGGGGTAATCGTGCGCCAGGATATAATGCCAGCAGTAATGGGAAGGGTCCCTGGTCTGGACGATCACCCGACCTGGGGCCTCGCCGCGCCCGGATCGCCCGGCGGTCTGCAGGATGAGCTGGAAGGTGCGCTCGGCCGCGTTATAGTCCAGCATGTTCAGCCCCAGGTCGCCGTCGGCCACGATGGAGAGGGTGACCTTGGGAAAATGGTGGCCCTTGGAGATCATCTGGGTACCCACCAGAACTTCGGCCCGGCCCTGGGCAAAGGCATGCAGGATTTCTTCCTGGCCGCCGGGGTAGGCGGCGCTGTCCCGGTCCAGGCGCAGGGTCCGTGCGCCTGTGGGCAGGGAAAAATTTAGCTGCTCTTCGAGTTTTTCCGTGCCGTGCCCCAGGGGCAGGTAGTCCGAAGATCCGCAGTCCGGGCAGGGCCGGGGGAAGTCCGCGCTACGGCCGCAGTAATGGCAGAGCAGTTTTTCCCGGCCTTTGTGATAGGTAAAGGAGATCTCGCAGTCCGGGCAGCGCAGGGATTTGCCGCAGGCCAGGCAATAGATGCTCGGGGCAAAGCCGCGCCGGTTGAGCAGGATGACCGCCTGTTCGCCCCTTTTCAGGCAGTCTTGCAGGGCGTTGGCGCTGCCTGTGGTCAGGATTCTGCCCTTGTGGGCCGGGAGCGGCTCCAGGGTGATGGACGGGATCTCCCCGCCGCCCGTGCGTTGATCCAGGCGGTGCATGGGGATGCGCCCCTGTTCGGCGGCATAGAAGCTCTTCAGGTCCGGGGTGGCCGAGCCCAGGAGCAGTAGAGCTCTGTGCTGATGGGCCAGGAACCAGGCCAGTTCCTTGGCGTTGTAGCTGAAGCGTTCGTCCTGTTTGAAGGAGGCGTCATGCTCTTCGTCCAGGACAATCAGCCCCAAGTTCTTCAGGGGCAGGAAGAGGGCTGACCTGGCTCCCACAGCCAGATAAGGGGTCTCGCTCCTGGCCAGTTCCCGGAAGCAGGCCTCCCGCCGGGCCGGGTTCTGATCACTGTGAAAGAGATAGGTGGGCAGACCCGGAAAACGCGCCTGGGCCTCTTCCTGTAATTTATCGGCCAAGGCGAGTTCCGGGGCCAGGAGGAGCGATCCCCGGCCGGAAAGCAAGGTGCGCGCGGCCAGTTCCAGGTACACCGCGCCCTTGCCGCTACCAGTAATGCCGTAAAGCAGGCGGGTTTCCGCCCGGTGAGCCCTCAAGGGTTCAAGACAGCCTTCCAGGGCCGCCATCTGTTTCGGGTTCAGGGCAAAGGGTGGCGCGGAACGCAGCGTAGGGCCGTGACGCTCCAGCCAGGTTTCCCGGCTTCCGCTCTTTTCCGGCATTTCTGGCTCTTCCCTGGCGACTTCCACCAGGCCGCGATCCAGCATGCCCTTCAGGGCGGCGGCGCCGTCCGGCCCAAGAGCCTCCAGCAGCTCTCTCCGGCTGGCCTTGCGCCTCTCTTCCAGAAAATCCAGGAGGCGGATCTGCCTTTTGGCGGAAGGGCGTAGCGGCCAGGGCGGGGAAACCCGCAGGCGGCAGATCTCTTCCTCCCCCTTTTCCTTGGAGCGTAGGGGAAGGCCCTGCCCGGACTGCCAGAGCCGGGCCAGCGCGGCGCGCTCTTCCGGGGCCAGGCGGGCAGCTTCCGGTAGATCCAGGTCCAGGGGCCGTCCATCTTTGAAAAAACGCAAGCGAAAGCGCATATCGCGCAGGCCGGCGGGGAGCATGGCGGCCAGGACGCGGCCCAGGGGCTGGGCCTGGCGCAAGGCCAACTGGCAGGCGAATTCGAGGTATTCCGCGCTCAGCAGTGGGCTTTGTTCCAGGGGCCAGATGATTTCTCTCAGGGTAAAGGCCGTCTTTTCTCTCGGAAGCGCCGGGCCGCTTTCCAGGAGCACGGCGGCGCGCAAGCTCCGGCCTAAGGGCACGGCCAGGCGCAGGCCGGGCTTCCAGAATTCCGGCGCGAAACCGGTCGGAAGAATATAGCTCAGCGTGGCGAAGGGAGGACTGAGAAGCGCGGCCTGGGCGACAATCATCAAGGGTATGTAGCCGGTTTCGCGGGGCTTGGAAAGGCGCTTTTGAATAAAGCGCGCGTAATAGGAAAATGCCGCCTCAGGGCTTCAAGGCGCGGTAGATAATTTGCAGAATCTCCGGGACGGATTGGACGCGCGGCGGCTTGCCTTTTGGGGTTTCCTGCATGGCGGTTATGGTTTCGGCATTGCGCCGGCCGCGAAAAAACGGCATAAGCCCGATATGCGTTTATCATGCTATATATATAAAGAAGGCCGGGATTTCGCTTTTACCCCGGCCTTGCGGAAATTGCGTTTCCATCCTTCTTTCCTGGCGATGGAGGATGAAGAAAAGACCCTGCATCCGCATCCGGAGATCTTTGTGGAAACCCTTGACCCGCAAGCGGCGCATCTTTTTCTCTTTCCTCTGGACATAGGCGTGGCAGTGGATTTCGGTTTGGCCGGGGAAATAGAGCAGATCCTTGCCTCTCTCCCCTACTTGTCCGGGCGGGAGGAGCGCCATTTGGTTTCGGATATGGCGGACCGCCTGGAAAGCGTTTCCTTGGGAGTATGCCTGTTCAAGGTCAGCGTAACCGAGGACAGCGGCATGGAAAATCGCGTTGTGATCATGGGCTACCCCACCCCGCCGCATTCTGGGAGAAGCCCGCCGGAAATTTGGGTTTTGACTTTTTAAGCGCTAAGCGAAATGTGTGTAAAATGATTGTTGGCTGGCTTGACGAGTAGCTTGGTTGACGAACTTTTGCCGCCTGCGCCGGTTCATCCGCCGGTGGGCGGAAAGCCGGATTCACCTGATGTAATTGGGGATATTCAGGAAGATCTCTCTGGTGAAGGTGACGATCTTGTCCATGATCCAGGGGAAGGCCAGGAGCAGGACCAGGAAGATGGAGACGATCTTGGGTATGAAGCTCAAGGTCATTTCCTGGATCTGGGTGGCGGCCTGGAAGATGCTGACAATCAGCCCCACGGCCAGCCCAACGCCCAGCATGGGCAGGGCGATGGTCAGGGCGAGTTCGATGCTTTGCCGGGCAAAGCCTATGATAAATTCCGGGGTCATGTCCGCCTCAGTAAAAACTGTTCACTAAAGTGCCCACCAAGAGGTTCCATCCGTCCACCATGACAAAGAGCAGGAGCTTGAAGGGCATGGAAACCATCATGGGCGGGAGCATCATCATGCCCATGGCCAGGAGGATGCTGGAAACCACCATATCCAGGATCAGGAAGGGGATGTAAATAAGAAAACCGATGATGAAACCGGTTTTAAGCTCGCTGATGATGAAGGCGGCCACCAGGGAGGTGATCGGCACGTCATCGCGGTTTTGCGGCCTGGGCATGCCGGTGATGGAATAGAAGATGGAAAGGTCCCTTTCCCTGGTCTGTTTGAATAGAAATTCCCGCATGGGGATCTGCGCCCGCTCTAGGGCCACCTGGAAGTCGATGCGTTCCTCCAGGTAGGGTTGCAGGGCATTGTCGTTGATTTGCTTGCCCACCGGGAACATGATGGCCACGGTCATAAAAATGGCCAGGCTGGCCAGGATCTGGTTGGGGGGAAGCTGCTGGGTGCCGATGGCCTGGCGCACGAAGTGAAAGACGATGATGATGCGCGTGAAGCTGGTGGCCGTGAGCACGATGGCCGGAGCCAGAGAGAGCACGGTTAGCAGAAAGAGGATTTCCAGGAGCATGGAAACGGAACGGGGTTCAATTTCACCGCCGGAAAGGGAAAGCTGCACCTGGGGCATTACGAAATCCGGAGAGGCCGCTTGCAGAATCGTGGGGAAGACCAGCAGGGCCAGGAGGACCAGCGGGGAGAAGATTTGAAAGATGCGGCGCCTATTTCTTGCGCATGCGTCCATGGAGCAACTCCCTGAATTTGCCGTTGTCCGCCGGGGCGTCCGCAAGCGCGCCCTTTCCCCAGGCGCGGCTTTCATCATCGTCCGGGCTTTCTTCTTCCGTCGCCGGATTAGGAGCGCTGTCCAGCAGGCTGATCCGCTGATCCGTCACCCCCAGGAGCAGGCGTTTATCATAATAGCGCATGACCAGCAGGCTTTTCTTGGGGCCCAAGTTCAGCCGTCCCTCAATTTCCAATCCTGGTGGCTGTCCGAAGAGGCGCAGGGCGCCCCGGTTTTTCAGATAGCGGAGGGCGAACCAACAGACCCCCAGCAGGAGGAAGAGGATGGAGAGGCCGGTGAAATAGCCGGCCAAGCTGTATTCCGGCAGTTCCGGAGGCGGGGGCTGAAGGGTTTCCTGGCGTTGTTCCATTCAGTTCAGCCCAGTTGTTTTACCCGTTCAATGGGGCTGATGATATCGGTCAGACGCACGCCGAATTTTTCATTGATGACCACGGCCTCGCCCCTGGCTACCAGCTTGCCGTTCACATAGACCTCCAGGGGTTCTCCGGCCAGTTTGTTCAGCTCCACCACCGATCCCTGGCCGAGCTGCAAAAGCTCGTTGATCAAAAGTTTGGTATGCCCCAGTTCGGCCGAGACATCCAGGGGGATGTCCAGGATGAAATCCAGATCCCGGCGCTCGGCATCCCCTCTGGGGGCCTTGGCCTCCTCGCTCAGATCCTTGAAGGCGACCTCCTTGGCTTGGCTGTGCAGGACGGCCTGTTCCTTGGCCTTATGAATATCGGCCTGCTCGTTCTGCGCCAGGGCTGCAGCCCATTCATCAGCCAAGGCATCGTTGGGATCCTTGGCCTGTGCCGGTTTATTCTCTTGGGATTCCAGGGCCGCAGCCCACTCCGCCGCCAGATCTTCTTGGTTTTCTTCGCTCATTATACACCCCGCTATTGGATCACCAGGTTGTTGAAAAATACCCGCACCACCTTGGGGCCGCCCAGCACCTGGTTCAGGCGGTCCAGTATCTCGTTGCGCAGAATTTGCTTGCCTTCCGGCGTGGAAAGCTCGGTATGGGTTTTACTGGATAACAGCATGATCAGGGTATCACGTATGCGGGCGTTCATGGCCTGCACCTCTTTGCCCACTTCCGGAGAGATGATTTCCAGCTCCAGATCCATCCTGATGTAACGCCGGCCTAGAGGGTCAAAGAGGTTGACCATGAAGCCCGGCAGGGGCACGGTGGAGGTATTCCCCGGTCCAGCCTGCGCTTGCAGCTGTGTGGCCGGACTGGCGGGCGCGTCTCCGGAGGGGGCGAGTATCTGCCCCAGCAGATCGTCCAGTATGCCGAAGTGCCAGGCTGCGAAGCCGCCGCCGCCCAAGAGCAGGAGCAGGAAAAAGAACAGAAAAAGTTTGGACGAGCCTTTTTTCTTTACCGGCAGTTCGTCTTCTTGAGCCATATTTTCTCCGTAAGCGGCTACGGGAGCCGTTTAATCAATGCGAAGCGCCCTCGCTGGTTTTCGGAACGGGGCTTGGCAGTTCCCATAAAATTTCCAGCCGGCCTTGGGGAAACCCGGCGGCATTTTCAAAACCTTCCGGAAGCTCTGGGCGGCGATCCGCCCCGTAGGCGCTCACGCTGAAGCGCGCGGGCGTATGTCCCCGCCCCAGAAAAACGCCCAGAGCCGCCAGGGCGCGCCGGCTAGAAGTCAGGTAAGGGTCCGGCCCGGAACCTTTTTCCTCATGCCCGGCTATGCTGATCCGGCCGGGCAGGAGTTCCGGCAAGGGCGCCAGGGCCAGGAGGATATTCCGGCCGCCGGGAGTGAATTCGCTGCTCTCCGGCATAAATAGCAGGGCGTTGTTCAGCGTGAACATCAGGCCATCCTTGCGCTCAAAAATGCGGATGAGCTGGTCTATTGTACCTCTATCGTAGCCGGGCGGCAAGATCTCCGGTGGAAAGAGCAGCTCTTTGAGGCGGCTTTCCTGACGGTTCAGGTTTTCCGTGTCCGTCATCAGATTGGCAGCCAAGCGCAGATTTTTGGTAATCCGTCCGCTTTTTCCCCTGTTTCTGGCCTCCCGATTGTCCAGGCCGGAACTGATGTCCTGGAGGATGGCGCTGTCCACGGAGGACATGCTGAAAATCAGCACAAAGAGCGCCAGCAGCAGGGTAGCCAGGTCCGCGAAGGTGACCAGCCAGCCGTTTCCGGCTTTGCTGAAGACACGTCTAGCTCTGGGCATCAGTTTTCCGGCCTCCTTGCAGGGTTGCCGCCGGGCAGATCCAGGTTGAACTGAAAATCACGAAAATGGTATTCCTGTCCTTGTTCCGGAGGCAGCCGCAGATTGCCCAAAAGCCCGCGCAGGTTGGGGTTGCGCCGGTCAATCACCAGGTCAATGCGCCGGTTTTTGCGTCGTCCTTCGGGGGTCAGGTTGTCAAAGTCCGGGCGGTAACGTCCGTAGCTTTCCACCCGCAGCATGGCCGTGTTCGCTCCTCTGGCGCTGAGATGACGGTAAACGGCCAAGGCCCGGTTCAGGGAAATGGCCCAGGAAAAATCCACCGTCCGTCCGTCCAGGGAAAAGACGCTCCAGCCTTCGCCCAAGCCCTGCGCGCTGTAGCCGGCCACCAGTACCGGGTGGGTGAGTTCCCGCAAGAATGGAGAGATGCGGTCCAGGGCCTGCCTTCCCGCCTCTCCCAGTTCAGATTCGCCGCCTTCAAAGAGCATGTAGGCGGGCATGGAAATGATTATTTCAGTTTCCGTGTAGCGCACGGCGATGTGCGGGTTATCCGCGAAGAGCCGGGATTCATTCGCGGCCCCCCCGGACGGCTTATGCGGTCCGTGCGGGCGTGTGTACACCAGTCCCGCAGCTCCCGTCTCCTGCTCGTTCTGCCAGAGTTCCTGGCTGACGAGGCCGAAGGCGCCGCGCACCGAGGCCGCCGCCCGCTGCATGTCCTGGTAATTCACCACGGAAATGGCGGCCATGATTATAAAAAAGGTCAGCATGAGCGTGACTATGTCCGTAAATATAATCAGCCAGGGTGGCCGGGTGGGCTGGGGAAAGGTTCTTGCGGGGAGGGGCATCAGTCCGCTCCGCCCGCTCCGGAGTGAGCGTAATCCGGGTTGGGCCTCCGTGTGGCTGGCGGCTGGAAGCTCTCCAGGAGGTCACGCATGATTCTGGGGTTTTCGCCCTTGGCCAGGCATAGGATCCCGGCCATCTGCATCTCCATGATGCGGACCTCTGCCTGGGAGTTGTGTTTGAGTTTGCCGCACAGGGGCAGAAAAACCAGGTTGGCCAGCACTGCCCCGTAAAAAGTGGTGATCAGGGCCACAGCCATGGACGGGCCGATGGAGGACGGGTCATTGAGGTTGCGGAGCATCTGCACCAGGCCGATGACCGTGCCCATCATGCCTAGGGCCGGGGCATAGGTGGCCATGGAGTTCAGCATCTCCACCCCGGTGGCGTGCCGGGCGTGGGTGTTGTCAATTTCCGTTTCCAGAACTAGGCGGATGGAGTCCGGCTCCAGACCGTCCACCGTAAGCTGTAGCCCTTTGCGCAGATACAGGCTGTCCAGATTGGGTATGGTCCTCTCCAGAGCCAGAATGCCTTCGCGTCGGGCCAGGAAGGCGAAATCCATAAACTGCTCAATGACCTGCCTATGGGAAAGAGCGCGGTGGAACAGGGCTTTGCGGATGATCCCGCCGATCCCGAAGAGCGTGGGTATGGGATAGTTGGTCAGGGTGGCCCCCAAGGTGCCACCCATCACGATCATGACGGCCGGACCGTTAAGGAATATGGTGAAGTCGCCGCCCAGATTAATGGCTTCTCCCACCAGCACGAAGGAAACCGCCAAGCCCAGCAGGGTTGCAAAATCCATTGTTATACCCTGAGTTTCTCCAGTTAAAGGTTGGAATCCCGGTGAATCCGGGGTCCGAAAATATCCGTGCCTACCCGCACCAGGGTTGCTCCTTCTTCCACCGCCGCTTCAAAGTCATGGGACATGCCCATGGACAGCTCCGGAAGCGCCAGTCCCAGTTCTTTTTCCCATGCGTCACGTTTTTGACGTAGACGGATGAACCAGGGCCGGCTGGCCTCGGGATCTCCGGCATAGGGAGGCAGGCACATCAGTCCCCGGATCTCTATGGCCGGAAAGTCCGGCAGGCGGCGCAAGAGTTCCGCCGCGTCCTCCTGGCTGACGCCGGCCTTGCCCGTTTCCCGCCCCAAGTTTACCTGGATCAACACCGCTTGGCGCGATCCCGGTTCTTTGTCTAGGGTTTTCTGCAAGTTTTGGGCCAAATTCAGAGAATCCAGGCTGTGGATTAGCCCGAAGCGGCCGGCCAGAATGCGGGCCTTGTTGCTCTGGGCCTGACCGGTGAAATGCCAGTTCGCGGAACCGAGATCGGCGCCCTGTTTTATGGTCGCTTTCTGCTTGGTCAAGGCCTCCTGGGCATAATTTTCCCCGAACATGGGAAAGCCGCCTGTTTCCTTCCAGTAACGGGCCAGACAGAGAATTTTTTCCAGGCTTTGCCACTTGGAGATCGCCAGCAGACGGACCTCGCCCTCCTTTCGGCCGCTATGCCGCAAGGCTTTGCCCAGGCGTTCGCGCACCCGGTCAAAACGCGCCCGCAGGGTCGCTTCTTCATCCCGGCTCAGGGTTTCATCCTTCAGTTTCACTTTGCTCCTTCCGGGGCGCATACGGTCGATGGCCAGGATATAGCGAAACCTATGGAGGGAAAAAGCCTTTGTCAAGCCGGACCGGATGGTGATAGGGTTGTTTCATGAGTCCGGATCCAAGGCAGACGATGGATCTTTTGCGGGGCATTGATCCGCTCTTGCGCTACGGCAAGGTCAACAAGGTGGTGGGGCTGGTGGCCGAGGGCAGCGGCCTGTCCGCGCCTCTGGGTTCTTTGTGCCATATCTTGCCTTACGGAGAAAAGGGCGAGGAAATTCCGGCGGAAGTGGTGGGCTTTCGCGAGGGCAACCTTTTGTTTATGCCGTACGGGGATCTGCGGGGGGTGCGTCCGGGGAGCCTGATCCGCAATTCCAGTCTGCCGCCTTTTTTCCCGGTGGGACCGGGCCTTTTGGGCCGGGCCTTCGATGCCTTCGGCGAACCGCTGGAGGGCATGGAAATCTTGAAAGATATGGGGGCGGAGAGTGCCCCTCTGCATGATCGTCCGGCCTTGGCCCCCATTTACGCCGAACCGCCTTCTCCATTGTCACGCCCGCGCATTACTGAATCCATGGATGTGGGAGTGCGGGCGATCAACGGCCTGCTGACCCTGGGCCGGGGGCAGCGGGTGGGGATCATGGCCGGATCCGGGGTGGGCAAGTCCACCCTCATGGGCATGATGGCCCGTTATACCAAGGCCGAGGTCAACGTCATCGCCCTGGTGGGTGAGCGCGGCCGGGAGGTGCTGGAATTCATTGAAAAAGACCTTGGACCGGAAGGCATGCGCCGTTCCGTGCTGGTTATCGCCACTTCGGATCAGGCCCCGCTTATCCGGATGCGCGCGGCCTATGCCGGAACCGCAGTGGCCGAGTATTTCCGCGACCGAGGCAAGGACGTGCTCTTTATGATGGATTCGGTAACCCGTTTCGCCATGGCCGCGCGCGAAGTGGGGCTGGCCGTGGGCGAACCCCCGGCCTCCAAGGGTTACACCCCTTCGGTATTCGCCGCCTTGCCGAAGCTCCTGGAACGATCCGGGCGCAGCCGGAAAGGATCGATCACCGGGATATATACCGTGCTGGTGGACGGCGACGATTTTAACGAACCGGTGGCCGACAGCGTCCGCTCCATTTTGGACGGGCACATCGTTCTCACCCGCGAACTGGCCGATCAGGGACACTTTCCGGCTATTGACGTGCTGCGCTCCATCAGCCGTCTGCGTTCGGATATCTGCTCGCCGGAAGAGATCCGGCACGGGAGGCTGGTGATTTCCAGCTTGGCCGCCTACCGCCGGGCCGAAGACATGATCAATATCGGGGCCTATGCCCATGGCGCCAACGCGGAGATTGACCTGGCCATCACCCTGCTTCCCCGGATTAATGCCTTCCTGCGCCAGGACGTCCAGGAGCCGGGTTCCCTGCAGGATACCTTCCAGGCTTTGGCCGACATGAGCGAGGGCCGGGAAGAGGTGCCCGTGGCCCCTGGCGTTGTCGCCCGGAACAAGGCTCCCGATTCGTCGGCCTGATCGCTTGCGCTCTGTGCCAGGAACGCCGATGCAAACTTCTTTTAATGAACTATGTTCACTCATAGAAAAAGATAAAGCTGTTTTTAAAATTGTTACTAAGACCAAGAATGAAGCGTTCTTTATAGAAAAATGGATTATTCACCATTTGAACATACTACAAGACACAAAACTTATAATTTTTGATAATATGTCTGATGATGATTATGTTAAAAGCGTATATGAAAAATATAAAGATAGTATAATACTCGTTGAATTTAGTGGATATATGGACATTTTGCATATGGCGACATGGTCTATGCAGATATATAAAGCATTGTCAGCTTCGTCAGAATTTTTTACTATTATAGATTCTGATGAGTATTTATATCTCTGGGATGGGCATAAAATTGTAAAAGACAGTTCGATTATCCAGTTTCTTGAAGAAAATGACGACTGCAATTTTTTCGCGCCGTTATGGATAGAAAATATATCGGATAATGAGAAATTGTTCTCATTTAATCCGCAGAATCTATCATCGTTTCACTTTGGAAAACCGATAATCAATACTAAAATAATGCCGCTGTTTGAATCGGCGTTCAAAAAAATAGGCGTTGCCGCCTTACATCATGTTCGACAACTGCCGATATCGACTTATGGCAAGACCAAGACAAAATTTGTTATTTTACACTTAAAAAATTTGAATAAATATCAACGTATAAAATCCAATATGCAAAAATTGGTTGCTCTTGATGTTTTAAAACATGATAATGACTTCTATACCTTGCTAAAAATTGATCTGAATGCAATTAATAAAAGTGATTATCGTTCCGCGCGTATAGTAAATATAAATCGTTATGTGCGTGAAACAAGAAATTTGGTGGAAAAAATCCTGCATACCGAGCAGTCAGGTAATTTACCACAAAATAACACCATTGAGCTGGCTGAAGAGGGCACGTTGAAATTTACTCCGGAATCATCCGAAGATGATTTTAAGAAACTGATGGATAGTGATTATTTTGATTTAATAAATTTTGATCCTGGCAAAACCGATATTAACCGGTACACGACGATACAGTCGTTGGATTACTTTTTATAAAGGAGGTTGCCTGTGCGGATCGGCTGTCCCACGGAGATTAAAAACAACGAAAACCGGGTGGCGCTTACCCCGAACGCGGTCAGCGCCTATGTGGCCGCCGGGCATGAGGTGTACATGCAGCGGGGAGCGGGGCTGAATTCCAATCTGGCGGACGAGGAATACGCGGCCGCCGGAGCGAGCATTCTAGGCAGCGCCGACGAGGTTTGGGCTAAGGCGGAGATGATCGTGAAGGTCAAGGAGCCGCTCCGGGAAGAGTACCCCAGGATGCGCGAAAACCAACTAGTGTATACCTACTTTCACTTCGCGGCTAGCGAGGAATTGACCAGGGCCTGCCTGGATCGGAAGATCACCGCCCTGGCATACGAAACCGTGGAAGAGGGCGGCACCCTGCCCCTGCTCAAGCCCATGAGCGAGGTGGCCGGGCGTATGGCCGCCCTGATGGGGGCTTTTTACCTTGCCAAAAACCACGGCGGCCGGGGTATCCTGCCCACCGGGGCCACCGGCGTGCCTCCGGCCGAGGTGCTGATTCTAGGCGGCGGGGTGGTAGGGAGCAACGCCGCCAGGGTCGCGGCCGGGCTCGGGGCCAAGGTGGTCATCCTGGATGTCAATCTCGGCCGTCTGGAGCATCTAGGCGAGATCATGCCGCCCAACGTAACCCCGCTGTACAGCGACCCGATCAGCCTGGAAAACTGTCTGCGCGCCGCCGATGTGGTCATCGGCGCGGTGCTGGTGCCGGGCGCGGTCGCCCCCAGGCTGGTGCGCCGGGAACACTTGAAAATCATGAAGCCGGGAGCGGTGGTGGTTGACGTGGCCATTGACCAGGGCGGCTGCTTTGAAACCTCCCGCGTCACCACGCACCAGGAACCCACCTTTATGGTTGACGGCATCCTGCACTACTGCGTGGGCAACATGCCCGGAGCCTACGCCCGCACCTCCACTTTCGCCCTGAACAACGCCACCCTGCGTTACGGCCTCCTGCTCGCCGCCCAAGACGTGGAAAAGGCCTGCAAGGAAAACCACGGGCTGAAAATGGGGCTGAACATGTACAGGGGTATAATCACCTATAAGGCTGTGGCCGAGGCCTTTGGCCTCATGGACAGCTACAGGCCAGTAGATTTTATTTTGGGCGGGCGGTAGCCCAAAAAAAGCAACCCGGTGGTCTGCTATTTTTGTTTTATCCAGGGCGCCATGAAGTCCTTGGCGGACTTCCCAGCGGCCAAGTGTTGCAGGAGGGCGCTACCGAAGACCACGGCCTGCGGGGGCGGGCTCATGGCCCGGATTTGTTCCGGGCTGTGGATGCCGAACCCCAGGGCCACGGGCAGGGTAAAGGCGTTCCGTGCGCGGCGTACCGTATCCGCGGCTTCGGCCGGGAGTTCCGTGCGCACCCCGGTGGTGCCCATGACCGAGACCACATACACATAGCCGGAGGCGGCAGCGGCGTAAGCGCGCATGCGCTCGTCCCCGGTATTTGGCCCCACCAGAGGGATGAGATCCAGTCCCCAGGGAGACAGGGCGGCGCGTAGCGGGCCGTCCTCGTCTAGGGGCAGATCCGGGACGATCAGACCCTGGATCCCGGCCGCGTCTGCGTCCCTGGCCAGCCGTTCCAGCCCGTATTGCAGAAAGGGGTTGTAATAGCCCATGAGAACGAGGCTGGCCCTGAGGCCGGGGGCCAGGGAGGCCAGTTCCTTGAGGGTCCGTTCCAGGTTGACGCCCGCAGCCAGGGCCTGGCGAGAGGCCTCTTCCACCACCGGGCCGTCGGCCACGGGATCGGAAAAGGGGATGCCGATTTCAATGATATCCGCGCCGCTTTCGTCGAGATCGCGCAGGATCTGCGGGAAGCTGGTTGGTTCAGGAAAGCCGGCGGTGATGAAGGGGATGAGGGCGACGCGCCTCTGGCTGCCGGCCTGTTCGATCCGTTGTTGCAGGCTTATCGGGCGCATGTCGCATCTCCTTGGAGCAGGGTAAGATGTTGAGAGGCGATGTCCAGGTCCTTGTCGCCACGGCCGGAGAGGTTCACCACCACGTGTGAGTCTGGGGTGAAGGCTTGGGGGTTTTCCAGGACAAAGGCCAGGGCGTGGGATGATTCCAGGGCAGGGATGATCCCTTCCTTGCGGGACAGGGTTTCAAAGGCGCGCAGGGCCGAGGCGTCGGTGACAACATGGTATTCGGCCCGCCTGGATCGTTGCAGCCAGGAATGTTCCGGCCCCACGCCAGGGTAGTCAAGACCAGCGGATACAGAATGGGAGGGTTCGATCTGCCCGTCGGCGCTTTGTAGGAGCATGCTGTACTGCCCGTGCAGCACGCCGGGGCTGCCGAGGTTCAGGGGCGCGGAGGTGTAACAGCCGGGCTCCCCGGTGCCTCCAGCCTCCAGACCGATGAGGCGCACCGAGGCAGCCTCCGGGTCTGCGGCAAAAGGGTGAAATATGCCGATGGCGTTGGATCCGCCGCCTACGCAGGCCAGCACGGCATCCGGCAGGCGGCCGATCTGCCGTCGGGCCTGTTCCTTGGTCTCTTTGCCGATGATCGCTTGGAGATCCCGCACCAGGGTGGGAAAAGGATGGGGGCCGGCTGCGGTGCCGAAGCTGTAATGGGTGTCGGCCTGGCTCACGATCCAGGCGCGCAGGGCCTCGTTGATCGCGTCCTTGAGCGTGCATGTGCCGCTGGTCACAGGAATGAGCCGTGCGCCGAGCAGCTTCATGCGGCTGACGTTCGGGGCCTGGCGTTCCACGTCCACGGATCCCATGTAGATGGAGCAACCCATGCCCAGCTTGGCCGCGGCCGCGGCGGTGGCCACGCCGTGTTGCCCGGCGCCGGTTTCCGCGATCAGGTTCTTTTTGCCCATGTGCTTGGCCAGGAGAGCCTGCCCGATGGTATTGTTCATCTTGTGTGCGCCGGTATGCACGAGGTCTTCGCGCTTGAGCCAGAGGTTGAAGCCCAGATCCCGCGACAGGGCGTCGCAACGGCTTAGCGGGGTGGGTCGCCCCGCGAAATCGCGCAGCACCTCCGCCAGTTCCCGCTGAAAGGCCGGGGAAGGCAGAATGGTCTCACAGGCCCGCTCCAGCTCCCGCAAAGGCGGGATGAGCAGCTCGGGCACGAATTGTCCTCCAAAATCGCCGAACCAGCCTTTTTTCATAGCGCTTTCTCCAGAATATGCCCGGCCTTGAGGCCGGAAGGGGTTTTTATGAGCCGGATCGCTCGGCTCACGAGTTCATGGTCTTTGAGCCCGGGCCGGATCTCCAGGGCGGAGTTCATATCCACGCCGTCCGGGCCGCCCGGAGCAAAGGCGGCCAGGGTCGGGAGGAGGTTCTTAGGTCCTAGGCCACCGGCCAGCAACCAGGGTCTTGGGGGACGCAGGCCTCGCATGATGCCTGGGTTCTGGCGTCGGCCACTTCCGCCTCCTCCGCGCCCCGCGTCCAGCAAAAAATATGCGCATACCGGGGCGAAGCGCTCCATCTCCAGTTTTAGTTCTCCAGGGTCCAGAACTTCCGGCCAAAGGGTCTTGATGACCCGATCCGGCCCTAGGGCGCGGCAGAAATCCGGGTCTTCCCCGCCGTGCAGTTGGAGGAAGTCCAGGCGGGCGCGGCGGGCGATGTCGCGGACTAGGTCCAGTCCGCTTCCGGCGAACACCCCGGTTCGCCGGGCCGGGCCGTCAGGAATGGCGGCTACGGCCTCCGGGGTCATATAGCGGGGACTGGCCGTGACAAAGATGAAGCCGAGGAAGTCCGCCCCCAGGCTATGGCACAGGGCCGCATCCCTGGCCTTGGTCAGGCCGCAGATCTTGCAGAGGAGATCAGGCATGGGGGAGGTCCTTGCCCAGCAAGGCGACCAGGGCCGCACCAGGGCTGGCCGAGCGCATCAGCGCGGTGCCGACGAGGGCGGCGTCAAAGCCTAAGGCCGCGGCCTTCATGAGATCACCGCGCTCGCGGACGCCGCTGGCGCTGATCCAGAATTCTCCGGGGCCTTTGCCGGCGGCGAGGCGTAGAGAGACAGCCGCGTCGACGCGCATGCTCTCAAGGTCCCGGTTGTTGACCTGGATGATCCGCGCCCCCGCGTCCTTGGCCCGCTTGAGGTCCTGTTCGTCAAAGACTTCCACCACCGGGGCGAGGGCGAAATTTTCGCAGCGGCGCAAGAGAGCCCGCAGGGAGGCGTCGTTGAGCAGGCGGACGATGAGGAGAACGGCGGAGGCCGGGGTGGCCGCGCTCTCGTCCACCTGCAATGGGTGAAAGATGAAGTCCTTGCGCAGGAGAGGTAGGCCCGGGGTGGTCATGCGTTCAAGGTAGGCGATATTTCCTTTGAAGTGTTCGCTTTCCGTGAGCACGGATATGGCCCCGGCCCCGCCCTCCGCATAGGCGGCGGCGGCCTCTTCCGGGGTGAGGCCGGTATTGATGTCTCCCTCTGAAGGCGAAGCGCGTTTATATTCGGCGATTACCGCTAGGGGAGAGGAGCGAGCTGTGAGGCTCTCGATGAACGGAGGCCGGGGGTCGGACAGCGGTGGCGGCATTTTGCCCGCAGCGGCTAGTTTTTCCAGGGAGGCTATTTCAGGGGCCTTGGCCCGGCGAAAGCGTTCAAGCACGGCAGAACCTCCTGCCAGCGCCGGCGGCCACGGCTTCTTTGGCCTGGGCCATGGTCTCGCGCATGCGCTGGCGGTTATAGCCGCAAGTCGGGTCTAGAGCTTCGCCGGGCTGCTTGCCGCTGCCGAAGAGATACAGGGCCAGGCCGAGGTTGAGAGCCAGCATGTCGGATACGGCCCTGGAGCCTTGTCCTGAAAGAGCTTCTCGCAACACCTCGGCGGCATGTTCCGGCCCATCCACCGTCAGATCTTGTTCCGTGCAGGGAGCGATGCCGTACTCGGCGGGATTGAGGCGGCCGGGCCGGCATTCCAGGCCGTGGACGAAGATCATGGAGGCTTCGCCTAGGGGGGTGATCTCGTCATAATTCCCGGCCCCATGTACCACTACCCCGGCCTCCGGCTCCAAGCGGGCCAGAGCCGCGGCCACCAGGGAGAGTTGCGTCTGGTCCGCGACCCCCAGGAAGCGGTGCGTGGGGCGGGCCGGGTTGACTAGGGGGCCAAGGATGTTGAACAGGGTGCGCATGCCTAGCTCCCGGCGTACCGGCATGACATGGAGAAAGGATGGATGATAGAGGGGAGCGAAGAAAAAGACGAAACCCTCCCGTTCCAGGGTTTCGGCCACGGCCTCCGGCGGGATGTCCAGGGGAAGGCCGAGTTGTTCCAACACATCCGCGCTGCCGCAGCTGGAGGAAATCGAGCGGTTGCCGTGCTTGAGCACCTTGTATCCCATGCCGGCCAAGGTCAAAGCGGTGGCCGTGGAGCAGTTGAAAGAATGCTTGCCGTCGCCGCCGGTGCCCACGATATCTATCGCCGGGCCGGATACGGACGGTATAGGGACGGCCCTGGCCAGTACGGCATTGACTGCGGCCGCCACTTCATCCGGGGTTTCCCCCTTGGCACGCAGACCCAGGAGCAGGGCTCCGGCCTGAGAGTGGGAAAGCTCTCCGTCCATGAGCCGGCTGAATGCCGCTGTAGCCTCTTCCGGGGAGAGATTCCTTCTGCGGGCCAGGTGTTCCATGATGGCGGACATCTGTACGGGGCCGTCGGTCAGGTTAAGATTTTTCGGGGTTGAGGGGCGTCCTTCATTTGGAGAGGATGGGGCCTGCCGTCCCGGTTCGCCCGCTCCCATCCGTTCAGGGGGAAGCGTTTTCGGGGTTTCCCGGTCCAGGGTCGCCTGGGCGATGATTTCGGCCTCGGCGCGGCATTCCGCCCAATTTTTTTCCGGCGTGGAGTCATGGGTGACGGCCGCCCCGGTCTGCCAGCACACGCGCCCGCCGCGCACCCAGAGGCTGCGGAGGGTGATGCCGAAATCCAGGTGCACGGCCTCCTGGTCCAGGCCGATCCAGCCGATGGCCCCGGCATAAGGTCCGCGCGGGGCGCGTTCCTCAGCGGCGATAATTTCCATGGCCCGGAGCCTGGGTATGCCGCTGACAGTGCCTGCCGGAAAGGTGGCCGCCAGCGTGTCCAGAGCATCCCGGCCAGGGGCGAGATCCGCCTGGATGCGCGAGGTCAGCAGCAGCGTATGGGAGAAGTGCTCCACCTCCATGAAACGCTCCAGCCTTACGCTGCCAGGCCGGGCGATACGCTCTAGGTCCCGGCGTCCGAGCTCCACCAGCAGGGCGTGTTCGTTTCTTTGCTTGGGATCCTGTGGCTCATCTTCAAAGAGGATGTTTTCAGCGTAGTGCGGTCCGGCGCCGCCCACGGGGCAGAGACACAGGCGTCCGTCCTGGCAGCTGACCAGCACTTCCGGGGAGGCCCCTAGCAAAACTTCGGCCCTCATATCCGGCAGGCGCATGTAAAACATGTAAGGCGAGGGGCTCAGGCGGCGCAGATGCCGGTACAGGTTGAAGGGTTTTTCTGAAAGAGGGGCGCTAAAGGGAGCGGAGAGGGTCACCTGGGTGGCCTCTCCCTGGTGGATTAACTTCTTTATCCGGCTCACGGCCTCCACGTATCTGTCCTGGTCCGCCAACGGAGAAAAAGCCTCCTGGGGAGCGGCCGCCGGGGGCGGGGGAGGAAGGGCTTGCGGCTGTTCATTGTCCAGTAGTAGATCCAGGCGGGTGATGCGGTTGTAGCCGTGGTCAAAGATAATCAGGGAGCCGGGCAGGGCGAGGGAGGCTTCGGCTTCGGGCGGGGGCAGAAAAGGCGTGTTTTGGGGATCGAACAGGCTGGCCATGCCGTAGCCGAGCCAGCCGTAAAGAGCCCTGGTGATGGGCGGCTGCGTCGGAATTCCATGGATGCGCAGGGAGGCCAGCAACTGGCGCAGCCCCTGTATAAAAGGCCGGCCGGCAAGGTCGCGCAGGGGGACGAGGCGTTCGTCGGCCGCGCGGAGTTCCAGGAGCCCCTCCCGGCAGGAGGCGGAGATCAGAAAATCGGTGCCGATGACGCTGTAACGGCCCCAGCGTCCGTCCACCTCCGCGCTTTCCAGAAGTATCCCTGGAAGGTCTCCGGCCAGGCGTAGAAAAAGCCCTACCGGGGTTTCCAGGTCACTGTCCAGGATAGTGGCGCGTTGGGTAAAGCTGAATTGCATACAAACTCCTTGGTTTCGCGAAAAAAAAGGCCGCAAGCTTGCTTGCGGCCCCTTGATAGCATGGTTTCAGAATTCAGGCATGCACCATGACCGCGCCACTAAAGATCCTCCACCGCCAAAGGGAACGGGTGTTGTCGGCACAAAGGGCCTTGGAGGGGGGAAAACACATATGCATAATGAGTTTAGCGTACGCTTGGCTATGGTTTTGGTCAATAAAAAAATGCGGACAAGCCGCCGCGGCTGAAAATCACAGCTTTTTAATCCGTTGGATCAGGCCGGTGGTGGAAAAACCTTCGAGAAGGGACAGGGAGAGAACCCGGCCACCGGAGGCGGTTACTTCCGCTTCGCCGACGATATCGGATATGTTCCAGTCTCCGCCCTTGATCAGGACCTGGGGGCGGATAGCCCGGATGAGTTCCAGCGGGGTGTCTTCTTCAAAACCGATGATGTAATCCACAGAGCTTAAGTGGGCCAGGACGAAGGCGCGGGCGGCGAAGGGGCAGACCGGCCTTGGCGGGCTTTTGCCTTGGCGGGCGGCCGAGGAATCGCTGTTCAGGCCGAGGACGAGGAGATCTCCCTCATTCCGGCAGCGGTCCAGGAGATCTGCGTGTCCGGGGTGGAGAAGATCAAAGCAGCCGTTGGTGAAGACGATGATTTGTCCGGCGGCGCGGGCTGTGTCCAGTTTGGGGAGTAGGGTCTCCAGTCCCAGGATTTTGGGGTGGGGCGGGATTTTAGGGCAGGCCGGGACGGGCATGCTCAGTACTTCAGGCGCATGGCTGAGCGCACCGCGTCCATGGTCAGGGAATATTCGCGCTGCGCTTTTTCCAGCCCAGCGGCCAGGATATCCCGGATCAGGCCGGATTTGCCCTGCAAGGCGGTCCGTTTTTCGTGGATCGGGGCCAGGAAGGCGGCCAGGCCCTGGAGGAGGATATTTTTGCAGTCCACGCAGCCCATGGAGGCGCTTAGGCACCCGGCGCGGATCTCGGTCCTTTCATCCGGGGAACTGAGCAGTTCGTGGTAGGGGTATAGGTTGCAGTTTTCCGGGTTGCCCGGATCATGCCTGCGCAGACGGGCGGCATCGGTGAGCATGCCGCGTACCTTGGGGGTGATTTCCTCCATGCTCTCACGCAGGAAAATGCCGTTGTCGTAGCTTTTGGACATCTTGCGCCCGTCCAGTCCGGGGCATTTGGCGCTGGGGGTGAGCCGGGCCGCGGGCTCCGGAAAGACCTCGCCGTACAAGCTGTTGAAGCGGCGGGTGATTTCGCGGGAAAGTTCCAGGTGGGGGAGCTGATCCGCTCCCACCGGCACCCAGCGGGCCCTGGCGATGATGATGTCCGCGGTCATAAGCACCGGGTAACCCAGAAAGCCGTAATTGCCCAAATCTTTGCCGGCGATGTTCTGCTGCTGTTCCTTGTAGGTGGGGCAGCGTTCCAGCCAGCCCAGGGGGGTGATCATGGAGAGGATCAGGTGCAGCTCGGCCAGTCCCTGGATGGCCGACTGGAGGTAAATGACGGATTTTTCCGGGTCCAGCCCGGCGGCCAGCCAGTCCAGGACCATCTCATCAATATAGGTTTTGATGCCGGAGGTGTCGGCGTAGTCGCTGGTCAAGGCGTGCCAGTCGGCCACGAAGAAATAGCTTTCCAGCTCCTCCTGCATTTCCACCCAGTTTTTGATGGCCCCGAAGTAATGCCCGAGGTGCAGAGGCCCGGTGGGCCGCATGCCGGAAAGAGCCCGACGGTCCGGGTTATGCGGGCAGAGCGGTGGGGTTGGGGTAGTGCTCATGGCGCGGCCTTAAAAGATCCCTTTGATGATGGAGTCAAAAATTTCTATTGTCCGGAAGGTCAACGGACGGAGGATCTGTCCCAGCCAGCCCGGAATGAGGAGCAGGATGATGATCATCATGCCGTAGCGCTCCAGGTTCAGGTAGGGCCGGACGAGGGGGGTGGGCATTAGGCCGGCCAGAACCTTGCTGCCGTCCAGCGGCGGGATGGGCAGGAGGTTGAACCAGGCCAAGGTGCAGTTGACCAGGATGCCGATCTGGCAGGTTTTGAAGAGGAAACCGGCCCGATCGACGCGCGGCTCTGTCTGGATAAGATGGTATAAGAACAGGGCGAAGATAAGGGCCAGGATCAGGTTGGCTACGGCCCCGGCCAGGGAGACCAGGATCATGGCCGCCCGGACGTTGCGGAAGTTCCTGGGGTTGACGGGTACGGGCTTGGCCCAGCCCAGGATGAACGGAGAACCGCTGGCGGCGCTGCTGAAGGCGGTGACCAGGAAGAACAAGGAACCGGAAAGGCTCAGGTGGGGCAGGGGGTTCAGAGTCAGCCGCCCTTGCCTTTTGGCGGTGGAATCGCCCATGATGTTGGCGACATATCCGTGGGCCAGTTCGTGCAGAACCAGACCCAGAAGCACGGGCAGGAGGGCGAAGGAGAGTTGCCTGAGGGTTTGGGTGAGGTTGACGGAATCCATGGGGATAAGCCTTATCACTATGCAGCGGGCTGGGCAATATTCGGGTTGGTGGCCGGCTCCAAAAAAAATGGCCGGGGCTTGCGGTTGCCTTTTTGGAATAATGGGGCTATATAATCCGTTCGCTTTTGACGGCTGGGTAAAAAAGCTGTAAGCGCCAAAGGAATAACATGAGCGGTTTTGTTGCCACGGCCCTAGTTACCGGCGGGTCGCGCGGCATCGGTCGGGCGGTGGCCCGGACCCTTGCCGGGGAAGGTTTTCAGGTATATCTCACTTACGTGAGCAAGGCGGCGGAGGCTGCGGCCGTGGTCGCCGAGATCGAGGCCGCGGGAGGCAAAGCCAGGGCCTTCGCCCTGGACGTATCCAGGGCTGAGGCGGTGGAGGCCTTTTTCCGCGAGGAGATCAAGGAAAAGGTTCTGCTTTCCGTGCTGGTGAATAATGCCGGCATTACCCGTGACGGGCTGATCCTGCGCATGAAGGACGAGGACTGGGACAGCGTTCTGGATACGGATTTGCGCGGTCCCTTTGTCTGTCTGCGTGAAGCGTCCAAGATCATGGTCCGGCAACGCCGGGGACGCATTGTCAATGTGGTTTCCGTGGTGGGGCAGATGGGTAACGCCGGCCAGGCCAATTACAGCGCGGCCAAGGCCGGGCTGATCGGCCTGACCAAATCCGCAGCCAAGGAACTGGCCGGCCGCGATATCACGGTGAACGCCGTGGCTCCTGGTTTTATCGAAACCGATATGACCGGCGGCCTCAGCGAGGAAGTGCGCAAGGCGTATCAGGATCAGATTCCCCTGCGCCGTTTGGGTTCGGCCCAGGATGTGGCCGAGGCGGTGGCTTTTCTGGCTTCGGACAAGGCCGCGTATATTACCGGTCAGGTGCTGGCCGTGAATGGCGGCATGTATTGTTAAGGAACTCATTGGAGGAATGATGTCAGTTGAAGAAAGGGTAAAACAGATTATCGTGGATCAGTTGGGAGTTGATGCCAACGAAGTGGTGCCGGAAGCCGCTTTCATTGAGGACCTGGGGGCTGATTCCCTGGACCTGACCGAGCTGATCATGGCCATGGAAGAAGAATTCAAGGTGCAGATTGGGGATACGGACGCCCAGAAGCTCTTGAAGGTGAAAGACGTTTACAAGTACATCGCTGACCACAGCGCCTGAACGGCCTTAATTGCTTCATCCCGCTGGGCGCGGAAGGCGGAGACCCGCTTTCCGCGCGCCCGCGCTGGCCGTCCTCGTCGGTTGCTGGCCGTTTGCCGCGTAGCGCTCCCTGGAGTAAATATGAGTAAGAAACGTGTCGTTGTTACCGGCTTGTCCGCCATTTCCCCCTTGGGCAATGATTTGGAGAGTAGTTGGCGGAATCTGTTGGAGGGCAGGAGCGGCATCAGACCGATCACCGCTTTTGACGCCGGCGCCTTTGACGCCAAGATAGCCGGGGAAGTCAGGGACTTCAACCCGGAGGATTTCGGCATACCCGTCAAGCAGGCCAGGCGCATGGATCGTTTCGTGCAGTTGGCCGTGGCCGCCGGCAATGCCCTGGTGCAGCACTCCGGCTATGCGGTGACCGAAGAGAATACGGATGATACGGCGGTCTGCCTGGGGATAGGCTTGGGCGGCCTCAGCACTTTGGAGGTCTTTCATTCCAAACTGCGGGATAGCGGCCCAAGTCGGGTTTCGCCCTTTTATATACCCATGCTTATTTCCAACATGGCCCCCGGACAGATCTCTATTTTCACCGGGATCAAGGGACCCAATCTGGTGGTGACCAGCGCCTGCGCCTCCAGCCTGCACGCTATCGGCTACGCCTATTCGGACATTCTGTTAGGACGCTGCAAGGCAGCGGTCACCGGGGGGGTGGAAGCCACCATCACGCCCATGGGCATCTCCGGGTTCACCGCCATGAAAGCCCTGTGCACCAGGAATGACGAGCCGGAAAGGGCCTCCCGTCCATTTGATATGGACCGATCCGGCTTTGTCATGGGCGAGGGGGCGGGGTTTCTTTTCATTGAGGAGTTGGAAAGCGCCAAGGCGCGCGGCGCGTCCATTTATGCCGAGATTATAGGCTTCGGAGCCTCCGGAGATGCCTACCACATGACCGCCCCTCAGGAAGACGGCCGGGGCATGGCCTCCTCCATGAGCCGCGCCCTGCGCGATGCCGGCCTCTCCCCGGAGGACGTGGATCATGTAAACGCCCACGGCACCTCCACCCATCTGAACGATTTGTGTGAGACCAAGGCCATCAAACAGGTCTTTGGAAAGCATGCCTATACTATCCCGGTGGTCTCCAATAAGTCCCAGGTGGGGCACCTCCTGGGAGGCGCCGGGGGCATCGAAAGCGTGTTCAGCGTTCTGACCCTCTTCCACGGTATTGTCCCGGGCACGGCCAACTACGAAACCCCTGACCCGGAATGCGATTTGAATTACATGGGCAAAGGCCCGGAGAAGAGAGCGGTCAGAACCGTGCTTTGCAACGATTTCGGCTTCGGCGGCACCAACGGCAGCATTATCTATAAACGTTGGGAAGGTAAGTAGGCCGGGAAGAATTTGCCTGCCCGGCCCCCCGCCGTAGTCGTCGCGGTTCGCTCCCGGCCCCGCATTATTTCCCAGCCGCTTTGCGAAAAAAGATATGAGTGGGTTTGGGGCGTCCGCCCCAAAAAATTTCACGAGGAAATAAGGACATGGACGAATTGTATTTGCAGGACATGGCGGTGGGGCGGGTGGTTATCCGCGAGATGGAACGGCAGGTCGTAAAGCTGGAGATGATCGCCTCGGAGAATTTTGTTTCACCGGCGGTGCGCCAGGCCCAAGGGAGCGTGCTCACCCACAAGTATGCCGAAGGCTATCCGGGCAAGCGCTACTACGGCGGTTGCGAATTTGTGGACGAGGTGGAAAACTTGGCCATAGAACGGGCCGTGCGCCTGTTCCGGGCCGAGCAGGTGAATGTGCAGCCCCACTCCGGCAGCCAGGCCAATATGGCGGTGTATTTCAGCGCCCTTAATCCCGGCGATAAGGTGCTGGGCATGGATCTGGCCCACGGAGGGCATCTGACTCACGGCAGCCCGGCCAATTTCTCCGGCAAGTTTTTCCGCTTTTCTTCCTATGGCGTTTCACGTGAAACCGGGTTTATTGACTATGACGCCTTGGCGGTCCAGGCCCGCCGTGAGCGTCCGCGCTTGATCGTCGCCGGGGCCAGCGCCTATGCCCGCACTCTGGATTTCGCGCGTTTCAGGGCCATCGCCGATGAAGCGGGCGCCCAGCTCATGGTGGACATGGCCCATATTGCCGGGCTGGTGGCCGCCGGCGTCCATCCGAGCCCTGTCCCCCATGCCCACTACGTCACCACCACCACGCACAAGACCTTGCGCGGCCCGCGGGGGGGGATGATCCTGGCCGGCGGCGACCAGGCCAAGGCCGTGAATAGCCAGATTTTCCCGGGTATTCAGGGAGGGCCGCTCATGCATGTGATCGCGGCCAAGGCCGTGGCTTTGGGCGAGGCCCTGAACCCCGGCTTCGTCAAATACCAGAAGCAGGTGTTGGAAAACGCCAAGACTCTTGGCGAGGCGCTTTTGGCCGGGGGCTGCCGTCTGGTTTCCGGCGGCACAGACAACCATTTGCTGCTGGTGGACTTTACCGGGTCGGACATCACCGGCAAAGAGGCCGAAAGCGCTCTGGATCAGGCCGGAATCACCGCCAATAAGAACGTGGTGCCCTTTGAAACCCGTTCTCCATTCGTCACTTCGGGGGTGCGCCTGGGCACGCCGGCCCTGACTACCAGGGGCATGAAGCCGGGCGACATGCGCAAGATCGCCGCCTGGATCATTGAAACCCTGGACTCCCGGCACAATGAAACCCGGCTGGCCGCCGTCCGCCGCAAGGTGGAAAAATTCGCCCGCGCCTTCCCTATCTATGCCTGGTGAAGAAGGGCGGTCCGGCCGCCTTCCCTGGCCGGAATACTTCATGGGTATCACCAGGATGGCGGCCGAGCGTTCCACCTGCCTGCGCCGCAAGGTGGGGGCCATCGCCGTGCGGGATAAGCGCATCTTGGCCACTGGCTACAACGGAGCGCCGGCCGGTTTGGCCGATTGCCTGGACTTGGGCTGCCTGAGGCAATCCCTGGGCATCAAGTCCGGCGAGCGCCACGAGATGTGCCGTGGACTGCACGCCGAGCAGAACGTGATCATCCAGGCCGCGGTGCACGGTATTTCCTTGCGCGGTGCGGATCTTTACTGCTCCAACCAACCCTGTTCCATCTGCAGCAAGATGATCATTAACTGCGGTTTCAAGGTCATTTATTACGCGGATCCTTACCCGGACGCCTTCGCGGAGACCCTGCTACGCGAGGCAGGAATTCCGCTGGAACCCCTGTCATAGAAACGGAGGTAGAATGAAATCCTTCGTTGTGAGCGATTCCTGGGATGATTTTATGCTGGAGGCGATCCGGCTGAGCCGGGATGGTTTCGGGCGCACAGCGCCCAATCCCATGGTCGGAGCCTTGCTGGTGCGCGACGGCCGGATTATGGCCAAGGGCTGGCATAGAGCTTGGGGCGAGGCGCACGCCGAGCTGGACGTTCTGGAAGATGCCCGCAGGCAGGGGCTTGACCCGGCCTCCTGCACTTTGGTGGTAACCCTGGAGCCCTGCAACCATCGCGGGCGCACTCCACCATGCGTGGACGCCATTCTGGAGGCCGGCATTCGGCATGTGGTCATAGGCGTCCAGGATCCCAATCCTGTGGCCGCTGGCGGGGCGGAACGCCTGGCCGGAGCCGGGGTCAGGGTGGAGTTTGGAGCGGTGGTCCGGGAATGTTTGGATAATATAGCGGATTTCCTGCATTTCAGGAACAGTCGGCGCGCTTGGCTGACCCTGAAGCTGGCCTCTACCTTGGATGGGCGCATTGCCGACCACGCTGGGAGATCCAGGGGGATCAGCTCCACGGAAAGCCTGGAATACGTCCATTGGCTGCGCGGCAGGGTCCAGGCCGTGCTGGTGGGCGGTGGAACCTTTTACGCGGACAATCCCATGCTCACGAGCAGAGGATCGAACGGGAACTTGCCGGATCAGCCTTTGGCGGTGGTGGTCGCCTCCCATCTGCCGGAGAAAAGCTCCGCCTTTTCTCTCTTGCGCGAACGGGCCGGCAGCACTATATTTTTCACCGACAAGGCGGCGGCGGAGGGCGCGCGGGGCAGAGAACTGCGTTCTCTGGGCGTGCGGGTGCATGCGATGGAAGAGATGGGAGGCCTGAGGAAAGTCCTTGAGGTTCTGCGCCAGGATTACGCTTGTCATTACGTCCTGTGCGAAGGAGGTGGCCGCCTGGGATTTTCGCTTTTGCGTCAAGGGCTGGCGGACGAAATCCTTGTGCATCTGGCTCCATTGGTGTTGGGGGACAATCAGGGCAAACCCCTGTTTGACGGAGGCGCGCCGCAAAGCCTGGGGGGGGCCTCTCGCCTGCGTCTGGTTTCCATGGAACGGCGTGGCAGGGATGCTGGTCTCAGGTTTTTTCCGGAATAGATCAAACCCGGCGGGTAGTGGAGAAGCATGTTCACCGGACTTGTGCAGAGCATCGGCAGGGTCGCCGCCATTTCCCCCTCCGGGCGGGAATTGCGCCTGGTGATCCGGCCGGCCGGCCGGATGGAGGACTGCGCTCCCGGCGAGAGCATCGCGGTGAACGGGGTTTGTCTGACCGTGGAACAGGCCGGGGCGCTGGAATTTTCCGCCTATGCCTCGGAGGAGACTATCAGCCGCACCAATCTTGTGAGGGCGCGGGCCGGCGACGCGGTCAATCTGGAGCGTGCCTTGCGCCTTTCCGACCGCCTGGGGGGGCACCTGGTAAGCGGCCATATTGACGCCATGAGTGAGCTGCTTCGTATGGATCAGGCCGGACTTTCCCTGCGCGGGCGTTTTTCCTGTCCTCCGGAACAATCCCGGTATATCTGCGCCAAGGGCTCGGTCTGCCTGGACGGGATCAGCTTGACGGTCAATGAACGGGGAGCGGATTATTTTGAAGTCAACCTGATCCCGGCCACCTGGCAGGCCACCATTGCCCGTGACTGGAAGCCGGGACGGAAAGTGAACCTGGAAACCGACTTGATCGCCAAGTACCTGGATCAGCTCGCGCAACCGGGTAAACAGGGCGGCGTTGCCCTGGATTTGGATTTTTTCAGACGCAATGGATGGTAGAGGAGTCTTTTCAATGAGTCTGTGTAAAACCGAGGAAGCCATAGAAGAAATTCGCTCCGGCCGTATGATCATCTTGGTGGACGACGAAGATCGCGAAAACGAGGGGGATCTGACCATAGCGGCGCAGTTCGCCACAGCCGAGGTTATAAATTTCATGGCGGTTCACGGCCGGGGGCTTATTTGCCTGCCCTTGGCCCCGGAGATTTGCGAACAGTTGCATCTGCCGCTGATGGCTAAGACCAACGAATCGGGTTTCGGCACCAATTTCACGGTCTCCATAGAGGCAAGGCAAGGGGTGAGCACGGGTATTTCCGCGGCGGATCGCGCCCGGACGGTGCAGGCGGCCATAGCCGAAGAGGCCTCCCCGCGCGATGTGGTCAGTCCGGGGCATATGTTCCCGCTCCGCGCCCAGCCTGGCGGGGTGCTGGTGCGGGCCGGGCAGACCGAGGGTGGGGTGGATTTGGCCCGCTTGGCCGGGTTGCGCCCGGCGGCGGTGATCTGCGAGATCATGAAAGACAACGGCGAAATGGCCCGGATGCCGGACCTTATGGAGTTCGCGGCCAGACATGGCATGAAGATCGCCACTATAAAGGACTTGATCCGCTACCGGGTGCAGTCCGGGGTACTGGCGGTGCGCCGGGCGGCCCAGGCGAAGCTCCCCACGCCCTACGGCGATTTCGGGATCATCGTCTATGAGAATGACGTGTTGCCCGCGCCTCATGTGGCCCTGATCATGGGGGATCTGACCAAGGGCGGTCCGGTGCTGGTGCGGGTGCATAGCGAGTGCCTGACCGGGGACGCCCTGGCCTCGTTGCGTTGCGACTGCGGCGGGCAACTGCACGCGGCCATGCGTATGGTGGCGGAAGAAGGACGGGGGGCGATCCTGTATATGCGCCAGGAAGGGCGCGGCATCGGTCTGACCAACAAGATTAGAGCCTATTCCCTGCAGGACGAGGGGCTGGATACGGTGGAGGCCAACCTGAAACTTGGCTTCAAGGCCGATTTGCGCGATTATGGCATCGGCGCGCAGATCCTGGTGGACCTGGGGGTACGCCAGATGCGCCTCCTGACCAATAACCCCAAGAAGATAATTGGGCTGGAGGGTTACGGCCTGGAAGTGACCGAGCGGGTTCCCCTGGAATTGGGATCTTCCTTGTTCAACGAGGCTTATCTGCGCGCCAAGCAGGAGAAAATGGGGCATCTCCTGAAAATGTAGCGGGAAAAAAACACAGGAGCTGGATAATGTTGCATATTAAAACCATCGAAGGGCAACTGGAGGCCGGAGGGTTGAAGATCGCCCTGGTGGTCACGCGGTTTAATGATTTTGTGGTGGACAAGCTTTTGGACGGGGCGGTGGATTACCTGGTTCGCCACGGAGCCGCGCGGGAGGATTTGGAGATTATCCGCGTTCCCGGCGCTTTTGAGTTGCCGCTGGTCTGCCAGAAACTGGCCCGTTCCGGGAGCTACGCGGGGCTGGTCGCCCTGGGCGCGGTCATCCGCGGAGCTACCCCGCATTTTGAGTATGTCTGCGCCGAGGCGATCAAGGGCTTGGCCCAGGTGGCCTTGGCCTCAGGGGTGCCGGTGGGCTTCGGCCTTCTGACCACGGATAATTTGGAGCAGGCGGTGGAGCGTAGCGGAGGCAAGAGCGGCAACAAGGGGGCGGAGGCCGCCGCCGCCATGCTGGAGAGCATCCGGGTGCTGGAACAGCTTTAAGCCTTTGGCGGTAGTCCCAAAAGAGCGAACCGGGTCAGCGTAAATGTTCCGGCACGATGGCCATGCTGATGATCAGGGGTTTGAGGAAGCTATGGCGGATGCCGATATGGTATTCTTCCTCCAGGGCGCGTAAGGCATCCCAGCAGTTGTGGCAGGGGGAGATGACCAAAGTTGCCCCGGTGGCCAGGATCTGGTCGCGTTTGCATTTGAGGGCCAAGTTGCGCTGCTTGCGAAATAAGCCGATGCCGTTAAGCCCCCCGCCCCCGCCGCAGCAATAGCTGTATTCGCGATTTTGTTCCATTTCTGTGAAATAGCCGTCCTCCACGATATAACTCATTATTTCGCGGGTAAATACGGCGAGACCGTTGTTGCGCACATAGTTGCAGGCGTCCTGGATGGTGACTTTTTCGCGGATTTTTTTGGCCGGGTCTATTTTAATCCTGCCGCAGCGCAGAGTTTCGGCCAGCCATTCCACATAGTGGATATAGGGGGCCGGAGGCTGCCCATCAGGGCGTCCGGCCCAGTAAGGGCCTTCGACCACCGTGGCCCGGTGGGCGTGCCCGCATTCGGTGCCGATGACCCGTTTGGGCTTCAGGCGCTCAATGGCCGCATAGACTTCCAGGACGTTCCCTTTGGCCCCTTCCCAGTCGCCGGCGAACATGGACATGGAGGTCTGTTCCCAGCCCCGGCTGGGTACGGTCCAGTTTTCGCCGGCTAGGTGAAAGATGATGGCGGCCTGGGCCACGTCCTCCGGGTAGTGTTTTGGTTCGCGGGCGTTCAGGGTGTACATGGTGTCAGCGTTTTCTTTGTCCACAGGGATTTCCAGGCCCGGCCATTCATCCTGTTGCTCCTCGCACATCCATTCGCAGGTCTCCACCCATTCTTCGCTGCTTACGTCCATCTGGGCCTTGTATATCCGGTGCATGCCCGCGCCGATTTTCAGTTCCCAGGGCACGAAGCCTTGGGAATACAAGAGGCCGCGCAGGTAGCTGAACATAACCCCCACATCTATGCCGTGGGGGCAAAACTGTCCGCAGCGGTTGCAACAGGTGCAGCGCCCCCAAGCGTATTCCATGGCCCGGCGCATGAAGGCGTTATTCACCTTGCCCCGGCGGCGGATCATTTCGCCCAGAGTGCTTTGGATCTTGAAGGCCGGAACTTGCTCCGGGTTCCGATCGCTCACCTGGTACATGAAGCAGCTTTCAGCGCACAGAGCGCAACGGGCGCAGATTTCCAGCCAAGTGCGGGTGCGGGACTTGCAGGTTTTTTGAATATTCTCCCAGAGCTCCGCCGCATCAACCTCCAGGCCGGTCATTTCTTCGTAGTATTGCTTGCCGCCGTTATCGCCGAGGAGAGCCTTGAGGGCTTTTTCGGTGGTGACGGGCGTCTTGTTGCAAAACCGGCCTTCGGGCATGGCAGGCTCCTTGTATTTGGCTTACCAGGGGAAACAGGGTCCGCGGGCGCGCCCGCCGCGTTTTATGGCGTAATCCGCTCCCAGTTGCCAGCGTGAGGCAAAGTACAAGACCATGTGGGAGAGTCTGGTAAAAGGGGCGAGGATCAGCAGCAGCTCTCCGGAGATGATGTGGCAGAGCAGCCAGAAATCATACAGTTCTGTATGCAGGCGGGTGGCGAAACCGGTTACGAAGGGCAAGGTCGCCAAGGCTAGGATGCCATAGTCGCTGACGGTGGTTAGGATGCGCACTTCGGGCAGGGCCAGCCGCCGCAGCAGGATAAAGGTTGCGCCGGCGATGGTTCCCAGGACCAGGACATCGGCCAAGGGCTGCGGCATGGAGGGCCGGGTGAAGCCCAGGGTGTCTTGTAGGATGACGTTGTGCCCGGCGAGGAAGGCGGGCGTCAGCACCGCGCCGGTGTGCAGGAGGAGAAAGCAGACCGTGAAAAAGGGCTGGGTTCGCCAGCCGCGGGTGCCGAAAGGGATAAGCCATTTGCAGATGGAATGGAAGCCGCCTTTCATGCCTTGGGCCAGGCGGGCGGTATAGGCCACCCGTTCAAGACGCCAGTCCAGTCCCCTGAAGTAGGAGACCAGCCGGTAGATCATGCCGCCGAAAAATACGGTCATGGAAAGGAGCAGCATGGGCCCGGTGAGGAAATGGTATAGCATGTGGGCTTCTCCTTGCGGCGCGGCATAGCGCCGCCGAAGGTCCGGGGCGGCATGGGTCTTTCCCCGGTTACTTGTGGCAACCGATGCCAGTTGCGATGGTAATAATCCTTGCGTGCCCCTAGGGACCATGTCCAAGGCAGGGCCGGTTTTTATGTCTTTAGAACTATGGCGGCGGGTGTTTTTTTTCAAGGATTTTTTCAGGGCAAGGCGTTTTCGCCCTTGGGCTTTTCCAGGCCGTCCCGGATGTGCAGATGCATCTGCCGCAGGGCGTCAAGAATGGAATCATAAGCCACGGAGTAGATGGTCTGGCGTCCGTTCTTGCGCATGCGCAATACGCCGTTGTTGTGCAGCACGGTAAGATGGTGCACGATGGTGGTGCGTCCCAAATCGAATTGGTCCGCGATTTCTTTGATGGAAAGTTCCTCGCCGGGTTTCGGCAACATGATGATTTCCTGGCGGATGGTATTGCCCAAGGCGGCGAAAACCAGAGTGGCACGGCGCAGATCTTCCGGCAGGCTTTTGCTGGTGGGAGTAAGCATGCTTATTCCTTGTGTTGTTTGTTTGTAGAAATGAGTATGCGTGCGCGGATGAACGGGCGAAGGAAAAGAAGAGAATTCGCGGGCGATGGAGGAGAGCAGGCGTCTCAGTCATAGGGATCTGCGCGCAGATCCTTAAAACGGATATAACATATTTTTTCGGGCATGCAATACGCCGGAAATAAAAGTCTGTTTTCCGGCGGCATAAATCCTCTTGCCTTTTTGTCTTTCCTGGCACAAAATAAAAAACAATCTTAAAATTCTGTTTTGGAACAGGGAGTTGTTCAGGATGAATTTGGGAGGGTTACGTTATCTGGTGGTCGGCGCCGGTCTCTGGGGGCTGGTTCTGGCCGAGCGTATTGCTTCCCAATTGGGCGAAAGGGTGCTGGTGTTGGACCGGCGCAGCCATTCCGGTGGCAACTGCTACGCGGCGAAAGACTCCGAAACCGGCATCGAGCGGCACATTTACGGAACTCATGTCTTTCATACCTCCCTGCCCAGGGTTTGGGAGTACCTGAACCGCTTCACCTCCTTTACCAACTACCGCCACCGGGTTTATACCGAATATCGCGGGCGGGTGCACCCGCTACCCCTGGGTTTGGCCGCGATCAACAGCTTTTACGGGTTCAGGCTGAAACCCTGGGAAATGGAAGAGTTCATCCGGAAAGAATCCGGAGGTGGAGAGTTCCCGGATCCGGCCAACTTGGAGGAAAAGGCCGTTTCCCTGGTGGGGCGGCCTCTTTACGAGGCCTTTATTAAGGGGTACAGCCAGAAGCAGTGGGGGCGGCATCCGCGCGAATTGCCGCCGGAGATTATTTCCCGCCTGCCGGTCCGCTCCTCCTACAACACCGACTATTTTGACGATCTCTGGCAGGGTATGCCGTCCCAGGGCTATACAGCCCTTTTTGCCAGGCTCTTGCGCCATCCGCTCATTGATCTGCAACTGGGCGTGGAGTATGCCTCCATTGCCGACATGGTTCCCAAGGATTGCCAAATTCTCTACTCCGGACCGATTGACGCCTTTTTCAATTACAGCCGGGGAGCCTTGGAATGGCGCGGCCTGCGCTTTGAGTGGGAAACCGTGCCCTATTCCGATTACCAAGGGACCGCGGTAATGAACCAGGCGGACCTGGAGGTCGCCTGCACCCGGATCCACGAGTTCAAGCACCTGCACCCGGAACGTGGCCATCATGGCCCCAAGAGCGTGATCGCCCGCGAATACCCGACCGCCTGCCAGCCTGGTGATGAACCGTATTACCCGGTGAACACCACAGACAATGAATGTCTCCATGCCGCTTACCTCCAGGACGCGTCGGAGCTCCCCAGGGTCATCTTCGGCGGCCGCCTTGGCTCTTACAAGTACCTGGACATGGACAAGACCATCGCCTCGGCCCTGGAATGCTTTGACCAACTGCGGGCCAGACAGGGCCTGGACTACTGGGAAAAGAAGTCCTGAAAAGAAATCCTGAAAAAAGTTCTGAAAAGAAGCCTAGGGACCGGCCGGAAGCCGGACGGGGGCTTACAGCTTGCCTGAGGCCGTGAACCGGTCAAGGTCATTCATGGTCTTATGCAGCCTGTACTTGAGCGAACCGTTGTTATGGCGCAGTATATAATGCAGAAAAACCAGCCCCAGGTGCTGGGGCAGCAGGGCCGTGTTTTTCAGGATGCGATCCAGGGCGCTGTACTTGTCTGAAATGCCGACGGTGTATTGGATCAGCTGGTCCAGGTCGCGGTCCATGTCCACGGAGGCGTTAAAACGCAGACCGTCAAAGACGCTCAGAATTAAATCGCTGAAGTATTTATCGCCGAAGGGCAGTTTTTTATGCAGCACGGCCTCTTCATAAAATTTTTCTGAATTTTTTATGCGGTTGATGTGATTCTGTAGGGAAAACGCCCGGTTGGTCGCCGAGCTAGGGCGAACGCACAGGATATAGACCACGTTTTCCAGCCAGATCAGTTTGGGGATCTTGAAAAATATCTGCGCCAGAAACCAGGTGTCCTGGGCGTTGCGCATGGACTCATGGTATTCCACCTGTCCTTTCCGGATCAGCTCTAGGGGCAGAAGCCAGAGGTGATGGCTGACCAGCAGTTTCAAATGCCGTATGTCCCGGGCTGGGGTGACCACGGCCCCCCGGTACTCCGGCATGTATTCCTGGTGTTCGATAAATTCGCCGTTTTCGGCGAGATTCAGGCGCTGCCCGCGCACCACCGCCCCGTATTCTTTCCAGACGGCATAGCGTTTGCCCAGGGAATCTCTGGGGATAACATCGTCCGGGTCGCAAGCGACCATGGTTTCGCCGGAGGCCCGGCGGATGGCCTCATTGCGCGCGGCCCCAGGGCCGCGGTTTTCCGGAAAATGCGTGACCTTGATCCTGGGGTCGCGGGCGGCGTATTCTTCCAGGATTCCGGCGCAGTTGTCCGGGGAGGCGTCATTGACGCATAGAACTTCGTAATCCTGGAAATTTTGGGCCAGGATGCTGTCCAGGCAACGTCTTAGCTGCTTTTCAACATTATATACCGGCACGATGACGCTTACGGCGGGCATGGCTCAGCTTCCGCAATTTTCCGCGGGCCAGAGCCGCAGGATGGCTTCAAAGGTTCTTTGACAGCATTTCCCGTCATCCAGGTTCATGGTCCGCTCCATGCGCGCCAGGTAGGCGGTTTCGGGCCGGCAGCTGGCGGCCAGGATTTTTTCCAGGGCGGCCAGTAGGGCCGCCTCGGTGGCGCAGACCGGGCCGAAGCCGTCGCGATCATGCCGGAAGTAACTCTCTTTGCGTCCCTGAGACTCCAGGAAATGATCCTGGTTTTCAAAGTGGTAGTAAAGAACCGGGCGGCGCAGTAGGGCCATGTCAAAGGCAATGGAGGAGTAATCGGTGATCAGCAGGGCGGACTCCTGGAGCAGGGTCTGGATGGATTCCCCGGCCGGGGTGCGGACATGGGCAGGCAGGCTGAATTCCGCCAGGTAGTCGCGGAAGCCGGGGTGCGGCCAGAAGATCGCGGCATAGCCGTAATGCAGGCAAAGCCTCTCCAGGTCCGGCGAGGCCAGCAGGCTTTTCCAGGTCCGGGCGAAGTCCGAGGCAATGAAGGCCGGGTTGTATTCCCGGCGCTGCCCGGCGCCGTCCCAGACCCCGGTAAGGTTGGCTCTCCAGGTGGGCATGATGAAGAGGTTTTTCCCGACCCCGGCGTTTTCCCGCAGGCGGTCATGCCGTGCTTGTCCGGCCAGGATGGTCTCCTTGGCGGTCAGCGTGTAGCCGGTCCCGTCATCCACAATGGAGTGGTATTCTTTCCCGGTGGTGGAGATGGACAGGTCTATGTCCACGTTGTTCAGCCAGGGCGAGAGGTCGAAATGGATCACCCCGTGCCGCAGGTTGACGTACTTGAAGCGGCGCAGATCCGCGTAGTATTCGTCTTCCAGGAAGGCGTAGATATATACGTCCGTCTGGCTGGAGATGACGGCCTTGGCCAGGAGGAAGAGGGCCTTGTGCTCCAGACCGCCGAAGGGAACCAGGCGGAAGCCCTCGGCCCGGAGGCGGGGCCAGTCCGGGCTTTCCTCGCGCAGCACGAACCAGGCGTTGATTTCCGGATGGTTTTGCCGCACCCAGCGATAAAGGTGTTCGGCGTTGTCATCGGCCTGGGTGTCGCGGTCCATGAACATCCAGGCGTTCCCGAAGGTCTCCCGCATGGCCGGGGATTGGGCCAGGCGGCGCAGGGCGCGGACATCCGGGGGAAAGGCGCGGTCATCCAGGGGGGCCGGGGCAAAGGCCCGGAGCACCGCCGCCGGAGTCAGCCCGGTCAGGGAAGACTTCAGGCCGCCGACCCGCAGGTCCAGAACGGCATTTTCGTCCGCCTCCGATCCGGCGGCCACGGGCAGCCAGAGGATGCGCTCAGAGATGCTCCAGCCCTCAGCCCGGAAGATCAACCGGTTTTTGGCAAAGGCCGGGGGCAGCGGCGCATTGTTCTTGGTGAATTTTTCCTCCGGCGGCCGGTCGCAGAAGAGGTAGCGCGCCCGGAGCAGCCCCTGGTCCTGGTCGAACTTGTCAAAGACGACCGGATCCTGCCAGCCCCGGCGGCGAATCCGCTCATAGCTCGCGGCCTGTAAAAGATGCGCGGCGGCGGCGCGTCCTTCCAGGAGGCGCTGGATCATCGAGGGATTCCGGCTGTCCAGGACATGCCGGAGCCAGAACAGCCCGAGGAGGCCGGCGGGCTGCGTTTGCAGCCGTGACCGGCAGCGGTTGAAGGTCTGGTTTTCTTTGCAGACGCGGGCGGCGGCCAGGATGACCTCTATGGCGTCTGCCTCGGAGCTTTTGCCGGTCGAGGCTTGTTCCAAAAGGTGCGGCAAATAGACGGACATGTACTCGTTGCAGAAGGCGTCGGCCAGATCCAGGCGTTTGTGCTGGGCGGCCTCGTTGTAAAAGATATCGCAGCAACGGAAATAATCGGCATAATGTTCCGGGGTGTATTTGGTGTTGGAGAGTGATCCCGGACGCTTCAGCCAGTGGTAAACGATGTCCGGCAGCCAGACCAGTTTGGAGACGTGGAAAAAGAGCCGGGCGAGCATGAAGATGTCTTCGGCGGTGCGCATGTTTTCGCCGTGGAAGATGCCCTCGCGCCGCAACATGTTGGCGGGGAAAAGCCAGGTCCAGTGGGCGCGTAGAAAGGGGCCGGCCCCTAGGCGTTCGGCTTCTTCAGCCGGATGGCAGACTTCCGGCAGGGAGGGGCGGATTTCATGGTTGAGGATTTGTCCGTCGTCGGTGGTTTCCTTGTGGCAGGCACGGATGACGGCATTGTGCTTTTTGAAGGCCGCGTAGCGCGCTTCCAGGGAGGCGGGCGGCAGCCAGTCGTCCGGGTCGGCGAAGCAGATGGTTTCCCCCTCGGCGGAACGGATGCCCAGGTTGCGGGCCGCGCCGGCCCCGCTTTGTTCCGCCTGGCGCAGCAGTTTGAAACGCCGGTCGCCGACGGTTTCTACCAGGGCGGCGCTGTCATCGCTGGAAGCGTCGTCAATGAACAGGGCCTCGTAATCCCCGAAAGTCTGCTCTTGTAGGGAGCGGAAGAAGCGCGGCAGGTAGGGAGCGGCGTTACGGGTGGCGATGATGATGGAAATGGCGGTCATGTTCTTGGCGTTTGCAATTTTTGTGCCGCGGCATAACGTCCGCTTACAGTTTCGCATATAAATATACGGTAAAAATGCCGGATTGGCGAGGGGGGCATGGCATAAAACTTGCTATTTCCAGACAGGGCGGCAAAAAAGGCCGCGCTTGAGGTGGGCATGTCTGACAGCAGGCGATATGTATTTTGTGTGCCGCGCGCCGGTTTCAACGATATCTTGTGCCAGATCGAGTGCGTCTGGAGATACGCGGAAAACCACGGGAGAATTCCTGTTATAGACGCCTCGCATAGTTCGTTGGGGGAGGCCTTTTCGAGATATTTCAGCGCGGAGGCCAAAAATGTCTTTCTACATCCTCCGGAAGGGCTGCTGCGCCATTTTGATCGCCTGAAGGTCTATCCGTCGTGCCTGGCCGGCCGGGTGAGCGGACATGCCCGAAAAAGCGTTTACGTCGGGCGTTTTGACGCCATGGCGGATGCCGAAACCGGGCGGCTGCTGACTTTCGACATGTCCCGCCCGTACCGGGAGGATTTGCTGGTGCATAATGCCTGCGGCGGGGGCGATATAAGCGCGGCCTGTCTGCGAAGGTTGCGGCTGGTTCCGGATGTTGCCCTGGAGATAGCCCGATCTCTGGCGATCCTGGGTGAAGACTATGATGCCGTGCATATACGCAACACCGACATCGGCACCGATTACCTGCCCTTTTTCCGGCGGATTTTCCCCCTGGTGCGGGGGCGCAAACTGCTGATCTGTTCCGACGACCAGGCCTGCCGGGAGGCGGCCGGGAGATTTTTCGTGGAATCACGGGTGCTGACGGTCACGGACATCCCGGATAGCGGGGGCAAGGCGCTGCACACCTTTCCCCAGGATATTCACGCCAAGAATTTGGCCATGCTGACGGATCTGCTGGCCCTGGCCAGGGCGCGGGAGCTGTTTACCACCCCGGTTACCGCAGGCAAGGGAATAATGTTCAAGGAAGGGCGGCTGGCCGGCTTTTCCCTTTTGGCCAGGAACCTGCACGCGCAACTGGAGATTGTGGACGGGCTTTTCGCCGGTTTGCCCGAGGATCTGCTTTTGCCCGCGCCGCCGCGCCGGAAAGGGATTCAGAAGGGACGCCGCTCTCCGCAAGCGGCATAAGTTCGGCGCGGGATTATGCGCGGTTTTTTCAGGAACTGGCGGAACAACATAATATCTGAGAAGGGCGCAAGCGCATAAAGCGTTCCGGGCTTCCTTATACCAGGCTGTTAGCTATGACGCCTGACGGCGGATTCCTTAATCAAACTTTCTGCCGGAATGCCGAACCGCCCATGAAGGTTGCGTATCATTTTCAGGGTCAGAGGCCGCGTATGGCTGAGAACTTCGTAGACGCGGTTAACACGTCCGATCGCCGGCGCTAAGTCCTTGGGGGTCATTTCGTTTTGCTCCATATAAAACTTAATAGCCTCCACGGGGTCAGGCAAGTCCATAGGGTAAGACT
>WRIL01000003.1 GCA_009782775.1 Desulfovibrionaceae bacterium
ATCAGCCGTGGAGTTGACGTTGATTACGCGCTTCTTCAGAGGCGGACAGTTACAGTTCATGTCCGTATGCTCCTTTTTGGTTGATGGTTAAGTAGCCACCCGCGTTTGCATGTGGCGATGGGGATGAGGATTGCCCGGCATGACGGCAGGCTTCCAAGGTGTCCAGGGCGAAAGGGCGGGGTGTAGGGGTATTCATGTCTTTACCACCATTCACTTCATCAGCTTTCTGATCACCTGCATAACGTCTTTCACGGCGCTTCCGGTAGTGGCCGTTGCTATTATGGCCGAGAAGGGCGTTCTGCCGGTAAACTTTGGCCGGGGGCGCGGGCGCGGGGTACGCTGGTATACCCAGGCCGTAGAAGCTATCTTGCGCCAGATGCATGACGATGCCCAGGCGAAAAATCCACCCAAGAGATCCGCCCCCCGCCTGCCGAAGCCGGGCCTTGTTATGGGCCGCCCGATTGATGAACTCTATGCAGAGTTGACGGGCAGGCCCCAGATACAATAAAACCTCCTCATGGCGATACGTTTCCGCGAAGGCCGACGCGCCCCCTGGTCTGTGTACTGGAAGAACCCCTTTACCGGAAAGACGGAAGAGGAGCCTTACGTCACAGAAGCCGAGGCGAAAAAGGCCAATTCCCTCTTGAAACACCGCCTGAAATTCGAGCGAGAATCCTTCCGGCCGGAGGAGAATGTTCAGGAGCTGGACGGCGATACCTTGGAAGCCTGTTATTATTTGTATCTTAAGGAGAAGCGTTTTTCAAAAAAAGGGCTTACCTGGTCCAGGGATTCAATGCGCGTAGCCTTGCAAATGTTGGGAAACATTCCAATTCAGGATATTTCCAGACAGCACATCGAGGCTTTGAAATCCACCCTGGCCGCATCAAGCGTCAAGCCGGTAACTGTGAGATCTCGCCTGTCCGTGCTTCGTGCTGTTTTGCGTTGGTGTGCAGAAAAGAGCATCCTTGATCACGCCCCGGCCTTCCCCAAACTCCCGCCGCCCCATTACCAGCACTTCATCCCGCCTACGCCGGAAGAAACAGCCGCTATCCTTGCCTGTGCGTCTCAGCATCAAATCCGCGTGATCATTCTCGGCTCACAACTCGGCATCCGCGTGGGGCCGTCCGAACTCTACAAACTCCGCTGGGAAGATGTGGATATTGACCGTGGCGTGATTCGCGTGACCGCGGCGCGGAAAAGGCCGGATCAGCCCTGGCGTGAAGTTCCCATTCGTGAAAGTCTGCGTCAAATTTTGTCAGACTGGAAGGGGCAGGATAAGGCTGCGGGGGCTGAATATGTGATCCATTGGAAGGGGAACCCGGTACAAAGCACCAAGCGATCCTGGCAAACCGCGCTGAGACGCGCCGGAATCACCAGGCATATCCGGCCATACGACTTGCGTCACGCTTTTGCGACTGAGGCCATAGCCGCCGGGGCAGATGTAGGCACTGTGGCCCAGATTATGGGCAATGATCCCCAAACAATGCTGGCGCATTATCAGCATGTGGTTGACGCCAGGAAAAGAGCCGTGGTAGAGGCAATGCCGGATCTGCCCGGAAATGTTAAAGTAGCGGAGTTTTTACGGCAGAAAATTACGGCAGAAAATACGGCATTCTGAAACATCATACGCGCCTGTAGCTCAGTTGGATAGAGCAACTGCCTTCTAAGCAGTCGGCCGGGGGTTCGACTCCCTCCAGGCGCGCCAAAAGCAATTCCGCTGGCGGGAACCGCTCACAGCATCATTAAGGCTTCGTCCACAACGCCTATGATTCCCTTGAATTGGCTATGCAGCAGGTATTCGGAGATGGTGTCCAGCAGTTCCCTGGTTGGGCGGGGCCAGGTTTTTCGTTCTATCTCGGCCAGCGCCTCCCTGGCGGCTTTTTTGTTGTAAGCCGCGCAGGCCGCCTTAAGAGCAAGCAGCTTTTCGCGCAGATAAGCCGGATCTTCATCGCCCGAACCGCCTCCAGCCTCTTCTTTGGGGGTAATCCTGACGATCAGTTCTTGTAACTCGTTCAACAGGGCCGGAGTTTGAGCAGAAATGCGCGCGGCATCCCCCTTCCGTCCGGCCTTTTCCAATTTAAGAGCTGCCGCGGCAAGCCCCGCTTCGCCGATATTGGCGAGGGCGCTTTTAAGCCCATGCACATTGATGACGTACATCCGCACATCTTCGTCATCATAGGCGCCCTGTTTTTCGCATAACGCCTTCAAGACCTCGATGGATTTGGAGGCGTCCCGTATGAAAATTTTCGCCAATTTCGGATCCATAGCCGGCCCGCGGGACGGCTCCGGCACATCATCGCCTTTTTCAACGAAAAGGTTTTGCCCCCGGCGCGCGGCCTCAATAACTTCAGGGGGTTGCCGATCACGTATATACTTGTTCAGCAAAACATTCATATGGCGTATATCAATGGGCTTGGGGATAAAATCGTCAAACCCTTTTTCCAGGAAGATCTCTGCCTGTCCCGCCACGGCATTGGCGGTCAAGGCCACGATAGGCAAGGTGTACCCAAGATCGCGCAGCCTCCTGGTCGCCTCAAAACCGTCCATTCCCGGCATCATGTGATCCATGAACACGATGTCGTACGTCCTGCCCTGCCTGATTTTCTCAATGGCCGCAGCCCCGCCGGTGGCGGAATCAAAAGCCAGACCATAAGGGGTCATGAGCCCCTGAGCGACATAGATGTTCGTTTCCACATCGTCAACGACCAGAACACTGCCATAGGGCATCGGCTCGCGGACGATCTGCGCCCTTTTCATGTGCGTACTGCTGTTTAGGCGAAATTGCCGCATGTTTTCCACAAGTTCCGGCCCCAACACCCCGGAACCGGATTTTTTCTGCGGCAAACGCACGGTAAAGATCGAACCCAGGCCCAATTCACTCTCCACAAAAATCTCGCCACGCATCATCAGCACCAGACTGCGCGTGATATTCATGCCCAACCCCGTGCCTTCGGTCGCACGGTTGGCCTCCTGGTTAAAGCGGGTATATTCGTCAAAGAGCTTGGACACTTGCTCCGCCGTCATGCCTTGGCCCGTATCGCGCACCCGAAAAACCATGATGACCTCGTCCGGCGCGAGACCCTCCACGTTCCCGCTTTCGTGAGAAACAGACATGGTGACCAGCCCCTTGGCCGTGTATTTGAAGGCATTGGAAAGCACGTTGTTCAGGATCTGCTTGACGCGCAACGCATCGCCCACCACCACCGCCGGCGTGTTTTCATCCACCCGCAGGTCAAACTCAATCTGTTTGCTGCCTATACGCATCATGTTCAGTTGCGCGGTATCGTTGATCAGGCTCATGAGCTCGTATTCCTCTGGCACAAGTTCCAGCTTGCCCGCCTCTATTTTGGACATATCGAGGATATCGTTGATGATGCCGAGCAAAAGGTCGCTGGAACTGTGTATTCGGCCCAAGGCCTCTTTTATGCCAGATTCAAGGTTTTCGTTTTGCAGTTGAATTTCGGTAATACCCATGATGGCATTCATCGGTGTGCGTATTTCATGGCTCATGTTGGCCAGAAAAACCGATTTGGCGCGGCTGGCGACTTTAGCAGCCTCAACCGCGGTTTCCAGATCCCGTTGGAGCTTGACTGTTTCAGTCACATCGTCTGTGCTGCCTACAACGCCGATGGTTTCGCCGTCGCCATCGCGCATCGGCACCGTATAGGAGTGGAACACTCCCCCGTCTATTTCGCCTATCCAGTCCTGCGGTCCATCGCGGAAGGTCTTTTCCACGTTATCAATGATATCCAGGTGCCTGTTTTTAAGCCGAGCGATCTCCAGTTTTTTCCCTTCCAGGAAAGACGGCTCAACCCCGATGCTTTTCAAATACTGCCCGTTAAAGGTCGTGATTACACCCTTGTCGTCAACGCTCCAGATAACTCCCTTGTAATTGCCAATTACGGCTTCCATCTTGGTGAGGGTTTGCCTCATGCGCCGCGCGATCTCGCCGCGCTGGACACTGCCCACGGCCAGCAGCCCCCACGAGCGCAGGGCATTTTCCTCGGAATCGGAAAAAACGCGCCGTCGATGGCAATCGTCAAAACTTACGAAACCCCAGAACTCGCCCCGCAGGAACAACGGGACGACCAGGAGGGACTGGAGCTGGTAGGGCGAAAAAAAACCTTGCGTGGCTTCCGGGAGGGTATCCAGAGGCCCGTTCAAAATTTCTCCCTTGGAAAGCAGCTCTTCCCAGCTCGGCAAGGTCTCCTGGTAGGAAAATTCAAATAAGCTGTCGTCCATTTTCCAGTCAGTATGCGTCCATTTGCACACCTGCCGGTAATAGAGCCTCCCGTCGTCTTTCCGGATATTTTGCCACAAATACACCCGGTCGGCCTCCAGGCAGTTGCAAAGCATTTCCATGCTGCGATTCAGCGCCCCCAGATAATCCTCCGCGCCGGATTCCAGCAAAAGCACGGCGGCGTAATTGATTATGCCCATAATCGAATGCTGGCTGTCCAACTCTGCGGTGCGCTTCTCCAACTCTTGGGTGCGCTTGTGCACAAGGGCCTCAAGATCTCTTTCCTCACGGCGTTTTCTCTGAAATAAAACAAACAGGAGGACGAGCACGCTCCCAAGCAGGATGGATACGCCGATCAACCACGGACGCTCCTCCCGGGCCAGCCTCCCCTGATAATCATAGGTATTGTGCACCCAATGGGCGGCTATTCCCTTTACGTCAATCATGCGCAGCGCTTTATCCACTATGGAACAGAGCACGGCCTCGTCTTTATTGAATCCAAAAGTTGAGTGCGAGGCGAATTCAAAAACGATGTTGGCCTTGTAACCGGAAAATTCATGATAATTGGTCAGGGCGAGAAGCCGGCGCTGGCTTGACATGACCATATCAATGTCGCCGCGATCCAAGGCGTTGAAAGCCTCGTCCGAGCTTTCATATTCCACGATATTTTCATGGTTGGGAAACCAACTGCGAAACAACTCGGAATACACGGTGGCCTGGGTCAGGCCGACTTTGACATTCCTGACCTCGCTCATACTGATATTGCGGAAATCCGACTTGGAGAGCAGGGCGTAATTATCCGACAAAAACATGGTCCTTGGCCATATGAAGCGGGCCGCCCGGTCTTCCGAATAAAGCAATTCGGTGAGCATGGACGCTTCCCCGCTTTCAAGAATTCCCAATAAATCCGGCCACTCCGTGTACTGGTCGTTGACCCGTTCAAAGCTCAAACCAGTGAGCTTCTCCACTTCCCCGAGCACATCAAAGGCGACCCCCCGCCACTGCTTTTCATAAGTGTTGTAAAAACTGATCGGATAGTTGTAATGTTCCGCCGCAAAACGCGCCACCGGCCGGTTATGTATATGCGCCTTCTCCTCTGCGCTAAGCTGTGTGTATAGCTTATGCCGCAAATAATCTTGCTGCCCGCGTTCATAGAGCCCGGTCAGATGGCGGGCGGCGCCGCTCTGCAGCGCTTTTTGCGCAACCGAGATAAGCGGCGCAAGTTCCGGGTTTTGCGTTGACAGGGCAACTGGGCTGTAAATCAGCGGAAAAAAGTCTTCGGCAGCCACATCGCTATACTCGTCAAAGACAGCCGCCTCTGTGCCGCCCTTGGCGAAAATGGCATCGGCCCGCCCGTTTTTCAGCATAGCATAGGCCGCGTCAAAATTATCTATAAAGATCGTTTCAAAACGGTAAGACGCCCGCGCGGCAACGGCTTCGGCCGTGTCCGCGCCGCTCAGGAAGGCCAGACGCGGTAAACGCAAGGACGCGATATCGGCCAAGGGCACGCCATCCGCCAGACGCACATATTTCACCAGGCGTTCGGTGATGGCCCCGGTCATGTAGCTGGTATCCGGACGTTGCTCGGCGGGCGCCAGTTCACCGGTGAAGTCAATCTCGTATCGCTCAAGGCCCGCGAGCAGATCCCCCCATCCATAAAGCGTGGGAATGAAGGAGACGCCGAAAAGTTCGGTAAGCCAGCCACAAACCAACGCGGCATACCCTCCGGTTTCGCCGTTCTCGTCAATGAAGGCCTCTGCGCCCGGAATCGCCCCGTAAACAAAAACGCGGCCTTGTTTTTGAAGAGCCTCAATGGCCCGTATTTCGCCGTCCGTCACGCCGGGAATCTCCCGGAACGAGGCATAGGTCACGGTTTCGCGCTGTCGTTTCGCGGCGGATTTTTCGCAGCCCGAAAACACAAACGGCAGAAGCAGGACGGCCAACGTCACGCACAGTATCCGCAAGATCGTTCGCATACGTGTCTCCAAACCTTCTTACGCCATAAGCCATGCTTTATTTAGGCTGTATCACAGTAAATGGCGCACACAACGACAAAGCGTTGACTTTACTGGTTATTTTCAAATTTTTCTGTTACGCTCGGGGTAACTCTCTGTTACATTTAATTACGTTATAAAAACAGCTAAAACAATTGGGGGTCATTTATATGCTGAATAAATTCGCCCATAATGCTTTTTACCGTGATGTGGTGATTATGATTACCCCACTCTTTGGCCAGATTATTCTTGCTTTGTCTGGCTTTTCTATTTTTGACGCGGCGTTCAACAGCAAACGCGGGATCCGCCATCGCCCAGTGAGCGCCAAGCAACCCGACAGGAGATACTGTTAACGAGGTGGAAAATTCGATTTTATGGCAGCCGACAGTCCAGTGCATATCCAGGCCTTTGCGCGCCAGAATTGGCTTATTGTACCAGGCATTTTCTCCTTCCGTGACGTTAGGATCGCCGTGTCTGCGTTGCGGCACGGGATACATATCCGGATCAAGATCTGTGTCGTATGCGTGGCGGTATACTTGGTACAGCCTCACATAAAATAGGTCGTATTTCGGATGGGCTGCCAAAAACATGTTAACGTCATAGCAAAAATTTTCGTTTGTCTTATAAAACACAAATTCGTCGGCATCAACACACAGTACCCAATCACATTGTGTTTGTTTATACTGTGCGTTTAGAAGATCTCTTTTCTGTCCACTATCCATCATATCAGGGAATTGAAATGGTATAACATGGACATTATGGCAAGTTTTTACTATTTCAAGAGTATTATCCGTTGTATCGGAATCATATAACAATGTAATTTTGTCGGCATATGAGTAATGTTTCAAAAAAAATGGAGCCAGAAACGCTTCATTATACCACATGGTCAGTATTTCAAGCGACATGGTTTTTTCCTTAAGTTCCGAACTGCATGTGACCTTAAAACCGTTCTGACGGCATAGGACCTTACTAACTTACCCCATGTCCTCCGTCAATGTCGGCACTTCAACCATTCCTCACCGGTCATCACCATAAAAATTTTTCTAGACTTTGATTTTGTTGAATTTATCGTTCAGGTTAGTCCAGGAAGTAAAACCTAACCCGCCGATAGTGCCCCGGTTTGAACGGGGGCGATGCCAGCAGCCCGTCTTTGGAAACATTTTTACTTCTGGCGGATGCGCCCGACGTGGACGCGGGGAGTGGTTTAGTAAAATCAGAAGCAAAATGGCCCATTTTCAAAGCCATAGCAAAAACAACTGATCTAACTGCGAAGTCAGCCAGTGAAAAATAATGAAAATTTAGGCGACCAATCGCTTACTGTGACACAGCCTCTATTTATGCGTATTTACATCATGTAAAACAGGCGCTTCGTGGATGTACGCATGCAGCACCTCGCTGAAGCGCTCTTTTACCCCGGAAAACGCCTCCACAATCAAAGGGTCGAACATTTTGCCGGCATTGTCCAGGATCAGGCCGATCACTTCTTTTTCCGTGAAAGCCTTTTTGTAATAAGGCCGATCCGAAAGAAGAGCGTCGTACAGGTCGGCTATTGCCAAAATGCGTCCTTGGAGCGGAATATTCATTTCTTTCAAGCCGCGCGGATAACCCGAACCATCCCAACGTTCGTGATGGCTGCCCGCAAATAATTTGGCGTTGTGCAAAAACGCAAGATCGCCTATACGGGCGAGGACCTTTTCAATAATCCGCTCGCCCGCGACCGTGTGCGTCTTAACCATTTCAAATTCTTCCAGGGTCAGCGCCCCGAGCTTGTTCAATATCGTATCCGGAATGGCCAGTTTGCCCACATCGTGCAGACGCGCCGCCGAAGTGAAGGTCTCTAGGTCCAGGGCGCTTATTTCATCGGCATAAATTCCACGCTCCACCATCTCACTCGTTAATATCCTGACATACTCCGAGGTGCGTTCGATATGCCCACCCGTCGCCTTGTCGCGATTCTCGACAATATCCGCCAGAATGAACACCAAGCCGTTGCGCAACCGCTCCAGTTCCGCCGTCCGTTCACGGATCAGACCCTCGATATTCAGATGGCTTCTGATGCGGTTTTGTAGCACAGGCGCGGAAAAAGGTTTGGCGATGAAATCCGTCACCCCCATTTCAAAACCCTTGGCTTCCACGGCAGCGTCCACCATGCTGGTCAGAAAAACGACCGGGATATCCCTGTATTCTTCATGTTCCTTTAAAGACCGCAAGGCCTCAAAACCGTCCATAACGGGCATTTCAATGTCCAGCAGGATCAAGTCCGGGATTACTTCTTCCAAAAGCTCAAACATGGCCGCCGCGGAGGGCAGGGTCATCATCTGGTATTGTTCTTCAAGGGCTTGCTCCGCCGTGGACAGGTTGGTATCGTTGTCGTCCACCACAAAGATTGTTTTCGGCATGTCATTGTCCCTTTTTTCGTGGAGGCAGCGTTAGAGTCAGAAAATTTTATCGTTACATAACACCCTTTTCTCCCAAAGGCTATCCTCAGCGCCCCGGCCTATTTTTCATAGCCGCGCACAGCCTCGGCGAGCAAATACCTGCAAAAGCACGTTGAAAAAGCCAAAAAAATAGCCGATAGTATCCCTCGGAGGGTTGATTCCAAGGCCGCCGGGAAAGCTCGGAGATACGGAGGCAGCGCCCGACGAGGTTGGCATGGAATTTTATTACAAAGAGGATGATATTTAATGCACAACAGATTTGCCGAACTGCTTGACAACTGGCCCGCCTATACACAAAAAATCGGCGAACTATACGTGCGTTTGGGCGAACTGTTGACGGATTTAGGCATAAACCGAAGCGATGTCCGGATAATAGCCTTTATCAGCAGCGCCTGGCGCGGCGAACTCATGTTTTATGATTCAAATGGAATTTCAGGAAGTTCACAGCAATACTTGAAAACAGATGATAAACATACAGATGAAGAACATCTTATAAAATTATTTGATATTAAAGCTGAACATACGTTATTAAATTTAGAAAGCAATGCTGACGATCTTAAATCATATGATGAATTTGGTATTATTAATCACGGACATGAAAATATCTGCGCATATGGCATAATAATACAATATCCTCAACTTGAATCTTCGAAAATTATCTTTGAATTATTAAATCAAATAAGTTTGTTTTGCAAAAATGTCTTAGATAATGAAAATTTTGTAATTGAAGAATATATGTTGTCAAATATTGTCTACGTCTCCCTTAAAAAACAAATAGACATAGATTTTTATAACACCCTGGCGTCAAGCCCATATGAAAAAAAAGTTGCGTCCGGAGGGATATTACTGGCAAACGCAGAACAGGACTATGACTTGAAATTAAGCTTTAACGAGACATACCCGCTAGAAGTTAAAAATGTTAAACAAATACGAAAATTACTTGAGATGACTACCGACAAAATATTTTTGGTATCAAAAGACGGTCATGCCATAGGTGTGAGTGATTATATAAATTCAGACGATAATTTTGAATTATTTATATTCAATGGGCATCAGAGATGGTCTTATTATAAAAATGGCAAAGAACTTTTGTCATATAAAGAAGGTAAATACACTTTTGTTTTTGAAAGCAATAATAACTTTGTTTCTTACTTTCCAAATGGTTTCATAAATAAAAATAATTATGGATATTTAAATATTATTTTGCATGAAATAAAACAACTCAGACATGGAACATTATTGATAATTTCAGATGACGCGCAATCTGAAGTTGAACGGTTATGTATGCTAAGAAGGGGCTATTCCATAAAACCTGTTGATTTTAAGCTGCCTGTAAACAGATATTTACTATCAAGCATTACATCAATAGATGGCGCAGTATTCCTTGACACAAATTTTATTTGCCACGGAATAGGAATGATTCTGGATGGCGTCGCCGTTAAGACCGGCGTGAGCGAACGCGGTGCAAGATATAACTCGGCGCAATGCTACATCGACAATAAACCTAATGAAAAATTCACCGCCGTGGTTGTTTCTGACGATGAAATCATAGATATACTTTATAATAAAAAACAAAGCGCGCCATAAACGCCCTGGACATTAAAAAAACTCGCGCCCCGAATTAGAGGAGCCTGTCTTTGCAAAGCTATATACAACAAAATCTGGATCTGGCCCTGGCCGCTCTGGAGGAAATCCGTTCTTCCGAATCTCTCCGAAAACAGTTGGAAAAAGCCGCCCGTCTCTGCCTGGAAGCCTTGGACCAGGGCAACAAGATTCTCCTGGCCGGCAACGGCGGCAGCGCGGCCGACTGCCAGCACATCGCCGCCGAGATGGTCGGCCGCTTCGCCTTAAACCGTCCCGGATTGCCTGCCGTTGCCCTGACCACGGACAGCTCCATCCTCACCGCTCTGGGCAATGATTACGGCTATGAGCGCATTTTTGCCCGGCAGGTGGAAGCCTTGGGGAGAACCAGGGATGTTCTGGCGGTCTATTCCACCTCCGGTTCTTCGCCCAACATCCTGGCCGCCCTGGAACAAGCCGGGCGGCAAGGCCTCGTCCGCATCGGTTTCACCGGCAACCGGGGCGGCTCCATGAACGCGCTCTGCGAGATCCTGCTGGAGATCCCCTCGGACCTGACCCCCAGAATCCAGGAAGGACACCTCCTCCTGGGACACCTGCTCTGCGGCTTGGTGGAAAACGCCCTCTTCCGGCCCAAGACCTGAAATGTTCTTTCTGTTGCTGCCAGGGCTGATCTGCCTTTATCTTTTCCTGCGCCTGCTTTTACCTCTGCCTTTGCGCCCGCGCTGGAAACTGGCCCTGGGATCGCTTCTGCCGCTAATCTGTTTGCAGCAATTCCTTCTGCGGCTCTTCTTCGGCAACGGCCCTACCATAGAAATGCCCGCCTTCGCCGTGCTGCTCAGCGGCTGGAGCTTTGCCTCCATGCTGCTGCTCTTCTGCCTTACCCTGGGAACCGATATCCTGCTGCTGGCCCGCCGGCTGCTCCGCCCCAAGGCCAAGCCCTCCCCTACATCCGGCCCCTTGTCCCCCGGACGGCGGCAGGCCTTGCTGGCCCTGCTGGCCATAGCCCCGGCCGCCTACGGCGCCAGCAAAGTTATGCACTCTCCGGAAGTGTTCCGCCTGGAAGCGCGGCTGCCCCGCCTGCCTCGCGCCCTGGATGGGCTTACCCTCGCCCAGATCAGCGACCTGCACGCCAGTTCCCTGTTACAGGAAAAGTGGATCCGCCTGGTGGTGGAAAAAACCAATGCCCTGAAACCGGACCTCATCCTGCTCACCGGCGATATCGTGGACGGGTTGCCCGAGGCCAGGCGGACGGATGTGCTCCCTCTGAGAGAACTGCGCGCCGGGCTCGGCGTTTTCGGCTGCGCGGGGAACCATGAGTATTATTCGCATTTCGACTCCTGGATGAAAAGGTTCCCGGATTTGGGCGTGGATATGCTGCTCAACCGCCACGCCACCCTATCCTTGGACGGAGAAAAACTGGTGCTGGCCGGAGTTACCGATTTGGTAGCCGACCGCTATAAGCTCCCCTTGCCGAACGTGAGCGCGGCCCTGGCCGGTTCGCCGGAAGAGGGCGTACGCATCCTGCTCAAGCACCGGCCCGCCGGGCAGGAAGCCCGCCTTGCCGGAGTAGATTTGCAACTCTCCGGACATACCCACGGCGGGCAGATCCTCCTGCTGGACCAGGTGGTGGCCCGCTTCAACCAGGGCTACCTCCGCGGCTGGTACCAGATGGGCGACATGGGACTATATGTAAGTTCCGGGGCCGGGCTATGGAGCGGCATGCCGGTGCGCCTGGGCGTGCCTTCGGAAATCGCCCTGCTGACCCTGCGCCGGGGCTGAGGAGAGCATAATGAAAGACAATCACGACGACAGATTCAAAGTCATCGGCCGGGTGCGCTCACCCCTGCAACGCCCGGAAGACTGCCCGCGCCGCGAGGATCAAGGCCCCCCGGCCACCCTGGAAATCCTGCCGGAATACCGCGAAGCCCTGGAAGGCATGAGACCGGGGCAAAAAATCACCCTGCTCACCTGGTTGCACCTGGCAGGGCGTTCCACCTTGGGACACACGGCAAGCCCGCCGCTGCCTCCTCGCGGGGTTTTCTGCTCCCACAGCCCGGATCGACCCAATCCCATAGGCCTGCACCGCGCCACAGTCACCGGCCTGGATCTGCAATCCCCTTGCCCGCTGGTAAGCCTGAAAGCCCTTGAGGCCATCAACGGCACTCCTGTGCTGGATATCAAGACTGACCGGGAGGACTTTGCCGCCGTTCACGCCGATCCCTTCCTGCCCCAAGGGCAAGCCTGGCGGCTTATGGCCCGCCTGTGCCGCCTGGCCGGGAACAAGGGCTTTTTCCCCGGGCGCGGCGGCAACGCCAGCCTGCGCCTTGGAAAATACTGCCTGATCACCAGGAAGGGGGCCATCAAGTCCATGTTAAAACCTGACGACTTCACCGGCGTCCGCCTGGCCGACGGCCTCCCCCTGGACAGCGGGAAGGGGACCCCCTCCAGCGAACTGCGCCTGCACCTGGAAATTTACCGCAATCAGCCCCAGGCCGTCTGCGTTCTGCATACCCACCCCCCGTCCCTTCTGGCCCTCAGCCTGAACCGGCCCGGCGCCAACCTGAAAGAGCGCCTGAACCTGCCTCTCTTTGAGGCCCAGACTCTGCTGGAGCAGATCGCCACCCTGCCCCAACTGGCTCCGGGCGGCCATGAGTTGGGTCTGGCCGCTGGCCTGGCGGCCAAGGAAAAAAGCCTGATCTGGATGGAGGCGCACGGCTTGGCCGCCTGGGGGGAGACCCCGGAAGAGGCCCTCGCCCTCACCGACGAGGCCGAACACCTGGCCCGGATCGCCCTGGGGGCTTGGGGGGCATCTTAAAATTCCCTGGAGAGCTTGCCTGGTTGTTGTAAGCGTATAAAAATGCTGCGCTGTACTCCGTAAAGTAAGGCAGGCTGGAGGCAAAACATGACCTGGCAGAGAAAGAGACGCACTTAAAAAAATGCCTCGCGGCTTTACTAAGACGGCGCGAGCGCCGGTCGCGCCCGCGATATGAGTGATGTTATGGCCGCGAAGGAAGGCTCTCCAGCAGGCGTTTAATCATCTCATAAGGGCCGCTTCCGGCCAGGGCCGCGTTCACCGGCTCTCCCCGCCAGGGGCTGCCGCCCGAGGCCAGCCAGCGGGCATAATCCCGTTTCCATTCCGGGAAAAAATAACCCGTCAGGCGATCATTCCAAAACTTGAACTCCCCGAAGGCGTGCACCAATACGGCGTCCTGGGCCTTGGTATTACAAGGGTGGGCATTGTAGATCTCAGCGGGAAAATAACTGACCAGGCCGCTTCCCTCGCTCAGAAAACGGTGCGCCATGAGATTGATTATGGCCTGATCTGGGAAAAGCATATTCCGCGCGTACAACTTGAGCCATTTGCGAAAATTCTGGTACAGCCCCTCCGGCTCCGGCAGGCTGTCATGCAATACCAGCACACCGGCGTTTATGTTATGCGCTTCGGCGTCATAACCGGGAATAGGGGCGGTGATGTTCACTCCGGCCTTGTTGTGATAGCCCCCGACCAGGTAACCTGTGTCTTCCAAGGCCACGCCGAATGGACCATAATCCAGCAGCGGCGTGATATCTCCCTGAATGGCTATATCCACGTCTAAAAAAAGGACCCTGTGGTAATGCCGCAAAAGGCGCAAGCCTTCAAAGCGCGTCATGATCAGAGGACTCATGCGCGCAAGATAGTCCGGGGCCAGATCCGCATCCAGGGGAACCGGCGGAAGAATGCGCGCCCCCAGACCGCGCAGCAGGGCGGCATCCTCTGTCTTCAGGGCATCATCGGCATATATAAGCGCCTCCGCGCGCAGGGCCGGGCTGTGCCTGCCCAGGGCCAAAAGCGCGCTGCCGGCCGCAAAGGCCAGATCGCCGGTTATGCCCATGAGAATCGCCAAGTCATTTTTCGCCATAAATCACCCGAAATGATCAAAGGCCCCGAGTTCGGCGCGCTGTTCCAGAGGCAGCCCCTGGCAGCGCAGACCAGGGATTTTTTCCACCCGCCCGATGCGGGTGAGGACGGGCGCGGAGGGGAGATCTCGCAGAGCCGCGTCCAGCCTTGGAAGAAGTTCGGAAGCGGCCGCGCCCAGAAGCAGGTAGTCGTCCCCGCCGGACAGGGCCAATCCCAAGGCAGGGTCCAAGGCCGGTTCCGAAGCGGGCGGGACGGGACAGGCGGCCGCAAAGGCGCGCAGTTCCGGGTGCAGGAGCCGGGAGGACAAATCCAGATCCGCTCCGGGGGGAATTCCCCGCACAGAACCGCGCAACAGACGAGGGAGATCCCGCATGAGCCCATCGGAAACATCCATCAGATACAGGTCTTCAGCCCGGCTGACCAGAGAGGCCAATGCTTTGCCCGCCTCCACCTGGGGATCGGGCCGGAGCAGGGCGGTGCAGGCGCCGGGATAGTCCGCCAGGGCGGATCTCCCTTTTCCCTCCAGTAAAGAAAGGCCCAGGCGGGCAAGACCCAGGGAGCACGCGGAATTTTCCCGCTCCAGACCGGGGCCGACCACAAAAAGATCCTGCCCCGGCAGCGCCCCGCGGCGGAGCGCCCCCAGACGCCCGACGGGCCGCCCCCATAGAGTGATGCAAAAACCCAGGCGATCCCCGGCGGAGAGATCCCCTCCGCTCAACGCCAGCCCGTGCCTCCCGGCCAGGACGGACATGCCGCTGAAAAGGGCGCGCAGCCAGTCAACCTCCAGGTCCGGCGGGCAGATAAGCCCCAGGGAAAAGGCTAGGGGATCGGCTCCGGCGGCGGCCAGATCACTCAAATTTACAGCCAAGGCCTTGTGCCCGATCTCCTCCGGCAAAAAATAACGGCGGCGAAAATGCGCGTCTTCCAGAAAAAGATCCGTGCTCAGGGCCAGAACGCCGGAAACGGAGAATTCCGCGCAGTCGTCTCCCCGGCCAAGGGTCAGGGTCGAAGGCGCGGGATCGAAATATTCATCCAGCAGGGCAAGGATTTGATCCTCAGAGGATATTTTCACGCCTTATCTTCCACACTCAGGTAGGCGGCCAGGATCACCTTGAGCCCAAAGCCGGGAAAATGCACCTGGTATTTGTCCGGGGGCATGAAGCGCACCAGTTTCCCTCGTCCGAAGAGTTTATGGGTGCAGTAGCCGAGGGAAGAAGCAGGGGTCAGGGCGGCCGCGGCCGGCCTGTCCGCAAATACATCGGCGGAGGCATCCAGGGGAGCAAGAGCCTCATAGCCGGGCATTTCTGGGCCGGATCTTTCATAATCGCATGTTTCAACAGCGGACCGGGGTCGGGGGCTGGCAAGACCAAGAAAACCTTCCCGCCATTCCTCGTACAGCGTTGGCGGCAGTTCACGCACAAAAGGACTGGGCAGGGCCGGAAGGCGTCCCCCGCTCCGCCGGTCATGGAGCGAGGCGGGGACAAAGAGCCCGAGGTAGCTCTTGGCCCTGGTGCAGGCCACATACATGAGGCGGCGTTCTTCCTCAAAATCCTCCTCGCGCAGGAGGGCCTGCCTGGAAGGGAAACGTTCCTCCACCAAATCCAGCACCAGCACCGCTTCCCACTCCAACCCCTTGGCCGAATGAATGGTGGAAAGGGTGACCTGTTCCCGGCGATCGCCTGAGAGAGGCCGGTTGTCCACTGACTCATCCGGCTCGCTGAGCGAGAGATCTGCCGCAAAGAGATCCAGATCCTCATAGTTCAGGGCAATGCCGGCCAGCTCCTCCAGCCCCAGTAGGCGGCGAGGGTAATCATCCGGGTAGAGCTGTTCCAGAATGGGCTGGTAATGATCCAGGATAGCGCGCAAGATCAGGGCCGGAGGCCCGGGATTCAGACGCAGTCCATCCAGAAACTCCAGTTGCGCCCCCAATTCCGGGTAGCGGAGACAGGCTTTTTCCAAGACGGCGCTCTCCCCGGCCTGCAAGGCCTGGTGCAACTTGAAGGCGGTCTTTCCTCCAATGCCCCGGATAAAGGCGGTGACCCGTCTGAAAGCGGCAAAATCCAGGGGGTTCAGGAGCAATCGCACAAAGGCCAGGACATCCCGGACATGGGCAGCCTCGGTATAGCGCTGTCCGCCGTATTTGCGAAAGGTAATCCCCAGCCGGTTCAGCCGCGCCTCGGTGTGATAGGATTGGTAGCCGGCCCGGAAAAGCACGGCGATCTCCCCTGGCGGATAAAGGCGCAGGAGTTCGGCTACCTTGGCGGCGGCCATTTCCCCCTGGCTGAGGTCCGAAAGCGGACGCAACACCTGGGGCAGGGCGCCGCCGGTTCGGCGGGTGAAGAGGTGCTTGCGGTAAGCGGATTTGGCGTTGTCCAACACGGTGTTGCACAAATCCAGCACCGGCTGGACCGAACGATAATTTTCTTCCAGGCGTATCAGTCTGGCCTGGGGCCAGACACCGGTGAAATCCAAAATATTGCGCACATTGGCCCCGCGAAAGGCGTAAATGGACTGGGCATCATCACCCACGGCCATAATATTGCCGCCTCCGGGCTCGGTCCCCGGCGGACCAGCCTCCCCCCCTGCCAGCAGGGCGGCCAAACGGGCCTGCACCAGGTTGGTATCCTGAAACTCGTCCACCATCAGATAACGGTAACGGCGACGGCACCAATTCAGGGCCTCGGGCCTCCGTCGCAGAAGAGTTTCCAGTTCAAAGAGGAGATCATCGTAATCCAGAAGGGCGCGCTCCCGTTTCATGACGGCATAGGCCTTCTCCAACATGGCCAAATTATCGGCGTGTGGGAGGAGATGGGCGAAGTCCCGGCGCAGGACCTCTTCCAGTGGCTGCTCGCGGTTGCGGCTCTTGCTCAGGATGGCCAAAACAGCGCGATCCTGGGGGAAGGAGCGATCACCCTTGCCTAGGCGCAAATCCTCCCGACAAATCTGCAGCAGACCCAGGGCGTCGTCGGCATCCAGCACGGTGGCGGCGCGCCCGTAACCTTCAGGCTGGAAGAGGCGCAACACCAGATAGGCGAAACTGTGAAAAGTGCCGCCCTGCACCCAGGCCTCGCCCCCACACTCCTCTTGCCGGCCCAGGAGCCGCCCGGCCCGCTCCAGCATCTCCCGCGCCGCCTTGCGGGTAAAGGTCAGGAGCAGGATGGAGGAGGCGGGAACGCCACTCTCCACCAGTCTGGCCAAGCGATAAACAATGGTGCGGGTCTTGCCGCTACCGGCCCCGGCGATCACCAACACCGCGCCTTCCAGGGAGTTAACCGCCTCCAGTTGGGCCGGATTCAGCTCCGCCCGGTAATCAATCATTCATCGGTCCGCCCACTTGTACAGGGCCTCGGCCTCAGGATTGCCCGGAGCCTCACGCAAGGCCATCTGGGCAATGACATAGGCCTCATCGCGCTTATTCCAGGCCTTATAGAGGTTGCCGAAATTAATCAAAGTCTTGTAATTCTTGCCAAAACGCTTGAGCACTAACTTGTAGATACGCTCCGCCTTGGGGAATTCGCGCATCTCCGCATAGATATTTGCCAGATAGCCATACACCTTGACTTCTCCCGGCTCTTTCGCCATGGATTTTTCCAGAAATTCCACCGCGTCCGCCCCCAGCTCGGCCTGAAACAAGGCCTCGCCAACCATAAAGTTAACTCCCGGCTCCTCTCCGTACTCTTCGGCCAGACGGCGTAACAAGGCCTTGCCCCGTGGGGCGTTGCCGGATTTGAGCATCTCCGTGCCCTTCCTCCAAAGGGAGGCCTTGCGTTCATCGCTGTTGCCGGATATCTCCTGCTCCTTTTTTTCCACCTCTTCTTTGAGGGCCTTGAGGATCAGCGGCAGGATCGCGGCTAACTGCTCTTCCTGCCCCGGAACGTAGGCAATGCGCGGCTCCTTGCTCTTGGTGATCGATTTGAGAAAAGTCGCGATCTTGGGACTGTTGCTGAGGTCAACCACAACTTCCATGAGCAGGATTTCCGTCTCATATTTGCCCTTGCCCACAATCTTCTTGGGATCAAAAAGGTCCAGGGCGGCCATGACCGCTTCCACCGCCCGTATGGCCTCCCCTTTATGCAAAAAGGCCTTGGCCCGGGCAATGTTCTGCGTCACTGAAGCCGGTACGGAAAAAATCTGGCCTTGCGACATACTGACCTCCAATTACAGCCTATGCCCAATAACGCCGCACCTCCCCAGCCCTTTGGGCCAGGAAGTCGCGCACCGGGGCCGGAGCGAGAAAATCAATCTCCCGGCCGGACAACCAAAGGGCGCGGATGAGCGAAGAATTGACGTCCAGGCGGGTGACGGGAATATAACATACTTCACGATTCGCGAAAAGGGTAAAACTAAGTCCCCCGCCCGTTCGCGGCCGGCCTGGAGAACAATCCGGCCAAAGCCGGGAGAGGGCACGGAATACCTGCTCCTCTTCCTCTCCGTTACGGGAGGCTACCGCCAAAATAGCCAGATCCGGCAAATCCCGCCAGTCTTTCCAGCTGTCCAGCCCGGCCAAGTCTTCGGCGCTCAAGATAAAATAAAGACGCGCGCCGGAATACGCGCCCCGGCAAGCGCGCAAGGTGGCGCAGGTAAAGGATGGCCCCGGAAGATCCGCTTCCAGCCGGTTCACCCCGAAACGCCAGGGCAAAGGCAAGGCGGCCAGGCTATCCTCCAGCATGGCGCAACGCCAGTCAAAGGGAAGAAGCGACGGCGCCTCTTTGTGCGGCGGCACGGCGCATGGCACAAAATCCAGACGATCCGGCCGCAGGGCTTCAAACATCTCCAGGGCCAAGCGCAAATGCCCGAAATGCGGCGGGTTGAAACTTCCGCCCAGAAGAGCCAGGCTGGAGATGCCTGTCAACATTATATCCTTTCCATCATAAACAGGTATTCATAATTTTTTTCCGCAACATCTTTAGCCCAATCATTAGTCCATTTCATTGTCGCCATAATATTTTTTTTATAATCTATTTTTTTTATTTCAACAATTTTCCCATACATATTCAACACCTCGTTCAACTCATCGGTCGTTGCCCGGCCTCCTGAACTATACGACAAAATTATATAATCGGACCTAGTTTCTTTAATCAGTTTTTCCAGCGCTTCGGTAGCGATAAATCTTCCGGACGCGCCTTTTCTGAAATCTTCAAATACCGAACCCGCGATGGCGTCCGAGGTATCCGCCCGGCGTCCGGCCTTGCCGAAAAGCTCAGGACGATCGTTCAGGCATATGGTGGTCCATATATGATAATAGGAGGCGTACCTAATCCTGGAAGGGGGCATTTTTTCATTATTTGAGCCGTACGGAGGATCGAAATAGGCGATGATTATGTTATCGGGCAATTGCCTGAGCGCGTCGAAGATATCGTCATGCATCACCACATTCCGGCGTTGATTGACCCATAAAGCCGGCACTTCCAAAAGCAAATCCCTGTATGAGCGCACGGACCAGTCGTTCAAATAGGCCGCGAAATGCCCCAGGGTGCTGTCCACCCGGTCCAGGGCCAATATCAGGCTGGTCAGGGCCACGGCCCTGCTGACTTCATCAAGATTCAGCCTGTCTATCTCCTCCCGTATCGCGTCCAGTTTGGCCGTATTTTTTCTTTGCCACGGCTTCTTCAGCCCGTCCCCGTTACACGAAGCCTTGTTAAAAGCGTCTCCGCCGTAATGCTCGGTAAACCACCCCTCCACAGGTTTCAGGGCGTTCAAATGGTCTATTAACCCCTGGTAAGCTTCAGGAGGTTTGCTGTTCAATAAAAAAGCCGTATTGAACACCCGGGAATAGGACGCCGAATCATTGGCATACACCGTATAACCGCTTTTGGCATAAAGCTGGCTGACACGGGTGGAACCTGAAAAACCGTCAAACACCGTAATATTATCTATATTTTCGCTTACTTTTTGAGACATGGACAGTATGTAAGGCAACAGTTTCAGTTTGGATCCGGCATATTTAACAGCCTGGGTCGAAGAAGAAATATTACCGTTCATAATGCTGGCGGATTGCAAAATAGTCAGTGTGTCCTTTGTGTTGTCCCAGGTGTAAACAAGGCGTTGTTCCCGGTCAACAGGATATTTTTGACTTTTTTCCTCCAGGCGTTTAAGAAGATGGTTTCCCATCGAAGGAGATCCTCACAGCCATGAGCAAGAGCGCCAAAAAATCCGGAACAACGCCCAGCGAACCCGACCGGAAGCATGAACAAACCCTGCTGGATTCCATTCAATCCGAGGTTTCCAGAGAAGCCTCGCCTTTGCTGGAATTTCTGGTGGCCCGCTCCAGGCTGATCTTTTTTTTCCTCATCGGACTGATCCTGCTGATCTTCGTGGTCGGGATCTGGAACCACCTGGCCGGAAACCGGAGCAAAGACCGGGAGGAAGCCCTGGGCAGGATCATCATCCTGCCTGAAAGTCCGGATAAATTATCCCAACTGGAAGAATTCGCGAACAAGGCGGATGAGCGCATGAAAAACGCGGCCATCCTGGCCTTGGCGCACAGCGCCTCCGAACAGGGCGAATATGAAACAGCCCTCCGGGCCTGGAGACGGCTTTCCACCCCGGCCAACGCCCCCTTGGGCATAATTGTCGGACTGGGCGAGGCCGAAACACTGGCTAAACTGGGGCAGCCCGCCGAGGGCGTCGCCCGCCTGGAAGCCCTGCTCCCCCAAACCTCGCCTCAAGAAAGATCCCTGATCAATTACCTAGTGGTGGAAATGGCCGAACAAGCCGGAGACTGGAGCAAGGCCGAGACGGTATGCGAGGAAATGATCAAGCAGGCCGGGTCCGGAACGGTTCGGGACTCCTGGGAACAGCGTCTGGTTTATTTCCAGGCCAAAAAGTAGCCGTCCGGGCCATCCGCGGCTTATCCTTTTTTTGCCCAAGGTAATCGCCATGTCTTGTTTTGTGTTTGACGCCGGCCGGCCGGAAGAACGCGCCGGACTGCTCGCCCTCCTGGAGGAACGACGACGCCTGAGCCTGGGAGGGGACGCGGAGGTGGAAACCCAAACCCGCGCCATTCTGGAAGATGTCAGGAACGACAAACTCCGGGCGGTGATCAAATATAACCGCCTCCACGACGCCCCGGACTTCACCTCCAGCATGTTCCACCACAACAGACGCCGCCTGCGCCGGGCGGCCGCCGTAGTAAGCGACGAAGAACTCGCCCCGGTCCTGGAAGCGGCGGAACATATCCGGGCCTTTCACCAGGAACAAAAGGAAAAGGCCTGGTTCATCCGTGGACCGGCAGGCGCGCTGCTGGGGCAGATCCCTCACCCGGTGCGCCGGGCCGGGCTGTATGTGCCCGGAGGCAAGGGCGGAGAAACCCCGTTGATCTCCAGTCTGCTTATGACCGCCATCCCGGCCCTGGTAGCCGGGGTAAAGGAAATCGCGGTAGTCACCCCGCCCCGTCCGGACGGCTCTGTAAATCCGCTCCTTTTGGCCACGGCCGCAGCCTTGGGCCTTACGGATGTCTTTGCCTGCGGCAGCGCCTGGGGTATCGGCGCCCTGGCTTACGGCGCCGGCCCCCTGGCCCCGGTGGATGTCATCGCGGGGCCCGGCAACCTCTGGGTGAGCACGGCCAAACGCCTGCTCCTTGGAAGGGTGGGGCTGGACCTCCTGGCCGGTCCCAGCGAAATCGTGATCATCGCGGATCACACCGCGGACCCGGCCTGGCTGGCCGCGGACATGCTCAGCCAAGCCGAACACGACCCCCTGGCCAGCGCCGTCTGTCTGCTCACCGACCTCGACCTGCTCCCCAAACTGCAAAAAGAACTGGAGGGGCAGCTCGCTTCCCTGCCCAAGGCCGCCACCGCCGCGGCCTCCCTGGGGCGCTGGGGGGCGGCGGTTCTGCTGCCGGATCTGCGCGCGGCCTGCTCCCTGGCCAACGCCATCGCCCCGGAACACCTGGAATTAATGTGCGCCGACCCTTGGGAACTGCTCCCGGAAATCCACGCCGCCGGGGCCATCTTCATAGGGCGCCACTCCGCCGAAGCCTTGGGCGATTATTACGCCGGCCCCAACCATGTGCTGCCCACCCTTGGCACGGCCCGCTTCTCATCCGGTCTGGGCGTGCACACCTTTATGACGCGCAGCAACGTGATCTGCGCCGGGAGTGCTTTCGCCGCCAAGGCCGCGCCCGACGTGGCCCGCCTGGCGCGCCTGGAGGGACTGGAGGCCCATGCCCGTTCGGCGGAACTGCGCGGCCGGCAAACCACCTTATAAGGATACATATGAGCAAGCTGATCTATCGCGGAAAGACCAAAGACGTTTACGAACTGGATGCCGATTCCATACGCCTGGTATTCACGGATCGGGTGACCAAGAACGATGCCGGAGAGATTGACCCCGGCGGCAACAATCCGGCCGAAGAAACGCTCCCCGGACAGGGCGAGGCCTGTCTGGTCATGTCCGCGACCATTTTCAGCGAGCTTGAGGCCAAAAAGACCGCCAGGACCCACATGATTTCCCATGACCCGATCGCGCTGTCCATGGACGTGCGTAAGGTCAGGACCTTTACCCCCGGCCTGGAATGGGTGGCCCGCTGGATATGCACGGGCAGTTTCCTCCGCCGCTACAAGATGGTTCCGGGCATACGCGACGGCCTGGTTCTTCCCTCCCCGGTATTTGAGATCACCCTGAAGGACGACGCCACCGGAGACCCGCCCATCGTTCCCTCGGCCCTGGTGGCCCTGGGCATAATTGAGGCCACGGTTATGGACAGGCTGCTGGCGATGAACGCGGAGGCCATGCGGGCCATAAGGGAAATGTTCACGGCCAGGGACCTGTCCCTTTGGGACATCAAAATTGAGTGGGGACTGGACGCGACTGGCGAACCCTTGATCATCGACGAGATCTCCCCTGGATGTTGCCGGGCCTTTGAAGCCGGGAGCGGAGTCCGGGTCGAGGGCGCAAAGCTGGCGGAGCGCTTCCGCCGATGAGGCTTGGCAAAATTTTACGTCACCAATACGATAAATTCCTTCCGGAGGAACAGCATGTTACTAAAAGGCAAAAAAGCTCTGATTTTCGGCTTGGCCAACAATCGCAGCATCGCTTACGGCATTGCCGGGGCCTTGCGGAGGAACGGGGCTGAATGCGCCTTTTCCTGGCCCAATGACGCCATCAAAAAACGGGTTCTCCCTCTGGTGGAGGAATTGGGCGGCGCCTTTACCTTTCCCTGCGATGTGACCAGTGACCGGCAGATTGACTACGCGGTGCAAGCCGTGCGGCAACATTGGGAAAAAATTGACATCCTGGTGCACGCCGTGGCCTATGCCGAAAAAGAGGACTTGAGCGGACGCTTCATCGACACCAGCCGCGCCGGCTACACCAAGGCCCTGGATATCTCGGCCTTTTCCTTGGTGGCCCTATGCAAGGCCTTTGAACCCCTGATGAACGATCATTCTGCGGTGGTCACTCTCACCTATTACGGCGCGGATAAATGGATCTCCAACTACAATGTCATGGGCGTGGCCAAGGCCGCCCTTCAGGCCTCGGTGCGCTACCTGGCCTACGATTTTGGAAGCAGGGGCATCCGGATCAACGCCATCAGCGCCGGCCCCATCAAAACCCTGGCCGCCTCCGGCGTCTCCGGCTTTTCCAAAATTCTACGGCACATGGAGAACTATACCCCGCTGCAGAAAAACGTCACCATTGAAGAGGTAGGAAACGCCGCTCTCTTCCTGGCCTCGGACCTGAGCGTGGGCATGACCGGGGAGGTCATGTTTGTGGACGCCGGGTACAACACCTCCGGCATCCAGATTTAAGCGAACAACTAAAAAGCCCGCATCCATTCCGGGCGCAGTTCCACGTTGCCCTCCAGGGCGCGGCGAATGAGCCCCAGGGTCTTCTCCTTGTCCTCCGGCAAATAGGCCCGGATGGGCAGGTAGTTGCTGGCGTGGTTGGCCGTGAACATACCGTTGCTTAAAGTGGTGCCCGCGAAGATCACCCCGAGTTCGGCCAGAAGTTCGGCCTGCCCGGGCAGTTCAAATTCGCCGTTGACGTATTCGTCATAGATGGGCGTGCCCGGCTGGAGCATCAGGGTGAGCGCGCCCACATAGTCCGGATCTATGCGGGTGAGCAGCTCGCCGGTGGCCCGGGCGTGTTCCAGACTACCCGCGCGCCCGCCCAGCCCCACGATGACCGTCACCGAGAGGACGAACCCGGCCTCCTTAAGCCGCCTGGCCTGGAGATAGAGTTTTTCCGGGTCAGATCCCTTACGCGCCTTCTTGAGCACCTCCGGATGCCCGCTTTCCACCCCATAATAAAGCATGTCCAGACCCAGTTCGCGCAAACGGGCCAAATCCTCGTCGTTCTTCAAGGCCACATCCTTGGCGTTGGCATAGGTGGCGATTCTCCTGACCCAGGGCAGGCGGGCGGTAATATTGCCGAGCAGCCATTCCCAACGCCGCATGGGCATAATCAGGGCATCCCCGTCCATAATGAAAACCCGGTCCTGGTTCCGGCAATATTTGGAGGCAAAGTCCAGATCCCGCTCCCAGACAGCCTGGTCTTTAATGGCAAAGCGCTTATCCTTGTAGGCCTCGCAAAAGGTACACTTGTTGTGCGAACATCCCAGGGTGGCCTGCAACAGGATGCTGTACGCCTCGCTGGGCGGCCTGATGCAGTAGCCCTGATGATCCAGACCTTCCGGTTCTTCCATTTTATTCATTTTTATTCCTGTAATTATGGCGCCAGGGGCGCGGCCTCCAGCCCGCACTCCAACGGCAGGCCGGACATGAGGTTGGCGTTGGCCACGGCCTGGCCGGAAGCCCCCCGGCAGAGATTGTCAATGGCGCTGAAGACCATGAGCCTCCCGGAGCGCTTATCCATAACCAAGCCGATGTCGCAGTACATGGAGCCGCGCACGTAACGCAATTCCGGAAGTGAGCCCGGCGGAAGCAGGCGCACGAAACGGCTCCCGGCATAGGCTCCGGCGAAAGCGGCGCGCAGGCTCTCCTCTTCCGCCCCAGCCGTTGGCCTTAGGTAAATGCTGCTCAAGATGCCCCGGTTCACCGGCAGAAGATGCGGTGTAAAGGTGACCAGCACCTCCCGGCCGGCAACGAGGCTCAGCTCCTGCTCGATCTCCGGGGTATGCCGGTGTCTGGGTACGGAATAAGGCCGGAAGCTCTCGCCCACTTCGCTGAAAAGATGCGCCTGGCTGGCCTTGCGGCCCGCCCCGCTTACCCCGGACTTGGCGTCGATGATCACGCTCCCGGTCTCCACCAGTCCTTGGCGCAAAAGCGGGTACAAGGCCAGAATCACCGAGGTGGGGTAACAGCCGGGGTTGGCCACGAGACCGGCGCCGGCGATCTCCCCGGCATAAAGCTCAGGCAACCCGTACACCGCTTCCTTCAGACGGGCCGGCTGCGTATGCTCCTGCCCATACCATTCCCGGTAGATTCCCGCCTCCCGCAGACGAAAATCCGCCGAAAGATCCACCACCTTCACTCCCAGAGCGCGCAAGGTGGCGGCCAGTTCCATGGCCGCTCCGTGCGGCACGGCCAGAAAAGCCAGATCACAACTTTTCGCCAACGCTTCCGGATCCGGCGCGATCAAACACAGCTTCCCGCAGGCAAAACCGCGCAAAAAAGGGTATATATCCTCCAGCGCCCGGCCGGCCTCCTCCCGCGAAGTGACCGCCGTGAGACGGATGACCGGGTGCGCGGCCAGGATCCGGGCCAGTTCCATGCCGGTATAGCCGGTCACCCCGACCAGCCCGGCCCTGATTATCTCGGACATCTTTTCTACCCCGCCTTGATCACGTATTTAAGGCGCAACTCATAAAGCACGCCTTCCAACAGCCTGGTTTCCTCCGGAGTCAGGCCGTTTTGGATCTTGTTCTGGAGCATTTCCAGCATGTCAATGTTATGCCGGGCGATCTCCAGGTTGTTTTCCGGCTGTCCGGTTTCCGGGTTGGGAACTTCACCCAGATAGACCATGGCGCTGGAGGCCAGGGAAAGCACGAAGGTGGAAAAATCCACCTGGGGCAACGGGGGTTGTTGTTCATTCATGGTCTTGCTTCCTTTATGTCAGGATGGGTAACCCTGTTCCATGGCCAGCCAGTACTCGGCCAGGGCCTGTTCCAGGTAATCCGGCGCCCCGGACGGACCGCCCAGAGCCCGGCAGGATCGTTGCAGGGCGTGCAGGGCCGCGGCCAAATCCGCCCAGTCCACCCAACCCATGTGGCCGATGCGGATCAGGTTTTCTTTGAATTCTCCCTGCCCGGCGGCCAGCACCAGATTATAATTTCTAAATATCTCCGCCAGAAGCGCGGAGGACTTCAGCCCTTCGGGCAAGCGCACAGCGGTTACTCCCCAGGCCGGAGCCTCCGGAGCGAAAGGCTTCAGCCCTATGGCCCTTACCCCCCGATGGGCCATGCTGCACAGCGCCCATTGTTTGCGATAAATCTCCTCCAGCCCGGCGCTGAAAAAGAGATCCAGGCTCTGGTTCAGACCCAGAAGCAGGCTCACCGGCGGGGTAAAACAGGTCTGCTGCCGGAGAACCTGCTCTTTCTCCTTGCCCAGGTCAAAATAGAAGTTGCCGGAGTCCACCTTGGCCGCCTTGCCCCAGGCCCTGGCGGAAAAAGCCACGAAAGAAAGGCCGGGAGGGAGCATCAGACCCTTTTGCGAACCGGTCAGCAGGCAGTCAATACCCCATTGGTCCATGGGACAGGGGGAGATGCCCACTCCGGAAATGCCGTCCACCAGAAGAAGCGCATCCCCGATGGAGGTTATGGCGGCCAGTTCGCGCACCGGGTGTTGCACCCCGGTGGAGGTTTCGCATAGTTGCACACAGACCCCGCGCAGTTCCGGGTGCAGTTTCAAGAGAGCGGCCAGACGCTCCGGATCCGCGGCCTGTCCGGGGGTGATGCTTTCCACCACCGTCTTCAGGCCGCGGGAATGGGCGATTTCCGCCCAACGCCGCCCGAAATTGCCCCCTTCCAGGATCAGTACCTTTTCACCTGGCTGAAAAAGATTGCACAGGGCCGCGGTCATAGCCCCGGTGCCGGAAGATGACAGGGGCAGCACCGGCTGCTCGGTGCCGAAAAGGTGGCGGAGCTTGACCTGAATCTCGGCCATGACTTGTTTGAAGGCCGGTTTGCGATGGTGGATCATGTCCACGGCCATCGCCAGCCGGACACTTTCCGGCAGGGCGGTGGGGCCGGGAGTGAGCAGACGGGGTTTATTCAACATCTTGCCAAAATCCTCTCAGGTATGCGAAAAGAATGGGCGGCTTCCACAGCGACGTGCTTACCGCCCGGAATGACGGTATGAATTTTTAATATTACAAGGCTCCCAATGTCCCTGTCAACCAGCAGCCCCAAACACCGCCGCGAAGGCCAGACCGCGCCGCCTGCCGGAGCGTCATCCTCCATGGCCCTGACCGAGGAAGAGGAATCGCTGGCCGCCCGCCGCCGCCGCCGTGAACTAGGCATCGCCGCCGCCGCCTTCGGGCTGATGCTCGCGCTCATCTTCATCCAGCTACGCTACTTCGGTTCCGGTTCCATACTCTTCTTCGCCCTGTTCAACCTGAACGTCCTTCTTCTCATAGGCATCCTGATCGTGGTGCTGCGCAACGCCATCAAAATCATCCTGGAGCGTAAACAACGGATTATCGGCTCCCGCCTGCGCACTCGCCTGATCCTGGTCATTGCCGGAATGACCCTGATCCCCTGTCTGCTCATGTTCCTGGTAACCACACAATTCGTGAAACTGTCAGTGGATTTTTGGTTCAAAAACCAGGTGGAAAGCGCCATGGAGGCGGCCACGGATTTGACCGACGGCTTCCTGCAAAAAAATTCCGAACGTCTGCGCCGGCAGGCGGAAAATATCCTTAAAGGACTCTCCTCCAGCGGCTATATCTGGGGAGGCCCGCAAATGGACGCCTTTTTGAGCGCCAAAAGCAATGAATACAACCTGATCCTGGCCGGCTTTCTGGACAGCGAAAAATTCGAACGCAACTGGCGGCTCAGTCCGGCCCTGAGCGCTTCCTGGAAGGAGCTCAAGGGAAAGATCCGCTGGGAAGAACTGGCCGGACAGAATTACCAGGACTACCTGGGCGACAGGCTCCACGGCGATTTCCTATACGGGCTTCTGCCAATTGATCACGGGCGCGGCGGTTACCTGGTTCTGAGCGAGGATTTGGGCGACGGTTTTCAGGACAGACAGGAGCTGGTCGCCGGCGGTTTTGACGAATACAGGCAATTGCGCAACCTCCAGAGACCCATCAAAAGCATGCTCTACCTGACTTTAAGCATCCTCACTTCGCTGATCATGCTCTCGATCATCTGGTTCGCCTTGAAAATGGTCAAGGGACTTACCGACCCCATCCTGGTGCTGGTGGACGCCACGGGCAAGCTGGCCCGGGGCGAAGAAAACGTGCGTGTTGAAGACAGTTCCGACGATGAAATCAGCCTCCTGGTAAATTCTTTCAACAGTATGGCCTCGGAGATCATGGAAAAACGCCAGGAACTGACCGCCACCAACGCCGCCCTGCTGCAAAGAAACCTTTCCCTGGACCAGCAGCGCCAATATGTGGAAACCGTGCTGGATAACCTGGCCGCCGGGGTCATTTCCTTCAACGCGGACTGGAAGGTAAGCACCATCAACCGGGTGGCCTGCCAAATTCTGGGACAGAAGGCCCAGGAACTTGTCGGGCTGCCCATCAGGCGTCTCCTCAATAAAAAAGAACTGACCCAGGTGCATGACCTAGCTCAGTCCCTGGCCAGCAACCACACCGGTTCGCTCCAGCGGCAGTTCAAGTACAACCGGGATGGGCATGAATACAGCCTGTTGGCCACCGTGGCCGCCATGGCTGATTCTGATCAGCGTTTTTCCGGGGCGGTGGTGGTCTTTGAAGACGTGACCGAACTGGAAAAAATGCAGCGCATGGCCGCCTGGCAGGAAGTGGCCCGGCGTATAGCCCACGAAATCAAAAACCCCCTCACCCCCATAAAACTCTCCGCCCAACGCCTGGAAAAAAAATTCGCCCCCACGGTGCATGACCCGGTTTTTGTCCAGAGCACCCAGCTCATCATTCATCAGGTGGAACAACTCCAGAGCATGGTCCAGGAATTTTCCGCCTTTGCCAAAATGCCGACCATCAACCTCAAGCGCGGACGCCCCGGACAGCTTCTCACTGAAGTCTTCGACATCTTCCGGCAAACCCTGCCCGTCATTGGCTGGTCCATGAACCTCCCTGAAGATCTGCCGGAACTGAACATGGATGAGGCCGCCCTGCACCGGGCCTTTATGAATATCCTGACCAACGCCGCCGAGGCCCTGGACAAAACCGAACACCCCGCTGTATTCCTCCGGGCGAAGGTGGACCAGGAACTGAAACGCCTGCGGGTGGAAGTGGGGGATAACGGACCGGACCTGCTTAGCGAGGAAGAACGCGGACGCCTGTTCGAACCCTACTTTTCACGTAAAAAAGGCGGCACCGGCCTTGGGTTGACCATCGTGCGATCCATCATCATCGCCCATCTCGGATCCGTGCGCGCCTCCCGCCTGGAAAACGGCGGAACCCTGGTCACCGTGGAACTGCCGCTATAAGCGGCAAAGGAGAGCCTATGCTTTTGGACGGCAAGGCCGTGGCCATGCGGCTCCGGGAAGAAATCCGGACGGAGGTTGAGACGCTCCGGCCAGCCTTGGGGCGCGCCCCCGGCCTGACGGTGATCCTGGCCGGCGGAGAACCGGCTTCGCGGGTATATGTGCGCAATAAACGCCTGGCTTGCCAGGATGCGGGCTTTAACTCGGAGCTTGTGGAATTGCCCCCGTCCGCCGCCCAGCGGGACTTGGAACGCCTGATAGATAAACTGAACGGGCTGGATGAAGTGGACGGCATCCTCTTGCAGTTGCCTCTGTACCCCGGCCTGGACAGCCAAGCCCTGTTGGAACGCCTTGACCCCTCCAAGGATGTGGACGGGTTTCACCCGCAAAACATGGGCAGGCTGGCCCTCGGTCTGCCAGGCCCCAGGCCCTGCACCCCAGCCGGGGTCATGGCCCTGCTGAAGCACTACGGGTTGTCTCCATCCGGACAAAGAGCCGTGGTGGTGGGGCGCAGCAATATTGTAGGCAAACCCCTGGCCCTGATGCTGGGGGCGAACAGCCTGGAAGCCAACGCCACCGTGACTCTCTGCCATTCCCAAACCCCGGACTTACGGGAAGAATGCCGGCGGGCGGATTTTCTTTTTCTGGCCCTGGGCCGTCCCAAGGCCGTAAGCGCGGATATGGTCAAGGACAACGCTGTGGTCGTGGACATAGGTCTGAACCGGACGGAACAAGGACTCACGGGCGACTGCGACTTTGAGGCCATCCGCCCCAAAACCACGGCCATCACTCCGGTTCCTGGAGGGGTTGGTCCCATGACCGTGACCATGCTCCTGCGCAATACCCTGGAGGCCTGCAAGCGCAGAAACAAGCTTTGAAAATACGCGAAGCCTGTTTTTCCGGTTGTGCAAGCTGGACTATTTTGGTATGAGGAAGCCCACCTTGTGAGAATCATCCAAAAGATCCGCAGGGGAATTCTGTGTGGGAGGAACGGCAATGCCCGTAACGCCAAAACCGGATGCCGGACTTGACGGCGAATTGATTTTTGAAAGCGCCCTGGAAAATTATCTGAACCCGGACTTTGGCGACCTGGACGAAGGTTCCATTGTCAAGGGCGAAGTGGTGCGTATTGATGCGGATACCGTGCTGGTGGACGTCAATTTCAAATCCGAAGGACAGATCCCTCTGGCGGAATTTACCGATTCCCTCGGCCAGGTCGGCATAGCCGTCGGCGACAAAGTGGATGTTTTTGTCGTGCGCAAAAACGAGCAAGAAGGCTCGATCATCCTTTCTTACGAAAAAGCCAAACGCATGCAGGTCTTTGATCAACTGGAAGACATGCTGGACAAGGGCGGGATCTGTTCAGGGCGGATCCTGCGCCGCATCAAGGGCGGCTATACCGTGGACCTGGGCGGCGTGGAAGCCTTTTTGCCCGGTTCGCACGTGGATCTGCGCCCGGTTCCGGACATGGACGCCCTGGTTAACCAGACCTATGAGTTCCGGGTACTCAAGATTAACCGCCGGCGCAGCAATGTCATCGTCTCCCGCCGGGTGCTTCTGGAAGAAGATCGCGATTCCAAACGCCATGATCTCCTGACCACCCTGGAGGAAGGGCAGCTCGTCTCCGGCAGGGTCAAAAACATCACGGAATACGGCGTATTCGTGGACTTGGGGGGCCTTGACGGTCTCCTGCACATTACCGACATGTCCTGGCGGCGCATCCGCCACCCCAAGGAGCTGGTCAGCCTGGGGCAGGATCTGCAATTAAAGGTGCTTTCCTTTGACAAGGACAACAATAAAGTCTCTCTGGGCCTGAAACAAATGGTGGAAGACCCCTGGCATGACATCAACGCCAAGTTTCCCTCCGGGGCGACCTTCAATGGCAAAGTTACCAACCTGGTGGATTACGGCGCCTTTGTGGAGCTGGAATCCGGAGTGGAAGGCCTGGTGCATATCTCTGAAATGTCCTGGACGCGCAAACTGCGCCACCCTTCGCAAATGGTTCATCCGGGCGATGAGGTGGAGGTGGTCGTCCTGGGGGTGGATTCCTCAAAAAAACGTATCTCCTTGGGCATGAAGCAAATCAAGGAAAATCCCTGGGAAGTGGTGGCGGTCAAATTTCCGGAAGGCACCATCCTGGAAGGGGCCATCAAAAATATCACTGAATTCGGCATCTTCATAGGCATTGAAGACGGCATTGACGGCCTGATCCACGTCTCCGACATCAGTTGGACCAAAAAGATACGCCACCCCAACGAACTCTATAAGGTCGGCGACATGGTGCAGGCCAAGGTGCTCACCGTGGACCAGGAAAACGAAAAATTCACTTTGGGCATAAAACAGTTGCAGGAAGACCCCTGGGCCTATGTACCGGACAAATTCCCCGAAGGCACGATGATCAGCGGCGTAATCACCAATATTACCGACTTCGGCCTCTTTGTGGAAGTGCAGGAAGGCATTGAAGGCCTAGTGCATGTCTCGGAAATAAGCAGCAAAAAAATCAAAAGCCCTGCGGAATTGTACAAGGAAGGAGCGACCATTGATGCCAAGGTCATCCATGTCTCCGCCGAAGAGCGCCGTCTGGGGCTCTCCATAAAACAGATCAAGGAAGATACTGAAGAGCGCAAAAAGCCGGCAAAGGAACTCCGGGCCGTGGGGCCGGACGCCGGGGGGGGCGGCCAGAACCTTGGGGATCTTCTTAAGCAGAAACTGGAAGACGGCGAGGAAGACAACGAAAAAAGCTGATTATGCCTTAAATAGGACTGGTTTTTATGGCGATGGGCCGCTCTGACGAAGGTCAGCGGCCCGTTTTTTTTACAGGCTATCCAGCGCCCAAGACCAGCTCCAACAACATAAAACTGACGGCGGCCACGGAGGCCGAGGCCGGGATGGTGATCACCCAGGCAATGACCAGGTTGCCGGCCACGCCCCAGTGCACGGCGGACAAGCGCCGGGTGGAGCCTACTCCGAAAATGCAGGCCGTGATGGTGTGCGTGGTGCTGATCGGCGCGCCAATCACGGAGGCGGCGCTGATAACTATGGACGCCGAAGTTTCGGCGGCAAAGCCGTGCACCGGCTCCAACTTGCAAATCTTATGTCCCATGGTTCTGACAATCTTCCAGCCGCCCACGGCCGTGCCCCCGGCCATGGCCATAGCGCATACCAGTTTGACCCAGAGGGGCACGGCGATGACATCGATTTCGCCAAAAATGAGCAAGGCCAAAGTTATCACTCCCATAGTCTTCTGGGCGTCGTTCAGACCGTGGCTTAAAGCCATGAACCCCGCCGAAGCTATCTGGGCCTTTTGAAAAAAACCATTGGCCGATTTCCGGTTGATCCTGGCAAAGACAATGCAAATCAAGTTCATGAGCAAGAGGCCCATGAAAAAACCTACCAGGGGGGAACCCAGCAGGGGGAAAACCACCTTGTTGATGATAGAGGAACCGTTCAGGGCTGCCGACCCCACATGCGCCAGGGCCGCGCCCATCAGGCCGCCGATCAGGGCATGGGATGAAGAGGACGGGATGCCGAAATACCAGGTCAGGCAATTCCAGGTGATCGCCCCGATGAGAGCGGCCAGCACCAGGATGTGGCTACCGGATACAATATCTGGACGCACGATGCCGCCGCCCAGGGTCTGCGCCACCTCCGTGCCCAAAAGCGCGCCTAACAGATTCAAGGCTGCGGCCATGCCCACGGCCGCACGCGGCGTCAGCACCTTGGTGGAAACCACGGTGGCGATGGCGTTGGCGCAGTCGTGCGCGCCGTTGGTAAAGTCGAAGATCAGGGCCGTGACGACAATCACGACCAGCAGCATAGGCGCTTCAAACATGTTTCAGCACCGCTTCTTCAACAGCCTCATCCACTTCCACCAAGTAGACAATAAGCTTTTCCATACGGTCATAGGTCCGGCTCCACTTGATTATCTCCAGCACGGACCCATCCGTGGCTTTCCCCAGTTCATACAGTTCCGCTATGCCTGTGCTGAGCAGCATCTCGCATTCATTGCGCAGAGTCCGAAACTCTCTGGTATTGTGGCTGTCCCGCTTTTCAGACAGCCCTACCAGCATGGAGCGGGTCAGCATGGTCATCGCCTGTACCGTCTTCGCCAGTTGCAACATGGGAACACGGGCCTGTTTGAATCCCAGAAAGGACAGCCTGGTGGACAAATTGTTGAAGAGATCAATGGCTTCTTCCTGCGCCTTGTTGATGTGCAGGATATCCTCGCGATCAATGGGGGTGAGGAAGCTCTGGGAAAGGTGCTTGGTGATGGTCAGGTAGATATGGTCCGCTTCATCTTCCAGCGCCAGAATTTTTTCGCGCTGATCTTTCGGGTTGTCCAGGCGTTCGATAAGCGCCGCGAGTTCGTTGGCCACCGTGCACAAAATCTGGTTCTGCTGCAACAGGAGCTCAAAAAACGGCGCCCCTTTGGGCAAAAGTGAATTGAACATAACTAGCGACTCCCAGGTGAAACATCTGATCGGTCAGAGGATTCCAAATTTGTCATTTGTGCCAAAAAAATCGTTCCTTTTTGTCTTCCCGCCGCCAGGGCTTCCAGCGAACGGGGCCTGCCCCCATGGGTCAGAACCGTAGGGATACCGTAAAGCAAGGCCAACCTGGCCGCATCAAGCTTGGTGGCAATGCCGCCGGTGCCGAAACTGTTGGTCTGTCCTATACTGATGCTTTGGCGCGCGGCTTCTATATCCCGCACTTCCTCAAGCAGGGCCGCCTCCGGGAACTCCTTGGGATTTTTGTCATACAACCCGTCAATGTCGCTGAAAAGGATAAGCAGGTCCGCGCTCCAGAGAATCGCCGATTGCGCCGCCAGGGTGTCGTTGTCGCCTATCTTGATCTCTTCCACCGAAACGCTGTCATTTTCGTTGATAATGGGGATAACCCCCTCGTCCACCAAAGTGAACAGCGTATTCCGCATATTCAGGGTTCTGATAGGATCGCCGAAGTCGTCCTGAGTCAGCAGGATTTGGGCAATGTGCAGACTGTGCTTATCAAAAGCGCGCCGCCAAGCGCTCATGAGCTCCACCTGTCCGATGGCGCATAGAGCCTGCCGGTAATGAAGATCCCGCTTGCGGGCCCATTTGCCCATGGTGGAAAGCCCGGCCACCTGGGCGCCGGATGAAACAATGACCAGATGCTTGCCGCCTTTGATCAAGCCCGCAGCCTGATCCGCGAATTCCGCGAGATAGTCGGAATTTATTTTCCCATCTTTATCGGCCAGCGTAGTGGAGCCGAACTTGCAAATTACTTTGCGCGCATCCGCTATAAGCCTAGCAATCATTTTTTCATCTAGCTCCGTACCTGTCCGCTGCCGCTTACCAGGTATTTTATAGTGGTCAGAGCCTCCAGACCCATGGGGCCCCTGGCGTGGAATTTCTGGGTGCTGATCCCCAATTCCGCGCCAAAGCCGAATTCGCCCCCATCGGTAAAACGAATCGAGGCATTGACATACACACAGGCCGCGTCCACCAGGGCGCGGAATTTTTCCGCCGCCCGCAAGTCTCTGGTAAGAATCGCCTCGGAGTGTTTCGTCCCGAAACGGTTGATATGCGAAATAGCTTCATCGCAGGAAGAGACGGTCTTAACCGCGAGAATATAATCTAAAAACTCGCGCTCCCAGTCTTCCTCGGTGGCTTCTTTCAACGCCAGGCCAGCGGGAAGGATGCCCACGGCCTCCATGGCCCCGGCATCGCAACGCAGTTCCACCTTGCCAGCCAATCTTGCCGCCAGAACCGGCATGAGGGCGTCCAGGGCCTCCCGTTGCACCAGCAGGGTTTCCACCGCATTACAGGCGCCGGGCTTTTGCAGCTTCGCGTTGATGATTATTTCCACCGCCTGAAGCATGTCCGCGCTACCCTCCACATAGATGTGGCAGTTCCCTTCGCCGGTTTCAATTACCGGAACGCGGGCGTTCTCCACCACCCGGCGGATCAATTCTTTCCCTCCCCTAGGCAGAAGCGCGTCAATCCAGCCTCGCGCCCCTAATATCTCCTCAACTTCGTCCCTGCTGCCCGATTCCGCCAGCCCCACCGCCTCCGCAAGGCCGCCGCCTTCCTTAAGGCCCGCCTTGATTGAACGCACCAAGGCCTTGTTCGATTCCAGCGCCGAAGAAGACCCACGCAACAGAATCGAACAGCCCGCCTTATAGGCCAGGGCCGCGCAATCGGCGGTAACATTGGGCCGCGATTCATAAATGATGGCCGCGACTCCCAGCGGCACGCTGATTTGTTCGATCAACAAGCCATTGGGCAGGGTCCACCCCCCCCGCACCTTGCCTATGGGGTCTTCCTGCCGGATAACAACATCAATGCCCAGGATAATGTCGTCTATCCGCCGGTCATTGAGCAACAGCCGGTCAACCAGGCTTTCCTTCATGCCTTCCGCCCTGGCCCGATCCACGTCATGGGCATTGGCCTCCAGAATGAACGCCCGGTCCCGTTCAATGGCCGCGGCCGCCGCTGTCAGGGCCTTATCCTTGGCCATGCGGTTTTCCAAGGCCAGTTTCACCTGGGCTTGCCTGAGAGAAGGAAATATTGTTTCCGCCAAAAAACTCATCTTGCCTCCGTCATGATTCGGCGCATGCGTTCGTAGACCGCACGAGGATTGTTCATGCCGGCGACCTGGGCGTTATTCTGCCACTGCTCCAGAAGATTATCCTGAAAGGCCTTGCGCAGGACGGCCCGTTCTCCGGCGGAGAGATAGTGGACGCGCAGACTCCCGGCGCGCAGATCATCCATATCCATACGGTGGGCGGCGCGCAGAACCCTGCCCAGTTCTTGCGACAGCTTTAAACCGCTGGCGTCAGCGAGAATTTTACGCAGATCCAGGGGCAGGATATCCCAAAGCCCCTGGTTAATGCCCAGCCAGCACATGCCCCCGGGCAGATCCACCAGGGCGGCCTGGGAAAATTCTTTTTCCGCCTGTATCTGTCCGGCCTGATCCAGGGTGAGCAGGGCGCCGTCCGCCTCTTGCTCGTTCAAATACATGGAAAAATCGCCCAAGGGAACGGTCAGGGGGTAAGCGCCCAGAAAGGCCAGGGCTTCGGCCGCGGCCGGAGTCTCCGCCAGGATGCGCCGTCCGCGCAGATCCGCCGTCCCGTAAAGACCATCCCGGACGGCATAGAGGTTGTACGGTTGCCGGGCATGCAAGGCCAGGATCCTGATACCTTTGAATTCTTTCTGCAATTCCGGCAAATCCTGGTATATACGCCAAAAAGCCGTGCTTTTCCGTGCCAGGGTTTCCTCACCCAAGTCCAGAGCCGTGCTCTGGCCAAGGGGAAAGTGAGTCCAAGCGGCGCTCAAGGCTCCGTGTCCCATGGCGATTTGCCCCAGGCGCACGGCCTGGAGCACTTCATCGTCCTGGCAAAGTGCGCCAGGATTATACAGACGGATGATCAACCGCCCCTTGCTCTGGCGCAACATTTCGCCGGCCCAGGGCAGGAGAACCTCTTTGACCACAGGATGATCCTCGGGATAGAGGCAGGCCAGATTCAAGACGAGGCTCTCCGGCTCGGCGGCGCGTAGTGGAGCGGCCAACAGGGCCATAAGGAAAAAAGCGAAAGAAACTCCTCTCATGGATTGCTTATTAACCTTGCCCCGGACAAAAGCCAAGGGTAAAAAACAGAATAACTTGTCAAACACGGGTAAATAGGTCAATTTACCCCATGCGCATCATCTCCGGGGCATACAGGGGGAGAGAACTGAAAACCGCCAGCGGTCCAGGTTATCGCCCGGCCATGAGCAAGGTGCGCTCCGCGCTTTTTTCCATGCTGGAGGCCCGGGGAATGGATTGGCCGACATGCCGGGTTCTGGATTTGTTCGCGGGCAGCGGCAGCCTGGGGTTTGAGGCCTTGAGCCGTGGCGCGGCCTTGGTGTGTTTTGTGGAATCGCTCCCCAAAGCCGTGGCCGGAATCCGCAAAAATGCGGAAATGCTGGGCATCAATGGAAGACGTTGCCTGATCCTGGAAGAAGAGGCTGGGCGAATGCTGGGGCGCGGCTCTCCCTTGGCCTATGATTTGATTTTCATTGATCCGCCGTATGGCCAGGACTTATTTTCCTCCTCCCTTAAAGCCGTTTTACGCCGCGGCTGGCTTAAGGAGGGCGGTTTTCTCAACGCGGAGCTTGAAAGCGGCTTTAGATTCGACCCTGAACAGGCGGACCCACTTTTGACCTTGGAAGCAGACCGCCACTACGGACAGACGAGGCTCTTGCTATGGATCAAAAAAACTCCAGAATCGCCATCTATCCAGGCACCTTCGACCCTCTGACCAACGGGCATGTCAGCCTGATCCGCCGGGGTTGCGAAATTTTTGACCGGCTCATCGTGGCCGTGGCCAAGGATACGACCAAAACCACCCTTTTCAGCCTGGATGAACGGAAAGAGCTTATCCGGCTGGTTTTCGCCGACCATCCCCAAGTACAGGTGGAGCCTTTCAGCGGTCTGCTGGTGGAGTATGCGGAAAGCCTGGGGGCCAGGGTGATTCTGCGCGGCCTGCGCGCGGTTTCAGACTTTGATTACGAATTTCAGATGACCCTGATGAACCGCAAATTGACCCGCAATGTGCAGACGGTTTTCTTGGCGACCGACTACCAATGGCTTTTCACCAGCTCCACCCTGGTCAAGCACACCGCCTCCGTAGGGGGCGATGTCCGCGACCTGGTTCCGGAAGAAGTGTTCAGAGCCCTGCGCGGCAAATACGCCGCGAACCTCTCCTGAGCCTCAATAATCCCTCTTCCAGCCCAGCCCCACTTCGCTGGAGCGCGTACTGCTGCGGCCCTGAAGGATCGTATTTGGCCTAAGCTCCACCTCCACCCGCACGCCGGTGCTGTCTTCCGTAACCCCCTGCTCCACTCCCACATAAATGGCGTTATTGATATACTTGCCGGCTTCCAGATGAGGTATGGCATCCGTATTGTCTTCCGCTCCGGAGGAGGCCCCCATAGCCTCGGCGCCGGGGGCGCCGTAGGTATTGCGCTGCCCCCCGCCGGTAGCGCCGCTGCTGAGACGCAGCATATCAACCCCCAGGGTTTGACGCATGCCGCCAAGCAGACCCGACCCGCCCTCGGAAAGCTCACGCAGGCTGTTGGCCAGCTGCAAGGCCTCAAAGTGGCTCAGGCCGGTGGAATTTTTGCCGAAGAGCACTTGGGAAAGCACCTGATCCTGGGGCAAAGGCGGAATACTGCTCAAGTGGATACGCGGACGTCTGGCCCGGCCCTGTATGAAGGCCAGAGCCTTGATGTCCGAACCCGTATAAGTCAATTCCAGGTTCAGTATTGGATCGATCTCCCGTCCGCTGTTAAGAACGATCTCTCCGCCGGTAAAGACAAAGGGCCTGGAAAGCAGATCAAAAGCCCCGCGCACCGGGCGGAAGCTGCCGCTCAGGAGAGGTTCGTCCGGGGAACCGAACACGTTTATCGCCCCGGCCCATTCGCTGTCCAGGCCCAGACCCCGGACATAGAAACGTCCGGGAATGTTTATCGTCACGCGCAACGACGGCCCGGACACGTTTTTTTCCGAGACTACGGCATCCATCCGGCTAATCTCCAGCGTCTCCACCGAACCGCCCAATGAGGCAAGCAAGGTATATTCCCCCCGCTCCACTTCAATATTCGCCGTAACCTCCGGAGCGTTGAGCGGCCCGTCTATATCCAGCAGTCCGGAAAGACGCACATTGAGGTCATCACGGCGCAAAGGCTGTAAATGGACAACCCGGCCGTGCAGACGCAGCCTGGGGACAAATGCCTCCTGGCCCGTCCTTTCAGGCGCATCCAACATCCCTTGCAGGGCAAGGCTCCCGCGCCCTCCGTCAGAGGCGGCCAGCAATAATTCCAATTGCCGGTTCTTGCCCTGGGCCTCCAGGCTGATGTCATCCAAAAACAGGCCCAGGATACGGTCCGCGTAACGCCCCTGCGTCAAGTAGGCGCTGCCTGTATAAAGCGGGGCCTCCAAGCTGCCGGACAAAGAAAGGTCAATACGGCTGTAGCCGCTGAGTTCGCGGTCAGCCATAGGCAGGATGCGGCAAAAAGGATCCAGGGGACCCTGCCAAAAGACATTCGCCTCCAGCGGGGCCGCCCTGTCCGGGAGAGGAAAGGACCCACCGGCAGGCAGGATCAAGGGCAACGCAAATTCCAGCCGGCCTTCCTGTGTGTCTGCCGGCGCTCCCGCATAAATCAGCCGCCCCTGGCCTGACAAATACATGCGCCCCGTTTGTCCGCTCAAGCGCGGAAAGGCGGAGGAAGGGGGCGCCCCCAGACCGGCCGTAAGCCGGAACAACAGCGGCGTATCTTCCGGATGGCCGGAGCCCGCCCCCCGGCCCGCATCTTTTTCGTCCAGGGGCTTACGATCCAGCACACTTTCCGGCATGATCTCGGATCGCAAATCCAGTTGCCCATTCCACTCCTCTCCCTGGCGGGCAAGATGCAAATCCAGGCTCATAGCGCCCTCCGGGAAGGAGGAGTCCACCAGCAGAGAAGCCAGGCCAAAGGGCATGTTCTGCACCTGGAGTATAAATTTATCCTGCTTCCGGCCAAAATCCAGGGAAGCGGCAAGCGCGCCGCGCACAGCCGGTATGCCCGTTGCCCCCCGGATCCTGCTTTGCCCGGAATGAGCAGGCGCGGTCAGATTAAGGCGCAGTTCCGGCAAAAACAAACCCCGGCTGAAATCAAGGGTCGCGGGCGCGTCCAACTCTATACCCGCGCTCTGATCCGGGGTGCGCAACAAAAAAGACCGCACGGTCAGCGTTGATTTTACCCAGTCAAAATACCCGGCCAGGAGGGCGATTTCAGCGGCGCGCGGCGACGATGATGCTGGAGAGGCCCCGCTTCTGGAAGACTGCCCCCCGCGCCAGCTTCCCAACAGGGACAGGTTAAAGGCTCCACCCATGGGGCTTGAATGGACGGCCAATTCTCCCTGCCGCCAACGAAAACGGCCCCACTGTCCGCGTTTCACCGTGGAACGCATGATTAACACCGGTTCCTGAAAAAGATCGGAAATATACGCGGATCCGCTGGAGCCATCCACGCTGAAAAAAACATCCCGGATGTCGAACTCATGGTGTTCGGCCAAGGCCACATCCAGCCTCCCGGCGCGCCAGCTTATATCCAGGCGTTGCCCTAGGGATTCGGGGACGAAAGACAGGCTCACGCTGGCCGGATCACCGCTGCAATGCACACCGCTCAAGATCATCAGCGGCCGCCAGCCGAAGATGTCCAACTGGACCTCTCCGGCCAGACGCGGCGACTGCCGGCGATCCGCCGGCAATTCAAAGTCCAGGTCCGCCGCCAGCAATAAATCCGTCCCCGTAACCCGGAACCCGCTCAAAGCGGCCCGCAGGCCTCGAACATCCGAATGCAGGTAAAAGGCGCTTTCCAAGTGTACCGGTCCGCCATCCTGGTAAGAAAAATCCAGAGAACTCCGGCCCTGAATCTTTCCCTGATCCATGGCGAACTCCAAATCCGCGCTCACCTCGCGCAGAATCACCGATGAAGGGGCGCGGAGATCCGCCAGGTTCAGGGATATTTCCACCTGTGGGGCAAACAGGGGACCATATAGGGAAATATCCGCGAGGCTAGCTTCGCCCCGCCGGGCCTGGCTGAACAATCCGCCCCGGATCAAGGGGTCCAGGTCATCCAGGTGCAGGTTCAGACCGGCCTTGAGCCAGGCCTTGGATAAACCGGCGGAAACGCCCCTGAGGTCCGCCTGCCCCTCCAGATGCGCGAGACCGCTGGCCAACTTGGTCAGATGCAGGGCGTAAGCGTCATTCTGTATTGAAAGATCCGCCTCCAAGGCCAGTTCGTCTCCCAGAAACTCCGCAGGCCAGGACGCGGGCCAGAGCATCTTCCGACCCGCGAAGTTCACGGCCAGGGAACCGCCGGAAGCGAACCCGGACGCCCATCCGGACGCCCCCCGGCTCAGAGGCGGTTCAACGGAGGCCAACCGCAGGTCCAAGGCCAGATCGCCGTCAGGAATACCCCCCGGCTGATCCAGCAGCTCTTCCAGCCGGGCTTTCCAGGCCCCTCCGGCCGCCGCCCGCAAATCCGCCTGAGCGGTCATCCCGCCGTTATCCAGATTCAGGTCGCCTTGGGCCAGGGCGTTAATCCCGGCGCCGGAGCAACGGAAAGATCGCAGGGTGAGGACATTTCCACGCAAGGAGCTGTCCAGGGCATAGTCCAGGGAAATATCCCCGCCGTCAAGGCGCAGCGCCGCCTCCCCCTCAAGCCCCAGAGAGAGCGCCCTGCCCAGCCTCGCCTGAAAACGCGTCTCCAGACGCAAATCTCCAGGCAAATACTGGCGCAGGGCCGGAGATTCCCGCCTTAGCGAAGCCTGGAACCCTCCTTGCGCCAGCAAGCCTCCGGGGCGAGTCCGCAGGGAAAGCTCACGCAGATCCAACTCCCAGGCCATCCCGGAATGCGCCAGGGCGTTTACCCGTAAAGACTGGTCCTCATACCTGGCCTCGGCCCGCAGGTCCAGGGACGGCTGAAAAAAGGCTCTCCAATCCTCAGGCAAGGCCGGTCCGGGAGTAGCCTGCAAGGTCAAATCCATGTACAGCCGGGCATCCAAAATCCGGCTGAAATCAATGTCCGGGACGAGGGCGGCCAGACTCATGCGCCCCTGCCCGCTGATCAACTCGCCGTTTCCGGATTCGGCCATAAAGGTAATCGCCCCCTGCCAGCTTTGTGGAGAACCGCTCCCTTCCACAAGCAGGTCATAAGCCGGCGTATCGGACCGGCCGATCAACCCTGCCAGAAAGCCGTTTTCAGCCTCGCGGGCGCTGAGGCGCAAATGCAGGTAATCATGACCATGTATGGACAACGGCCTATGGATATTCTCATCCATAGGCCGCGGCTCGGTGCGCAATTCCAGGCTAAAGCCCGTGCCGTCCGGATGCAGCAAAGAGGCATCCAGGTTGGCGGCCAGACCGCTGGAAGAGAGAAAGGCCCCTCCCCGCGCGTTTATCAACATGCTCCGCAGGGCTTCCCCGATCCGCCCGTTCCGGATATCCACCATGCCCAAACGCAGATCCAGGGGCAGGGACATCTCCTGGCCCTCTTCTTCCTCATTCTCGGATTCCGGAGCTTGGGGCAGCGCCGGCGCGCGAAGCAACTCCGGTTCCAGGATCCGGAGCAGTTCCACATGGATTTCGCCCTGCAAAAGAGCCGTCGCTTGCAGGCGAATTTCCATTTCCCTGGCGGTGAAGCAAAGCCCCTGCCCATCCAGGAGCCTTACCCCGCGCAAAGATAAGACCAGGGGCAGAGGGCCGCGGAATTCATCCAGCTCCAGGTTCAGGCTATATCCGGCCAGTTCCGAGCGCGCAAGCCCAAGCAGCACACGTTCGGCATACGGGGTGCGCAACCAGAGAGCTAAGGCCAGGGCAGCCACCATGATGGCCGCCAGGCTCCCTCCCAGGATTTTCAGAAACCTCTTGCCCCATTTAAATATGGCCGGACGCATCAGAAACTCTGCCCTATGCTGCAATATAGCTGCAGGACGCCGTCCCCGGATCGCGGGGTCAGGGGAGTAGCCAGATCCACACGCAAAGGCCCGATCACCGTATAATAACGCAGACCAATCCCGGCTCCCCAGCGCAAGGACTCCTGAAAATCAGGCGTAGACTCCGGATAAACCATGCCGGCATCCACAAAAGTCGTGATCCCCCAAGTCTCATTTATTTTCCAGCGGGTTTCCATACCGAATTCCATCAGGGAAGCGCCTCCCAAGGGTTCATCGTGGCGGTTGCGCGGCCCCAGGGACTGATAGGCATAGCCGCGCACCGAGCCGCCGCCGCCGCTGTAAAAACGTATGGAGGTGGGAATGCCCTCGGCCTTGGCCCCCATGACGCTGCCGATGCTCCCCCTCAAGGCCAGGGTAAGGGTGTTTTCCTCCGCGATCAGGGGCAGATAGGTGCCTATGTCAAACCTTCCGCGCAAGGCGGTGAATTTGTCGCCATAGGTTCCGACATACGGTCCCAGAGCGAAATTCAGCTTGACGCCGGACACGGCATCCAGCGGGTTATTTGTATCGTTGTATGCCAGAGAGGCAGGCAGGCCGAAAAGGGTATATTCACGCCTGGGTTCATCCGCTGCGGTCAATCTGCCCGCTTCCGCGCTGACCTTCAAGCTGCCGCTGACCTTGCGCGAAAAACGGCGTTCCAAACCGGCGGCCACCGACAAAGAAGAAAGGCTGTAGGCCTTCACATCTTCATTGCGCAAGGCGGCCTGGGCCACGAAATCCTGGGCCGGGCTCCCGACAAAAGGACGCCGGTATTGAGTGAAAAAAATCTGCATATCCTGCCAGAGAGGCATATCCAGCTTCAACTCGTCACCATGACCGCTGAAATTGCGATGCGTCCAGGAGCTTTCCACTCCCGCCCCGAAATCGGAATTATACTTGAGCGCCCCGCTCAGGGTGCGCTCCGGCGCTGGAGAAAGGGTCAGGACTACCGGTAAGAGATCCTCCCCGGACGCGCTTTCCCCGGGCGAAACCTCCAGGGTCTGGAAGAGGCCGGTGCGGCGCAGATTGTCCACAAAACGCTCCGCCTGGTTCTCCCGCCAGACCTGTCCGGGCCGCCAAGTGCGCATGGCTTCCAGGTAAGCCCGACTGACCCGGTTTTCGCCCTGGATCTCCAGGTCGCCCATGCGGCAAAACGGCCCTGCCATGAGGCTGATATTGGCTTCCAAGGTTTTATGGTCATGATCCACCAAATAGCGGGTGCCGGTGATCTCCGCAAAAGGATAGCCGCTGTTGCGCAGGATATTTTTGCTTCGGGCCACTGCCTCCAGAACGGCCTGGGTAGTGGCGGGTTCTCCGTCGGCCAGCCCGGCGTCGGCCAAACTGGTCAAGTTTCTGCCCCTGGATGATAACACGCTTGTAAGCTGCTCGTCGGCATCGCCGATGTTAATCACGCTCCGCCCAAGGGTAAATTGCTGCCCAAGACGAAAATGTATCCACACCGTCACCCGCCTGACCAGCACATGCCTTGTGAAAGAGCCTTCCCCGGAAGCCTCTTCCAGCAGTTCTTCGCTCTCCTGAGTAATGCGGCTCCAACAGCGGCCGTCATAATAGGCAAAGGAATGCATTACGGCTCGCGCATCTTCCAGGTCGCTCTTGATCCGTTGATTCAAGTTGGCGAAGCTGGCCGGAGGCGACCCTTTCAGACGCTCCAGCAGGCTGGATTTAAGAAAGACCTCCGCCACTTCCGGGGCATCCGGACTGCTCGCCTCTACCTGGTAAATCCAGCGCGCGGATGTCCGTGAATTCGCCCCGTTGTTTCCTTCCGCCTGGTAGACGCGGTAGGCCTCGGCCTGGGCCAGAAGGTCCGCCGGCACCCTGGGGAGGACGGGCGCAGGGAAGGGATCGCGACTGAGCAAATCCGGAAGCTCATCTTCTTGTTCCGGCATGATCGACTCCGGCAAAAGGGCCAGATTTTCTTCAGAGCAAGCTGCCGACAACGCGAACAACAGGCAGAACACGGCCAGCGCTAGACCCGTGCCCTGATCCCGTTCTCCCGGCGCCCTCAAGAGGCGATCCTGTTCTGGAAATTTTTCACACGTAACGGCATATCATGTTTACGCGCGGGCAGGAAGATACAAAACCATAAGAAAACGGCGGCTACTGGGAAGAACGCCGGTACGGGCGAAAGCGCCCGCACCGGTCAGCTATGGTTTCTTAGCGCATGCCGCGGCTCATGCGGCCGAAACCCTTCTTGCCTCCGCCGCAGCCGCCTCTGCCGTTACGATGGTCGCCATACCCCGTGGGCAGGCCTTCCTGGGCAAGCCTGAGGTTCAGGCCGGCCCTAGCGGAATAAATCTTGCCTTTCAGGACGCCCAGCTCCTTGGACAGGGCTTCGATCTTGCCCTGATCCGGACTGGCGCTGTGCACTTGGGCATCCCATTCAGCTTTCTTGACGCGGATCTCCTGCATGATGGGATCCATCAGCGCACGATTCTCCTTAAAAATCTGCTGCATCTTCGTGGTCTGTTCCGGGGTGAGGCCAGCGCCCTGCCAGCGGCCTCCGCCATAACCAAGAGCGGAACCGGCGAAAGCCATAACCAGCATAACGGCCAGAGACAAGGACAGTAAACGTTTCATGGTATCCTCCAGGATGGTTTGTGTCATGAGTTTTGCATAGCATCCACATGGTCTTGCTTGCCTTAAAGCAAAGCCCGTACCAAAACTGTAACGTAGTGTAATGTTTGTAGTTATTTTGTCTTTCGGTTATTGACCCACCCCCGGGGCAGTGTTACTTTTTTTCTCAGTAACCTGCCTAACTGGGGCAAAAAGTAACTCCCGCCACAGGAAAAATTATGCGGACGATCTTAAATTTTCCCCGATGGCTGTACGCCGGCATCGTCTTTATCGTCATCTGCGTGGCCGGTCTCCTGGCCCTGCGCAATACGGATCAGCAAAGAGAACAAATGATCGCCAACCTTAAGGACAGGGCCGATGTGCTAATCTGGGCGCTGGAAGGCTCGGCCAGGGCCATGGGGCGCATGGGGCAAAATCACCTGCCCGAGCTGCTTGAAGAAATCGGTGATGAGCCGGATGTGGCCTATATGGCGATTTTGGACGGCCAAGGGCGCATCCTGATCCACAGCGACAGCGCTGAAAGCGGGAACCTTCGCCGCCTGCCCCCCTTGCACGAAGAAATGGACAAAGAACCGTCCGTGTCCAGAGGGACATTTATAACGGACGGCGAAAAACCCCTGTATGAAGTCTGGAAGATTTTCGCCCCCAAGCGGCCCGGCCCGGTATTCGCGCCGGGGGATCCGCGTTTGACCAGACGCTGGCTACACCCAACAAGAAAATGGCCTTGGGATGAAGGCCGGTTTTATATCGCCGTGGGCATGGATGCTTCCCATTTTGAGCCGCGCTTGCGTCGTTATGTCGCCCAGACCATGATGATGGCCGCGCTGATTACCGCAGCCGGGCTCGCTGGCATCGCCCTGCTCTTTTTCTTCCAAAACTACAAGCGTTCCAGGCGCATGCTGGAGGATACCCAGGCCTTGGCGGAGCAAGTGATCAGCAACCTCCCGGTGGGACTGGTGGTGACGGATCTCCATGGAAAGATCTCCCTGCGCAACCGGCCGGCCGAACAGATCCTGGGGATCCCCCATGAGCAGGAGAATCACCCCCCCCTTCAGGATCTCACCTTTTTCGACTGGCGGAGTCTCATGGATGAACTGGACAGCGGAGGGCTGATCCTGGAAAAAGAGCTGGACGCCTTTGCCTCCAAAACCAGGAACATGCCGGTCAGCCTGAGCGCGGCCAAACTCACCGACAGCGAAGGCGGAAAATCCGGCTATCTCTTTATCTTGCGGGATTTGGACGAAGTACGGCGGTTGCGGAGACAGGTGAAGCTTAACGAACGCCTCTCGGCTCTGGGTAATCTGGCGGCCGGCGTAGCCCACGAAATACGCAACCCGCTCAGTTCCATCAAAGGATATGCCACCTACCTTACGGAAAAAGTCAAAGAAGACAAAATGGCCCACGCTACCGGGATGATCCTGATCCAGGAAACCGACCGCCTGAACCGGGTGGTCTCGGACCTTCTCAGCGTGGCCAAGCCGTTAAATTTACGCATCGAATCCGCCTCCATCACCCCTCTCCTGCAACAGGCCATACGCCTGATCACCCCGGAAGCCGAAGAAAACATGGTGACCGTAGAATTGGACCTGCCCCCTGAACAAACACCACAAAAAGACCGGATCATGCTTGATGCCGACCGTTTCACCCAGGCCCTGCTCAACCTGCTGGTCAATGCGGTACAGGCCGCCGGGGGCGCCGGATCCGGGGGCACGGTGCGTCTGACCCTGGAAAAAACAACGGAACACGGCGGTCCCGAATTCCTGGCTGTCAGCGTGAGCGACAACGGCCAGGGGATCGCCCCGCGGGATATGGAGAACCTGTTTACGCCTTACTTCACGACCAAGGCTACGGGCACCGGCCTCGGACTGACCATCGCCCAACGGATTATCGAACAGCATGGCGGTGAAATCAAGGTTTACAGCCGGCAGGGACAGGGCGCCGCCTTTACCATCCTGTTGCCCGTTACGGCAGAGCCGCGCGGGAGTGACGCATGAGCCAGTCTTTGCAGATCCTCGTGGTGGATGACGATTACACGCACCGGAATATGTTGCTGACCCTGCTGCGGGACTGGGGATACCTGGCGGAGGAAGCGGCGGACGGGGAAATGGCCGTGGAAAAATGCCGGGCTCAGTCTTTTGATTTGGTGCTCATGGACGTGCGCATGCCCAGAAAAACCGGCCTGGAAGCCCTGAAAGACATACATTCGCTCAATCCGGCCTTGCCGGTGCTGATCATGACGGCCTTCTCCAATATTGAGGCGGCGGTGGAGGCCATCAAAAACGGGGCCTACGATTACCTGACCAAGCCCCTGGATTTTGAAAAACTAAAGGTGGTGCTGCGCAATGTCTTTGAACATGCCGGGCTGATCCAGGCCAACGCCTCTTTGTCCAGCGCCCTTGCCGCCACGGAACTCCGTTCCAATATCATCGGCCGGAGCGATTCCATGCGCCGCCTGTTGGAGATGGCGCGGGCCATCGCCCCTTCGGAAGCGACCGTCTTGATCACCGGTGAATCCGGCACCGGCAAGGAATTGGTGGCCAAGGCCATCCACGCGAACAGCGGCCGGGCGCGGGGGCCGTATGTGGCCGTGAACTGCGCCGCCATTACCGAATCTCTCCTGGAATCCGAACTCTTCGGCCATGAAAAAGGGGCCTTTACCGGGGCCGATAAACGGCATGACGGCTATTTCATCAAGGCCGACAAGGGATCCATCTTTCTGGATGAAATAGGGGAACTGCCTCTGCCAATGCAGGCCAAACTCCTCCGGGTCATTCAGGAACGGGAGGTTCAGCGCGTTGGCGGCGGCGGCCCCGTGCCCGTGGATATGCGGATCATTGCGGCCACCAACCGGGACTTGCAGCAAGAAGTAAACGCTGGCAAGTTCAGGGAGGATCTGTATTACCGGCTGAATGTAGTTTCCCTGCCCCTGCCGGCCCTACGGGAGCGCCCCGAGGACATCCCCCTGCTGGCGCAGTATTTCCTGGAACGCTTCTCCCAAAAAAATAATAAAATAGTCCGGGGTGTTACACCAGGAGCCATGGATCGGCTGATCCGTTACGAATGGCCGGGCAATGTCCGGGAACTGGAAAACGTCATGGAACGGGCGGTGGTCTTGCTCATCGGAGAGCATATAGGCGAAAGGGAGCTTCCGCCCAAGCTCCTTAAAAGCGCTTCCGCTGAACAGGCTTCCGAGCCTATGTCCATGACCGGACTTACCCTGGAGGAAGTCGAGCGCACGGTGATCCTGGAAACCCTGAAAAACTGCGACGGCAACAAGAGCGAAGCGGCCAAGGCCCTGGGAATCAACCGCAAGACCCTGCATTTGAAACTTGCCAGATATGGCGGAGAATGAATAATCCCGGTCGCAAGCGGCCGGGATTATTTGGGGAGCTAGAGGGTGGGCCGACAGCCCAGCCTGTTTACAGCACTTTGAAAACGCGTTCTTCGTTGCTTTGCGGGTCAATTACATGAACGGCACAGGCCATGCAGGGGTCAAAAGAATGCACGGTGCGCAGGATTTCCACCGGCCGTTTGGGATCGGCGATGGGGGTGCCCAGCAGGGCGGTTTCCAGCGGGCCGGGTTTGTCGGCGGCGCAGCGTGGCCCCAGGTTCCAGGTGGAGGGGACGACCAATTGGAAGTTTTCAATAGCCTGGCCCTTGATTCTGATCCAATGGCTGAGCCCGCCGCGCGGGGCGTTGACGAAGCCGACGCCCTCGCCGGCATTGGGAACTTCGCAGTCAACGGCCACCTTGTTGTCTTTCTGGGCATTGGCCGCGAATTCATCGATCCATTGCCCGGTCTGTCCAGCCAGCACCGCAGCCTGCACCGCCCTGGCCGCGGTGCGACCCAAGGTGGAGAAAAGGGCTTCGGGGCCGACGCCCAGGGCCTTGAGCACGGCGTCAATGCCTTTTTTCACCTCCGGATGTCCTTGCTGGTAAGAAATGAGCATCTGGGCCAGAGGGCCGGTTTCCATGGGTTCACCCTGGTAACGCGGGGCCTTGGACCAGGAATAGCGATCCAGGTCATCCTGCTTGGTGAACTTGGGCTCGGTCTCTCCGTTATAGGGGTGCTGGGCCTTATCCCCGTTGAACCAGCTATGCCGGACATGTTCCTGGATGTTTTCCGGAACAAAGGGCTGAATGGCATCCAGTTTACGGTTTAAGATTATTCCGGGCTTGAGCCAGCGGCTGTTCAGATCCCTTTCATTCGTGGGGAATTCGCCAAAAGTCATGAAGTTGGAGGTTCCGCCGAAGGCTGTCCAGTCTTTGTATTCAGCGCCTATGGCCAGCAGATCCGGAAGGTAAACCTGCTCCACGAAGTCTTTGGCTTCCTTGATCAGGCCGCGGAATTCGTCAATGCGGGCCTTGGTGAGGGATTCATAACTGCTCACCCCGCCCATAACCAGGAACTGGGGGTGGGGGTTCTTGCCGCCGAAGGCGGCTATGGCCCTGGCGCAACGCGCCTGGACACGCAGGGCTTCCAGGTAATGGGCCGTACCGATGAGGTTGAGTTCCGGAGAGAGGCAATAGGCCGGGTGTCCGCCCAGGAAATAGGCCCCGGCAAAGGGGCCTAGCTGGCCTGATTCCACAAAACCCTTCAATTTGTCCTGTACGGCCTTGAGGTCAGCGGCCTTGGTCTGGCGGGCGGAGATGTTGGAAGCTATCTGGGCGGCCTTGGCCGGGTCCGCCTGCAAGGCGGAGGTGATGTCCACAAAATCCAAGGCGTGCAGGGTATAAAAATGCACGATATGGTCATGCAGGTACAGGGCGGCCAGCACCAGGTTGCGGATCAGGGTGGCGTTTTTGGGAATATCCACGCCTACGGCCATTTCCACAGCCCGGGTGGAGGCCAGGGCGTGGGTATAGGTGCATACGCCGCAGGTACGCTGGGTAAAATGCTGGGCATCCCTTGGGTCGCGGCCCTTGAGAATGGTTTCCAGCCCGCGGAACAGGGTGGCGGTGGACCAGGCGTTTTTGATCTTTCCCTGCTCCACTTCCACGTTGATGCGCAGATGTCCTTCTATCCGGGTGACCGGGTCAACCACGACCCTCCCGGTATATGTGCTTTGGGGAGTTGCCATCTTCTTGCTTCCTCCTGGGTCCTAACTTTCGTAGAACGGGGTGAATTCATCCCAAAAATCGGGTTCGCTACAGCCGATACACGGGTGTCCGGCCTGGACGGGCCAGTTGGTCTGGTTGAACTTGAGCTTGGGGCAGTTGTTATAGGTATTGGGGCCTTTGCAGCCCAGTTCGTACAGACACCAGCCTTTCCGGGCCTCTTCGGAATCAAAGGAAGGGGCGAATTCACCATTTTCAAAATGGGTGAGCCGCTCGCACTGTTCATGCACAGGTATGCCGTAAAACAGGACCGGACGGTCGTTTTCGTCCAGTTCCGGGGCGGCGCCGTTTTTGATCCAATGCACCAGAGCGGCCGCGAAGTTCAGCGGGTTGGGCGGGCAACCGGGCAGATTGACGGCCTTGACCCCGAGCTTGCCCAAAGCCTCGTTCACCCCTTGGGCCCCGGTGGGGTTCGGTTTGGCCGCCTGGATGCCGCCATAGGCGGAGCAAGTGCCATAGGACAAAACCAGCTTGGCCTTGGGGGCGATCTCCGAGCAGAGTTGCAGGATGGTCTTGCCTCCCACGGTGCCGAAAGCGCCGTTCATGGCGGTGGGGATGGCTCCCTCGATAACGCAGATATAACCTTCCGGGGAAGTTACGGCCTTGTGCAGAGCCTCCTCCACCGCGTCACCGGCGCCGGCCATTAGGGTTTCGTGGTAATCCATGGAAATGGTGTCCAGAATAAGCTCGTCAATGAAGGGATCATAGACGCGCAACAGGGATTCGGAGCAGCCGGTGCATTCGGCCCCGTGCAGGTAAACCACGGAAGGACGTTTGCCGGTGATGGCCTCGGCCACCTGGGCGGCAAATCCCGGCCCCATGCCCATGGCCACGGCCACGGCGGAACAGAATTTCAGAAAATCGCGGCGGCTGATGCCGCGCTGTTCAAGACGCTCCAAGGCGTCTTCCTTGCCCAGACCAACGGAAAAGCGCATAGCTATGCCTCCTTGTTCGTCGGAAGCGCCGGTCTTCACCCCGGCGCGAAATATGAAACGTTTAACAATATGCCATTTACGGCTCCGACACAATATTTTTCCAAGCCCAAGGCGGGTGGCGAACATAATCCCCTTGAGGTTGCAAGCCTTAAAAAGACAATATAAGGTAAAACCCGGCAATAACAACGCATCCGGAATCTTCGCGATGGCCCTCCGTAGCGGACTCTATAAGGGAGCTTACTTATGTGGAATTTGCGGAACCGCCTTTTGGTCCCCATACTGTTTGTGGCTGGTCTGGGCTTGGGTATCGCCAGTTTCAGCAGCTATTATATAGCCAAGAACGCCTTTGATGAAGCGATTGAAGCGGATGCGATGGGCAGCGTAAAAAGCCTGACGAATATCATGACGCTTATTTTTCAGTCCGCGATGACGGATGTGGAGCAGATCGCCATGACTCTTCAGGCGCGTGATATCTTGAACCACCCCAATGACCCCGAAAAAATTCCGCCTTTTCTGGAATTCTTGTCGGCGCTGAGCAAAAGCAAACCCTATTACCAGCTTGCCATCATCCTGGACAAAACGGGAATCGTTTTGGCCAGCACGGCGGGCAGCGGCGTGGGGGACAGCCGCGGCGACCGCGCCTATTTCAAAAGCGCGATGCAGGGACAGACGGTCATTTCCGACCCCATCTACAGCCGCACCACGCAAAAAAGCGTGATCATCATCTGCGCCCCGGTCCGCCAGGATAAGGAAATAATCGGCTGTGTGTACGTCAGCGTCGATCTCCAGACACTAAGCGACATGTATGTAAAAAACATCGTCCTTGGGGAACGCGGCTATGCAGCCATGTTTACCAATAAAGGGGATGTCGTCGCCCATCGTGACGCCGGGCAGATTATGTCGGAAGAGTTGAGCAAATCGGAAGTGGCCCAGCGTATAAAAAACCTCGCCGATCCGGCTGGAAGCTTTACCGCGCATTTCGGCGGAAAGGAGATCGTATATTTTTATCAGCAGGATCCACTGACGAAATGGTGGTGCCTGATACGCGCCGAACCGGAGGACATCCATTCCCCGGTGCTCTTCCTGGGTAGAATAAACATGGTTATCGCCATTTCCGTGGCCCTGGCCATTGCCCTGGTCGTATTCCTCGTCGTGCGCAAAATAGTATTCGCGCTGGATCAGGGCGTCCATTTCGCCAGCGCGATCGCGGGAGGAGATTTACAGAGGACGCTCAACGTGGAACGTAGCGATGAAATCGGCGAATTAGCTGATGCGCTGCGGCACATGGTGATGAATCTGAAAGGGATGATCGCCACGGCGGAACAGAAGGGCGAGGAAGCCGCGGAGCAGTCCGAAAAGGCGAAAAACGCCATGCGGGAAGCCGAAGAAGCGCGGCATGCCGCCGAACGGGCCAAAAGCGAGGGTATGCGCCAAGCGGGTGAACGTCTGGCGGCTATCGCCGGAAAGATGCAAACCACTACGGAGCAACTGATCGATAATATACAACGGGCCGAAGACGGAGCCGACGTGCAGCGGACGCGCGCCGAAGCAAACGCCGCCTCCATGGAGGAAATGAACGGCACGGTGCTGGAAGTAGCCAGAAACGCAGGCTCGGCTGCCGGAAGCGCGGAAGAAACCAGGGGCAACGCCGTTGAAGGCGCGAAAATCGTAACCAGCGTGGTACAGGCCATTGGCGAGGTGGTTCAGAAAACCACCTCCCTGAAAGGCGATCTCGACCAACTGGGTAAACAGGCCGATGGCATAGGCCAGATTATGAACGTAATCACCGACATAGCCGACCAAACCAACCTGCTGGCCCTGAACGCCGCGATAGAGGCCGCCAGGGCCGGCGAGGCCGGCCGCGGTTTCGCCGTGGTAGCCGACGAAGTGCGCAAGCTGGCGGAAAAAACCATGCAGGCCACCAAGGAAGTCGGCGATGCGGTGAAGGCAATCCAGGCCGGAACACGCGGCAGCATCCAGGGCATGGAAGAGGCCTCCGTCTCCGTCGACAAAAGCACGGAGATGGTGCGGCAGGCGGGCGCGTCTTTACAGACCATTGTGGAAATCGCCGAATCCACGGCCGACAGGGTGCGTTCCATAGCCACGGCTAGTGAGGAACAGTCCGCCGCCAGCGAGGAGATCAACCGGGGAACGACGGAAATCCATCGGATCGCGGAAGAAACCACGGGCTTGATGCGCCGCGCCCACGATGAGATGGAGGGGCTGCATGTGCTGGTCGATGAAATCCAGCACCTCGTCGATGAATTGAAAAACGCATGAAGAGCCCCGACGGCAGATTCCGCATGAGCGACAGGGCAAAACCGCGCCCAACGGAGTACAAATCAGTGCCGACCATGCATTACCACGGACATCGTGAACGCCTGCGCGCCAGGCTCCGGGAGAACCCGGAGGGCCTTGCGGATTACGAGACGCTGGAGTTATTGCTGGCCCAAGTTCTGCCACGGCGGGATACCAAGCCCCTGGCCAAGGAGCTGCTCCGGCGCTTCCAGTCGGTCAAAGGAGCGCTGGACGCGAAACCGGCGGAGCTCATGACCCTGAAAGGCTTTGGCCCGGCCTTGAGCGACGCCTGGCTACTCTGGCGCGAGATCCTGGCCCGCTACGCCGAATCCGCCCCCCGGCGGCACGAAACCTTGGCCTCTCCGGAGGAAGTGGCCCGCATGGCCAAGGCGCGCCTGGCCGGCCAGGATCGGGAAGAAGTCTGGCTGGCCTTTGTGGACGCCCAAAACCGCTTGCTGGCCTGGGAAAAAGGACAAAAAGGCAGCATTGACGAGGCCGCCTTTTACCCCAGGGAGATTTTGGAACGGGCCTTGACCCTGAAGGCTTCCGGCTTCATCCTGGTGCACAACCACCCTGGAGGCAAGGCCGCCCCCTCCGGGGCGGACCTGGAGGCTACCAAAAGACTGCAAGAGGCCGCCAGGACCGTGGACCTGCGTTTTCTTGACCATCTCATCGTCACCGCGGACGAAAGCTTCAGCATCATGGGCGATAGACGGCTTTAATCCAAAAAACGCCCCGTCTATTGCCTTTTCCAAGGTATGGCGTTATACATCCCCCAATCATCATGCGGAGTCTGCGGTGGTAACTGTATCGCGGAACGCTATCTCATTTCCGATGATGACCAGGTCCGGAATTCATAGCTCCGGCCTAATTTTTGTACATATACATACTATGCAACGCTTTCTTGACTCCGCCGCACACACGCCCGTGCGCAGACGCCGCGCGGTTTTTGCCGTTCCTTCCAGACCACTGCGAGATATCGCATGACGGCCGGGCTCACGATCATTGTGGCATTTCACCAGCCGTGCCGTCTGCCGGAAGATCCGGCATACCTCCCGGTGCTGGTCGGCGGTAGCGAATGCGACCATGCCTGCGTGCGCGACAACACAGGCGATCATATCGCGGGAAAAAATCCCTGGTACAGTGAATTGACCGCCCTGTACTGGGCCTGGAAAAACCTGGATGTGGAATACCTGGGTCTTGCACATTACCGCCGGTATTTCGCCACCTCTCCCTTTCTTTTGAACAGAGAACAAAAATGGCGGGGCATTCTGACCGGCAAACAGGCCGCGCGGATTTTGGAACAACAGCCAGTCATCCTGCCGCGGCCCCGTCATTACTATATCGAAAGCAAATACAGCCATTTCGCGCACGCGCATGGGAAAAACGCGCTCATTGCCGCACGCCAGACCATCCAGGATCGCTTCCCCGGCTATCTGTCCGCCTGGGACACGACCATGGCCAGCAGATCCGGCCATATTTTCAATATGTTCATCATGCGCCGGGATATCCTGGATACCTACTGCGCCTGGTTCTTTGAAATCCTGTTCGCGGCGGAGGATGCCCTACGCAAGACCACCGCCGCCATGAACCCGCGCATCATGGGCTATTTGGGGGAACGCCTGTTGGATGTGTGGCTGGAAGTACACAAGCCCCCTTGCGCGGAACTGCCGGTGGTCAATACGGAAACGCTCAACTGGCCGTCCAAGGTAACCGCGTTCCTGCTACGCGCGATCCGGAGACAACGCGAGGAGAAGCCTGAAAATGGCCTTAGCGCTCTTTGACATGCTTTTTCCGGATGCCGCCTCCCCTGGCGAAGCGCCCGGTATGTACGCGCGAAAATCTCTCAACGCCAAGATTGGTTATGAAGAAAACGCCGGACTGCGCCTGACCGGGCAGGGGCATATCGAACTTTTCAGCATCTCTGCCGTCGAAGAAAAACGTCTCCTGCTGGAACAGCCTTTTTCCGGAGTCAAGACTGGGGACTTGCCATGGCGATGACCATGTTGCAAACAATGCGGTCAGACATAGGGCGGTTACCAGATCAAAAAACTGTTTCCGTGATTGTTCCGACTTACAATTATGCCTTTTTTCTACCCACCGCCATAGCCAGTGTCTTGGCGCAAGGCTGGAAAGATGAGGAATTGGAAATCTTGATTGTGGATGATGGCTCTACGGATAATACAGAAGAGATTGCGCGACATTTTCAAAATCTTCATCTTTCCGTCAGATATGTTCGACAGGATAACGCCGGGTTGTCCGCAGCCCGCAACTGCGGCATTCAAATGGCGCAGGGCGACTATATTGTCTTTTTAGATGCCGACGACATGCTTGCGCCAGGCTATCTGCGTTCACAACTTGGTTACCTTGAAGAACATCCAGAGGTGGATATCGCCGTTGCGGCCAATCAACTGGTACGTTCGCTAGGGCCTGTTTCCCTGTTCAGGTCCATTGGCACGTGGCGTTTGTGCCGGGACTGGCAGGAAATTCATTTGTATTGCAGCAATATCGCTCCACCTCATGCCTTCACCATGCGTAAAAAAGTCTTCAACAAAGAACGTTTTTTCGATACAAGCCTGGCGGCCTGCGAGGATTATGATTTTTGGTTCACATGTTGCCAGGATGGATTGAAATTCGGCAGCAACGCCCAGGCAATGGTTCTGTATCGCAGACATCCATCCAGTATGTCCGCCAATACCGCCCGCCAGAGCCTTCATGATTGTATATTACTTGAAAGAGTATTCCAGGCGCTATGTTCAGCACCAGATGATAACCTGACCTATGGCAAGCTGATTGCCTGCATATATGGCTGTCTGAAGGTCATACGGCGCATTCTCCCCTTTGATGTGCGGCTCGCGAAGGATATCGTCACCCAAAAGCTTGTGCCTCTACTGGACCGCACGAACGATTATCACATCGATTATGCGCAAATACAGCCATATGCTCATATTGTACAACATTATCAAAATATGTCCAGCATAGCTGCACGGTTGCCACGATTAATCAGCCCAGTAGGAAAATATCTTACATTGCTTCAAGCTGAAGGGATCAATACTTTAAAACTAATGTACCACACAAAGCAGAAAAATATACATTTTACTCAATCACAGCAGTATTGGTTTATCTTATATCATCTAATTCTGACGCTCTACACGAAACAAAAAAATGTATATTTTGTTCTAACACGACTTCAGTGTCTTGCCTTATATCGTCTGGTTTCTGAAATTAACCGTCATAATCCCTTTTTTGTTTCGCTAGTGCGATATTGCCTGGAGCGACTAACGCGTTTCCCGCACATTTTGGAGCAAAAAATTTTCAAAATTTTTTGCTCCCGGTAGCTGTTATGCGTAAATCACAGCATATTCTGCGCAATGTGAAAAAGATTCTCCTTTGCATTCCAATACTCTCTCTTTTTATTCGGGCTTGCAGAAAACTTCTGCGCATAACGCTGAGCGCTCGCTATAACTGCCTATGGGCGGAAAAAAGCATCGCGCCGGCCCGTAGGCCAAGCATGGGCTATTTTTGGCGCTTGCAGGCCGACATACATTTCATACGGTACAGGCAGCCGGACGCCTCATCGCCAGCCATCCCCGGATTGTCGCATCCTGGAGAATTGCCGCCGATGCTCAGCAAGGGTAAACCAAAAGTGACATTATTTACCGGCACAATGGGGCCCGGGGGAGCTGAGTGGCAGGTTTGTCTGCTGGCCAGAGAATTGCAAAGAAAAGGCTGCCCTGTCCGGGTTGTGGTTATGAACAGTTATGGCTCTGGAGGGCATCGGACGCCGTGGCTGCACAAGAATGGCATACCCTGCGTTGCCATGCATACCGACCCGCCTCTTTTTCTCCTCCCGACAAAACCTCTGCCGCATCAGGCTGACATTCTGGCCATGCTGCCCCGGCGTGCCCGCACGGATTGCATGAATTTGTGCGCCCACCTGGCTCTGGATCCGCCGGACATTCTGCACTGCTTTCTGGATTACTCCAATATTATCGGGGCCTACGCCGGACTGCTCAGCGGCGTCCCTGCCCTGCGCCTGTCCTTACGCTCTATGAATCCTAGCTCCTATCTGTACTACGAGAACTGGTGGCGGCCAAGTTATCGTTACCTGCTGCAATACCCGCAAATACGCCTGGAGGCTAACTCGCATTTTGCCGCGCTGGATTACCAGGATTGGCTGGAGTCGTCCCCCATGCCGGAGGTCATTCCAAATGCCGTGGATACTGCTCCCTTCGATTTCCAGCCTTCCGACACTCGTGAGCAAATACGCCAAAACCTTGGCCTGGAAGTCGATACACCACTGGTGTTGACCGTGTTGCGCCTGGAAGAAGAAAAATGCCCACTGGACATGTTGCGGATCTTTGCGGAACTGCGCAAAAGCCGGATCAACGCGCGCTTGATTCATGTGGGCATCGGCTATATGCTGAAAGAGGCGACGCAGTTTGCCCGCTCTCTGAACCTTGGGGATAGCGTGCTGTTTTTAGGCGCGCGGCATGACATTCCGGCCCTGATGGCGGCGGCGGACGCTCTTCTCCTCACTTCGCGCGTGGAAAGCTCCCCCAATGTGCTGCTGGAAGCCATGGCTGCCGGCCTACCCTTTGTCGCGCCGCGTGTGGGCGGGGTGCCGGAATTGGCCTCTAACGGTGAAAATGGCTTCCTGGAGGCTCACGGCGATATTGCGGCTATGGCGAAGCGCTTGGGCTTGCTGCTGGAAAATAAAGAACTGGCCCGAAGCATGGGGGCAAAGGGCAGGGGCAATGTTGCCGCCATGTACACACCTGAACGGCTGGTTGATAATGTTCTGGCCGCCTATGGCCGGCAATTCGCCGCCTTGTAATGAAACCCGTTAATAGACAATGAGCTGCGGAAAATAAAACCATGTGCGGCATAACCGGATTCTGGAATCTGCGGACGGATGAGAGCGTTGAGGTCATGCGCGGCCGCATCACGCCCATGACCAACAGCATGTTCGCACGCGGGCCGGACAGCGGCGGTCTGTGGCTGTCGCCGCAAAACGGCCTGGCGCTCGGACATCGGCGACTGGCCATACAAGACCTTTCGCCGGCCGGGCCTCAGCCCATGACCACGGCGGACGGCCGTTATGTCCTCTGCTGCAACGGCGAAATTTACCACCACGAGCCGCTCCGAACGGAACTGGAGGCCGCCGGGGCATGCTTCCGAGGGCATACAGACACGGAAACCCTGTTATACGGTTGCGCCCTGCTGGGCGTGGAGCAAGCCATATCCCGGCTTAACGGCGTATTCGCCTTCGCCTTCTGGGATAACCGGGGAAAAATACTGACCCTGGCCCGCGACAGAATGGGGGTAAAACCTCTCTATTGGGGCAAATTCGGCGACCTCTTCCTGTTCGGGTCGGAACTCAAACCCCTGACGCTCCACAGCGGCTGGGAAAAGCGCGTCAACCTAGATGCCGTGGCCGGCCTGATGGATGTCTGCTACATACCGGCCCCGCTCTCCATTTACGAGGGCATCCAAAAACTGCGGCCCGGGCATCTGCTGGAAGTGACGGGTGATGGAAACATACGCGAGCGTTGCTGGTGGAACCCCCTGAATACCCTGCTCTCATGCCGGCAAAACCGGCTGCGCGGCGATGACAGAGAGTTGATTGACGGCCTGGATGAACTGCTGCGCGATGCCGTTAAAACCCGCATGGCTTCGAACGTGCCTCCGGGCGCCTTTCTCTCGGGCGGGGTTGATTCCTCCGCGGTGGCAGCGCTCATGCAGGTTCAGTCCGGCAGGCCCATCAGGACCTTTTCCATCGGTTTCGATGAAAAGGACTACAATGAAGCGCCTTTTGCCAGGGCCGTAGCCGAACATCTGGGCACGGATCATACTGAAGAATACATGACGGCAGGAGAGGCTCTGGAGATTATCCCGCAACTGGCCTCTTTTTATGACGAACCCTTTGCCGACTCTTCCCAGCTGCCGACTTTTCTGCTTTCGCGCCTTGCCAAAAAGCATGTATCCGTGGCCCTTTCCGGAGACGGGGGGGACGAATTTTTTTGCGGCTATGCCCGATATGCCCATTGCGTCCACGCTTACGAGCACGGCAGCCGCCCGCGCTGGCAGCAGGCGATCATTCTTGGCCTGGCAGCCGCTTTTTCTGAAAACACCCTCAACCGTCTAGCCTACCTGTTGCCGGCCTCCGCGCGTCCGCCGCATTTTGGCAGGCGCGTCAAAAACTTCGCCGCCAAATTCGCGGATCCGATCAGCTTCTACCGGGCAAGCTATATGCGCCATTGGCCGGACGCGGCCTCCATGGTCATAGGCGCAACATTGCCTGAACCAGAGTACGCCGACGCGTCCCTGACCAAACGCATTCCCGATATGTACGGCCTCATGCAGTTTTTGGACATAGTGAGCTACCTGCCCGATGACTGCCTGGTCAAGGTGGATCGTGCCGGCATGGCTGTATCGCTGGAAACCAGAGCGCCGCTTCTGGATAGTCGGGTCTATGATTTTGTATGGAGCCTGCCGGAGGGGGCATTGACCCGCGGCGGGCAAAGCAAATGGCCGTTACGTGAGGTTCTGTACCGCTATGTGCCCAAAGAACTGATTGAAAGACCCAAAATGGGGTTTGGCGTGCCTATTGAACACTGGCTGCGCGGCCCCCTGCGGGAGTGGTGTTCCGATCTGCTGGATCCGGCGCGGCTGAAGAAAGATGGATTTCTGCGTCCCGAAACTATTCAGCCCGTGTGGCAAAAGCATCTGGCCGGAAAAAATTACCACTACTGGCTGTGGAATGTGCTGATGTTCCAGGCTTGGCTGGAAGAGCGGAGCAAGATGCCGGCTATTCGTGAGGCGCCCCTTGCGGAGGTGGCAGTTGCATAACTCCGGCCCTGTGAAAAAAAATATTATCACCCCCGACAAAGCGTGGTGGATGCCCCCGTTAACTGAAGTGTGGGAGAAGCGCGAACTTTTCAGCATGTTCGTCCGGCGACAGTTTCTTGTCCGCTACAAGCAGTCGATTCTCGGCGTACTGTGGTCCGTGCTCACGCCCCTGGGGACGCTCTTCGTATTCTGGCTGCTCTTCGGCCTTGTGCTGAAGGTGCCTTCCGATGGCTATCCTTATGTACTCTTCGCCTTTGCGGGGCTGACGCCTTGGAACATTTTCAATTCCTCCGCCATGAGCACCGCGAGTTCTCTGCAGGAGCAAATGGGCATTGTCTCCAAGGTGTATTTTCCGCGCATTATGCTGCCCTTTGTAACATTGACGCGCGAATTTCTGGACGCGTCCATTGCCATGCTGCTGGTGATTATGTTCTTCGCGTTACACGGCTATTTGCCCACCTGGCGTTTTTTGCTGCTGCCGGTTGTTCTGGGGGCGGCGCTTTTCAGCGGGCTTGCCGTTGGTCTCGCCTTTGCCGGCCCCATCGTGCGCTTCCGTGACCTGCGCGTTCCTTTGAACTACGTGTTGCAGCTTGCCATGTATATCACCCCTGTCATCTATCCCCCGACGGTGATTCCCGAAGCCTACCGCTGGATTATCGAGCTGAACCCCATGTATTGGGTCATTCAGGTCTCGCGCTGGTGCCTTTTGGGGCAAAGTTTCGCGGTAAGCGGCCTGCTCTATGGCTGCCTGTGCTTCATGGTCTTTATGCTGCTGATCGGCTGGCTGCTCTTTGCCTACACGGAACGGAGAATCGTGGATGTCCAGTGATCTTGCCATTCGCGTGGAACAGCTTGGAAAACGCTATTACACGCCGCAGCGCAGCGCCGCCCGGGAGGGTATTGTCAAGCGCCACCTGAAAAGCCTGGGATTGTGGAGACGTTCCGAGGAAGACTATTTCTGGGCGTTGCGCGACCTCTGTTTTGAGGTCAAACAGGGTGAAATACTCGGTATCCTGGGACAGAACGGCTCCGGCAAAAGCACCCTGCTCAAGATACTCAGCGGGGTGACGCCGCCCACAACGGGACGCGCCGAAATACACGGGCGCATCGGCTCCCTGCTTGAGGTGGGAACCGGCTTTCACCCCGATATGTCCGGTCGGGAGAATGTTTACATGAACGGCGCGCTGCTCGGTATCCCCAAGGACGAAATCCGGGCGCGCTTCGATGAAATTGTGAATTTTTCCGGCATTGAGGAGTTCATTGACGTGCCGGTCAAGCGTTACTCATCGGGCATGTACGTGCGCCTGGCCTATGCCGTGGCCAGCATGCTGCGCTCGGACATACTGATTCTGGACGAGGTGCTGGCGGTGGGGGATGTGGCATTTCAAGAGAAGGCCAGAGAGAATATGCGTCAAGCTGTAAACGCCGGAAGAACAATTTTATTTGTCAGCCATAACTGGCATCAGATTACAAATATTTGTACACAAGCAATCGCGTTGAACCATGGTCGTATTATTGCACAAGGTGGTGTTCGTGAAGTAACGATGCATTTATTGCGTAATGTTTTTCGTATAGACAAGAATAAAGATAATTGTTTTTGTACTTCTGCTGATTTACGCACGGTGAGTAGAGAATTTGGATGTAATGCTGGTGTATTGACAAAGATAAAAGTTTTTGATGGGAATATGAAACCAACAACTTTCTTTAAGACAGGGAAACCATTTGTTGTGCAATTATACTATAGTAATGCACATTGTAATATGCCATATTTTATGCTGACTATCGTTAATCAATATGGTAATTATATGACGACTTTATTTTCAACACATAATTCTCTTGATTTGATTTACCCATCAAATGGAGTTATTGAATGTCGTGTTGAATCACTTCAAATTCCTGAAGGTGACTATGTAATTACAGCATGTTATGGATGTTGGTCTGGATATGAAGGATCACATAGACACTTGGATTATATTCCAAATGCATTAAAAATAAAAATTGATACTGATGGATATGTACGATATCCTGCTACGCGAGATATTGATGGCACTGTACATAAATCAACATGGGCGATAAAATGATTAGATTGCGTGAAATAAAGAATAAAATGCAATATAGAAAAAGCAAAACCTATAAACTTAGTGCTTCTTTTATTTTAAATAAATACGTTTCTTTTTTAAAAAATTGCCATTTATTATTGCCGCTCAATGATAAAATTTTGCTGTATTATAACCTAAAGATGAATATAGAATTTCATATTAACTCTCTTATTCAAAATTATAAATTAAAACAAGAATTTGAATTTTCATTTTCAAATTTTATACTTGAGCAGTTATGTAATTATAAAAGTGATAGCATAAAAATCTGTGACCTTGGGAGCGGTAAAACGATTCTTCCAGATTTGATATTGAAGACTTTTCCTAATATAGCACAGTATGTTTGTGTTGATACAATATTATCTAATTCAAATAATGGCAAATTACAGTATGTTAATTCGATGATTCAAGATTTTATTGATATACATAGAACCTATAATTTTGATGTAATAATACTGGGAGCAACACTATCTCTTCTAAATAAAAATGACCGTGATACAGTTATCAAATGGTGTAGCGATATTGGTGCAAATATTTTTGTAAGAGAAGTTCCTAGAATCACTTGTTTAGTAGATCATTACGCCGAAATGCAAAAAATACCTAGACAATATGATAATTTTACTCAATCAGAATTACACTCTTTGCTAGAAAAATATAGATATGCTATTGTGAAATTTGAGCGTGAATATGACATATATATCCACGCTACAATTAATAATGATTTGTTACTGAATACATGAATATTATATAGTACGTTTTTAAAAACTGAATGCCTATATCGTTCCGTATTATTAATTGACCTTTATGGCAATTATGAAACAGCTTGTAGTTTTTTTGCGGAAATAAACGGCAAGGTAATCGCTGCAGATAATGAGGCCTGGTATAAGAAAATCATGTCAGGATGGACTGCAGCCGGCCTTCCTAGAGCTGCTCAAATAGGGGCAAATAATCTACTGCACTGGAAAGCTATCCAATATGCCCACTCTCATGGCGGCCTATTTTATGAAAGTGGCGAAGCATTTCCAGGAGCAAAAGATGGGAAAGAAAAAGGATTGAATGATTTTAAAAAAAGTTTCGGCGGAGAGCTGTATCCCTATTATCGCGGTGAAAAAATATTTCCGTCTCCTGTAGCAACGCAAATTCCTTCCTTATTTGCAAGAGGATTACAGAAAGTTGCACGAAAATTCAAAAGCTTTCTTCGGATGTAATAATGGCAAGAGGAACTATATGACCCATCTCTACTGGCTCTTCCCCAGGGAAGATGGCGGATGTACCTCTCTGTGGAATTGGACGCTCATCACATCCAGGAAATCATGAGCGCGACTTCTGAGGACGGGGTGAACTGGATTCCTGATGCGGGCGTACGCATTCAAAACAGGGTGCCGGGGATGCTGGAGGTCGCCAATAACCCATCGGCGCTGCATCATAATGGTGAAGTCTGGTTATGGTTCAGGGGCAGCGACTGTATGCCGTTGGACAGTAATATTTATGTTGCTCAATCAAAAGACGGTTTGGTTTTTTCCGGTATCCAAAAAGTTCTTGCTTATTCCAAATGGCGTCACCATGAACGACATGGAATTGCCTTTCCCCATGTTGCCGCCACTGAAGAAGGTTTTCGCATGTATTATGCAGGCTATTGGGGCAACTGGAATTGTGGGAAAACAGTAAACTATTATCGGAAGATAAAAAAATGTCGAAACGCGTTCGTGCCACAGTCATGATTATATTGTTGATGCTTGGTCTTGGCGGCTCTTTTGTGCAATGGATTATACCGCCCCCACAAGTCCTTCTGCCCTTGCCGCCACCCACAGCTGATGGCGGCTATGGCTGGAGTGTTTCGTTGCCCAAGTCCAAGTCTTTCCTTTCGCTTGGACAACAGGCGCTCTACACGGTCTATCGCGGCGACAATTCCAGCAGCCACGTGATATTGATTGAAGATGGACGGCCTTTGCCTCGTCCCGGATGTATCCACCAGGACATCCGCGACCTCGGTGCAGGCCGATATTCCCACTCGGGAAACGGTCTATGGTTTTCTACACTCCAAAATGACGACCCGACAACCAATGGCCGTATTTACGAAATTGAAATCCGCGTTCAGCCGAGAATATGGATTCTAGCTGCAATTGCCCTGATCTGCTCGGCTATGGTGTTGGTTAATGACTATAAAGCCATTACAAAAGAAAACATAATATGACCAAATATATAATATTTTCAATCAGCTGGTGCGTGCTGATAGCTTTTTCTTTTGGCTTAAGCCGCGGAGAGTTTGTTGAGAACGCATATCAAGCCGCCCTGGATCGTCAAACCGACTTTCAAGCCCCAGTATTACTTAATAATAATGAAACATTACACACGCAACATCCCGTATATGTCGCATTTGCAGAAGTGGCAGGCCATACTTTCCCGGCATATTTTTTCAGAGCGCTACTGGCGCTGGGAATGGATTATTATATCACGCTTGCTGTCAGCATGATTTTTTTTCGAGCTTTAGCCTTGCTGGCTGTATTCCTCTGGTTACGCTGGGTTGGTGCTCAATATTGGTGCGCATTTCTGATAACGCCGCTTTTATTGGGCATATCTTGGGGGACAATTTACAGTTATCTGCCTTGGGCGGCGAACAATGGCCAGATCGCAATCAGTCTTTTTTTGATTGCCTGTGCAGTGCTGCTGTTTAGATGGCACAAGATTTCTCTTATGATTTTGCTGTTGCTGGCCTGGTCCCATCCATCCTCCTTTCTAGCTTGGTCGCCGCTATATGGCGCCTTATGGTTATATGCCACAGGCTTGCTGGACAATGAAGCAATGTTGAAACGCATATCTTCCAGGTTGACCCCGGTGAAAGCCAGAAATCTCATCTATGGAGCCTTGGTGGCGATTCCGTTGATAGTCGGAACAGGCGTCGCTTTTCTGGAATTCGCGGGTGCGATTGATTTGAATGCTGATGACTATTATTGGGACTTTGTGGTATCACGCTTCGTGCATTCTCTTTGGGGAGGAGTACGGGATGCGGCCCATATCCCCATGCGCTATCTGCTTTTGGTTGCGGGGTTGTTTATTTTATCTGAGGCGGCAGCCCCCGTGCCCCAACGGTTGCATTTTATCAATCGCTGTGCGTCAAGCATAGGGTTCTCTTTATTTTGTATCTATATTTTGTATGTGGAAACGCGTTTTTCTATTGCTGTCAATATGATAATTCCATTACGTTTTGAAACCATACTGCTTCCTCTTCTTCTGTTTAATATTTTTTCAATTATTTTTGCCAAAAAAGAAGAATGTGATTATGAAGCATCGTATGCAACTGAACCGTGGATATTTTGTTTAGTATGCGGATTTATGATTAATTTACTTTTATTCAATGAGCATTTCGGGCTATATTTTTTACCATTTTATATTTATACAGGTGTTCTTTTTACAAAACTTATAAACAAAGATAAGACTAATTTTTTTAAAAAACAAACTATTGTATTTTCAACGGCATTTTTGATAATTTTTCTTACAAGCTTTTATTTTCTGGCGCCAAATTTACCGAGATTATCAGAAGGCATACGTTTGCTGGCCATACCTTCAGATTGGAGTTTATCTATTTTTATTTTCGCTGCTCTATTATGGATGATTACGAGAATATGCATAAAAACAAATACATACACGATTGTCCAAACTTCCATGCCCAAAATTTACATGGTGGTTATTCTTGTTTTTATTGTAGATATTTATATTAAGCGATTACCTCAGATTTATGACCTCCAAAAAGCACGCACCGAAGTTGCGCTCCTTGCGCAAGGAGCGCGTGCCGGGACTCTTGATTCACCGTGGAATCATTTTCTCGAATGGCAAAGAAAGACTATCGCCCCTAGCGATAAAATTTTAGTCCATCCATATCTTTATTTGAACTTCTTAGCTATTCCATGGATCAGCATACAATATGAATCGGTTGTTTACACTTTTTACGCCCCAAAAGAAGCAGCGCTTTCCGCTGAACATTTATTGCATATTTATAATATTGATATTGCCGCCTACGCTAAAAAAAACACGCGTATATCTTCCACGATGGGTGGAGAAGGCTGGAATTACGCCAAAAACACCTATCTTGGAGCCGGTAATGGCAGTAAAGCTTGCCAGGCAAAAAACCCAGGAAAACCGTGTTTTCAATGGGTTGCCGAACCCATATTTGACACTGGCGCAACAGTCCAAGTTTCATATCCAGAAAGTGTGGTCTTTGCAAATTCGGTGATTCGCGTATACGCTGTGCCCCGCTGAGGGTCTTTTTGTTACAAATTATTTCAGGCAGAAGACAGATGCAGTACGACTACATAATACTCGGTGCGGGCATATACGGCCTTTACGCAGCCGTCAAGCTTGGGGCCCGGGGGCGCGTTCTTGTAATAGACGCAGAACAGGAGCCATTTTTGCGCGGTTCCTATGTAAACCAGGCCAGGGTGCATAACGGTTACCACTACCCGCGCTCATATGCCACTGCCTCCAAGTTGGCCGGATATTACAGGCGTTTCATGCGGGACTTCGGGGAATGCATTAAGAGCGACTTCACCAAAATTTATGCTATGTCCTCGGCCTTCAGCTGGACTAATGGCAAGCAGTTTCAGATTTTTTGCGACAATCTTGACTTGCGTTGCGAGGAAATTCCCAAAGAGAGACACTTCAACCCTTGGACCGTTGATAAGGCCTTTATAACTGAGGAAAGCGCCTTTGACGCCCATATGATTCGCAACAAACTCTACGGACAAGCGATTCAGACTTGCGATTTCAAGTTTGGATGCTTCATTGATGATATTAAAAATGACGGTAAATATTATTCACTCCATCTGGAGGATGGCAGTAAATTCAAAAGTAACTTCGTGCTTAATGTCACCTATGCCGGCGTCAACCAGATTCACACCCTGCTCGGCCTGCCGCTTCTGCCGATAAAATACGAACTGTGTGAGGTGATTCTCTGCCAAGTTTCAGACAAACTTAAGGATATTGGCATCACGGTTATGGATGGCCCTTTCTTTTCCATCATGCCTTTCGGTAAGCGTGATTACCACTCTATGACCACTGTTTCCCGTACCCCACATAATACTTCGTATGATCCGCTTCCCACTTTCCCCTGCCAGGGCCGTGGCAACCACTGTACACCCATACGCACACAGAACTGCAATACTTGCCCATCCAAGCCAACCACCGCTTTTATTGATATGCTCTGGACGGCCAAAAAATATCTTAATGATTCAAGCGATATAAGCTTCAAGGAAACACTGTTTACACTGAAGCCCATACTGCAGACATCAGAAATAGACGATTCACGTCCGACCCTAGTGCGCCAATATTCGGAAAATCCACATTTTTATACTGTGTTCTCAGGAAAGATAAATACAATGTATGATATGGATCTCATTTTATAGATTTACCATATGACAATCATAATAATTAAAAGGGGAGCATAATGCTGATTCATCTGGAAGATAATTATCTTTCTGTCGTTATGGTCGTGTGCAATGGGGAGGATTATATAATAAATTCATTGAATGAGCTGTTCGCTCACTTAAACGGTCATTTCAAAAATTTTGAAGTGATTGTAATAGATAACGCTTCTACTGATAATACGATATCAATTCTACAACATTCAGATTTCAAAAATATGCATATTGTGGAACTTGCACGGCGCCACGGAGTACAAGATTCTATAACTGCTGGAGTAGAGCTTTCTATCGGTGATTATGTCGTTGAAATTCCGGATGTGCGGCTGAAAGGAATCATCGGGAAGATATACGAGCTATATTGCAAATCACAGGAAGGCTTTGATTTTGTTTTCTGTACACCTGCTACAACCACTTTCGCCTCCCGCCAATTTTACAAGTTTCTGAATAATTATTTCAGGAACAGTTTAAAAGTTGAAATCGCTTCGTCCATGATAACTTTGGCCTCGCGCAGAGGATTGAACAGGCTACTGGCTGGTCAATCCAGGGCGGCTAACCATAACGTAGCTTATTCTTTGTCCGGCCTCCCATGCGGACGGATTAACATCGATACGGCATACAACAATAGGCGTGGCCTCGCCGACAACTGCATGTTGATGCTGGACACGGTAATATGTTACACAGACTATGTGACAAGACTGATTACAAAGATAGCTGTTGTTTTCTTGATATTTTCTATTGCTTGTGTTGGTTATAGCACTTACGCCTTTTTCTTTAAAATCACGATGCCAGGCTGGGTTTCTCTATTCACATTTGTTGCTCTTTCATTTACCGGAATTTTTCTTATATTTTTAATATTGGCTAGACAAATGACCCATATTTTGTCTGATTCATCAAAAAAACAAACCTATACTTACAGATCAATAACCAAGAAATAATACTTATGAAAAAACTAATTTCGATAGTCGGTCCGATGTATAACGAAGAGAGCCTGGTAAAAGAATTTTGCACCCGTATTGCCGCAGTTTTTGAAAGTCTGCAAAGCAACTACGAATATGAAATCCTGCTTGTGAATGACGGTTCAATAGATTCCACCCTCGAAAAGATGATTGAGGAAGTGAAGCGCAGGCCCGGCATTGTCACAATAGTAAATTTGTCGCGCAATTTCGGCCTTGAAGGAGCCGTCCATGCGGGACTTAGGAGCGCCTCCGGCGATGCGGTTGTTATAATGGATGCTGATCTGCAAGATCCGCCGCACGTTTTACCCGCGATGATTGAAAAGTGGGAGAATGGCGCCGATATAGTTAACGGGAGACGTGATAAAAGATTGTACGACAGCGTTTTCAAACGCCTGGCTTCAAAGATGTTTTACAAATTGCTTGGACTCCTGGCCGGCAAGCTCGCCATATCAGGCGATATTGCTAACTTTCGCCTTCTCGGAAGAAAAGCTGTCGATTTGCTTCTTTCTCTTCCCGAAGCGACCCCTGTTTTTCGTGTGCAGGTGCCCTTCATCGGTATGAAAACAGATGAGGTTTCCTACAGCCGGGATAAACGGCATGACGGGCAGACCAACTACAATTTGAAAAAGATGATCCCATATGCGCTGGACAGTATCACCGGGTTGTCAACTGCCCCGCTCAGAAAAATCGCCTACGGTTGCCCTATTTTTCTGCTATTAGCATTTATTTTTGTTTTGATATCCATTTTTTTCAGCGATGGTTACTGGAGCGCCGCTTTCTTGATATGTGCTATTACGTGCCTGTTTTTCAGCGCGCTTTTCGCGGCATTCGCCGTCATGTCCGAATACATCGGCCAGATATTGACCGAGGTCAAAAGACGGCCGGCTTCTATAATCTATGAAATAATAAAACATGACAATTTTACCATGACGAAAAGGCAATAGGCATGAAATTCACACGTTTGGGCACTTCCTGTTTGGAAATTTCTGAAGTTACCTTTGGCACAGCCCTGACAATCGGCACCGAGATCTTGGATATACATCACACGGAACAGCTTATTGATTGCGCTTGGCGGTTGGGTATTCGAGCTTTCGATACTTCAAATAACTACGGCATGGGACAAGCCGAAATCCTGCTTGGTCGCGCTCTGAAAAAGTATTCGCGCGAGGAATACGTTGTGTGTAGCAAAGGATCGTGGCCGATTGGCGAAAGCTGTTACCACATGGGACTTTCCAGAAAACACATCCTCTGGGCTTTCGAACAGTCCCTTGAGCGGTTGAATACGGAATATATAGATATTTACTACGCGCACAGGTACACCCCAGGTACATCCATGCCAGAAGTTGTAAGAACCTTCAACAATCTGATCGCGCAGAACAAGATCAGGTACTGGGCCACTTCTGAGTGGCCGGTCTCTGCGTTGGAGGAGTGCTTCGCAACCTGCCGCGAACTTGGCCTTGAAGGCCCGATAGCTGAGCAGTTCATGTACTCTTACGCCGTCCGTAAGGCCGAGACTAACGGTGTTTCCGAGTTTTGCGTGAAAAACGGCTTGGGCAGGATGGCCTTCGGCTCTTTGGCTCAAGGTTTGCTCACAGGAAAGTACAAATCCGGCATACCGCCCGATTCCCGCATTGCCAAGAGCACACTGATAAACTACGACAAAACCATTAACATCTATAACCAAAACAAGGAACGTATCGGCTTCTTCATTGGAATATGCGAAAGATATGGCATAACAGGCGGCCACGCGGCGATACAATGGTGCCTGCGCAGAGGTATTCTGCCAATCCTGGGAGCCTCGAAGACAGCGCAACTTGAAGAGAATATATCCGCGCTTGACGCCGAAATACCTGAAGAATTTTGGAGAGAACTTGAGGAGAGCAAGTTGTAATGCGGCTGGCCATTTCTAATATTGCCTGGGATACTGAGTATGATAACGCGATTTATAGACACATGCGCTCACGAGGTTTCACCGGCCTTGAGATAGCGCCCACCAGGCTGTGCCGGACAAAAACCCCCTATGCCGCCTGGGAAAGCGAACAAGTCCTGTGCATTGTCAAGAATATTAAAAAAAATTACGGGCTAGAGCCATGTTCTATGCAATCCATTCTTTACGGGGTCACTGATAATATTTTCCAAGGCAAGGAACAACGCCTCCGTCTGATTGACCATTTGGGCAAGGCCTGCGCTTATGCCGCCTTGACGGGTTTCAGAAACTTGGTTTTTGGTTGTCCTGCGAACAGGAATATGGCTGACCCGGAACATGACTATGCCACTGGAATATCCTTTTTCAGGCAGCTGGCGCTGGTTGCGGCAACCCACGGGGTTATCATTGCGGTTGAACCTGTTTCGCCGGAGTACGGCACTAATTTTCTGAATACCATGGAGCAGACCGTAAAATTTGTGTTGGAAGTGGACAAGTCCGCCGTAAGAATTAACCTGGATCTCGGCGCATTAATTACAGGCGGGGAATCATTAGCGCAGGCAAGACCTTACTTGGGGCTTGTAAACCACATTCATATCAGCGAACCGGGGCTCGCCCGGATACGCCGGCGCCTGCTGCACGTTGAGTTGGCTGAAATGCTTGTGCAAGAGAATTATGACAGATGGATTTCAATCGAGATGAAGTCATGTGAATCCATCAGTCAGGTGATGGAAACAATTGACTACATAGCGGATGTTTTTAGCCTAGCTTTTAGCTCCTGAAAAATATGCCAATGGAGTAGAGATAATTCATGGTCGACAGTTTGCTGGATACTTTTTCCGATGACGAAAAACGGCAAATCGTTGCTTATCTTGAACGCACCTATGTGGGCGTCTTTTCTGAAGAAGCCGTGCAATCCCACCTGGAAAATTATGTGGGCGAAAATTCCCAGCTCTGGCCGCTGGCGGTTCTTGAGCAGCACATACCCCCCGGCGCTTCAGTCATGGATATCGGCTGCGGTTTCGGTTCCTTTGTCCTGATGGCCAGGATGCGCGGCTATATGTGCTGCGGCATTGAACCGTCTGGGTTTGAAACGACAATGGCCCGCTTGCGGCTTGCGCGGCTGCTGCCCCAAGATGATCCCGAGCAGGTATATCATGTGGGCACGGCTGAAGACTTGCGAAACAGCCGGGAACAATATAATGCCGTCACCCTGTGGAATGTCCTGGAACACATTCCCGATACGGCGCGGACCATACAGCTTTGCCGCGATCTTCTATTGCCGGGCGGCAAGCTGTTTATCGTATGCCCCAATTATTTTGCCTGGAGGGATGAGGCGCACTACCATCTGCCGTGGTCGCCTCTGGATTTCTGTTGCCCGTCCCGGTTCACCAAACGCCTGTCGGCCGCCGGCAGAAACCCCGATTACTTTATCAACGGCATTGTGCCGGTTGCCAACTGGACGATATTGGCCTATCTCTGGCGCGCGGAGTTCACAGTGTATACCTTTTCCGGCCTGCGCCTGACACTCGGGCCGTCCCGCTCCTTGCGGGAGACATGGGAACGCTTGTCAGCGCTATCTCCCTTTGTTCATTCCACCTGCCTTGTTGCAATAAAGGACCACTAGATGCGCCTTCTGGTTATTGTTCCTGACCGCCTATCCAGCATCCTGGACAAAGGCGAATTTCAGCCGGATTACTACAATCCCGGCAATCTGGCGGATGAGGCGCATCTCCTCATGACCAACGACGACAAGCCGGACCCAGCGCCCTTGCAATATACGGTCGGCACGGCAAAGCTTTTTTTACACAACTACCCGGATGATCTCACCTTGCCGCAAAAGCCCTTTCCCTTTCTTGACCGCTGGCGGCTTAATCGCTGGGCGCGGGATGGAGTCAAACTCATCGCTTCCATCGCGCCGGACATGATCCGCTGCCACGGCGCGGACTGGAACGCGTATCTCGCATCGCGGGCCAAGGCCGCGCTGGGCATTCCCTATTGTGTTTCCCTGCATACACAGCCGGATACTGATATCGGAAGCCGCATGCACATCGCCCCAACAAGCACTTGGCAAAAAAGGAGCAACGCCTTTTATGACACGGTGGCTTGCGCGGGTTTGCGGCAAGCCGACTTTGTGTTGCCCGTTTATCAAAATATCCTCCCGTATTGCAGGCGGCTGGGAATACCCGAAGAACGGATCCGTGTGTGCTATAACGTCTTGAACAAGTTCCACCTTGTCCAGAAAACCGACTATGCCCTGCATAATCCGGCGCGCATACTGTATGTGGGGAGACTTGTCGAATCAAAAAATCCGGAGAACATCATCCGCGCGATCGCAGGCATAGCTAATTGCCGCCTGACGATAATCGGGCACGGCCCGGAAGGCGACTCCCTGAAAAAACTTGTGAAAAGTCTCACCCTTACAAAGAAGGTGTCCTTTATCGACAGCCTGCCTAATGACGAATTGTGTCAATTTTTGCCGCAACATGACCTTTTTGTGATCCACAATGAGTATTGGGGAATAAGTAAAACCACCCTGGAGGCCATGCTCACAGGTCTGCCTGTGATCATCAACCATAGAGCCGGTGAACCTGTCGCGGAATTGCAAGGCGGCAGCGTCCGATTGGTGGAAAATACCCCCGAAGCGTATCGGAATGCCATTATTGAATTGCTTACGGATGTAAATACGCGGGAATCTCTGGGGAAGCGCGCTTTTTTGTATTCGCGTGCGAATTACGACCCCGCTTTGACTGAAGAAAAGTATGTGCGTATTTATCAGCAGATGATTGAAAATCGGCCTGACCGATGATTACTAAAAAATAAATTGAGGCTTATTATGACAGGTTTCGCCCTTGTCGGTTGCGGACGGATTTCAAAACGGCATGCGGAATTGTTGGGGCATGGAGCTATTACAGGCGCTCATCTTGCTGCGGTGTGCGATGTCATGGAAGAACGTGCCCGAGACCTTGGTGAACAATACAATGTGCCTTGGTATACGGATATGCACGGTATGATGCGCGAACAGGCAGACGCTGTTCAGGCTGTCAGCATACTGACCGAAAGCGGCAGGCACGCGCGACATACTCTGGCATTAGCTCCCTACAGAAAGCATATCATTGTTGAAAAACCCATGGCCTTATCGCTGGATGACGCTGACGCAATGATCAAAGCCTGTGACGCCAACGGAATCCATCTTTTTGTCGTCCAGCAAAACAGATTCAATGTGCCGGTCATAAAGTTGCGGGAGGCGCTTGAAGCAAATCGTTTCGGACGCCTGGTCTTGGGAACGGTACGCGTTCGCTGGTGTCGCACTCAAGATTACTATGACCAAGACAGTTGGCGCGGAACTTGGGCGTTTGACGGAGGAGTGCTCGCTAACCAAGCGAGTCATCATGTGGATTTGCTGGAATGGATGATGGGGGATGTTGAAAGTGTTTTCGCCAAGAGTATTACGGCCCTGGTTGATATTGAAGCGGAAGATACGGCGGTTGTTGTGCTGAAGTTCAAAAATGGCGCGTTAGGGATTATTGAAGCCACAACTGCCACGCGACCGAAAGATCTCGAAGGTTCGATTTCCATTCTTGGAGAACTGGGCAGTGTGGAAATTGGGGGGTTCGCTGTAAATTCGTTGAAAACATGGAGTTTTTCAGATGTTGCTGAGGAGGATCTCAATATTTTCGAAAAATACTCAGTGAATCCTCCCAATGTCTACGGGTTCGGACACCAAGCCTATTATGAAAATGTTGTGCAAACCATTGAAACGGGAAAACATCAACTTGTTGACGGATTGGAGGGAAGAAAAAGTCTGGAGTTGATCATGGCGATATATGAATCAATAGAAACGGGGCGCGAAGTTTTTTTGCGTTTTGTTCCGCAACAGTGCAGGCTTGGCTGTTTATGATTGGTGTTTTTACATATGATGCCATACACAGAAAAACCTATGATGTCCTGTGCCTGCTGAAAGTAAGGGGATATAGCAAGGTTGCTGTTTTCGCTGAGTCGTTCCATTATCAAAAAAAATTTAAGCCGCTTATTGAGCATAGACCTGCTGCCGGCAATATCCCAACTGTGGAAATTATTTGCAGAAACCTCAATTTCGATTTTTACAAAGGTTTTTCAGAGGATCGTCTTCAACCAGGAAGGAAAATTCTTATTTGTGGTTCCCGTTTAATAGATCGGAGTTTTATCCAAAATTATACGATCATTAATGCTCATCCTGGCTATCTGCCTATTGTTAGAGGCCTCGATGCGTTGAAATGGGCGATATATGAAGGGAATCCTATTGGTGTTACCTCTCATGTCTTGGGTGATGATGTAGATGCTGGACTTCTGATCGACAGAAAGCTTGTCCCCATATGGCGCAACGATACATTTCACGCAGTAGCGCAAAGGCAATATGATATGGAAGTAGAAATGCTTGTGGATGCAATTGAAAAAGCAGAAACATCAACAACGGTTCTTACAGATGAAGCTCCACTGCATCGGAGAATGCCGCATGCTTTTGAAACGCACCTGTTGGCCCGTTTTCAGGCGTTGGCGGATCAAGCTCCCCTTGATGCACGGTGCTATGATGATTAATTTTCTCAGCCTTGATGTAATGCATCAATCAATAAAGCGGGAACTTGCCGATGCAATTGAGGGTGTCATCCGCGAGTCTGCTTTTGTAGGTGGGAGATTCGTTGCCGAATTTGAAAAGCGATTTGCCGTAACTCATGCGACCAGGCACTGTGTGGGCGTGGGCAATGGAACCGATGCCCTGGAAATAGCGCTGACAGCGTTGAGTCTGCCCGCAAAGAGTGAAGTTATTGTTCCGGCGCTCTCATTTGTCGCCAGCGGCGAAGCTGTCACAGCCGCCGGTTGCCGGGTGGTCTTTTGTGATATTGACCTCAATACGCAAACCCTTGATGTCGCGGATGCCGCAAGGCGTATAACTGCTGATACCGCCGCCATCATGCCGGTTCATCTTTACGGGGGACCGGCGGATATGGACGCCGTCCTCGCTTTGGCTGAGAAGCGTGGTTTGAAGGTCATTGAGGACTGTGCCCAAGCTCACGGGGCACGATACAAAGGCAGTCCGGTCGGATCTATGGGGACGTTCGGCTGTTTCAGCTTTTATCCTGGTAAAAATTTGGGGGCTTTCGGCGATGCCGGGTGCTTACTGTGCAACGATGATGCTTTGGCCCGGCATAGCCGTATGATCGCGAATCATGGCAGAACCGGCAAATATGACCATGAGTTTGAAGGGCGGAGTTCCAGGCTTGATGGACTTCAGGCCGCGATACTTGCCGTGAAACTGTCTTGCCTTGACGCCTGGAATGCACAACGCAAACATATTGCGGCAATTTATGAGTCGGGTCTTTCGGGCATATCTTCTCTTGTATTGCCTCAAAACGTGACGGGAGGTGAGCATGTATATCACCTGTATGTCATTCGCGTTCCACAGCGAGACGCCTTGGTGACATTTCTTGCCCAAAAAGATATCCAGACAGGCATCCATTATCCTATTGCACTCAACAGATTGGCGGCGTATCGCTATCTTGGCCAGGAACAGGATTGCCCCATCGCGCATAGTGTGGCATCCTCCTGTCTCAGTCTTCCTATGGGGCCGCATATGAATGATGCTATGGCGGAACAGGTTGTTCAGGCTGTAAAAGAATTTTTTGGATGAACTATCCAGTGACTGTATGGCGCTAGTTTAAACTGGAGTACTGTGAAGGTCTTCATTGTGTTCATTCACCTCGTCGCCGCCGCGCGCCCCAATTTCATGAAGATCGCGCCCCTGTGGCATGCACTCTCCAGAGATGACTAGGAGATGCCCGTCAATGACGCAACAGCAAAAACATACGCCCATTCACGGCTTTCATCTCCTCTTCATACGGCTGTGCAGAGTGGGAGCGGTCGTTGGCCTATTTTTACTCGGCGTAAATATCGCGGGGTGCCTTCTGGGCAACAGAATTTATTTTTCACCTGACCAGAGCCCCAACCGCCCCGTCATTGCGCTGCAAGACTACAGTTTGCTGCAAATGAAGGCGGATGAAAGCCCTTATGACTACGCGTCCAGGATGAATTCCCTGATTTTTTTCAGCATGCATCACTATTTTACAATAGGCATGGACTTTGACGATATACATAAAAAGGCCGTCCCTTTTCTGTATAACTGGGCGCTATGGGCAAGGGCATTTGGGAGTTATGCGCTGGGCGGGAATTACTCCATTGAATTCGCATCGGCGGAAAGCGCGCTGGCAAGAGGGTATGGGTATTGTTCGCAGCAGGCTCAGGCTCTGGAAAATCTTCTCAACCGTAACGGTATAAACGCGAAAGCCACCAACATAAACGGGCATGTTATTACTCGGGTTACGCTTGACGGCAAAGAAATAATTTTTGATCCCGATTTCAACATCATCATGCCGTTTTCTTTAGAGCATGCGGCGGCGCATCCTGCTCTTGTTACGCAAGCGTACAGTAATTCGCCAGTATCATCACCAAAACTTGATAATCGCCTTGCAGATATTTATGGTCAAAATTTTTCAGAAGATAATCATGCTTCTCTCTCCATCAGCAAGGAACGGGAATACCACATCATTAAATGGGCTTTCCCCATCACCTTATTACTGTTTTGGGGGATCATGGAAGTTCTGAGACGGAAACACCGCCGGGCGTATTGTGGATTTCTTAAACGCTTGTAGAACTCGTAGCATCCGGGACAGTTTCCATGCGACATTTAGTTAAATCTATAGCTCGCAAGATTTTTCCGCGATTTCAGCCGCAGCCTGAGCATCCCTGGCCTGGCCTGGCCCAAAGCGCATGGAGAGCAGAGCCGCCGGAACCGCTACTGTTTCTCTCCTTTGACTGTGATAGCGACCTGGATATCCCCGCGGCGGACGCCCTGGCCTATCGGCTGCGCGATCGCGGCATCCGGAGCACCTTTGCCGTTCCGGGCGCGCAACTGATCAAAGGGGCGGAAGTTTTCCGGCGCATGGCGGACGACGGCTTTGAATTCATAAATCACGGCGCATCGCCGCATACGGAATGGGACGGACACAAATATATTCCCATCACCTTTTACGACCGGATGCCCCTTGCGGAAGTCGCCGCCGACATCCGTGAAGGCGACCGCCTTGCGCGCGAGGTGACGGGCAAAGCCCCCAGGGGTTTTCGCGCGCCGCATTTCGGCAGCTTCCAGTCCTTGGAACAGATAGATTTTATGCACGGCCTGTGCAAGGAGCTTGGTTACATCTACGCTTCCACCACCATGCCCGCCATAGGCATGGAGCGCGGCGCCGCCTTTATGAACAGCGGGATTGTGGAGCTGCCGTTGACGGGATCATGGCGTGAACCGCTCAATATTCCAGATTCCTGGAGCAAACTGACGGACAGGGTGAACTTCACGCTGGGCGACGATTTCAGCCTATTATGGGAGGAAAGCCTGGAAGCGGCACGGGCCGGCAATTTGCCCATGCTTTTCTGCTGGTATGTGGACCCGGCCCATGTTATTGACCAGCAGCCCTTTAAACGGGCAATCGACGCCATTGCGCGATCCGGCATACGCTCCGTTACCGGGACGGAATGCGCGAAACTGTTCTGCGAAAATGCTGTTGAGGGAGTAATGTGATGAATCCGTTACAAATACTGAAACGCGTTTTACGACAAAAAATCCATGAAGAAATTGATGGAAAGCTGCTTGCCTTGAAACATGAGTCACTCTATTTGCAGACCGAAGTCAGCCGTTTGCGCTCCCTTGTCCGCTATCTCGTGGCTGACAAGATCCGCGATTTTCCGATGATGTATCAAACTCGCGGCAGCTTCGATTTTCAATGGGGCGATACACTGGAAGAAACGCGTGACCCCAGTTCCCTCAATGAATTGTGCCGTAGTGTTTGCGAATACAGCCAATTGGAAAAAGGTTGGTTCGCGGGCAAAAAGGCGCTGGACGCCGGTTGTGGTTCAGGACGTTTTTCTTTGGCAATGCTCTCCATGGGAGCGGAGGTCGTTGCTATAGACCAATCCGCTAATGCCGTAAATCAGACGAAAAAATCATGCGCCGCTTATGAAGGCCAGATTCGTGTGCAGCAGCACGACCTGCTACAGCCGCTGCCTTTTGACGAAACCTTTGACCTTGTCTGGTCATACGGGGTTCTTCACCATACGGGCAATACCCACGGCGCCTTAAAAAATATAGTTTCCAAGCTATCTTCAGGGGGAAGGCTTTTTTTGATGCTGTATGGCGAACCTCCCATACAGATTACGGAAGGCGATACCGGTTCCTTGGCGTATTATGCGGAAACAGAAAGAATACGGCGCGAAACATGCATAATGTCCTATCAGGAACGTTTCGATTATTTGAAATCACGCTTTTCCAAGGAGGAGCTCGGCGGATGGTTTGACGCCATTTCTCCTGAAATCAACGACACTTACGCCTTCTATGAAATTCAAATGTGGCTGCATAATCTGGGTTTTGTAAACATCAGGCGCACCCAGGATCACCCTAACCACCATGTGGCAGCAAGCAGGATTTAAGGCCGCCTGAACTATGGCATTTGCTTGTTCTAGAAACCTGGATGCGCGCATGGAACCAGTAACACAATCAATTTTGGCCGTTTCCTGGTCCATGCCCCCGGCGGTTCTGCCCCAATCCATACAGATATCCCGCCTTCTGGGGGCCATGAGCGGACAGGGCTGCGAAATACATGTTCTCACTTCCCTGATTGACAAGAAGCAATACCCAACCTTCATCTCTGATGACGCCCTGGCCGCGCGGTACGCGGACAAGTTCAGAACCTCCATAGTGATCCCGGATTATGGAGCAAAAATCAGGCGGAAACTGCGACGATCAAAAGCGCCACTGTGGGAAGAGGCTGTCTGTAAACACGCGGCCAGCCTGCTGAAAAAAACGCCGCATACCGCGCTGATCACCTTTGCGCAGCCATTTTCCGATCATCTTATCGGGCTGCGGCTCAAACGCGATTTCCCGAGGTTGCCGTGGATCGCCCATTTCAGCGACCCTTGGGCGGACAATCCTTACGCAACACCCACAGCGGACGACCATAAGCATGAGCGCGAAACAATCGAGCTGGCGGATGCCCTTGTCTTTACCACCGAACGGACGAAAAAGCTTGTCATGCGGAAATACCCGGAGGCATGGGCCACCAGAGCCCATGTTCTGGCGCACTGCCTGGAACCGGATGACATTGCGCCCCCCCACGCGCTCCATGCAATTGAGGGCGATGAGCCTGATCTGCATATTCTGCACACCGGCAATCTTTATGACGCCCGCGCGCCCTATGGCCTGCTGTTCGCTCTGCTACGCCTCAAAAAAAAGGGAATGGGAGGCATCAAAGTGAGTTTTGTGGGTCATGCGCAGCCGGCCTTCCTGGCGATGCTCAAAGCTTGCGCGCTTGAAGACAGCATTTTTTGCCAGGCAAGCCTGCCGCCTGTGGAATGCAACGTTCTTTGCGCCAAGGCGGACGTTTTGCTGGTCTGCGACGCTCCGGCCCCTGAAAGCGTTTTTCTGCCCAGCAAACTGGTGGATTACCTGGCGGCAGGCCGTCCCATCCTTGCCCTTACGCCACAACAAAGCAGCACCACGGATTTTTTGCGGGATGTCGGCGGCTTCAGCGCCCCTCCGGAAGATGTCGAAGCCATCGCCACTACGCTTGAAAATTTGCTGCGCATGAAACGGCAAGGAACGCTGGAAACGCTCTGCCCTACCCCGGTCGCGCAACACATGTATCTTGCGGAAACAGCCGCGGATCGTCTGCTCGGCATCATTGCTTCACTAAATAACGGTGGCATGTGTACATGAAAAAAACGAAATTTCCGGAAAACACGCCGGATGAACGGTACCCGGCGGAGCGCATGGCCCATTGGAACGGTATCGCGCGAAACAGGGACTCATTGCCGGGCCTTGGCGGATGCTACCACCGGCAATTACGCGAACAGTACCGCTTTTTGATTCCCGAAGGCTCACGGGTGCTGGAGATCGGCTGCGCGGAGGGCGATCTGCTGGCCGCTTTGCGGCCGGCCTATGGCGTTGGCCTTGATCTTTCTCCCGAAATGCTGGTCATGGCCAGAAAGCGCCACCCCCACCTGCTCTTCGTCCAGGCCGACATTTGCGCCCCGGAACTGGATGCCGCCTTGGATATCAGGGAAAGCGAAAGCTTTGAACAGCCTTTTGACGCCATCATCCTCTCCGACCTAGTGAATGATATTTGGGATGCGCTGGCCATGTTCAAAAACCTGCGCCGTTTCTGCGATCAGAATACCCGGATTGTGCTCAATTTTCACAGCCACCTCTGGGAGCATCCTTTTCAAATGTTGCAGCGCTCCGGCAGGGTAACCAGCCGCCTGAAGCAGAACTGGTTTACCCCGGAAGATACGGAAAATTTACTCGGGTTGGCCGGGTTTGAGGTCATCCGCACCTTTGAGGCCGTGCTCTGGCCTTTTGCCACCCCGCTTCTGGAACGCCTGTGCAACCGCTGGCTGGTCAAGCTCTGGCCTTTCTCCATATTCGCCATGACCCATTTTCAGGTCTGCCGACCGGCTTCTCCCCCCCCCAAAAAAAGACCGGTCTGGTGTCTGTGGTTATTCCCGCGCGCAACGAAGCTGGCAACATTGAGAACGCCCTGCTCCGCACCCCGGAAATGGGCGCGGGCACGGAGATCATTTTTGTGGAAGGCAATTCCACGGACAACACCTGGGAATCCATCACCGAAGCCATTGCCCGGCACCCCGAACGCCGTTGCAAAGCGCTGCGCCAACCCGGCAAGGGCAAGGGCGATGCCGTGCGGGCAGGGTTTGCCGTTGCCGAAGGCGACATCCTGATGATTCTGGATGCGGATCTGACCATGCCGCCGGAAACTCTGCCGCAATTTTTTGAGGCCATTGCCTCGAATCACGGCGAGTTCATCAACGGCGTGCGCCTTGTCTACCCGCAGGAAAAAGAAGCCATGCGCTTCTTCAACCTGGTGGGCAACAAGTTTTTCAGCCTGGCCTTTTCCTGGCTGCTCGGCCGCCCGATCAAGGATACCCTGTGCGGCACCAAGGTACTCAGCCGGGCGAATTATTTGAAAATCGCCGCCAACCGCGCCTATTTCGGCGATTTTGACCCTTTCGGCGATTTTGACCTGCTCTTTGGCGCCGCCAGACAGAATCTGAAGATTGTGGACCTGCCCGTGCGCTACCGCGAGCGGACATACGGGGAAACCAACATCTCCCGCTGGCGGGACGGCTTCATCCTGCTGCGCATGGTGCTGTTCGCCCTGAACCGCATCAAGTTCAAACCCTAGGGAACTGCGCGGAAATGAGCCGAATGGAGAAATTTTGTCGCAGCCTGGTCGCTCAAGCGGAACAGCGTATGCAACGCATCGGGGATGCGCTTCCCCAGCGAACGTGGACGCTGTTCGAATGGGGCATACTGCTCGGCCCCATAGTGTTCTGCGCGGCGGCCGCGCTGTACCTGGCCGCCTGCGGCTGGGCGCTCTATAACGGGTATGCCTCTTTTGCGGGCTGGCCTTTGCGCCAAATCGAAACGCTGTTTCCCGTCTATGGGCTGGATGCCCGCTTGGCCGCCCGGCTCAGGGACTGGGCCGTTGTGGCATGGGCGGCGCTGGCCTTGTGCTTGATCATGCGACGTCCGGCAGCGGAACAAATCTTGCGCCGCCTGGATTGGATCTATCGCTGGCCGGGACTCCCAGCCGTCATGGCCCTGTTTCTCTTTCACCTCGGCTACGCCTGGGCTGCGCCGGAACAAATCAGCGCCCACGGCTCCGTTCTCGGCGGGCATGTACCTTTTAACGATGCTAACGGACATTATCAATATCCATTCTGGTTTACTCTGGATGGAACCTTCAATCATTGGATAATGCGCCGGCCCTTGAACTGCGTAATGCGCTTGGGGCTTGATCTGCTGGCTGGCTGGAATCCCCCGCGCATTATCGCCCTGCAGACTGCCCTGCTGGGCTTGTCCGCCTGGCTCTTGGGACTGGCTGCGCTGCGGCGCTGGGGCTTTTGCTCCGCTGTCGTTGCCTGCGCCCTTGTCTTTCTGCTGTCCAAAACCTTCCTGCCGACCTTTCTGGCGGCGACTCCGGGGCAGATATGGGCCTGTCTCTCCCTCATTCTCTGCCTGGACGCGCTGTATGTCAAAAGCCGCGCATCGGCTTTTTGCGCCCTGGCGGCCTTGACCATAACCCTCCTGGTACGCATGGGAACCATGTTTCTCCTGCCCGCGATCTTGTGCTGGATCCTCGTCCGCTTCTGGAACGGCTGGCGCAGGGCCGCCCTGCATGCCTGCCTGGGCCTGGCGCTTATGGCTGCCTGCTTCGGCGCTTCGCAGGCAGTAAGCACAATGTATTCCAAGGCAGGGACGCAAGGCGCGAATTTTGCCTATACCTTGGCCGCGTTGAGCTTTGGCGGAAAGGATTGGAGCGATGCGCGAACAAAATATAAAGAACGCCTTGTGGGTAAAACCGAAAAAGAGCAGGCGCGTTTTCTCTACGCGCAAGCCTGGGAAAATATCCGGCACGATCCGAAAACAATTGCCGCCGCTCTGGCGGACCGCGCCGGAGCCTTTTGCCGGGATGCGCCGCGTTTTATGCAACAAGCCCATGCCGCTGATAAAAAAGGCTCATTCTTCTGGCTGCTGACGGCCCTTGCCTTCTGGCGTTTGTGGCGGAGCGAGCCGCAGCAGCGGATCTTCTGGCTGTCGGCTATGGCCGGGATAACGGCTTCCGCCGCTGTGGTGCATTTTGACGACGGCGATAGAATCTTGTTGCCGGGCTATCTTTTTCTGGGCCTGTTTCTGGCAGGTGGTCTCCAACTTGCCCCTTGCGCCGCACCCCGGCGGGTTTATCAACCGGCCATGATTTTGGGCGGGCTGCTGATCCTTCTTATGTTCAGCGCGCCGGCTCTGGCCTGGCGCTTTCCGCCGGAAGCCGCGCGCTTTCTGCGGGGCTATCATGCCCCGCCCCTGGCGCAGGATGAAGTCCTCGTCTGGGGCGGCGGCAGCATGGCCGGCATCCTTGTAGTGCCCGACGATGCGCCGATCCCCGCGGATGTTCCGGCCGTGCCGCTTTCATCCTTTGTCGCGAATATAAAAAAATCCAGGGTGGAACAGTACCAGCCGCTGGTCACGCCTCTTCCTCCAGAGCCGCCCTTTGCCTTCATTTCAAGCATTGCGTCTCATGGTTTTCATGGTTGCCTCATCGCTCCTCCGGACATGCTACGCCGCGGCGATGTCCCTGTCTGGAGGGTACGCTATGCAGACTTGCATCCCCCGGGCCAATACTGGAAACGCGTTGTTACGGCGGAGCCGATCAGCACGGGGAAGACGCCGTGAACAAGCCCCCCCCTTGGGCGCGGTGGGGAAAAACCATTTGTGTGGCCCTGGGCCTGGGCCTTGCCGGGTACTTCCTCGCTTCCCTGGATTTGGCGCTCTGCGCGGGGCTGTTGCGGCAACTCTCCCCGCTTCCTCTGGGCGGGGTTTTGCTCTGCATCATAGCCTCGGCATTCTTCAGGAGCTTGCGCTGGCGTCTGCTGGCCGGGAGCGCTATGGGCAAAAAACTGCCGGTGAACGCCTTTTTCCGCGCGGTCAGCGTGGGGTATCTGGGGAATATGATTCTGCCGGCCAAGGCCGGAGAGGCCCTGCGCATGGCCTATGCCTGCAAACAGATTGGCTTGCCGGCGGGCCTGGCCGTCAGCACGGGTCTCGTGGATCGCCTGCTGGACGTCATCGGGCTGCTCCTGCCCATCGGCTGCATCCTGTTTTTGCTTGAGGAAAATCCCCTGTTGCGCGGGTTGCGTTGGTTTTTTCCAGCCGTCATGGTCCTGGGGATTGCTTTTTTGGCAGCCCTGGGCCTGGTTCCAGAGCGCATGCGAAGCCTGATCGGCCTGCCCGCGCGCTTTATGCCCAGGCTCGTCCGGGAACGGATGCACGACGCCGTGGACAAAGCGCTTCAGGTATCCGCCGCTTTTCAAAGCCCACGGGCAGTCGTGGGGCTTTGTCTCTGCACCATGGCGGCTATAATGGCGGATTGCGGCACCTGTTGGATGCTCATGCAGGCCTTTGGCTGGGATTTGCCCGCGTCCTCGGCCATCATGATGGAATTCGGCTTGGCCGTGGCCGGAAGCGTGCCTTCCGCACCCGGATACCTGGGCGCTTACCAGGCGGCCGCCGTCCTGACGCTTTCCCTATACAGAATAGAACAAAGCGCTGCCGTTCTCTATGCCTTTGCCCTGCAATTCATCCTGCTGGGCGCGTTTCTACTGCTGGGGGGCAGCGCGGTTTTGTCTTTGCGGCGTGAACGAACCCAAGATAACGAGAAAAAATCATCCTTACTGCGACAGCTTTTGGCCCATCCGCTGACCAGGGATCTGGCTGTGGATGACCCGCGCACAAGCGCCCGGCGCAGGATGATCATTCAGGAAAAGGCATTTTTGCGCCGGCTCTACGCGGAATGGTACGACAGGATCATGGCCGCGTTGCCGATTGATGCCGCTGTGTCCGGCAAAATTTTGGAAATAGGTTCAGGCGGCGGATTTTTTAAGGACAGGTTCCCCGAGTGCATTTCTTCCGAAGTGTTTGCCCTGCCCGGCATTGACCTTGTTTGTGACGGGCAGCGCCTGCCTTTCGCCTCCGCCTCCCTGCGCGCCATTGTCATGGTGGACACGTTGCACCATATTCCGGACTGCGGTCTTTTCTTCGCGGAAGCGCAACGCGTCCTCAAAGAACAAGGGCGCATCGTCATGCTCGAGCCGTGGAACAGCGCCTGGGGACGATGGATTTATCAGCATCTGCATCATGAGCCCTTTGTGCCGGAAGCCGCGGATTGGACATTGACGGACATTGCCGGAAGCGGCCCTTTGAGCAGGGCCAACGGCGCCATCCCCTGGATCGTCTTTTCCAGGGAACGGGAACATTTTGAAAATTGTTTTCCGGAATTGCGCATTCTGGCAATCCAGCCGGATTACCCGTTCAGTTATCTCGCTTCCGGCGGCGTTTCCATGCGGGCGCTCGCGCCGGGCTGGAGCTTTTGCCTCTGGCGCGGCCTGGAACGGGCGCTAAGCCCTTTTATGCCCGCCTTGGGCATGTTCGCCCTGATCATCCTTGAGCGAAAGAAGTGAACGACAATTTTTGCGTTACCCGCGCGCTCCATGCTTCATAAAAAATTCTCCGGCCTATTGAACAATGCCCCGGAGTGCTTATCTCTTACAGATACGGGCGTTTTCACGCCCGCTGAACTCCGCGTTCCGGCTCACCGCCGGGCATGAGGTATGCCATGAGCGATCAAGACCCCAAGGATAAAGATATACCCGCCGAACAGCTTCCGGCGGAAACGACTCCGGCGGAGACAGCCCCGGCCGAAGGCGCGCCCTTCCGCGAATCCTCCGGCCACAGCCTGCCCACGGACATCCCCCCGGTGCTCCCGGTGCTCCCGGTGCGCGACGTGGTCATTTTCAACTACATGATGCTGCAACTTTTCGTGGGCCGGGAATCCTCGACCCAGGCCGTGGACGCGGCCCTGAACGGCAACCGTTACCTGTTCATCCTCACCCAGAAGGATGAATCGGTGGAGAACCCCGGCCCCGAGGATCTGCACCAGATGGGCACGGTGGTAGGCATTCTGCGTATGCTGAAAATGCCCGACGGCCGCATGAAGATCGTGGTGCACGGCATCACCCGCGCCCGGGCCCTGACCGTGATGAACAACGGCGCCTACCTGGAATGCCGGGCCGAACTCACCCCGGAGCGGGCCGAACACACCGGCGGCCTGGAGGTGGAAGCCCTGATGGACGCCGCCAAGGGCATGAGCGAAAAAATTCTGAACCTGCGCGGCATAAACAGCCAGGAGATCAACCAGGCCCTGGGCTCGGTGGATCACCCCGGACGCCTGGCGGACATCATCGCCTCCAACCTGCGCCTGAAGATTGCTGAAGCCCAGGAAATATTGGACACCCTGGACCCCGTCCGCCGCCTCAACCTGGTTTACAAATACCTGAGCAAAGAGGTGGAGCTGGCCTCCATGCAGGTGCACATCCAGGAAAGCGCCCGCGAAGGCATGGATAAAGCCCAGCGTGATTACTTCCTGCGCGAGCAGATCAAGGCCATCCGCCGCGAACTGGGGGAAGGAGGAACGGAAGGGAACGACCTGGACGACCTGCGCGAGGCCCTGACCAAGGCCAAGCTGCCACCGGAGGCCCAGAAAGAGGCGGACAGGCAATTAAACCGCCTTTCTTCCATGCACAATGATTCCATGGAATCATCGGTGTTGCGCACCTACCTGGAATGGCTGGCGGAACTGCCCTGGAGCAAGATGTCCCGCGACACCCTGAACATCAAAAAGGCCAGGGATATCCTGCACGAGGACCATTACGGCCTGGAAAAGGTCAAGGACCGCATCCTGGAATTCCTCTCCGTCCGCAAGCTCAACCCCGGCTCCAAAGGCCCCATCCTTTGTTTTGTCGGCCCCCCCGGAGTGGGCAAAACCTCCCTCGGCCGCTCCATCGCCAGGGCCATGGGCCGCAAGTTCAACCGCATGTCCCTTGGGGGTATGCGGGATGAAGCCGAAATCCGCGGACACCGCCGCACCTACGTGGGGGCCATGCCCGGCCGGATCATCCAGTCCATGAAGCAGGCCGGAACCCGCAACCCGGTGATCATGCTGGACGAGGTGGACAAGATCGGCACGGACTTCCGGGGCGACCCCTCCTCCGCCCTGCTGGAAGTGTTGGACCCGGAACAGAATTTTTCCTTCACCGACCATTATATCAATCTGCCCTTTGACCTCTCCAGGGTCATGTTCATATGCACGGCCAACACCCTGGACACCATCCCCGCCCCCCTGCGCGACCGCATGGAGGTGATCGCCCTGCCCGGCTACACCATGCAGGAAAAGGTCAGCATCGCCCGGCGCTACCTCCTGGACCGCCAGATCTCGGAAAACGGCCTGAAAAAGCAGGATCTGCGACTGGACGACGACAAGGTGCTGGAACTCATTGCCAGGGAATATACCCGCGAGGCCGGGCTGCGTAACCTGGAACGCGAGATCGGTTCCATCTGCCGCAAACTGGCCCGCAAAAAGGCTGAAGGCGACAAACCGCCCTTCGGCGTGGATGCGGAACTGGTGCATAAGCTGCTGGGCGCGCCCCGTTTTCTGGACGAAAAGCTGGAAAAAGTCCTTCAGCCGGGCGTGGCCCTGGGCCTGGCCTGGACCCCGGCCGGCGGGGAACTCTTGCACATTGAAGTCACCAGCATGCCGGGCAAGGGCGCGGTCAGCATGACCGGACAACTGGGCGAAGTGATGAAGGAAAGCGCCCAGGCCGCCTTAAGCTACGCCCGCAGTCACGCCAAGGAGCTGGGCATCGCCCCGGACTTTGCCGGAAAGCTGGATCTGCACATCCATGTGCCGGCCGGGGCCACCCCCAAAGACGGCCCCTCCGCCGGCGTCACCATGGCGGTGGCCCTGATCTCCGCCTTAAGCGGACGCCCTGCCTCCGCCAACCTGTGCATGACCGGCGAAATCACCCTGCGCGGCAATATCCTGCCGGTGGGGGGCATTAAAGAAAAAATCCTGGCCGGCGTGGCCAGGGGCATCAAAAACGTGCTTATTCCCAAACAAAACCGTAAGGACCTGGAGGACATCCCGGAGGAATTGCGCAAGCAGATCCGCATCCATCTGGCTTCCAGCCTGCGCGAAACCCTGGACCTCGCCTTCGGCAAAAAAACCCGGCTGGGCAGGTAAAAACCCGCCGAAACTACTGCTGGGCGGCCATTTTGCCGTAGAGATTGCGGCCGCGGGCGTTCATGCCGCCGCTGGCCGCGCCCTGCATCATGAGGGGCAGATCCACAGCCCGGATCTGGGTTGAAGAGGCCGAAACAGCCTGCTGGTCGCTGATTTGCCGCGCCGCGGCCTGGGCCTCCGGGGTATTCTGAATTTTGGCAAAGGCATCGCGCAGCCCGCTGAGCACCTTGAGCACATCGTCAATGAGCGAGATCTGCATCCGCATATTGGCCACGGCCAGTTGGGTATTGCACCAGAAATAGAGATTGCACAGGTTTTCGGCCAGAGCCCCGCCCTTTTCCCGGTTGAGGGAAGAGCTGAGTTCGTTGAGAATGGCCATGGTCTTGGAAATGAGAATGCCCTTGTTGGCGTAATCCTTGGCCATCACGCGCTCCTTGGCCTGGCTCAGAAAGGTGATGGCCCCGTCGTAAAGCGCCAGGATGGTGCGGCCCGGAGAATCGGTACTAAGGTTGGTCTGCAAATACGCGTGCGTTACCTTTTGCATCCATAACTCCCTTTTGAATTAATTACCTTCAGCTTGGCGATTAGCTGCCGCCGCTGTTGATGCTCAAGCTCTTGACCTGGTTTTCTACCTGGGTCTGCAAATCGGCATACCTCTTGAGCGTGGCATCCAGAATCGCGTAGCGCATATCCATTCTGCGCCGCCAGACGTTCAGCCGTTCATCTTCCCTGGCGATCTTGTCGTTGATGTTGTTTATGATATTTCTGTACTGGGTCTGCAACACCGGAATTATGCCCTTGTTCGAGCTCGCGTCGCCCCTGTCCGGATCCAGAAATTCTATATCCACCATGTTGATGAGGTCATTGAGCATGCCCTGCTTGATGCGTATGGTCCCGGTGTGCGGCTGGCCCGGGGTGGTAGGCGTATTGTCGTAGATATCCAAAAGAATGCCGTCGGCCGGGTTATTCGGGCCGTCGCCGCGCACGAGCATGATCTGGTTGGTCTCCGGGTAATACTTGGCCTTCTTGCCGTTGATGAAAATGGTATCCTCATCCAGGGAGCCGTCGGCATTGACCTCGTAGCTGACCTTGTATTCTCCGGCCTTGGACTGGCCGTCCACCATGCTGGCCAGGCCGAAACTGCTGGAATCAACCGTGGCCTTGTTCTTGGCGGCAAAAAGCGCGGCAATGCCCTCAGGATCCATATTTATGGCATCGTCAAGGGTGAACAGAGTGCCTTCGCCGTTCAGGACCGCGCGGATATTATCCTCGTAAACCAGTAGCCCGTAAGTGGCCGAACCCGGTTGATCATCGGTCTTGATCCCCAACTGGGCCAAAGAAGAAAAGACGTCGCCGCCCACCAGGTGCCCCTGGCTGTCTTTTTCCATATAGGAAAAACCCACGGGTTTGGACATGATCAGGGTTTTCATCTTACTGGATACCAGTTGCGCCCCGTAGTTGCCGGTGAGCACGCCGCCTTTCTGGGTTTCGAACTGGGACTCGGCGTAATCCGTGGACACCGTGAACTTGTTCGCATCCACCCTGGTCAGCTTGTTCATCACGGTTCGCACGGCGTTGGTGGCTTCCACAAACTTGTGGATGCTGCTCTTGATGTGTTCCACGTCCAGGCTGATGGTCAGGGTGGTTTCCCCCACGCCTTGCAGGTTAATGGTCAGGCCGGGAATGGAGTTCAGGGTGTTGCTTTTGAGTTCGATCCAGTCGTCCGCGGGATAGCCGTTCACCCGCACCTTGGCGTTCTGTCCGGCCTGGTAGAGCCAGCCGCCGTTGGCTCCCAAGGGATCTTCCTTGACCGGATCCAGGAAGGAATCGCCGGTGATGACAATATCCGTACCCGCCCCGGTTTGGGTGCTGTAGAGTTGGAGCATGGGCTTGCCGCCATAATCAATGATCGTCGCCTTCATGCCCAGGGCATCGCCCGCGGGCGAGCCGAAACGCTGGTTGATGATATTCTTCAGCCCCTCCAGGGTGGTGCCGGGCGGCACATCCAGGCTCCGGCTCTGCCCGCCAAGGGTAAAGGTCATGGTGCCCACGGCAGTGCCGCTGTAAAGGGACTCGTTTTTGCTGCCCACGTTGAACACTATGCTGGCATAGCTGTTGTTGGCCAGTTGATCCACCTTGAGGTTGTGGGTGGTGTTGTCCGCCGTGCCCGTGGCATGGATCGACGCCAGGGAGCTGTTGGAACTGGTTACAATTTTGGCCATGAATTTGTCTTCGGTATTGATCGATTTCAAGACGCTGCTGTATTCGGCCAAGGCCATACTCAACTGGTTGAACCCGTCCAGACGCATGTTCCAGTCGTTTTTCCAGCGGCCAAGCTGGATCATGCGGCGCATCTCGATTTGTTCCAGCTTGTCAATCATTTCCTGCCAGTTGGTGCCGTTGCCCAGACCGGGGATTTTCAAGCTGCCCGAAGTGTAGGTTGTTGCCATACATCGATCCTCTGTGGGAAAATTTTTCCAGTAAAAGATAATCCGGAGACTACCCCAAGTCCTGGATGCAAGGTCAATGCCAAATGACCCTTTTCCCTGAACGCGAAACCCTTCCGGCTTCGCGGCGCACTGGGCTCCGGCGGCCCCTCCGGGCGCCGGATACCAAGCATATCGTCCCGGATGCCAGATACTTTATAGCCTCGCGCCGCCTCAACAAACGAACCCATCCCGGCTTTCCGGACAGACTTTTTTACTTGCCCTGCTTGCGGGCCTGTGCCAAGATGCTTACTTTCTAGCCGTCGTCCTGCCCTTAAAGGCGCCGGCAGAAGCGGAGGTTTGTCTTGAATCAGTTTCAACGGAACATTGTAACATGGGGACTGCTCATCCTGTTGGTGGTGGTTTTGTTCAACCTGTATTCCCCTCCCAAGCCCGTCCATGACCTGATCGGCTACAGCGAACTCATGGGCCTGGTGCAACAGGGGCGCGTTTCCGAGGTAGTGATCCAGGGACAAAACATCAGCGGAACCCTGGACGGGAGCAAGAGCTTCCGTACCTATGCCCCGCGCGACTCCGGCATGGTAGAACGCCTGATGCAGTCCGAGGTGAGCATCAAGGCCGAACCCCAGGAGGAATCCCCCTGGTATATGACCCTGCTGGTATCCTGGCTGCCCATGCTGCTGCTCATCGGGGTCTGGGTTTTTTTCATGCGCCAGATGCAGGGGGGCAACGGCAAGGCCATGTCCTTCGGCCGCTCGCGGGCGCGCATGATCAACGCCGAACACGGCAAGGTCACCTTTTCCGATGTGGCCGGGGTGGATGAGGCCAAGGAAGAGCTCACCGAAGTGGTGGATTTTCTGTCCAATCCCAAAAAATTCACCCGCCTGGGCGGGCGCATCCCCAAGGGCGTGTTGCTGGTAGGGCCTCCAGGCACGGGCAAGACCCTGCTGGCCAAGGCCGTAGCCGGCGAGGCCGGGGTGCCCTTTTTCTCCATTTCCGGCTCGGATTTTGTGGAAATGTTTGTGGGCGTGGGCGCATCGCGGGTCCGGGATCTCTTCGCCCAAGGCAAAAAAAACGCTCCCTGCCTGATTTTCATTGACGAAATTGACGCCGTAGGCCGCCAGCGCGGGGCCGGACTGGGCGGCGGGCATGACGAACGCGAGCAGACCCTGAACCAGCTCCTGGTGGAGATGGACGGTTTCGAGGCCAACGAGGGCGTCATCCTGATCGCGGCCACCAACCGCCCGGATGTGCTGGACCCGGCCCTGCTCCGTCCCGGCCGCTTTGACCGCCAGGTGGTGGTTCCCACCCCGGATGTGCGCGGCCGCAAACGCATCCTGGAAGTGCATTCCCGGCGCACCCCCCTGGCCGCCGATGTGGATCTGGACCGCCTTTCCAAGGGCACTCCGGGCATGTCCGGAGCGGACCTGGAAAACCTGGTCAACGAAGCCGCCCTGCTCGCGGCCAAGGCCAATAAAGACGCCTTGACCATGAGCGACTTCGAGGAGGCCAAAGACAAGCTGATCATGGGCAAGGCCCGGCGCACCATGGTCCTTTCCGATGAAGAAAAGCGCAACACCGCCTACCACGAGGCCGGACACGCCCTGGTCTCCAAGTTCACCCCGGAAAGCAACCCGGTGCACAAAATCACCATCATTCCGCGCGGGCGGGCCTTGGGCTTTACCGCCTATCTGCCGGAAGAGGATAAATACACCATCACCCGCACCGCCCTGGAAAGCCGCATCGCCATGGCCCTGGGCGGCCGGGCCGCGGAGCTGATCATCTTCGGCAAATACACCTCCGGGGCCATGCAGGATATCCAGGCCGCCACCAAAACCGCCCGTCAGATGGTCTGCGAGCTGGGGATGAGCGATCTCATCGGCCCCATTGCCATCGGCGAGAGCAGCAACGAAGTTTTCATCGGCCGCGAATGGGTCTCCACCAGGAACCACAGCGAGGAAACCTCCCGCCTGGTGGACGGCGAGGTCAAACGCATCATTGAAACCGGGATGAGCACGGCCACGGAGATCCTGAATAAACACACGGACCTGCTGCACAAAACCGCGGAAGTGCTGCTGGAATACGAGACTATCAGCGGCGAGGACCTGGACGCCTTGATTCACGGTCGCCCCATGCCCATACTCCTGAAAAAGGATAACGGCGACGGGGATCCTTCCGGCAGCGCCACCGCAACCGAGGACCCGCCAAAGCCGGCCCGCCAGGCCAAGCGCCCTACCCGCAAGAAACCCGCTTCTGAGGGAGAGGACTTCAAACTGGACTAAGCATCATGGCCGCGCGGGAATGGATCATCCGCCACGGCCAGGCCGTGGATCTCTCCGCCGGTCTGGTCATGGGCATCATCAATCTCACTCCGGATTCCTTCTCCGACGGCGGCCTCTATCTTGATCCCCCCAAGGCCCTGGAACGGGCCGGGCAACTCCTGAACGAGGGGGCGGGCATACTGGATCTGGGCGGGGAATCCACCCGTCCGGGCGCGGACTTTACCGGGGAAAAAACGGAACAAAAGCGCCTCCTGCCCGTGCTCCACGCCCTGGTCCCTCTCCAGGACAAAACGATTCTCTCCATAGACACCTGGCGCTCTTCCACCGCCCGCCTAGCCATGGAAAAAGGGGCCAGAGTCATCAACGACATCTCCGGCGGGCTTTTTGACCCGGACATGCCGGAACTGCTGGCCCAGTTCCGGCCCGGCTACATCCTGGGGCACGCCCCCGCCCCGCCGAAAACCATGCGGAAAACACCCCGCTACGCCGATGTGGTGGAGGATATTCTAGATTTTTTTCAGCGCCGCCTGACCGCCCTGACCAAGGCCGGCCTGCCGGAAGAACGCATTGTCCTTGACCCCGGCCTGGGCTTCGGCAAAACCCTGGAGCATAACCTGGACATCCTGCGCCGGATCGAGCGCTTTCAGGAATTCGGTTTGCCCCTATGCGTGGGAGCGTCGCGCAAGAGCTTCCTGGGGGAACTTCTTGGCCTGGAACAAGGCCCGGCTCGCGACCAGGCCACCCAAACCCTGGTTGCCCTCCTGAACGCCCGCGGGGTGCGCGTCCACCGGGTGCATGAAGCCAGGGGCGCGGCCCTGGCCCTGAAACTGCAACAGGCCACGGACGCGCGGGTCAGTCCCGCGCCGCGCCTTCAGCGGAGTAATCAATTTACTTGAATCTTACCTGGCTATTCTATATGTCAAAGGATGTTGGGAGGATTTATGGGCAAGCTTTTCGGCACGGACGGCATCCGCGGGCAGGTCAACGAGTATCCCATGCTGCCGGACTTAGCCCTGCGCCTCGGCCTGGCCGCGGGAACCATCTTTCAGAAGGAGGGCGGCAGACGGCACAAGGTAGTGGTGGGCAAGGACACGCGCCTTTCCGGATACATCTTCGAAACCGCGCTGACCGCCGGTTTTTGCGCCGCCGGGCTGGACGTGTATCAGGTCGGCCCCCTGCCCACCCCGGCCATTGCCTATATCACCAGGAACATGCGGGCTGATTTGGGAGTGGTAATTTCCGCCTCGCACAACCCTTTCCAGGATAACGGCATCAAGTTTTTCGACGCTGACGGCTACAAGCTGCCGGATCAACTGGAAGACCACATCACCGAACTGGTGCTGGACAAAGACTGGAAATGCCCTTTCCCGCCTTCCGGCGCGGTGGGCAGGGCCGCCCGCATCAATGACGCTCTGGGGCGCTACATCGTCTCCATCAAAAACAGCTTTCCCGAGAATTTAGACCTGGCCGGGATGCGCGTGGCCCTGGACTGCGCCAACGGCGCGGCTTACAAGGTCGCGCCTCTGGCCCTGGAAGAGCTGGGGGCCGAAGTCTTCAGCCTGGGGGTAAATCCAGACGGCCGCAACATCAATCATCTCTGCGGCTCGCTCTGTCCTGAGGTAGTGGCCGCACAGGTCAAAACCTGCCGGGCGGACCTGGGCATAGCCCTGGACGGTGATGCGGACCGGGTCATCCTGGTGGATGAAAACGGCAAAATTTTAAACGGCGACCAAATCCTGGCCCTATGCGCCCTGGACCTCCTGCGCCGGGACAAACTCCCCGGCAGGAAACTCGCAGGCACGGTGATGAGCAACCTTGGGCTGGAAATTTTCATGCGGGAGCAAGGCGGGGAACTCGTGCGCACCCCGGTCGGCGACCGCTATGTGGCCGAGGCCATGCGCGAACAGGACATCCGCCTGGGCGGGGAACAATCCGGCCACCTGATCTTCACGGATTACGGCACCACCGGGGACGGACTCCTGGCCGCCCTGCAGGTGCTGCGCATCATGCGGGAAAACGGCAAGAAACTTTCCGAACTGGCCGGGCTTCTGCGTGAGTTCCCGCAGGTCATCATTAACGTGCCGGTGCGCAAACGGGTTCCCTTGAAACAATGTCCGGCCATAGCGGATGCCCTGGCCGAAACGGAAAAAATCCTGGAAGGACGGGGGCGGGTATTCCTGCGTTATTCCGGCACCGAGCCCTTGCTGCGGATCATGCTGGAAGGCGATGACGAAAACGAGGTGCGCAATCTGGCCGAAAACCTGGCCCGGACCGCGCGCGAGGAACTGCTCTGAACGGCGCGGCTTGTCATGTGCCCAGGCAACGCTTAAACAAGGAGGGCTTGTGAAAATAGATAAAGTGATCATTCCCGTGGCGGGTTGGGGCACGCGTTCTCTGCCGGCGACCAAGAACATCCCCAAGGAAATGCTCCCGGTCTATAACAAGCCGGTGGTGCAATATGTGGTGGAAGAGGCCATCCAGTCAGGGATCCGTAGCGTGGTTTTCATCACCAACCGCGACAAAAACGTCATCGAGGACCATTTTGACTACAATTTGCAGTTGGAAGCCACCCTGGAACGGAACGGCAAAAACGAGATGCTGGGCAAGGTGCGGGAAGTGGCTGAAATGGCCCATATTATCTCCATCCGCCAAAAGCGCGCCCTGGGATTGGGACATGCCGTGGCCTGCGCCAAGGATGTCTGCGGGAACGATGACGCCTTTGCCGTGATGGTCGGCGACGACCTGATGTTCGGCATGACCCCCGGCATCCAGCAGCTTATGGATGTGGCCCGCAGCGAGCGCAAGCCGGTCATCGGGGTCATGGAAGTCCCCCAGGACGAAGTCAGCCGCTACGGCATCATCTCCGGAGAGGAAACCAGCCCCGGCATCTACAAGATCAACCGGCTGGTTGAAAAACCCAGGATCCACGAGGCCCCTTCCCGTCTGGCCATTGTGGGACGCTATGTGCTGACCCCGGATATCTTCGACTGCCTGGAAAAAATTCAGCCCGGCCACGGCGGAGAGATCCAGCTTACCGACGGGCTGCAAGTCCTGGCTGAAAAAAGCGGCATGCTGGCGGTAAAAATCCGGGGAACCCGCTTTGACGCGGGCAACTGGGCCGAATACCTCACCGCCAATATCTATTTCGCCTTGCAGGATGAGGAACTGCACACCGATCTGGTGCAGCGGCTGAAGGCCTATTTGCACTAAAAGCCGGCTCCGCCCCGCGCCTTCTTTGCCGAAAAAGCAGGGGCGGGGCGGAAATTTTTTCTTTCCCTCTTGACTTCTCTTTCAGGACTATATACAAACACCCTCCGCATCATGGTCTCCTGGCCACGTTACCGATGCCGGCGGGCTTTTGCCCGCTGTCAGGCAAAACGCGCAGGATGTCCAAGCCGATTCAAGAACGGCCCTCGTCGCCCGCAAAAGGGCGGCCAAAGCAACCCGGTCCTCTGAAAAACGCGGATGCGAAATGCCCCGGGCGGAGCCAGCGCTCCTAGGGACTTCCACGGAAGCCCCCCGGTGGAGCGGCTTCCGCCGCCGGCCAGCGTCTGGCTGTACTACGCCAGCCAGGTTTGATATGCGCGTTTTGCGAAGGCTCCGGAACGATTAGGTCCGTGAAACGCGTTGTTTTTAAAGTTGAAGCCACCGCTTATGCGTGGCTTTTAACGTTGCCCGCCCAAAGCGCGGGCCGGTTTTTGATGGAGAAAACAACCATGACCACTGTCAGCAGCGATCGCATCCGTATCAAATTAAAGGCCTATGACTTCAGAATCCTGGATAAGGCGGTAGCGGAAATAGTGGATACCGCCAGGAATACCGGCGCCGGCGTGGCCGGCCCCATTCCTCTGCCCACCCTGATCAACAAGGTGACCGTCAACCGGGGCGTGAACATTGACAAGAAATCCAGGGAGCAGTTCGAGGTGCGCATCCATAAGAGACTGATGGATATCATCGAGCCGACGCAGCAAACCGTTGACGCCCTGGGCAAACTTTCCCTGCCCGCGGGCGTGGATGTGGCCATCAAAATCTAATGGGGGAGTCATGGCTGAAAAACTTGGAATTTTGGGCCGCAAACTTGGCATGACCAGGATATTTGACGAGGAGGGCGGCGCCGTCCCCGTCACCGTGATTGAAGCCGGCCCATGCCCGGTCTTGCAGGTAAAAAATACGGAACATGACGGCTATAACGCCATGCAGATCGCCTTTGGGGAGATCAAGGAAAAACATCTGAGCAAACCCATGCGCGGCCATCTGAAAAAGGCGGATAAAGGACTGTTCCGCAGCCTGCGCGAAATCCGCCTGGAAAGCCCCGCCGAGTTCAAGGTGGGCGATGACCTCACCGTGAATATTTTCAACCCGGGCGACCTGGTCAAGGTGACCGGGCAAAGCATCGGCAAAGGCACGGCCGGAGCCATGAAACGCTGGGGGTTCAAAGGTTCCCGCTCTTCCCACGGGGCGGAAAAGGTCCACCGCACGGCTGGCAGCATTGGCAACCACACCGAACCGGCCAAGGTCTGGAAGGGCAAAAAGATGGCCGGCCACCTTGGCGACAAGCGCGTAACCACCATCAATCTCAAGGTGGTGGCCATCAGGCCGGAAGAAAATGTGCTGCTCATCAAGGGCGCCGTCCCCGGCCCCAGAAACGGCCTGGTCATGGTGCGCCAGCAGTAGGAGTAAGGGCATGGCTGTTTTGAAAACTTACGACCAGAACAATCTGGAGATCGGCGAAATCACCCTGGCCCCGGAGATATTTGAGGTCCCGGTGCGCCCGGAGATCCTGCACCTGGTGGTGCGCGCCCAACGCGCCTCCTGGAGGGCCGGCACCCACTCCACCTTGAGCCGTTCCATGATGAAGGGCGGAGGCGCGAAACCTTGGAAACAAAAGGGCACGGGCCGAGCCAGATCCGGTTCGGGCATCTCCCCGCTCTGGGAAGGCGGCGCGGTCATCTTCGGCCCCCAGCCCAGGGATTACTCTTTCAAGGTAAACAAGAAAGTGCGCCAGCTGGCCTTGAAAATGGCCCTGTCCGCCAGCCTTGGCGATCAAAAGATCCGGGTATTGAACAAAATTGAGCTGCCCGAGGCCAAGACCAAACACTTCGCAGCCGTGGCCGAAACCCTCGGCCTTACCAAGGCTCTGCTGGTCCTGCCCCAGAGCGACCCTGTTCTGGAACGCTCGGCCAGGAACATCCGGGGCATCACCCTTTGTACGCCGGCGAATTTAAGTGTTTACGACATCCTGAACCATCGCCAACTGATCCTAATGGAGCAGGCGGTGGAGGGCGTGACCAGCCGCCTGGCCCAGGCAAACTGAGGGAGAGAACATGGATTATACCCAGGTTATTCTGAAGCCGGTGGTCACGGAAAAAGCCACGCTGATCAAGGACGCGTTCAACCAGATCACTTTTCTGGTCGCGCAACGGGCGGGCAAGATCGAGGTCAAAAAAGCCGTACAAGAAGCCTTTAAGGTCAAAGTGCTCCAGGTGCGCATGGTGGTGCGCAAACCTGGCCGCAAAACCCGTCACGGCCGCGTGGTCGGGCGCGTTCCCGGCTGGAAAAAAGCCTATGTGACCCTGGCCCCGGGCGAAAAGATTGAAATTTACGAGGGAGTGTAAGCATGGCCATTCGCAAGCTCAAGCCGACCTCCGCCGGACGCCGCGCCCAGACCGTCTTTACCTTTGATGAGATCACTGCGGCTAGGCCGGAGAAATCCCTGACCGAGGGACTGAGCAAAAAATCCGGACGGAACAACAACGGCCGCATCACCAGCCGTCGGCGCGGCGGCGGGCACAAGCGCCTCTACCGCATCATTGACTTCAAACGCGACAAGACCGGGATTCCGGCCAAGGTATCCACCATTGAATATGACCCCAACCGCACAGCGCGCATCGCCCTGCTCTTTTATGCCGACGGCGAAAAACGCTACATCCTGGCCCCCGATGGCCTGCGGGTGGGGGACACGGTCATTTCCGGCGAAGGCGCGGATATCAAGCCCGGCAACGCCATGACCATCAGCCGCATACCGGTGGGCACCATTGTGCACAACATCGAGCTGCACCCCGGACGCGGCGGCCAGTTCTGCCGCGCCGCCGGAACCTATGCCCAAGTGGTGGCCAAAGAAGGAAAATATGCCCTCCTGCGCCTGCCTTCCGGGGAAGTACGCCAGGTGCTGGCCTCGGGAGCGGCCACCGTGGGGCAGGTAGGCAACCTGCAATGGGAAAACATCTCCCTTGGCAAGGCCGGAAGGAACCGCTGGAGGGGACGCCGCCCCAAGGTGCGCGGCGTGGCCATGAACCCCATTGATCACCCGTTGGGCGGCGGCGAAGGCCGGTCGTCGGGCGGACGCAACCCGGTTTCGCCATGGGGCATGCCCACTAGGGGCTACAAAACCCGCAACCGCAAAAAAGCTTCCTCCAAGCTGATTGTTACCCGCCGCAAGTAGGAGAAAGGCATGCCAAGATCTTTGAAAAAGGGTCCCTTTGTGGACGCCTCTCTGCTGAAAAAGGTTGAAACCGCCCAGGCCAACAAGGACCGCCGGGTGATCAAAACTTGGTCCCGCCGTTCCACCGTGTTGCCGGAAATGGTCGGGCTGACCTTCGCCGTGCATAACGGCAAAAAATTCATCCCGGTCTTTGTGACGGAAAACATGGTCGGGCACAAACTGGGCGAGTTCTCCCTCACCCGCATCTACCACGGACATTCCGGGGGCGATAAGAAAAGCAAGGTCAAAAAATAACGGGTGGAAAGGACATGGAAGCAAAAGCGATTGCCAGATATATCCGCATTTCGCCCCGCAAGGCGCAGTTGGTGGCTCGCAACGTCAACGGACGAACGGTGGAAGAAGCGATGAATATCCTGAAATTCACCCCCAACAAGGCCGCCGGCATAATTTACAAAGTGATGCGCTCCGCCCTGGCCAACGCCGAGCAGGCCGGTTCGGACGTGGATGCCCTGGTGGTCAGGGAGGTGACGGTCAACAAGGGCCCCACCCTGAAACGCTTCATGCCCCGCTCCCAGGGACGGGCCAATACCATTTTGAAGCGTACCAGTCATATAACTGTAATTCTTGCCGCAAACTAGGAAGAGGACAATGGGTCAGAAAGTAAATCCTTACGGCTTCAGGCTTGGGTACAACAAGAACTGGCAGTCTCGCTGGTACAGCACCCGGGAGTATCCGGCCTTTGTGTTCGAGGACCACAATATCCGCGATTATGTGAAAAAACTCCTCTTCAGCGCCGGTCTTTCCAAGATTGAAATTGAGCGTGCCAGCGGCAAGGTGCGCCTGATTCTGCACACCGCCCGCCCCGGCATCGTCATCGGCCGCAAGGGAGTGGAAATTGAAAAACTGCGTGCGGATCTGAAGAAACGCTTCTCCCGCGAATTTTCCATTGAAGTCAATGAAATCCGCCGCCCGGAGGTGGAAGCCCAACTGGTGGCCGAAAATATCGCCCAGCAGCTTGAACGCCGGGTGGCCTTCCGCCGGGCCATGAAGCGCACCGTGGCCATGAGCCGCAAATTCGGAGCCGAAGGCATCAAGGTCAACTGCGCCGGACGCCTGGCCGGAGCGGAAATCGCCCGCACCGAATGGTACCGCGATGGAAGGGTGCCTCTGCAAACCCTGCGCGCGGACATTGAGTTCGGTTTTGCCGAGGCCCACACGACTTACGGGCTGATCGGGATCAAGGTCTGGGTGTTCAAGGGCGAACTCCTGGACAGCGAGGTGAACAGCAATGCTCAATCCTAAAAAGGAAAAATTCCGCAAGCGCCAAAAAGGACGCCTCAAAGGCCCGGCCACGACCTGCAACGCGGTGGCCTTCGGCGAGTTCGGCCTGAAGACCCTGGAGCACGGCAAGGTAACCAGCCAACAGATTGAGGCGGCTCGCGTCGCCCTGATGCGGCATATCAAACGCGGAGGCCGGGTGTGGATTCGCATCTTTCCGGATCATCCCTATACCTCCAAACCCCTGGAAGTGCGCATGGGCAGCGGCAAAGGCTCTCCCGCCGGCTGGTACGCCCCGGTGAAGCCGGGCCGCATCCTGTATGAAATCGGCGGGGTGCCCACGGATCTGGCCCTGGAGGCCCTGAGGCTGGCTGCGCACAAGCTCCCGGTAAAAACAAGGATCGTCCCTCGGGAGGAACTCTAAAATGACGGCCAAAGAATTGCGGAACATGACGGTGGAGGAACTGCGCAAGGCCCTGAAAGAAGCCAGGGAGAATCTCTTTACCCTGCGCTTCAAGCATGCCGCCGCCCAACTGGAAAAGGTCTCCGCCCTGCCGGCGGCCAAGCATGATATCGCCAGAATTCTGACCATCCTGAAGGAAAAGGAGGCTTAGACCAATGAACGGGAACAATCCGCGGTCGGCCAAGGGCAGAACCCTGGAAGGCATTGTGGTCAGCAATAAAAATGACAAAACCATCATTGTGAGCGTGAAGACCGAAGTACGGCACCCCCTGGTGAAAAAATACATCCGGCGGCACAAGAAATTTTCCGCCCACGATCCCAATAACGAGTGCGGCATGGGCGACAAGGTGCGCATTATTGAATTCCGTCCCATGAGCCGCACGAAACGCTGGCATTTAGTTTCCATTCTGGAAAAAGCCGTTTAGGAGCAGCGCGATGATCCAGGTTGAATCAAAACTGGAGGTGGCGGATAATTCCGGCGCCAAGGAAGTGGCCTGCATCAAGGTGCCTGGAGGGTCCAAACGCCGCTATGCCACCTTGGGCGATACCATTATCGTATCCATCAAGGATGCCATACCCCACAGCAAGGTGAAAAAAGGCGAAGTGCTGCAGGCGGTGATCGTGCGCACTAAAAAAGAAGTCCGCCGGGCCGACGGATCTTACATCCGCTTTGACAACAACGCCGCCGTGCTGATCACCAAACAGGGCGAACCGGTGGGTACCCGCATTTTCGGGCCGGTGGCCCGGGAACTCCGGGCAAAAAACTTTCTGAAAATCCTCTCTCTGGCCCCAGAGGTTCTTTAGGAGTAAGGCCATGCAGCAGTATCGCGTACGCAAAAACGACAAGGTCATGGTCACCGTGGGCAAGGACAAGGGCAAGATCGGCAAAATCCTGAAAGTCCTGCGCAAACATGACCGGGTGCTGGTGGAAAAAGTGAACATGGGCAAACGGCACACCCGCGGCAACCCCTATGCCGGAAAGCTGGGCGGCATTATCGAAAAAGAGATGCCCTTGCACATTTCCAACGTCATGGTCATGTGCGAGGCCTGTGCCAGTCCCGTGCGCGTAGGCTACCGCCTGGACGAGGAAGGCAAGAAGGTCCGCTTCTGCAAAAAGTGCAACAAAAATATGAAATAGGTGAGCGCAGATGACTCGTCTTGAAAAAATATACCGGGAAAAAGTAGCTCCGCAACTGCGTAAGGAGTTTGATTACCAATCACCCATGCAGATTCCGGGTCTGGTCAAGGTATCGCTCAACATAGGGCTGGGCGCGGCCTCCCAGAACAACAAAATCATGGAAGAGGCCGTAAACGAGCTTACGGCCATCGCCGGGCAGAAAGCCACCATCACCAAGGCGAAAAAATCCATCGCCGCCTTCAAGGTGCGTGAAGGGATGTCTATAGGCTGCCGGGTGACCCTGCGGGGCAGCAGGATGTGGGACTTCCTGGACAAGCTGTTCAATTTCGCCCTGCCGCGCGTGCGCGACTTCAGGGGCATCCAGGATCGCGGCTTTGACGGCAGGGGCAACTTCACCTTGGGCATCAAGGAACATTCCATCTTCCCTGAGCTGGAAGCCGACCGGGTGGATAACCCCAAGGGTATGAACATCACCATCGTGACCACGGCCGCCACGGATAAAGAGGGCAAAATGCTGCTGGAGCAGCTGGGCCTGCCCTTCAGAAAATAAGGAGAGAACACCTTGTCCCGCACAGCCCTTGAAATTAAGGCCACCCGCAAGCCAAAGTTCAGTAGCCGGGCCTATAACCGTTGTCCCATTTGCGGACGCCCCCGTTCATACCTGCGTAAATTCGGCCTCTGCCGCATCTGTTTCCGCAAAATGGCCCTGAACGGCGAACTCCCCGGCGTGCGCAAGTCCAGCTGGTAGCTGAAAAGGAGAAAACATGACTGATCCTATTGCCGATATGCTCACGCGTATCCGCAACGCACACATGGCCCTGCACAAGGAAGTACGTGTGCCGCGCTCGAAGATGAAGGAATCCATCGCCGGCATCCTCCTGCAGGAAGGGTATGTGGACAGTGTTGACCTGGATGAGGCTTATATCCGCATCGGCCTGAAATATCACAAAGGCCGCCCGGCCGTGGCCGGCCTGAAGCGCGTGAGCAGCCCCGGACGCCGGGTTTATGTTGGTTCTCAGGATATCCCAAGGGTGCAAAATGGCCTGGGCATATGTATCCTCTCCACCTCCCGGGGCATCCTGGGGGGCGACTCCGCCCGCGAAAGCAAGGTGGGCGGCGAACTCTTGTGTGAAATCTGGTAGGGGGAGGCCATGTCGAGAATAGGCAAACTTCCGGTGTCCATCCCTGCGGGGGTGGAGGTGAAGATCGGGCAGGACAGCATTATGGTCAAAGGCCCCAAGGGGCAGCTTTCCACCCCGCTCTGCCCGGCCCTGGATTACAACCTTGATAAAGGCGCGATCACTATCACCCGCAGGAATGAAGAACAGTTCGCCAAGGCGCAGCACGGGCTGCGGCGCACCCTGCTGAACAACTGCGTCGTCGGCGTAACCCAGGGTTTCAGCAAAACCCTGGAAATCATCGGCGTGGGATACAGGGTGGCGGTAAAGGGAAACAGCCTGGAACTTTCCTTGGGCTTTTCACACCCCGTGCTGGTGGATCTGCCAGAAGGCATCAGCGCCAAGGCCGAAGGCAACAAGCTCACCCTGAGCGGCTCTGATAAAGAGCTGGTGGGGGAAACTGCCGCCCGCATCCGCCGTCTGCGCAAGCCCGAACCTTACAAGGGCAAGGGCATCAAGTATGAAACCGAAACCGTGCGCCGCAAGGTCGGCAAGTCCGGCGGCAAGAAATAGGCAGGCAAGCTATGACTGGCAGAATCAGCAAAGATGAAGCGAGACAACGCCGCAAAGTCCGCATCAAAAAGAAGATCTCCGGCACCCCCGAACGTCCGCGGCTGGTGGTATTCAGGTCCAACCTGCACATCTACGCCCAGATTGTGGACGATGAAAGCGGCCGCACCTTGGCCGCCGCCTCCACCCTGACTCTGAAAAAGAACCGGGTGGAAGCGAAATCCGATAAAAACGGCGCGGATTTGGTGGGCAAGGAGATCGCCCGTCTGGCCAAGGACAAGAATATCCTGAAGGTGGTCTTCGACCGCAACGGCTATCTCTATCATGGCCGGATCAAGGCGGTGGCCGACGGCGCCCGGGCGGGCGGCCTGGAATTTTAAGACTCGGGGCAAAGAAGCACACTTAAAAAGCTCTAATGTTGCAAGCAGGTAAAGGCATGGAACAGAATGATCTCGGCCTGATGGAAAAGGTAGTCTCCCTCAACCGGGTGGCCAAGGTGGTCAAAGGCGGACGGCGCTTCAGCTTTTCCGCCCTGGTGGTGGTGGGGGACGGCAAAGGCAGTGTGGGCTATGGCCTGGGCAAGGCCCAGGAGGTCCCGGAAGCCCTGCGCAAGGCCACGGAAAGGGCAAAGAGAAACATGCTCCGGGTGCCCCTGCTGGACGGCACTCTGCCCTACGCCATCCAGGGACGCTTCGGCGCGGGCAAGGTGATGCTCAAACCGGCCTCGCGCGGAACCGGCATCATTGCCGGGGGTGCGGTGCGCGCGGTTATGGAGGCCGTAGGGGTGCAGGATGTGCTGGCCAAGGCCATCGGCACCAATAACCCGCACAATGTTCTGCGCGCCACGGTCAACGGTCTGTCGTCCCTGCGCAGTTCTGACAATGTGGGCGAAATACGCGGTAAAGAGCTGGAAACGCCAAGGAAGTAAGGTGGCGCCATGATCAAGATCAGACTGACCCGCAGCTGGATCGGCTGCTCGCCCAAACAGCGCCGTGTTCTGGCGGCTCTGGGGCTGAAAAGACCCGGCAAGGTAAAAGAAGTGCCGGACAATGCCGCCATGCGCGGCATGCTGGCCTGTATTCCGCACATGGTGGAGGTGCTCTGATGCGGCTGCATGAATTATATCCCTTTGCGGAAGAACGCAAAGGCCGCAAACGGCTCGGACGCGGCCAGGGGAGCGGGCTTGGCTCCTCTTCCGGAAAAGGCCTGAAGGGGCAGAAACAGCGTTCCGGAGGCGGGCCCCGCCCCGGCTTTGAAGGCGGCCAGATGCCCTTGCAGCGCCGTCTGCCCAAACACGGTTTTAACAATATTTTCAGGGTAACCTATACAATCCTTAGCCTGAAACGCCTGCAGGCCGTGTTCGCGGACAAGGCGGAAATCAGCCTGGAAGACATTTACACCAGCGGCCTGGCCCCCATGGGGCGGCCGGTAAAAATTCTCGGCGATGGCGAAGTGCAGGGGCCGCTCAAGGTGGAAGCCCATAAATTCAGCGCCTCGGCCAGGGCCAAGCTGGAGCAGGCCGGAGGCGCGGCCAACTCCCTGGAAGGTTAAACACCGTGGCTATCGGCGGAATGCGCAACCTAGCGGGAGCCTCGGACCTGACGCGGAAACTGGGCTGGACAATCTTATTCCTGATCTTTTACCGGGTGGGCGTCCATGTTCCCCTGCCCGGCATCAACACCGGCTCCTTGGCGGCTTTTTTCGCCGAGGCCCAAGCGCAAAATCCCTTTTTCGGCCTGCTGGACATCTTCTCCGGCGGCGGCCTTTCCAATGTCTCCATTTTTTCCCTGGGCGTCATGCCCTACATTTCCTCATCCATCATCATGCAGCTCCTGCAAGTGGTAAGCCCCAACATCAAGCGCCTGGCCCGGGAAGAAGGGCAGGCCGGACGCAAGAAGATCACCCAGTACACCCGCTACGGCACGGTACTCATCGCCATGGTCCAGGGAATGGCCCTGGCCAATTACGTGCAGAGCATGAGCGCCATGGACCTGCCCATTGTGACCAACCCCGGGCTGCTCTTCGTTTTCGTCACCACCCTGACGGTGATCACCGGCACCATCCTGACTATGTGGATCGGCGAACGCATCACGGAAAAAGGCATCGGCAACGGCATCTCGCTGATCATCTTCGCGGGCATCGTGGCGGGCATCCCCCGCACCATCTACCGCTCCTATAATGAAATCGTCAGCGGAGGCAGCCTTACCCTCTTCATGGCCCTGGTCATCCTGGCGGTCATGGCCGTGGTGCTGGTCTTCATCGTCTTCATGGAACGCGGGCAACGGCGCATTCCCATCCAATACGCCAAGCGCCAGATGGGCCGCAAAATGCTCGGCGGGCAGAGTTCGCACCTGCCCCTGCGAGTGAATACCGCCGGGGTAATCCCGCCCATTTTCGCTTCCAGTCTGCTGATGTTCCCGACCATTATCCTGCCGCAATTCGTGGACAACGAAAGCGTAAGCAGGGCGCTGAGCATGTTCCAGCCCGGAACCCCCCTGTATAATGTCTTTTTTGTGGCCATGATTGTCTTTTTCTGCTTCTTTTACACGGCCATAATTTTTGACCCCAAGGACATCGCCGAAAACTTGAAAAAACAGGGCGGCTTCATCCCGGGCATCCGAGCCGGCGGAAAAACCCATGAATATATAGACCGGGTGCTTACCCGCATCACCCTTTGGGGGGCAATCTATATCTCGGCCATCTGCGTGCTGCCCCAACTGCTCCTCTCCAGGTACAGCATCTTTCTGGGCGGGACCAGCATCCTCATCGTGGTAGGCGTGGCCATGGATTTCATGGGCCAGGTGGAGTCTCACCTCATTTCCCATCAATATGAAGGGCTGCTTGGAAAGGCCAGGATCAAAGGGCGCACGGGGTAAGGCGGCATGAGAAAATTCCGGGGGGTTTTTCTCAAAAACGCCAATGAAATAGCGTTGATGCGTGAAGCCAACCGTATAGTTTTGAAAATACTGCAAGGCATGGAAGAAGAAGTCCGGCCGGACACGCCCACCATGCGCTTTGAGGAAATCGCCCAGGATCTGTGCAAATCCTTCCGGGTGAAACCGGCCTTCCAGGGCTACAACGGCTTTCCGTATGCCCTGTGTTGCTCGGTGAACGAAGAAATCGTGCATGGCTTTCCTTCTACGGATCGCCGGCTCCGGGAAGGCGATATCGTGAGCTTCGACATGGGCGTGATCGTGGAAGGCCTGCACGGAGACGCGGCCAGAACCTACCCGGTGGGAAACATCTCCGGGGAAGCCGGGAAGCTCCTGCGGGTGACCGCCGAAGCCCTGGAGGCGGGCGTGGCCGAGGCCAGGGAAGGCAACAACCTGCGGGATATTTGCATGGCCGTGCAAAAAAAGGCGGAAGCGGCGGAACTTGGAATCATCAAGCGTTTTGTGGGACACGGCGTGGGGTTGCGTCTGCATGAAAAGCCGGAGATTCCCAATTTTGTAGGCCCGTCCACCCCGGACCTGCCTTTGCAGGCGGGCATGGTGCTGGCCATTGAACCCATGTTCAGCCTGGGAAGCTGGGAAGTCACCATCCTGGATGACGGTTGGACGGCCATAACCAAGGACAAAAGCCTCTCTGCCCACTTTGAACACAGTGTGCTGGTGGGAACGGACGGCCCCGCGATCCTTGATTGTTGAGCCGCTGTCCCCAGGACTTGTGTCTTGACGAAAGCTGGCGTTGGGGTTATTCTTATCAGTTCCGGGGTATGTTCCGGACGAAAGAATGAGGAATTATCATGAAAGTCAGACCTTCGGTAAAACGCCTTTGTCCAAAGTGTAAAGTGATCCGTCGCAAGGGCATTTTAAGGGTGCTCTGCGAAAACCCCCGGCACAAGCAGCGCCAGGGATAAGAAGCCAGGAGTAAGACGTGGCCAGAATCGCCGGAGTGGATTTGCCCCGTGGCAAGCGGGCCGATATAGCCCTCACCTATATTTATGGCATAGGCCGCAATACGGCCATGAAAATTTTGGATACCACCGGGGTGGATTGGACCCGGGGCATCGATGATTTGTCTGCGGAAGAAATCAATGAAATCCGTAAGGAAATCGAACAAAACCACAAAGTGGAGGGCGATTTGCGCCGGGATGTCGGCATGAGCATCAAGCGGCTCATGGACATCGGCTGCTACCGCGGCATCCGGCATCGTCGCGGTCTGCCGGTGCGCGGGCAACGCACGCACACCAACGCCCGCACCCGCAAGGGGCCGCGCCGGGGCGCCACTCCCAAGAAAAAAACCACCTAACCAGTTGCGAGTCTGAACATGGCTAAAGCCAAAAGAACGGCCAAGAAAAAAGAGAAGAAGAACGTGCCGGTGGGCCTGGTTCACATCCAGGCCTCCTTTAACAACACCATCATCACCTTCACCGACACCCGGGGCAATACCATCAGTTGGGCCAGCGCCGGGCAGGCCGGTTTCAAAGGATCGCGCAAGTCCACGCCCTTTGCGGCCCAAAACGCGGCGGAGCAGGCTGCCCGCCGGGCCCAGGACAACGGGATGCGTACTGTGGGCATATATGTCACCGGGCCGGGGTCCGGCAGGGAATCGGCCATGCGGGCGATCAACAACGCCGGCTTCAAGGTGGCCTTCATCCGCGACATCACCCCCATCCCCCATAATGGCTGCCGGCCTCCCAAGCGGCGCCGCGTCTAGGATAAAGAGGAGCAAGCCTTGGCTAAATATAATGATTCCAAATGCCGGTTGTGCAGACGGGAAGGCGGCAAGCTGTTCTTAAAAGGCGACCGCTGCTTTACGGAAAAATGCGCTTATGACCGTCGGCCTTACGCGCCTGGTCAGCATGGGCGCATACGGAAAAAAATGAGCGATTACGCCGCCCAGTTGCGGGAAAAGCAGAAGGTGCGGCGCATTTACGGGGTGTTGGAACGCCAGTTTCATACCTATTTTGTCAAGGCTGAACAGGCCAAGGGCGTTACCGGCTCCACCCTGCTAATCATGCTGGAGCGCCGCCTGGACAATGTGGTCTATCGCCTGGGATTCGCGGCCTCCCGCCAACAGGCCCGCCAGTTGGTCCGGCACGGACTCTTCACCCTGAACGGGCGCAAGGTCAACATCCCTTCCCAACTGGTCCGAGTGGGCGATGTGCTGGAGGTTCCGGAAAAAAAACGCAAGGTGCTTGTGCTTTCGGGTTCTCAGCAGGTGGTGGCCCGACGCGGCCTCCCCGGATGGCTGGATATCGACCCCGCCGCTTTCAAAGGCACGGTCAAGACCCTGCCGCAGCGGGAAGACATCCAGACCCCCATCAACGAAAACCTGATTGTCGAATTGTATTCCAAATAACGGATGTGCGCATGATCAAACAAGGCGATAAACTGATCAACTTCCGCAACTGGTCTGAGCTGGTTAAGCCGGAACAAATCACCCGCGAAACCCGCGACGGCATGTACGGGAAATTCACCTGTGAGCCGCTGGAGCGCGGATTTGGCACGACCATCGGCAACGCCCTGCGCCGGGTGCTAATCTCCTCCCTCCAGGGGGCGGCCTTTGTGGCGGTGAAAATTGATGGCGTACAGCACGAGTTCACCACCATCACCGGGGTGCTGGAAGATGTCACGGCTATTATTCTGAATCTTAAGCAGGTGCGCCTGGCTATGGATACAGACGAAAACCAGCGTCTGACCCTGGATGCCTCGGGCAAGGGGCCGGTCACCGCCGGACGCATCAAGACCAACCAGCATGTGCGGGTGTTGAACCCGGAAACGCCGCTATTCACCCTGACCGAAAACGTCACCGTGAAAATGGAACTGGAAGCCCGCATGGGCAAGGGCTATGTGTCGGCGGACATGCACGATGGACTGACGGAGGAGATCGGCCTGATCATCCTGGACGCCAGCTTCGCTCCGGTGCGCAATGTGGCCTTTACCGTGGAACAGGCGCGCGTGGGACAGATGACCAACTATGACCGCCTGATCCTCCAGGTCTGGACCGACGGCTCGGTAAGCCCGGATGACGCCGTGGCTTACAGCGCGAAGATCCTCAGAGAACAGTTCGCCGTGTTCATCAACTTCGATGAACAGATCGAGGGGGAAACCCCCGGCGGCAACGGCTGCGGAGCGGATTTGAATGAAAACCTGTTCAAATCCATTGATGAACTGGAACTCTCGGTGCGGGCCACCAACTGTCTGCGCAGCGCCAATATCTCCTATGTGGGCGAACTGGTGCAGAAGGCCGAATCCGACATGCTCAAGACCAAAAATTTCGGACGCAAATCCCTGGACGAGATCCGCCGGGTGCTCTCGGACATGGGCTTGGACTTCGGCATGAAGGTGGATAGCTGGGATAAGAAACTACAGGAATACAAGAGGAATTCGCAAAATGAGGCATAAAAATTCCGGCCGCAAACTGGGCCGGGACAGCGCCCACCGCAAGGCCCTGTTCCGGAACTTGGCCATCGCCCTCCTGACCCATGGGCGGATTACCACTACCCTGGCCAAGGCCAAGGAAATCCGCGGAGTGGTGGAGCCGCTGATCCGTCGGGCCCGGCAGGACGATCTGCATGCCCGCCGCGAGGTTTACCGTGTCCTCGGCGACCATCAACTGGTCAAGCGCCTGTTCGTGGAGATCGGACCTTTGTTTAAGGATTTGGAGCATGGCGGCTATACCAGGGTGGTCAGTCTGGCTATGCCTCGCAAGGGCGACAACGCCCCCATGGCCGTGGTGGAACTGCTCAAGGGCAAACACTATGAAGAAAGCAAGGCCGCTGAAGCCAAGCCGGAAGCCCAAAAAGAAGAAGATAAAAAGCCGGCCGCCGCCAAAAACCAGACCAAGCCCAAGCCCAAGGCCGTGAAAAGCGGCGCCAAAAGTAGCCAAGTGATGAACTCCAAGCCCAAAAGCACCCCCCGTAAGATGGAGGGGTAGTCTGCCGACCAAACATATTTAACGGCGGCCTTTTTTTTCGGACGCCGTTAAATATAATCTCACCTAAAACGCCACCCACAAAGCATCCGTGTAAGCTCCGGACGCCTCGCCGCCTTGAATCCAAACCTCAGAACTGCTTGCGGATGGAATCCAGAAGCTGTATGCCTGCGCCGGTGACCTTGGATTTATACTCCTCAAAGTCAAAGAACCCCTCACCCTTGCGGAAGTCGCAGATAAAAAAAAGGGTATGAAAAAACTCGTCCTGGGCGTTCATTTCAATAACCACAAAAAAATTCTCCCGGTCGCGGATCTCCCGGCTGTTGGAGCTTCTCTCCTCCAGCAGGCTGAACCTGGAAAGAATGCCGTTCTGCTGCACTTCTTCCGTTGCGCTCACATACACCTGTACGTTACGCCTGGTTGGCAATTGCAGGTAAATGCGCTCCTTCCCCGACAGGGTATAGCCGCGGTACTCGGTCTTTTTTTCCCGCAGACAATATACCACCGCCTGGCTTAAATCCTGCTGATTAAAAGGCTGGTTGATCATCAGAACCCGATTGTACTTGAGGGAAGAGTCTTCGTAATAACGCAGCTCAAAACCCTCGGGCAGGATGAAGCCGTATTCGCCCACCTGTCCGGGGGTTTCCGCCGGGGCCGTCTCCATCCAGATTAACAGGCACAGCAACGGAAGGACGATTTTCAAACCGCGAATCATGCTCTTGCCTCCATTGGAAGGCAATTTTAGCGAAAAAGCCGCCGCCCATAAAGAAGAATTTGACCGCCACGGCCGGAACCGGCCTAGGCTCGGGGATGGACTGGATGTATCAAAGCAGGCCCACGGCCTGTTTCAGGGCCAGCACCTCTGTTTCTTTCAAAGGGCGACAGCCCCCCGCAGGAAGGCTCCCCAGGCTGAGCGGCCCCTGTCCCACCCGGCGCAAACGCAGTACGGTCAGCCCCAAATCCCGGCACATGCGACGAATTTGCCGGTTCACCCCCTGGCGCAGGGTCAGGCGCAAAAGCTCCCCCCGCGCCTTACGGCCCACGCGCTCCACCTCCACCGGGGCCAGGGTTTCTCCTTCCGCCAGGGTCATGCCGGAGCGCATGCGGGCGAGTTCTTCATCCCCGGCTCCTTCCCGCACCAGGAGCTCATAATATTTTGGCAAATGAAAGGAGGGGTGGGTAAGACGCCTGGTCAGCTCACCGTCATCGGTCAGCAGCAACAGGCCCTCGGAAAAAAAATCCAGCCGCCCCACCGGGAAAACCCGCCTCCCCGCGTATTCTCCGGGCAGGAGCTGCAGCACTGTCCCCCGCCCCTGGGGATCGGCCAGGGTGGAAACCACCCCGGCGGGCTTATGCAGCATGAGATAAAGCGGGCCTCCGGGTACGGCGGGTAGCCCATCCTCCTCCACGCGCAATTCCCGATCTCCGGCCTGGAGCAGATCCCCAGGGCGCAAACGCTGTCCAGGAGCGGCTTTTTGCCCGTTCACCAACACCAGCCCGGCGGCGATCCATTCGTCGGCCTTGCGCCGCGAACACCATCCCGCCCCGGCCAAGGCTTTGTTGACGCGTATCCCCGAATCACTCATTCTGAAAGCTTAACGTGAAAGCCCCTTCATGTCATCGGCGAAATCCGGCAAACAACATCAATTTACGACAATCCAAAACTTGCCCTGAGAGGATAAAGAGCGTAAAGCGAGGCAACAAACATGCCACGTTCAAGGAGGGTTATATGGAGGCACTCATCACCCGCCTGTCGGAACTGCTGGAACAGAAGCGCTGGGGCGCTCTGAAGCAGGAGATGAACCAACTTGAGCCCTTTTATATCGCGGAGCTTCTGGAAAAATTACCCGCCTCGGAACAGGTGATTCTTTTCCGCCTGCTCTCCCGCGCCCAGGCCAAACTGGCCTTTGAATATCTCTCGTACAGCGACAAGAAACAAATCAGTGAACAACTGGCGGAAAACCGCAACGAACTGGCCGCCCTGCTCAACGACCTGGACCCGGACGACCGGACGGCCTTCTTTGAGGAACTGCCTGGAGAAGTAAGCCAGCGCTTGGCGCAGTTGCTCACCAAAGAAGAACGGGAAATCACCACCCGCCTCCTGGGCTACCCGGAGGAAAGCATCGGCCGCCTGATGACCCCGGAATATGTGGCCGTCAGGCCCCATTTCACTGTGCAACAGGCCCTAGGGCATATCCGCCGCTTCGGACGCGACTCGGAAACCCTCAATGTCGTCTATGTGGTGGACAACCAGTGGAAGCTGGTGGACGATCTGCGCATCCGGGAACTCATCCTGGCCGCGCCCGAGCAGACCATTTCGGAAATCAGCGATGGCCGCTTCATTTCTCTGAACGCCCTGGACGACCAGGAAGCTGCGGTTAAAACCTTCAAGGACCATGACCGGGTGGCCCTGCCGGTGACTGACAGCGATGGGACCCTGGTGGGCATCGTGACCATTGACGACGTAATGGATGTGGCGGAAGAAGAGAATACTGAAGACTTCCATAAGTTCGGCGGCTCGGAGGATCTGGATCTTTCCTACACCCGCACCCCCCTGCTGGACCTGGTCAGAAAGCGCGCCGGCTGGCTTATTTTGCTCTTTCTCGGAGAGATGCTCACCGCCTCGGCCATGGCCTATTTTGATGGGGAGATATCCAAGGCCGTGGTCCTGGCCCTGTTCATCCCCCTGATCATCTCCAGCGGCGGCAATTCAGGCTCCCAGGCCGCCAGCCTGATCATCCGCTCCTTGGCCCTGAACGAACTGCGCCTGGGAAACTGGTTCCAGGTGATGACCAAAGAGCTTCTTTCCGGGCTGCTCCTGGGTTCCGCCCTGGCGGCCATCGGCTTTGTCCGCATCCTGATCTGGCAGAAGGCCGGCCTGTACGATTACGGCGATTACTGGATCCCGGTGGGGCTGACCGTCTCCGTGACCCTGATCTTCGTGGTCATGTGGGGGACTCTCTCCGGATCGATGATCCCCTTGGCCCTCAAACGCTGCGGGATGGATCCGGCCACAGCCTCCGCTCCCTTCGTGGCCACGCTGGTGGACGTGACCGGGCTGGTCATCTATTTCTCGGTAGCCGCGCTCTTCCTCCGCGGAACCTTGTTGTGAATTATTCCCGGGTTTTCCAGCGGTGGTGCATCCAGAACCATTGCTCCGGGCATTGACGGACGAATTCTTCCACGGCCCTGGTATAAAACTCGGCGATGCTCCGGGTTTTTTCGGCAATACTCCCTTCCAGGGCGCCGGCATCCAGAGGTTCCAGGGCCACGTATTCGTAGCCCCCATCGGCCTTGCGGCGCAAACAGGATGGATAGACCATCGCCTTGGCGCGCAGGGCCAGCAGGGCCGGCCCCAGGTTCACAGCCGCACTTTCGCCCAGGAAAGGCAAAAAGACGGCCTCGGACTGGCGGCTGGTATTGTGGTCCACAAGAAAGGCTACCGTGCCATTTTCGCGCAGTATCTGGAGCACGGCGGGAGCGGCGTTGCGGTGCCCCAAAATTTCCACCCCGCCATTGGAACGCAAACGGCGAAACAGGACCGCGGCGGCGCTGTTCTTTTGTTCGCGCACCACAATAGCCCGCCGCCACTCGGGGCGAACGGCGCTGGAGACTCCGGCATTGAGCTCCCAGGCACCCAGGTGACAAGTTACGGCGACCACCGGCCTTTTTTCCGCCAGCATCTCCAAAAAATACCGGGGGAGAGGGGCCAGCCGCCGGTTGTTCTCTCCCAGGGTGAAATCCCGGGCCAGTGGCAATTCCAAAAAAGAGCGGAAGGTATGCTCAAAGCTGGCCTTGGCAATACGACGGGCTTCCAGAGGGCCGACATTCAGATGGCGCCCGATGGACTCCATGGCGTAACGGCGCCGGGAAGCGGCCAAAATCCAGAGAGAACGCCCCAGAAATCCGCCCAACTTGTACACGCCCCCGAAACCCAGGGCGCGAATCAGGCGGCAGAAGAACAGATAAACGGCGAGCTGCATACGACCCCAAATGGACATACCCAGCCTCAATGCTCCGGAAAGGCGCAAATTTCCAGCGCCTCCATCTTTTCTTTAAGCCTGGTCCGTTCCCGGGCCAGGGCTTCTTCGGTCAGTTCCCCTTCCCCCAGGCGGTAAGGCTCGGCATAAACCAGGCGTACCCGGCTGAAGGGCAGAGGCAGACAGAAACGATCCCAACTGCCGAAGCGCAGGCAGCGGGAGGCGAAAATGCGCACCGGCGTCATCCAAGCCTCACAATAATGCGCCAGAAAAACGGCCCCATCCTTGACCTGATGGTAAGGACCGCGCGGCCCGTCCAGGGCGATGCAAGGACTCTGCCGTTTTTCCCGTATGCCTTGGGCCGCCGAACGCAAGGCGGCAACCCCGCCCCGGCTGCTGGAACCCCGGACCAGCCCGAAGCCGAATTTTTCGGCCATGAGGGACAGAAATTCCCCATCCGCGCTCCGGCTGATCATGGCCGCCAGCCTGAGCTGCCTCTTAAAGCGCCAGACGGTGAAAATCTCCCCGTGCCAGACACAGACGATCGCGCATTCCCCTCTGGCGTCCAGAGCATCCAGGGCCTCTCTCCCTATTTCCTCACAGCGCAGGCTGGAGGTCCACAGACGGTAAAGCGGCGGGAGCAGTACGCTTAAGAGTCGGTAGCGCAATTTCATGGCTGTTCGCTGAACTGCATGGCGTAAAGTTTGGCATACAGAGGGCTGCTTTCCAACAGGGAACGATGACGGCCCTCGGCCTCCACCCGGCCCTCCCGCATGACCAGAATGCGATCCGCCTCCAGCACAGTGGAAAGGCGATGGGCGATGACGATGCTGGTGCGCCCGCGCATAAGGTTTTCCAGGGCGCGCTGCACAATCTTTTCCGACTCCGAATCCAGGGCGCTGGTGGCCTCGTCCAGGATCAGGATGGGGGCATCCTTGGCGATGGCCCTGGCAATAGTCAGGCGTTGCTTCTGCCCACCGGAGAGCTTGACCCCGCGCTCGCCCACCAGGGTATCATAGCCTTCCGGCATGGACATGATGAATTCATGGGCATAGGCGGCCTCGGCGGCGGCGATGATCCGCTCCTCGCTGAAACCGGGCTGGCCGTAGGCGATATTCTCCCGGATGGACTGGTTGAAGAGAAAGTTATCCTGGGCCACAATGGCAATACCCGCGCGCAACGAGGCCAGGGTATATTCCCGCAAATCCACGCCGTTCAGCAGGATGCACCCTGCCGTGGGGTCATAAAAACGGGGCAGCAGGCTGATGAAAGTGCTCTTGCCTGCGCCGGAAGGGCCGACCAGGGCCAGACGCTCGCCCTGGCGGACGGTCAGGTTCAGATCCCGCAGGGCCTGTATGTCTTTATCATAAGAAAAAGAAACTCCCTCAAAACGCAGTTCCATGTTCGACAGAGGCTGCTCCAGCCTGACGGTTCCTTCCTTTTCTTCCACGTTTTCCCGCGAATCCAGGATGTCAAAAACCCGTTCCGCCCCGGCCAGAGCGCGCTGGATTTCATTGTTGGCGCTGTTCAGCCTCTTGATCGGCTCATAGAGCAGGGCCAGAGCGGCCATGAAAGACATGAAGGTGCCGGGAGTGGACTTGCCCTCAATGACCTGCAAGCCGCCGATGAAAAGCACAAAACCTATGCCCAGGGCGCCCACCAGCTCCATTACCGCCGAAGAGGATTCCGAGGCCAGCACCTGCTTGAGGGAAATGCTGAAGAGACGCCGGTTTTCCCGCTCAAAACGCTCCCCTTCTCTCTTTTCCATGGAAAAGGCTTTGACCACCCGTATGCCGCTCAAAATCTCGTGCAGGAGCACGGAGGCGTCGGCATAGATGGCCTGCCCGTCCCGCCCCAGGCGGCGCAGCTTGCGCCCGAAATAGACAAAGGGGAAAAAGGCCAAGGGCAGGACCACAACGGCCAGCAAGGCCAGTTGAAAATTTTGATAAAAAACCACGGCCATAAGGCCGGTCATGGTCAGCACTTGGCGGACCACCACTACCACCGAGGGGAGGCTGGAACGAATCATGGCCACGTCATTGATGATGCGCGACATGAGCTGCCCCACCTGCGCCCCTTCATAATAACGCAGCGGGAGTTTGATGATCTTGCCGTACAGCTCATCGCGCAGATTTTCCAGCACCTTCAGCCCGCAGTATTGCATCAGGTATTGCTGGGAAACCCGCCCTACCCCCTTGGCTATGGTAATCAGCAAAAAGGCCAATGGGACCAGGTACAGGGCCACCCGATCCTTGTTCAGGAAAACGTCGTCCATGGCCGGTTTGACGATATAGGCCGTACCCGCCTCGGCTAGGGCGACCAGGATCAGAGCCACCCCGGAGAGGGCTACACGGAACTTGTAAGGGCTAAAATAGGAAAAACAGCGCCTGAGCAGGTAGCGGTTGTACCCCCTGCTTCCCGGAGCGGGAACGGGCCTGTCGGCCTGCATCCTGGCCTCGCCGGCGGATTGGGAAAACAGAGCCTGGCTGTCCTGATGTCTATCCCGGCCGGCGCCGTGCGGCTGTTCCATAGTACATAGCACCCTGTCCACAAGCTCTCCCGGTCTGAAGCGTGCCGGGACGCCGGATATTATAACAAACCCCCGCGGCATCTCCAAATAAATTCTGAGCCCGTGTTTTTAAGGCAAGTCTGTCCGGCCCCGTCGCCGCCCAATTTCCCATTGACTCCGGCCTGCGGATGGATTAGGTAAACACTCGGGCCGGGATGTAGCGCAGTTTGGCTAGCGCACCTGAATGGGGTTCAGGGGGTCGGAGGTTCAAGTCCTCTCATCCCGACCAGGAATTACAAGGGTTTATGAGTAAAGTCGTAAACCCTTTTTTTCTTCGGGCTAACACCGGGCTAACACCACGAGGAAGATTGGATGATCGGCAGGGTAGCAGGCAAAAAAAACCAATGACTGTTGAACAAATGACAGGCAGTAAGCGCGAAACGAAAAACAAAAAAAAGGGCTGGTTATTAGTTATTCTTGCCTAGTGATGGGAATGGGCCGAGCGGATGCGCGCATAACAGCTTCCATGGCAGACCGCGATAACAAGCGATGCGTTAAATCTCTCAACAGGTCTTCGGATGGGAAAAATTGATACCCACATGTCGCCAAGACGGCGTTAACAATAACCACACTCACATTGGCGTTGAAATATGCCGTTTTTGCACCTTTGGCATCCGCATCAATCTTTCCTGAAATATAAAATGGTTTTGCAATGATAAGGTGGTATAGGAGGAAAGCGCATTTTTTTTGTATGTATGGCTCATCTGAGGGGATGCGGATGCCACTATTTTTTACCTCTTCGATTATGTCCGCTTTTAATTTTTCTAGCTCAGCTTGCTTTGTAAGGGACAGACCTATAAATAGAGCGTCAAACCTCACATTGACAAGGTTGTGCACACGCTGATACCCAAATGAATCACGGCAATATCTTTCCAGAGCCATTATAAAGATAACGTATCTACTCTTACATCCTTAGTATTAAGCCCCAAATCTACTGCACAGGCAATAGCCATTTTACAGAGATCTTCTGTTACATTTTTTACAGTTGGAGTACCGCTATTGAAAAAGTCCGTAAGTAGATAGCCAGGCATTTATCTAGCCCCAGATACATTTGTTTGTTTTTTTCAGCACTTCTGATAATTGTTCTTTTGTTAGTTCTTTGACAGTAACAGTACGTGATTCAGAAAGATTTGGATTGTGCCTCTGAGTGTTAATAAAATCTATTTTTTCCCCAATAATTGTAGAGCCGTCAAAAAATGCATCAATATTCTCCCTCATTTTTTTGTTAATTGATGTCATACTACTGGCCTCCTTTATGTTTCCCTGCTACATTAGCGTAGCAAAATTTAGGCCAAAAACTCAAATAATGTGTCCAACCACGCGGTTACCAAGAGTGTGTTATTTTAACAGAAAGACAGATGATCGCGCAAGAAATAATGTCAAGCTAAATTTTCTATAAAATATCTATAATTATACCTCGGGCCCCACGAAAAACCCCCGCCTCCAGGGTAGAAGACGGGGGCATGGCCGAACTATTGCAAAAATTGCAATAGTTGGCGGTGGTGTTATGCCTGATCGCAAAACAGGATAGGACCTTTGAGCTGTTCCAATATGGCATCCAGCGTTGCTACAAAGTCAGAACAGCTATTACCTTTGTGGACAAGGGCCGCACTCAGAACGCGGACAAGCGCCTGAACGCGAAGCAGGGCAACGTAGGCATCGCTGGCGCTCGGTTCGGTGCGTGTAGTATTGGCGCTCATGCGTCACCCCCTGCTTCCATCCAGTCTTTCAAAACAGAATATAGGCCATCCGCTTGAATATGGCGCACCGTCCCACCCA
>WRIL01000004.1 GCA_009782775.1 Desulfovibrionaceae bacterium
AGCCCGAGCTGCCGTTGGCGCTGTATTGCACCTCGCCGTTCTGGTTGACCCGGTAATACCCGTCGCCGTCATGGAAGTGGGCGTTCTTTGCGCCTTCTGATGAAACCAGTTCCATGTTCTTGTCGGACCGAAAGACCATCCAGCCGCCGGAGTAGGTCGCTTTGGACGTGCACATGGTCACGGTCGTGCCATTGTGCTCGAAGGTCGTGAAAGAGTTGGCAACAGGCCTCGCTGTCTGAGTGAGGCTGTCCATGCTCCAGTTCTCGGACGTGATAGGCGTCCCCGCATGTGTATTGAATGGCAAGATGGCCAGGTTGACCTCTGCCCCAGGCAGTGAGCCGTGTTGCGCGTACTGCAAGGACAAGTTCAACACGGCCAGCTTGGCCACGTCAAAGGCCGTGCCGCCCCAACGCGACATGCTCCAAGAGTTATCTAATATTATCGTCATGTTATACGAACCGGCGGCGCTGCCGGCGCCGACCTGGACGCCGCCGTAATCGCCCACGACCACGTCATGCCCCTGGCCGCCCTGCAGGGTCACATCAGCATTGCCCTCGTTCAGGAACACGCTGGGTTTGAGCGTAATATCCAGTGTGGAGGAGTCTTCGCCCCCGGGATGGCGGATGATGTAGGTGAACGACTCCGGCAACGAGGTGTCCGAAAAATTGTTGCCGAACAGCGCCGTCACATCGGGGTTCGCCGGGTCATAGGCGTATTCGTAGTTGCCGTCGGGATGCACGGTCAGGGTGCCGTATTCGCCCTGCACCGTGATAATGCCGGTATCGGGGTCGGGGAGAACGCCGTTCACGCTGACCAACGCCTCATTCGGGCTGTCGCCGAAACTGCCTTTGGCCGCGCCAGCATTACCCTGGTCGTTGTCAAAGAGATTGCCCCTGACCGAACCGTCATCCTGGATGATGGTATTGAAGTCGGGGTTGGCTACCGGAGGTTGAATCACGGTAAAGCTGCCATTGTCCGCAGCGCCGACACCGGCCCTGTCTTCGTAGTTGCCGCCTGTAAAGGCTGTAATTTTCGCATCCACGGCAGCCTGATAGCCAGTGGCATTCTCCTTCAAGTAATCCGTGAAGTTCAGCGTCTTTTGCGTTTCACCGGGACCGAAGGTGTAGCTGTATTCCACGCCGTTAATAGTGAAGGTCACCACCGCCGGATCTTCGGGATGATTCGGATCACCGGGAGCCGTCAGGCTGATGGTAACCAGAAGGTTGTTTTCATCCTGGCCGAGGGTGATGGAAGCCGTGGTCGTGTCGATGGTGTCCGCTATATGAGCGCTGTCGGAAGCGCCGGCCACCGGACGGGCATAGCCGCCGCCTTCAAGCTCCACGGATACCGTAATGTCAGAGGCGTCCAGGTAAATATCCTCATCGTTCCCGTGAGGAACGTCCACCACGTACTCGCTCTGACCGACGACCAGGGCCACCTCCTTCGTGGAACCGTCGGGAAGGGTCAGAATCAGCTGGCCATCGGCAGTCGGAGGCTGGCTCAAGGTAATAGTCGCGGCCACCGTCCCGCCGTCAGCCTCAATACCGTCCGCAACCGAGATAGACATGGTCACTTCGGAGGAAGGCGGAGACACTTCAAAGCTCGCCCCCGGCTGGGCCACCAGCTCCTCAAAATTGCCGGCATTGGGATTGTCAACGCCAAGACTGACCGTAACCTTTTGCTCCGAGCCCGCGTACGGGCTGGAATTCAGGACGTTGTCAAAGGTGATGGAATTGCCGATCGAGCCCGCGGGAATGGTCAAGTACTGGGTTACACCGTCCACCACCACCGAAATGGTGATATCCGTCTGCGGGGCCGGGTGGGCGCTGATCGGGTTGCTCAGCTGCACCGTCACGATCACACCGCCATGCCCGTCAGGCACAACACTGGCGATCTCCGCCGTGGTCGTGTCGATGGTGTCCGCTATATGAGCGCTGTCGGAAGCGCCGGCCACCGGACGGGCATAGCCGCCGCCTTCAAGCTCCACGGATACCGTAATGTCAGAGGCGTCCAGGTAAATATCCTCATCGTTCCCGTGAGGAACGTCCACCACGTACTCGCTCTGACCGACGACCAGGGCCACCTCCTTCGTGGAACCGTCGGGAAGGGTCAGAATCAGCTGGCCATCGGCAGTCGGAGGCTGGCTCAAGGTAATAGTCGCGGCCACCGTCCCGCCGTCAGCCTCAATACCGTCCGCAACCGAGATAGACATGGTCACTTCGGGCTCAGGATCGGGATCGAGGACAGGCTCAGGATCGGGCGCAGGTTCAGGCTCAGGATCAGGATCAGGCGCAGGGGCAGGGCCGGGGTCGGAAGCTCCACCGTTTCCGGGATCGCCGAGGTTGCCGGGGGTTTCACCGTGCGCATCCAGGCGATCCACTCCATCTACGCCGGTCATGACCAATTCATCACTCCAGACCACGTCCCGGCCAAAACCAGAGCTTTCCTGCGCCTCCAAGGCTTCCACGCCGTCAATGAGATTGCCGGCGTCATCGACATAGGCTCTCAGGCTCCCGGCAGCGAGTTCGCCGGCATGGGTGGCCATCTCCGAGGCAAGTTCGTCCAGAAGGTCCGCATCTTTAGAGGTCGGTATGGTTGATTTGCCAGCCATGTCACTCTCCTTGGCGAGATCTGTCTCCAAGCCATGTCTGGATCATATAACAAAAAAGATAGTTATTCAAGGAAGTGTGGCGGCCGCCACACGGCGGCCGCCACACGGTTTAAGAAATCAGGCTATGCTGGATTGCAGGATCTGTTGCAGGAGCATGGCCTTGGCCAGGGCATCATCGTTTTGCAGGGCGGCAAGCATGGCATTGTCCAGAGGATCGGCCAGGCTGATATGCACGACCTGCTCGTGGATGCTGTCGTTATAGGTTATTTCCAACTGGCTTTCGCTGGATATGGAGAGGAACAGATCGCCGTCACTGAGCATATCGCTGATCTGGCTCTGGATATCCTGGCCGCCGCTGAGATCGAACATATCCTCAAAGAAGATCTTGTCTTCGCCCAGACTGAAGTCCATAATCTGGTCCACCCCGCCCATGGACGCATGCATCCAGGCAAAGACCTCGCCCTGGCCGTCACTGTGCATGACCTCGTCCGAGGAGGTGGCGTAGATCAGGTGTCCGTCCGAATGATCCGGGGAGATGTCCGGGAGGTCTCCATGGACAATGGAGGCGTGCAGAGACAGGAGGCCTTCCCCGTCGCCCTGGAGATCCAAAGAAGCGAAGTGCGGGGAGATCGGCGCAATCGCCGGCACATCATCTATGGCATAGACCTCGATCTGCCCGGCCAGGGTCAGCTCGTCGCCATCGCTATCCCGCAGCACAAGCTGGATACTATCATAGCTGGCGCTGTCCACCGTGCCGTAAACGGTCAGGATATAGTCGCCGTTCTCCTTGACTTGCAACTCGGTATAATTCTCCTTGTCGACCTCTGCCAGGATAATCCTGCAGAAGCCGTCAGCCCCCACCTTGGACCAGTCAATGGGAATCCAATTTCCGTCAGGATCAATGTAGCCGATAAGCTGGCTGACCCCGTCGGCCCCCAGGACGTTATCGGCCCCCATGTTGCCGGTGGTGACGCTGGCGAGATCGCGGAGGGCGTCCGCGAGATCTCTGAAGTCGGCCACATGCATGTAGGTGTCGCCGCCGGGCTGGTTCAGCTCGGCCGGGTTGCAGATAGCCTTCAGGTTATTTACCGCGGTCGTGGTCAAAGCCCCGGCGCCCACGCCGATGGAGTAAATGTCCAGATCCCCCGCGTATTGGCCCTGGGATATATCACTGATCCACTTGGCGGGAACATGGGAACCTCCCACCGCGCCGGTGTTGGGCTCGCCGTCGGAGATGAAGATGACCTGGTTGACGTAGTCCTGATAGGCGGGGTCGGTCAGACCATTAAGCACGATGTCATGGGCCGCGTTCAGGGGAGCCTGGTAACTGGTGTTGCCGCTGGCCGTGGCCTTGCTGATGTAGTCAATGGCCTGGGCCGGGGTCAGTTCTGACATGTTCAAGGTAACCGCGGTGTTGAAAAAGATCAGGTTGATCTTCACATCGCCGCGCACATTTTCGTACTCATGCATCAGGGAGATCAAGGCCTCCTTGGCCAAGCTCAGGCGCGTCTGCCCCGCGCCGGCCGAGCTGCCCATGCTGCCGGTCACGTCCAGCATAATGGTCACATAGTAATCGGTGGGCGGGGTCTCGATGAGCACGATCTTGTCCGGATGGGAGGCGACCACGTTATCGTCCAGCACCGTAAAGACCGTACCGGCTGAATTGCTCCAGGGCTGACCGTTGTTATCTGTCACCTGAGCCGAGACTTCCAGGTTAATGCCCAGTTCGCGCGGCGGAGCGCCTGCAACCGGGGCGCCGTCATGGACCTTGGCCTCGTTCAGGGTATAGGTATAGCTATAGGTTCCGTCCGCATTATTGGTGATGGTCAGTTGATCCCCGCCGTTGTAAACCGAGTCTGAGAGGATCCACTTACCATCGTACATGGTCGCGGTCACGGTCTCGCCCGCCGCCGGCAGGGACATTACTGGCTGTCCGTCCACGGAAACCGTGCTGGAGTTTATTTCCTGATAATTAAAGACGTTGATGGTGCCGGTAACCGTGACCGGATGCCCGGGCTGGAGGCCCTGGGCTTCGGCCGCGCCGCCTTGAGCCCAGGCCGTGCCGGAGAAGCCGTTGGGATTATTGCTGCCGTGGATGAGGGCTTCATCCAGCACGCTATTGTCAGGGACAATACTCAGGGCCGGGGGCTGGAGCACCCAGTAGCTGATCTCGCCGCCGCCGTTCTGGGCCACCAGTGCTTCGAAGTTCCCGGCATGGGGATCAGAGACTTCCAGGCTGACCTTGACCTCCTGCTTCGACCCAGCGGCCTGGCTGGGAGTCAGCACGTTGTAAAAATAGATCTCGGCGCTAGTCACGTCCGCGGGAATGAGCAGTTCTTCGGTCACGCCGTCCACCGTCACCTTGATGGTTATGTCACTCTGCGGGGTCGGGTTGTCAGAATTGGGATTGGTCAACTGCACGGTCACAATCACCCCGCCGTGGCCGTCAGGCTCGACGCTGAGGATTTCGGCCGTGGTCGGGTCGATGGTGTCGGTGATGGTGGCTGTATCGGACTTCTCCGTCACATCCAGGGCATAGCCGCCGCCGGAAACAGAACCGGTCACCATGATGACGGATTCATCCAGATAGATGTCTTCCCAGTTGCCGTGCTGCACGTCAACCACGAGCTGCAACTCGCCGTCCGGAGACTTCCCGACGGCAACAAGACCAGATTGGCCGTCCAGCAGCCATTCGCCGGTCTTGGAGTCGTAACTCACGACCACATCCTGTATGACCCCGTCCGGAGGATTGTCGGGGTCGGGTATGGGATTGCCGTTAGCATCGGCTATCTTCAAAGTTATAGCGCAATCAGCCTTGGGCGGTTCGCTCAAGGTCAGCGTTACCGGCGCCGTGCCATGGTCGGCTTCTTCAGCGTCCCCGACAGAGATGCTCATGGTCACTTCATGCGCCGGAGGGATCAGGGGGATGAAGATATCGCCGCCACCGTTCTCGGCTACCAGTTCTTCAAAGTTACCCGCATTGGGCCCAGGCACATCAAGGCTCACCTTGACCGTCTGCTCCCTGTCTCCGTAAGCGTCGGACTTCAGAACATCGTCAACAGTGATGGAATTGCTGATCTCACCCTTAGAAATGGTCAACTCATAAGGCTCGCCGTCCACCCATACCTTAAAGGTCACGTCACTCTGCGGGGCCGGGTTGGGCTCAAACGGGTTGCTCAGGGTCACGGTCACGATCACTCCGCCATGGCCGTCTTCCACAACCTCAACATTCGCCGTGGTCGTGTCGATGGTGTCAGTGATGGTGGCCGTATCGGACTTCTCCGCCACATCCAGGGCATAGCCGCCGCCGGAAACGGAACCGGTCACCATGATGACGGATTCATCCAGATAGATGTCTTCCCAGTTGCCGTGCTGCACGTCAACCACGAGCTGCAACTCGCCGTCCGGAGACTTCCCGACGGCAACAAGACCAGATTGGCCGTCCAGCAGCCATTCGCCGGTCTTGGAGTCGTAACTCACGACCACATCCTGTATGACCCCGTCCGGAGGATTGTCGGGGTCGGGTATGGGATTGCCGTTAGCATCGGCTATCTTCAAAGTTATAGCGCAATCAGCCTTGGGCGGTTCGCTCAAGGTCAGCGTTACCGGCGCCGTGCCATGGTCGGCTTCTTCAGCGTCCCCGACAGAGATGCTCATGGTCACTTCATGCGCCGGAGGGATCAGGGGGATGAAGATATCGCCGCCACCGTTCTCGGCTACCAGTTCTTCAAAGTTACCCGCATTGGGCCCAGGCACATCAAGGCTCACCTTGACCGTCTGCTCCCTGTCTCCGTAAGCGTCGGACTTCAGAACATCGTCAACAGTGATGGAATTGCTGATCTCGCCCTTGGGAATAGTCAAATCATAAGACTCGCCGTCCACCCATACCTTAAAGGTCACAGCACTCTGCGGGGCCGGGTTGGGCTCAATCGGGTTGCTCAGGGTCACGGTCACGATCACTCCGCCATGGCCGTCTTCCACAACCTCAATATTCGCCGTGGTCGGGTCGATGGTGTCGATGATATGCGCGGTTGCGGTCTGGCCGGTGGTCACGACATTGTAATTGCCGCCGGTAACGCCCACAACTGTCGCCGTCACATGGGATCTATCCAGGTAAATATCCTCATCGTTTAGGTGCTTGATGGGCAATTCACCATACCCGTTCGCGTCCACCCTCACAGAATGGCTCTCTGTCGCGCCAGTCACGGAATTAAAAACCTCCACCATGATATAAGTGGATCCGGCCCCCGTGGGGGGGAGGCTCAGCTGGAACCTGAAGATCACCGTGCCGCCGTCGGCTTCATAGACATCTTGGGTGGTGATGGATATTGTAGTCTCCCGGTGCTCGGGAGCCATGCTCTCATCACCCCAGCCGCGCAAAGCCGTGCCTCCGTCAAAAGGGATGCCTTCCTGCGCGCCCAAGGCATTCACCCCGCCCATGAGGTTGCCGGCGTCATCGGCATAGGCGTTCAGCCTGCCGGTGGCCATATCGCCTGCGGCGGTGGCCAAATCCGGGGCAAAGGCGGCCAGAAAGGCTTCAGCGTCGAGCTGTACGCCATCCAGATCCAGCCGCGCGTCCAGAAAACTGAAAAAGTCCTTTAAGACTATTTCAGAACCGTTTTCAAAGGCCATCCGCAGATCGTTGCCGTCCTTGGCAAGATCCATGTTGGTGGTTTCCGGGGAAAAACCCAGAACAACCTCCTGGCCGCCGCTCATCTGGTGGATAAACGCGCCGGAAGCCGGAATGCTTAACTTGTCAGCCATGTCAGTCTCCTTTGGAAGTGCCCTGTAGTCCAGGCGTTGTCCGTCATAACAAGAAAAATAGCTATCCGTCTATGCTAGAGCAAAATATATGCCGTCACGACAATCATTATTAAAATTACTAGGTTATTAGATAAATACAGAAAATAGCGCCCGGATCCGGGCCGATTTCGTCCTGTTTTTCCGGACAAAACAGGGTTCTCAAGAGGCGGACGGATCTATAAGGCCGGCCGCCTTACGGCGGCCGGCCTTAAAAAACCTGGGAGGAGCAGGGCCTCAGGATATGCCGGATTGCAGGAGGAATTGTTGCAAGAACTGGGTCTTGGCCGCAATATCGTCACTTTGCAGGCTGTCCACCAGAGCGCTGTCCAGAGGATCGTCCAGGCTGATATGCATGGTCTGCTCACTGTCGCCGTTGTTATAAGTCAGTTCCAGACGGCTGTCGTCGGTAATGGACAGGAGCAACTGCCCGTCGCTGAGCATCTGGTTGATCTGTTCCCCCATATCCTGGTCCTGAGCAAACATATCCTCAAAGAAGAGCTTGTCGTCACCCAGGCCGAAGGCCATGCCCTGGTCGGCCAGGAGACCCAAAGACGCATCCTGGGCGGACCATACCTCGATCTGCCCATCCAAGGTAAGCTTGTCACCATCGCCATCCAGCAGCAGGATCTTGATCTGGTCATAGTCGGCGCTGTTCACCGCGCCGTGAACGGTCAAGATATAGTCGCCGCTCTCCTTGACCTCCAGAATGGCGGAATTTCCCTGGCCGTCATCGGCCAGGGAAACCTTGTAGTAGCCGTCAGGGGGGACGGTGGACCAGTCAATGACATGTGTATCGCCCTGGGCGTCAACATAGCCGAAGAACTGGCTGACCCCATCGGCGCCGTAAACATTGTCGGCGGCGATATTGCCGGTGGCGATGCTGGCCAGATCGTGGAGGGCGTCCTTGAGGGCGTCGAACTCGCCGACATGCACGTAAGTGTCGCCGCCGGGCTGGCCCAATTCGTCCGGGTTGCAGATGGCCTTCAGGGCATCCTCGGCCTTGGCGGTTAAAGCTCCGGAACCCACACCGATGGCGTAAATGTCCACATTGGGGGCATATTCGGGGTTTTTGGCGATGTCATTCAGCCAGGAAGCCGGCACATAGCCGCCGCCGGTCTGCTGATTGGTGTTGGGCTCGCCGTCGGATATGAAAAAAACCTGGTTGACATAGCCCTGGTAGGCGGAATTGGTCAGGCCGTCGAGCACCGTGTCATGCGCCGCGTTCAGGGGGGCGGCGTAACTGGTGTTGCCGCTGGCCTTAATGCCCTGGATTGCGGCAACGGCCTCGGCCGGGCTCATCAAGCTCTGTTGCAGGGTAACGTTGGTATTGAAACATACCAGATTGATCTTCACATCGCCGTTCAGATGCTCGTATTCCTGCACCAGGGAGATCAGGGCCTCCTTGGCCAGGGTCAGGCGCGTCTCTCCGGGACCGGCCGCGCTATTCATGCTGTTGGATACATCCAGGACGATGGTCACAAAATAATCTGTGGCCGGGGTTTCAATGAGCACGATCTTGTCCGGATGGGAAGCGGCCACGCCATCATCCAGCACCGTAAAGACGACTCCATCCGCGGGAGACACTGCCTGCCCTTCGGCGTCGGTTCCCTGCACGGAGACTTCCAGGTTCAAGGGAAGCTCGCGCGGCGGGCCGCCGGGAACCGGTTCGCCGGGATGTTCCTTGGCCTCGTTCAAGGTATAGACATAGGTATAGGTTCCGTCTCCGTTATTGGTGATGGTCAGTTGATCTCCTCCATTGTAAACCACGCCTGAAAGAATCCATTCGCCGCCGTACATGGTCGCGGTCTGCGGCGCCCCCACCTCGGTCGGCAGAGACATGACTTCCTTGCCGTCCACGGAAACCGTGCCGGAACTCATCTCCATGTTGGAGACGGTGATGGCGCCGGTGACCGTGACCGGATGCCCGGCCTCAAGCCCCACAGCCGCGCCGCCAACGCCCCAGGCAGTGCCGGAGAAGCCATTGGGATTATTGCTGCCGTGGATGAAGGCTTCATCCAGTACGCCGTTGCCGTTGACGGAGATACTTACCCTCGGGTTGGGGTCGGGGTCCGGGCCAGGATCCAGGCCGGGGTCCGGAGGCAGGATGGATGGCGGAACAGGGCCGGCTCCGCCACCCGCGCCCACCGGAACAGGCGCGCCCGCTAAAGGCTCATCAGCATGGGCGCTCTCCCCGCCAAAGGGAATACCGGGCTGTGTGCCCAGGGCATCTACCCCGCCCAAGAGATTGCCGGCGTCATCGCCATACGCGCCCAGCCGCCCGGCGACGGTCTCACCGGCGGCGGTCGCCAAATCCGGGGCAAAGGCGGCCAGGAAGCTTGCCGCGTCAAGCTGCACGCCATCCAGGTCCAGCCTGGCGTCCATGAAACTGAAAAAATCCCTCAGAACGATTTCAGAGCCGTTTTCAAAGGCCATACGCAAATCGTTGCCATCCTGGGCAAGATCCATGCTGGTGGTCTCCGGGGAAAAGTCCAGGGCAATCTCCTGGCCGCCGCTCATCTGGTGGATAAGCGCGCCGGAAGCCGGAATGCTTAACTTGTCAGCCATGTCAGTCTCCTTGTGCGGTATAACTGTTTAGAGCGGGCCGCGCTTGCTGGATGCCCCGGCGATCGCCTGCCTTCACGCCATGCAAAACCATAAAGAGCAAAATATATGCCACCGGAATATCATATTGAAATAACTACGAACAACATTGGAAACCACTCAAACAGGAATTACGGGATGGCTTCCGGATAATCCATTGTTCTGTCCGTTTTTTTCAGACCGCCCCCGTCCGGGCATATATTTCAGGATAAATACCTATATTTACAGCTAGTCCTATTTTTCAGGACAGGCGGCCGGAGCAAGGCAGCCCCTTGTCCTGTTTTATAGGACAAGGGGCCGCCAACCGGACTACTTAATAAAAATAAAGGTAATCAGCACAAAACAGGGAATCAGGATCAGGCCGGACCAAACCATGAAACCGAAAAAGCTGGGCATGCGCACACCCTGGTTTTCAGAGATGGAACGCACCATGAAATTGGGGGCGTTGCCGATGTAAGTATTGGCCCCCATGAAGACCGCGCCCGCGGAAATGGCGGCCAGGGTGTGTTCCAGCGGCCCCATTAGCTGCGCCGCGTCGCCGCCGGCGGTGTTGAAGAAGACCAGGTAGGTGGGGGCGTTGTCCAGGAAGCTGGACAGGACCCCGGTCAGCCAGAAATACATGTAGTTGACCGGCTGGCCTTCATGGCTCACCAGACTGATCACCGCGCTCAGGGCGCCCTGCTCCCCGGCCCGGAGAATGGCCAAGGCCGGAATCATGCTCATGAAGATGCCGAAGAATAGTTTGCCCACTTCCAGGATCGGCTCCCAGTTGAAGTTGTTCTTGCGCCGGTTTTCCGGGTCGGTCAGCTTGAGGGAAAGGGCGGCGATGCCCAACAGGATAAGATCGCGCAGGAGATCCTGAACGGTGATCTTCACATGGTAAACCTCAAATTCGCCCAGGTTGGCCGTGCCGCTCATCAGCACGGCCGATATGACGCCGGCCAGGAGGAGCAGATTAACCTTGCCCTCCAGGCCGAGTTTCTCTCCGGAAGCCGCGGTCTCGGCCGGGGGAGCCGGACGGCCCTCTTTTTTGTAAAAAAAGTTGTCCATGACGAAATACAAGGACAACAGGAGAACTCCCAGAAAAATCATCATGGGGAAGAGATGGCTGATGGTCCAAAAAAAGGTCACTCCCTTGAGGAAGCCCAGGAACAGCGGCGGATCCCCAAGGGGGGTGAGGCAACCGCCGATATTGGCCACCAGGAATATGAAAAAAACCACTGTATGCACCTGGTACTTGCGGTGGGCGTTGGCCCGCAGCAAGGGGCGGATGAGCAACATGGCCGCGCCGGTGGTTCCCATCCAACTGGCCAGCAAGGTTCCCACCAGCAGAATGCCGGTATTCACCGCCGGCGTTCCCACCAGAGCGCCGGTGAGGCGTACCCCCCCCGCCACGGTGAACAGGGCGAAGAGCAGGATGATGAAGGGAACGTACTCATCGATCAGGGAATGCCAGGCCTCGAACAGGGCCACGGACGGGCCGAAGACCAAGGCGCAGGGAACGAGAAAAGCCAGTCCCCAGAACACGGCTATCTTGCCGAAATTATGCTCCCAGAAATGCGGGACCGTCAGAGGACAGACGGCGATGCTCAGGAGCATGCAGACAAAAGGGACGGCCCAGAAAGCGCTCAATTCCGCGCCTGGGAGATGCAAATCCGCGCCCCAGCCGGTCGCCGGCAGGAGCAAAACCAAGGGTAGAACCAAAACCGCCGCCAGCAAGTTTTTCTTCACGCTCAACACTTTCCGCCCTCCGGATTTCAAGGTGTTCGCTACCGGGATGATCCTCAAACCGCGAGCGCGTCTTGGCGGGCCTATGCCCTATGCCCCGCGCCTCATAATCAGCTTGCCAACATATACAAAAATTACTAATATTACAAGCGCAACGCGTTTTACCCATGTTTTTTCCGACCTGGACGACAAATCATGAGCAAAAACAAAGCCCTGTCCGGCATGGACCGGCTGACCGCCGAACTGCTTACCCCGGCCTTCTACGAAAAACGTTTTGACCTGGGAGTGCGCATGCCCTCCCTGCCTGTTCTGGAAGAGCTTATGCAGCGCCTGCGGGCGGTGTTTTTTCCCGGCTACTACTCCTTTCCCCAGACCTGGGGGCGGGCCAGAAAATACCATCTTTCCGCCAACCTGGACAGCATCTACCGCCTGCTGGCCGGGCAAATCGAAAACGGATACTGTCTTGAAGAAGCGGACGAAGGCATCGCCCCCTGCCGAAACCGGGAGGCCGAGGCCTTTGAATTGGCCGAAAAATTCATGCAAAAGCTCCCGGAGATCCGCGCCGCCCTGGAAAGCGACGTGCGGGCGGCCTACGAAGGAGACCCGGCGGCCCGCAGCCCAGGCGAGACCATCTTCTGCTACCCGTCCATCCGGGCGATGACCAACCACCGCATCGCCTACCAGCTATACCTCCTGGATGTGCCGCTCGTCCCGCGCATCATCGCGGAGATGGCTCACGGGGAAACGGGCATTGATATCCATCCGGGGGCGCGCATCGGCGACAGCTTCTTCATTGACCACGGAACCGGGGTGGTCATCGGCGAAACCTGCATCATCGGCCGCAACTGCCGCCTGTACCAGAGCGTCACCCTGGGAGCCATGTCCTTTCCCAAAGAGGAAGACGGTTCGCTGACCAAGGGCCTGCCCCGGCATCCCATTCTGGAAGACGATGTGGTGGTCTATTCCGGGGCGACCATCCTGGGACGAGTGACCATAGGCCGGGGGAGCATGATCGGCGGCAATGTGTGGATTACCAAAAATATTGCCCCCGGCTCCAAGGTGGTGCAACACGAATCCACCACCCCCGAAAGCGGCGAGAGCCTGCTCGGATGAACGGCGCAGCCTTCAACCCGCTTCGCACCGAACACCCAGCCCGTTTACTCGCCCTCCTCGCCCTGGCCGGTCTGCTCTCCCTGCTGGACGCCCTCCAACCGGCCCGGGAAGCCTGGGGCATGGGCTGGGGACGAGGGACAAATGCCGCCGGGGTACGCTCTTTGGCGGTGCTTACCCAGGGCAACGCCCAACTGAGCGTGCTGGTATGGTATCCGTCCCGGCGTTCCGGGGGGGAGGCCCGCAAAACGGATTTCGGAGACTGGTCCGTGCGGGCGGAGAAAGAAGCCCCTCCGCTGGACGGTATCTTCCCCCTGGTGCTCATCTCCCACGACAGCATCGGCAGCGCCCTCTCCAGCCATGAAACCGCCGCGGCCCTGGCCACGCAAGGCTTTATCGTCATCACCCCCACCCATATCGGAGACAGCCTGGAAAATGCCGGGGGCCTGTATTCGTCTGCCCTGGTCTATCACCGGCCCCTGCAACTGCGCGCGGCCCTGGCCGCCGCGCGCGCCGACCCGCTTTTGGGCGAGCGTATGGACGCGCAGCGTATCGGCCTTCTGGGGATAGGGGCAGGCGCCCTTACCGCCTTGCAACTATGCGGGGTGGACCTAGACGCGGCCGCCTATGCCGGGTACTGCGACGGTCGGGAAGACGACGCGGCCCTGTGTTCGCGCTGGGCCGGAGAGAGGCTGGCCATGTTCGCCGAAGATCTGCGTGAAATCAGAAATCGCCACGGCCAGGATGTCCTGGCCCAACCCCTGCCGGGGGTCATGGCCGTGGGGTTGCTGACCCCAGGTTGGCTGGCGTTTGCGGACAAACAACAGTTATCCGGGTTGCGAATTCCTTCCGCCGCTTTTTTCGCCGGTCTGGATGAACTCTACCCGCCCACGGGTGAAGGCCTTCTGCCTGACCCCTTTCTGGAAAACCTGCGCCAGGAAACCTGGGATACGGCGGATCATTACTCCTTAAGCGCGGATTGCCCGGCAAGCCTTGCCAAAGAACTTCCGGAACGGTGCGGCGCCTTGCAAGGGGACGAACTGAACCGGGCGCGCCGACGCCGGGACGCCTTTTTTACGGCCTTTTTCCGCTCCGCCCTTTTAGAGTCCGCGCCCTCGCAGGGGAAGTAATACTACCAGTTCTGTCCGCGCAGTTCAAAATAGGCCTGCGGGTGGAGGCAGGCCGGGCAGGACTCCGGAGCGTCCGTGCCTTCATGGATATAGCCGCAGTTCAGGCAGCGCCAGGCAACCGGCGCCTTCCGCCTGAACACGACGCCCGCCTTGATGTTGGCCGCAAGATCCGCAAAACGCTTTTCGTGCCAGGCCTCGGCCTTCGATATAGCTTCAAAGACCAGGGCCACTTCCTCATAGCCTTCGCCCCGTGCGGTCTTGGCGAATTCCGGGTACAGGCTGGCATGTTCCTCGTGTTCGCCGGCGGCGGCGGCCGTCAGGTTGGCCAAGGCGTCGCCGATGCTTCCGGCCGGGAAAGAGGCGCTGACCTCCGCCTCGCCGCCCTCCAAAAACTTGAAAAAACGCTTGGCGTGCTCTTTTTCCTGGTTCGCCGTCTCTTCAAAGATGTCGGCCGCCTGGATATACCCTTCCTTCCTGGCGGCTCCCGCCCAGAAGGTGTACTTGTTGCGCGCCTGGGATTCGCCGACAAAGGCGGTCAGGATGTTCTTTTCCGTCTTGCTGCCTTTAAGAGATTTCATCTTTTTCTCCTTTTTTATGTTGTGTTACGCGCTAGACGCCCGTCCGCGCATTCAGAAGTCCTGATCCCCGCCGCCCACGGGAGAGAGGGGCGGGGCTTTTTTGTCTTTCGCCTTGTCTTTTGCCTTGCCCGGATCCGGGGGAGGGGCGTCAATGAACCGGGTATAGGACGGCAGATACTGTAAATAAAACTCCCCGGTGCTGCCGTTGCGGTGCTTGGCGACCACGATGGGCACCAACCTGGGCTTGTTCGGCTCTTCTTCATTGGGGGCGTGGCTACTGATCATCAGGATAAGGTCCGCGTCCTGCTCAATGGCCCCGGATTCACGCAGATCCGAAAGCTGCGGCCTGGCGGTCAGGGGATTCTCCTTGGCCCGTTTTTCCACCTCGCGGTTGAGCTGGGCCATTGCGACCACGGGAATACCCAGTTCCTTGGCCAAGGCCTTGAGCCCACGAGAAATCTCGGCGATCTCCTGTTCCCTGGAATAACTCTGGTGCGCGGGCCGCATGAGCTGCAGGTAATCCACCAACACCATCCGGATATTTTCCTTGCGCTGCAGCCGCCTGGCCCTGGAGCGCAGGGCGTCGATGCTCAGGGCCGGGGTGTCGTCAATAAAGATTTTGGTCTTGCCCAGGCGATCCGCGGCCCAACGGATATTTTCCCATTCATCGTTGGAGGGCTTGCCGCCCCTGCGCATGCTGTTCAGATTGACATTGCCTTCGGAGCAGAGCAGACGCTGGGTAAGCTCAACCAGGCTCATCTCCAGGGAAAAGAAGGCCACCGGCACGCCTTGAACGCGGCGCTTATCATCATCCTTGGCGGCATTGACGGCCAGGTTCAGGGCCAGGGCGGTCTTGCCCATGCCCGGGCGGGCGGCGATGATGATCAGGTTGGCCTTTTGCAGACCGCCGGTGAGATCATTCAGCCTGTGGTAGCCGGTATTCAGACCGGTGAGAGGGTTATCCGATTGAGCCCGCTCGGTGATCTCCCTGAGTACATCGCTGACGCTCTCTTTTACGCTCCGGTGAAAATGATCCGTGCGGCTGTCGGCCACGGAAAGGATCGCGGACTCGGACCTATCCAAAAAATCGCTGACCTCCAGGCCGGAATCATAGCCTTCCGTGATAATTTCGGAGCAGGTCCGGATCATGGCCCGGACCCTGGCCTTGTCGCGCACGATAGCGGCGTGGTATTCGCCTCGGAAGGAACTGACCGCTGTTTCCGCCAGGCTGGTCAGATAATAAGGGCCGCCGGCCTTGTCCAGCAGATCGTGTTCCTGAAGGTGGTTTTTGACGGAGAGCAGATCCACCGGAGCGCCGGCATCGGCCAGAGCCGTACAGGCGGCATAGATCAGTTTGTGGGCGGGCAGGTAGAAATCCTCGGCCCGCAGAATGGGGGCGATGTTCAGCAGGGAATCGGGATCCAGCAGAATGGCCCCGAGCGCGGCCTGCTCCGCATCCGGGCTGTGCGGCGGCACATTGCGCAAAAGGGCGGCATCCGCTTCGTTTTTCAAGGCCCCGGCGGGATCCCCCTCTTCCAGGGGGGTTCCGTCGGCGGCATAAAAGGCGTTATTCCGCCGGTTCCGCTTCGGCGGGGGCGGTTTCCTGCGGCGCTGGAGAGGGGCTGGGGGCGTTGTCATCAAAAATCCTTTCCTCCGGCACAACTTTCAGTAAAAAGCCGGCGCTGACATCGGCATGCAGACGCGCCCGCAACTCGAATTCGCCCAAGGTGCGGATGGGGCCGTCCATGAGAATACGGTGGCGATCCACCTCGATGCCCTGTTTGGCCAGTTCGCCGGCAATCATCATCGCGGTGACCGAACCGTAAAGCTTATCATTGTCGCCAACCCGCATGGCAATACGAATTTCCAGACCTTCAATGCGCCCGGCCAGATCTGCGGCCGAGCCGCGCACGGCCTCCATCTTGGCCTGGAGCTTTTTGCGCTCCAGTTCAAAAACTTTCAGGTTGGACGGAGTGGCCGGCATGGCGAGGCCTTTCGGCAAAAGACAGTTGCGTCCGTAGCCTCCCCGCACCTGAACGATATCGCCCAGACGACCGAGTTTCTCCACATCCGCCCTGAGAATGACTTTCATGCCTGCCTCCTATATCACGCTCTTCTTGAGCACTTCAGAAGAGTGAGTGGCGGTGTAAATCATAAAGCCCATCTGGCGGGCGCGTTTAATCTCCACGGTCAGGGCGCGCTGATGAAAGGCGCAGGTCCCGGTGACGCGCCGGGCGATGATCTTGCCGCGCTCGTTGACAAATTCGCGCAGGATGTCCGGACGCTTGTAATCCAAGGGGGTGTCCTTTTCCGCGCAGAAACGGCAAAATTTACGGCGGGGGGCGAATTTCTTCCTGGGGTTATTGTACATCGGCTTCCTCCCCGGCCTCTTCCAGCCTCACGGTGACAAAACGATAAAAATGCTCGTGGATGCGGATATTCCGTTCCAGCTCGGCCACCAGAGACGGCGGCCCCTGGTAAACCAGGCGGACGTAATAGCCACGGGTATGCTTCCTGATAGGGTAAGCCAGATCCCGCATACCCCAGTGGTCGCTCTCCAGCGCTTTGCCGCCTTCGCGCTCAATAACCCCGGTCAGTACGGCCAGGGCCTCTTCACGCGCCTCGCCGGAAAGCTCCGGACTCAAGAGCAGCATGGTTTCAAACTTTCTCATCCGCTTCTCCTTATGGGCTTCGGCCCGCTCCTTTAAGAGGAACGCGCAAGGTTGAGCCGTATCCCATACAGCGGCGGTGAAAGGCTGTCAAGGTTTTTTGGGACGATCGCGAAGCCCGTTCGGGAAGCGCCCCGGTTGCGCTTTGGCATTATCTTTGCAATTATGCCCCCAGGAAAAGCGGTTCCCGTCAAAAAAACACCAACGCGCCGGAGCCGCGCCGGGACAAACCCGGACAAAAACAGGCGCGGGCGTGGGAGTAGCGGCAAGAATGGCCTTCAAGTTCGGATTGGAAAGGGTGCTGGATTACCGCCGACAACGTGAAGACCAGGCCATGCAGAATCTGGCCGTAGCCGTACGGAAGCAGGAAGCGGAGGAATTGCGCCGGGAACGCCTGAAAGAAGAACTGGACGCCCAGGAAAAGGCCATGGCCTCACGCCTGGCCGATGCCGGGCAACGCTGGCTCACTATGAGCTTCATCAAGGCTCTGCGAGAAGATATATTTACGGCCACGGCGAACCTGGAACTCCTGTGGGAGGAAACACGGCGTCTCCAGGCCGAACTGCTGGAAAAGTCCAAGGAAAAAAAGCTGTTGGATAGTCTGAAAGAGCGGCAGGCCGAACGCCATGCCCGGGAAGAAAACCTCAGGGAGCAACGGGAAAATGACGAAACGACAACCATCCGGCACGGGCAAAAGGCCCACGCGCTTCTGTAAATTTCTGCTGCTGGCGGCCCTGGTAAAACTTAGCCTGCTGGGAATGATCCTGGCGGAGCCGTTTGTGCCCTCCATGCCGGCCTTCTGGCCCTTCACCGTGGAAAAACCCGAACTTGCCCTGTTTTCCGCCCCTGTCCTCCGGGAGAAACCTGAAAAAACCGCGGCCCCTCCGCCAGCGCCTGTCGTCCTGAATGCGGCCGCGCCGGAAAGCTCCGCGGAAACTCGTCCCGCGGAGTCCTCCCCCGCCTCCGCCAAGGCGCAGCCCCGTTCCCTGGCCGGCCTGGCCTTTGCCGCTTCCGCTAATCCTCCTTCCGCTCCCCTGGCTCAGGCCTCGTCCCAGCCGATCAACAGCCTGACCCTGGACGCCATGAACCGCCGGCAGGAGGAATTGAACCGCCGGGAGCAGGAACTACGCAACCTGGAAACAGAGCTGAACGGCCGCCTGGAAGAAATGCAGGGCCTGGAAATGCGCCTGCAAACCATGCTCAGGGATGCCGAGGAAACACGGAGCGAAAAATACAAGCACCTGGTGGACGTGTTTGCCAACATGAAGGCCCGCCAAGCGGCGGAGGTGCTGGACAGCCTGGATGAAAAGATTGCCGTCAAGATTTTGGCCGGTATGCGCGGACGCCAGGCCGGCGAAATTCTTACCTACGCTCCTTCGTTCAAGGCTGCCCGCCTCAGCGAAGCCCTGACCAGAATGCAGATGCCCCTGGAATGAACGCCACCCCTGGGACCAAGCGCGTCAAACTCACCCTGGCTTACATCGGCACGCACTTTGCCGGCTGGCAGGTTCAATCCCCCCAATCCCCCGGACAGGCGGGCGGGCATAGCGCCGTCCGCACGGTTCAGGGCGAGCTGGAAGCCGCCCTGGGCCGGCTTCTGGGCGAAACGGTGCGGGTGCACGGCGCCGGACGCACCGATGCCGGCGTGCATGCCGATATGCAGGTGGCCCATTTTGACGCGCCGGAACATCTGGCCCATATCAACTGGCCGGCGGCCCTGCGCAGGCTCCTGCCTCCGGATCTGGACGTGCTCCTGGCGGAAGAAGTTCCCCCGGGTTTTCACGCCCGCTTCAGCGCCACCGGCAAAGTCTATACCTATGTCCTGAGCTTGTCCTCAAGCCCCCCCCCGCCCAAGCTGCGCCCCTTTGTATGGAGCGCCGGTCCCCTGGACCTGGAACGCATGGATCAAGCCGCCCTGCCCCTCTTGGGCGAACACGACTTCGCCGCCTTCCGGAACGCCGGGAACGAGACCGCGAGCAGCACGCGCCGTCTGGATCAGATCCTGCGCCTGTCCTGGAACCCTTTCCCGGAAAGCCCCGCAGGGCACAGAGCGCCCGGCCTCTACTGGGCCTGGCGTTTCACCGGCAACGGCTTCTTGAAACAGATGGTCCGCAACCTCATGGGTTTTCTGGCGGCAGTGGGGCGCGGAAAACTCTCCCCCGAGGACGCGGGGCGCATCCTGGCCGGCAGGGACCGCCGCGCACTGCCCAGCGCCGCCGCCCCGGCCAGGGGGCTGACCCTGAGCCGGGTGCTCTACTAAACGGCCCCTACTCCCAATTTTTCAGGGCCGTGACCACTTCCACCCGCGAGGCCTGGCGGGCGGGCCAGGCCCCGGCCACCACCCCGGCCAGCACCGAGGCGGCGGCGGCCCCCAGGCAAAACAGCGGCTCATAAACGAAGGGCAGGCCGCCCACGGCATAGATCAGCGTCACCAGGGCCAGGGAGATCAGCACCCCCAGCCCGCCGCCCGTGCCGGCCATAATGCCGGCCTCGGACAAAAATTGGCGGATGATCGCCCGGCGGCTGGCCCCCACCGCCCGGCGCACGCCGATCTCCAACTGCCTGGCCCGGACCAGGAGAATCATGATGGAAAAAATGCCCAGGCCGCCTACCACAAAGGAAATCAGGGCGCTGAGCACCCCCAGGCTGGTCACCAGGTCCAACACTTCGTTACGCAGCCTGGCCGCGTCTTCAGCCGAAGACACCCGGAAGTCATCCCGCTGCCCCGGCCCGATGTTATGGCGCTCCCGCAGCAGGGTGAAAAGGCTGTTCTTGGCCGCCTGCACGCTGGCGCCGTCCAGCAGATTCAGGTAAATGCCGTCAAGGCGCGAAGAATTGAGCAGTCGGCGCTGATAGGTGCGCAAAGGAATAAAGAGCTGTTCGTCAAAGCTGCTTCCCCCGAAATCAGCGCCCTTGGCCTCAAGTATCCCCACCACCTGGTAGCGGGTCTGGGCGATATAAAGCTCCTGCCCACAACCCGCGGCCGGATCCCCGAACAAACGTTCCGCCAGGGCATTGCCCAGCACGCAGACCCGGGCCAGATTCTCTTCATCATCATCTTCCAAAAAACGCCCGACCAGGAGTTCCAGGGAACGCACCCGCAGATAGGCGGCTTCGGCCCCGACCACCTGGCCGTTGGTTTGCAGGTTGCCGGCCCGCACCCGCCGGCCGCCCTGCATGAACATGCTCATGCCGGCTATTTCCGGCAGGCTCCGGCGGATGGCCTCCGCGTCCTCCAGAGTCAAGGTGGCGGTAATGCCCAGGCTGGAACCGGTATTGGTGCGCCCGAAACGTACGCTCTGCGCCCTCACCTGCACCAGGTTGGGACCGAGCTTCTGGGTTTCCAAATCCGCCTGCCGGACCATGGAAGAACCGATGTGCGTGACCGCCGTCAGCACCAAAGTGCCCAAAAAAACCCCCAGGATGGCCAGGACCGTGCGCAATTTGTGCGCCGACAGAGACTTGAGGGCGATGGACAGGCCGCGCATTTCAGGCGGACTGCCCTTTAAGGGCGCTGATGGGTTCCAGCCCGGCGGCCCGGCGGGCCGGCCTGAGGCCGAAGACAATGCCCACCAACACCGCGGCCAGCAGGGAACACACAAAGACAAAGGGGGAAAATTCAATGCTGAACAGGGTGCTGGTGACCGTAAGGCCGATGATCATGCCCCAGATCACCCCCAACCCCGCCCCACCCAAGGTCAAAAGCACGGATTCGCATAAAAATTGCAAAGTGATGGCCAGACCCGGAGCGCCCAGGGCCTTGCGCAGGCCGATCTCCGTGCCGCGCTCGGAGACGGATATGTAAAAGAGGTTGGCCAGGACGAAACCGCTCACGCACATGGCCGCCAGGGCGGTAATGCCCAGGAAGATGAACAGGCCATTCTTGATCAGGTTTATGAAACGCTGGATGTCCAGCGAGGTCACCACGCTGAAATCATTGGGCCGGTCCCCGTCCAGGCCGTGCAGATAACGAAGCAGGCTGGTCACATTGGCGGCGTGGGCGTCCATGTTCTGCGGATCCTCAAATTTGAGACGCACGTTCTGGAAATAATGCCTGTCCTGGTTAAAACGCTTGATCATGGTGCTCAGGGGGATGGCCACGGTATAATCCATTTCGTCGGATCCGGAAGACCCCCTTGAACTCAGGACGCCGATGACCGTAAACGGGGTCTTGGCCAGCAGGATGCCGCGACCCACCGGGTTCTCATCCCCGAAAAGCTCGCTTGCGACCTCCATGCCCAGGAGCACCACGCTCTCGCCCCGTTCCATGTCCGCCACGCTGATATCCCGCCCTTGGGCCAAGGGCCAGTCCCAAGTGCGGCAGAAATCCTCGGTGCTGCCCATGACCATGTCCTTCTGGTAATTCCGGCTGCCGTTCACCAACGAAACCGAACCCCTGAAGGATAAGGGCGCCGCTATATACACTCCCGGCAGGGAACGGCGCAACTCGTTCACATCCCCCACGGAAATGGTGCGCGTGCGCTGCCCCACGGCCCTGGAAAACATGTTCCCCCCGCGCACAAAGGCCGCGTCCGGCCCGAAGATGCGCACCATGTCGTCAATGCGCCGGTTGGCTCCCTCCATGGTGGCGGTGATCACTGAAAGGGAGGCTATGCCCAGAGACACGGCCACCGTCACGAAGACGCTGCGCAGGCGATAGGCGAGCACCGCCCTCCAGGCCTGCCCCAGGGCTGTGCCCAGGAGCGCGGTCCAGACCCGCGCCTGTGGGGGCAGCTTATGGCTTATGGCCGCTATCGCTGTCAATTAACCCATCCTTGATCAGGATGCGCCGCCCGGCATAGGCGGCGGTTTCGGCATCATGGGTCACCAGGATGATGGTCTGCCCTTCACGGTTGAACTTGTTCAGCAAATCCATGATGTCCCGGCTGGTTTGAGAATCAAGCTGCCCGGTAGGCTCATCGGCCAGGATCAGCGAAGGCTCGTTATACAGCGCCCTGGCCAGAGCCACGCGTTGCTGCTGCCCGCCGGAAAGGCGGGCCGGCAGAAAATCCATGCGATCCCCCAATCCGACATCCTCCAACAGCAAAGCCGCCCTTTCCTGCCCGCGTTTATGGGTTTTGCCGCTGTACAAGCCTGGCAGCATGACGTTTTCCAGGGCCGTGGCATAGGGGATGAGGTAGAAATTCTGAAAGACGAAACCGGTAGTGTCGGCGCGACGGGCGCTCAGGGCTTCGTCATCCAGGCTGGAAACATTCTGGCCGTCAAGCTCGTAAAGGCCGTCGCTGGCCCGATCCAGAAGCCCCAGAATCTGCAGCAGGGTGGATTTGCCGGAGCCGGAAGCGCCCTGGATGGCCACGAATTCCCCACGGCGCACCTCAAAGCTGATGCCCTTGAGCACCCGCACCTCCTGATCCGCCTGCCGGAAAGTCCGGGTGAGATCCGCCAGACGCACCACCAGAGCCCGCTCTTGGGACCGCTCTTGGGCCGGCTTGCGAGACTGCTTAGGCATAAGCTAACGCGGACGCCCGCCGCCCGCTCCTCCCATGCCTCCACCCGGTCCCATCTGCATCTGCCTAGCCGCGGTGGGCATGGCGCTGGTGACATCTTTACCCAAGATCAGGCGGGTGGCCACCTCTTCACCTTCGACCAGTCCTTTCAGCACCTCGCTGTTCTCGCCACCGCGCAGCCCCAGACGCACCTTGGCCTGCTCCACCCGGCCTCCACGCCGCACAAAGACCACCTGGGAGCCGTCAATCCACTTGATGGCCTCATTGGGGATGTAAAGCGCATCTTCCTTGTTTTCCACATAGACCGTGCACTGGGTGGTCATTTCCGAACGCAGGGCAAGGGAATCATCCTTGGTCAGGGGTACGATGGTCTGGTAATAGACAATGCTGTCGCGAATTTCGGCCTCGGGATAAATACGGTGGATCCTGCCGATGAAGACCCGGCCCGGCAGGGCGTCCACCCGGAAGTCCACCCGCATTCCCGGCTGCAACTGCCCCACATCGTTCTCGTCAATATATACCCACATCTCTTTGCGGGAGAGGTCCATGACCGTGATCAAGTTGGCCACCTGCAACCCGGCCACCACCGTCTCCCCTTCCTGGGCGGCAATCTGGCTGACCACTCCGTCCATGGGGGAACGGATGGTGGCGTAAGAAAGCTTGATTTCCGCCGAGGACAGCGAGGCCTCAGCCTGGATCCTGGTCTGCTCGGAGCTGTCCTTCTGCCGGACGAATTCCTCTTCCAGCCGGTGCAAGGCCGCCAGGGCCGCCTCCAGGGACTGCCGTCCGGTCACCGCCTTTTCCTGGGCCGAATCCAGGTTATTCTGCGAATCCAGCTTCTGCCCGGTGAGCTCCAACTGCCGCTTGTAGCTCAAGTTCGCATACTCGGCCGTGGCCCTGGCCGAAGCCACCCTGGCCTCGGCTTCCTTGATTTGCAAGGGATAACTTACCAGGATGCGCTCCTGCTCAATCTGGGCGCGCTTCAAGGCCGCCCCGGATTCCTCCACCAGGGCCTGCAGTTCGCGGTTGTCAATCTCAGCGATGACCTGCCCTTCAGTCACTTCATCCCCCACCCGCACATGCATTTTATGGATGATGCCCGTGGTGCGCGAACCGATTTTCACCGTGGCTCCCACCTCCGGCTTGATGATCCCGGTTGCGGAAAGAGTCTTGCTTACCACCCCGCGCTGGACCTTGACCGAAGCCAGAATCTGGGTTCCGGACCCGGAAAATCCCAAATAAATCAAAAAACCTATAGACCCCAGGGCCGCCAGCCCCAAGGCTATGGCCAGCCGGCGGCGCCGCTCGTAAAAGGCCCGCAAGCGGTCAACCGCGGATTTTAATACAGATTTCAATACAGGTTTCACATCCAGCATCTGCCGCGCTCCTTGGGGGCAATGTAATGCCTGAACGCAAAAAAGAAAAGCCAAGATTTCGGAATCTTGCCGCAATCCCCGGAGCCTTGACCGGCTCCGCCTTGCCGAGACACGCCGCCATCCTGTCCGGCGCGACCCCCTCGCGCCAGCCCGCTTTTTGACATTCCCCGGCCGCCGGGTTATTCCGGTTCCGGAGAATAAATCCATGAATATGCTTTATACAAATTTTCACATTGGAGACGGCGGCGGACATGTCACCTATATTTTATCCCTGATAAAAAATACCCCCAATAATACCTATGTCGCCTGCCCTGGGAGCAGTTCATTATACAAAATACTAAAAAGTGACGGCTATGATAACCTTATCGATATAGTTTTTTATTACAGGATAACAGATATTGTAAAAATAATTAAAACCGCCAGATTATTTGCAAAATACATTGAAGAATATAAAATTGACATTGTTCACACTAACGGTTCACCCGATAATCGCATGGCTTTATACGCCTCGTTGTTTTGTAAAAGAAAATTTAAGGTTGTTTTCACCAAGCATAATGCCAAAAGAATCCATACAAAACTGCGCTTGAACAAATTCAACGACGCTGTTGTCTTTGTGTCGGAATACGCCAGACGGGCCACGGTCGGCGATGTGAAAATGCCGCATTACCATGTAATCCGCAATGGCATAGATTTGGAATACTGGCGGAGTAAAACTCCGGCACATACGGGAAACGCCCTGCGACTGATCAGCACGGCCGGCACCCGCATGAGCAAGGGCTGGATGTTCCTGCTGGAGGCCCTGGCATCCTTATTGCCGGAAGAGCGGCAGCGCCTGTCGGTCACTATCCTGGGGGATATTCCTTCTGAAGAGGCGCGGAGCAAGGCTGCGGCCCTTTTTCCGGCGGAATTTCCCGGTTTTTTCCCGGATCCCCGCCCCTGGCTGGAAAAGGCCGATATCGGCTTCATCCTTTCTCATACAGATACGGAAACCAGCAGTTTTGCCAGCAAGGAAATGCTCTCCATGGGCCTGCCGCTGATCAGCAGCGATTATCCCAATTACATGGAAAATATTGATGACTCTTGCGGCTGGGTGACCGAGCGGCGGAACCCGGAATCCATCGCCCTGACGCTGCGGCGGATCCTGGGCATGTCCCCGGAGGAATTGAGCGCCATGAAACTTAATGCGCGGAAGAAAGCGGAAGATTCCTTTTCTATCAAGCGCATGGCGGAAGAAACCCAGGCTATGTATGAAAAATTGTTATGCTAAGGCTGTGTTATAGAAAATGGTTGACAAATCCTGTAAGATGCTGTATTATTTACACAAGTCGAAAATTCGGCTGAAAAATCAAGCAGGAGGCAAAAACGTGTCAAGCGAAATCTACGCATTGTTTGAGTCGCTACCCCGAATTGGTGCAGCCAGAACCAGGCCCTACGTCAGAAGAACTGGCACATCAACGAATTATTGAAATCAAAGTTCGGTTGAACGACATTGACTTAGCCATGATTAGGGGCTTGGATGCCCGTGATGCAGGTACTGCTACTGCTGAGGATAACGAAAAGTTGGTGGAACTGCGCGCTGAAAAACGCGAATTGCGGGAGGAACTCGCAGTATTGGAAGATCGCGGTTAAACAGTAGACCAGCTATTACAGTTTAGCCAGACCTGCTAACTCACGAATAATGACCCCATCTTTGAAAGCGGCCCGATTGGTCTGGCCGGTTCTTCAACTTATTTTGTCATTTGGTCGCTGCGCAGTGAGCCAAAGAGAACCTGCAAATTCTTTTACTCCAGGGAGCTTCTCAATAAAATTTTCCACTTTTTTAACCAACGGGATAAGTTTTTCCGGTACTTGAGGGTGTAGCCAATCAAAGGGGGTGATCCGTATTTTGATAAATCCGACTTTTTGCAGAATTATGTATAGGCTTTTGCGATAAAAAGCCGTTTCATCCGGTGAAATATTTGGAAAAAATCGACGGAAACGTAGAGTAAACCATATTTGTGGATTCAGCATATTAGGTTCGCAAAAACTTATGACACCACCGGGTTTGAGCAGTTGATACATTTTGGCGAAAGATTTCCCGCAGTCCAAGTGATGCAATATTGAAGAACCAATGATGGCGTCAAAAGGACTCTGAGCGTCGCAATCTTCAAAAGGGGCCTCCAAGAACTCCACTTGTCCGGCGGGCACGTTTTTTTGCCTAGCTGCCGACAACAGATCTGGAGACAGATCAACCGCCAAAATATGGGCACCATATTTTGAAAACATTTCAGTAAACAAACCCGTACCACAACCAATTTCTAGGGCTCGCATACCAGGAGCAAGCTTCGCGCCTTGCGCAATAAGCTGTCCCCGCCTCTTAGCTCGTAATTGACCGGCTGGCGTACCCCAACCCCATTGCATGGCAGGATCGTTTTCTAATAACCATTTGCCATGTTTAATTTCAGCTACAAATCTTTTTTCTTCCACTTTCATAAGCCTCGACACGTCAGGCATATTGAGCCTCTTTAGTAGCAATCAAAGCAAGCGGCTGAGTCATAGTAGGGAAGAGTGAGAACTCTGAGTTTCATCATGGCCTTCCAGGGGTTGAGTAGTTGCGAGAATCTCTTGATTGGTAACTATAGTTAGATACCAGCGTCAAGATTTCCTGTAAACTGTTTGAATGGAAAAATATCCTCTGTTAAAAGAGGCCATTGCAAATGTTTTGCGGGAGCGTCGAGAGTCCCTCGGCTTGTCTAAGCGCAAGCTGGCAGGACTGGCGTGGCTGGAACATCCTTACATTATCCAACTCGAACAGGGCACAAAGCAACCTACGCTCAATGCCCTCTTTTATATCAGCGAAGCACTCGGTCTACAGCCTTCGGAACTTGTCCGATTCTTTGAAGATGAAATAGCGAAGCTGGCGAAGTCAGACGGTGAGAGCTGAGTTGCGATTATTTTTGATACGCCAAAGCGCAAGAGCAAAAAAATGGAAAAATTGGGGAATTTTTACAAAATTTTTGGTTATCAACCATTTTCTACAACACAGCCTATGCTAAATACGCGCTTCTTCTATAGGCTGCCCCATATCCGGCCTACGGCACAGGCGGCGGATGAGTCCATCGGCCAGACCCGCCCGGGACACATGGATCGCCTGTAAAGACGGGCATGACTCCAGAAGCAGCAAAAAGATCTCCAGGGCCGGCACGATCACGTCCGCTCGATGGCTGTTCAGCCCAAAGAGCCGCATACGCTCCTCGCAACTCAAATCCTTAAGCCTCGCGCACAAGGCGGCCAGTTCTTCCGGCCGCAGGGTGTCGTGCTTTTTCTTGCCCAACAGCTCTTGCGCCTTATTGATGTTGCCGCCAAAGGCGATGAGCGCGCTTGGAACATGGACCCGCCCTATTCCTTCCACCTCCCGTACAAAAACGGCGCGCTCTTCTCCGGTCGCCGCGCCCGCCAGGCTCCTGACCGCGCCCAAGCGGAAAGAACCGGAAAAGACGCTTTGCCCGCCGGCATAGGCCACTACCTCCGTGCTGCCCCCGCCCACATCCATATAGACGCAGTTCCCTTTCAGCCCGGCGACCTCGTTAAAATCCACGGATTCACGGACAATCTCCGCTTCTTCCCGGCCGCTGATGATGTTGATGTCAAAGCCGCAGTCTTCACGCACCGCCGCGCGGATGGCCTGGCCGTTCTCCGCGTCGCGCATGGCGCTGGTGGCGCAGACGCTGAAGCGCGAAACCCCATAGGCCCGCATCAAATAAGCAAAACCACGCATGGTGTCGCGTATCCGGCCCTCTTTTTCCGCGCTGATGCGCCCGCCGGCAAACACATCCTCACCCAGGCGCAGGGGAACGCGCAGGTAGGCCGTTTGCCGGAAAACCGGCCCCTCTCCCAGATCCAATACGTTATGGATCAGCAGGCGCACGGCGTTGGAGCCCATATCCACCGCGGCCAATATGTTACCAGTCATAAAAATTTTTCCCTACTTTCAACGCTTATCGGCAAGTTCGCATTTAATCCAATAAAAAATAAATCTAGAAAATAACTAGACAAAACGCGGTTAATAATATTATCATGGAGATCTAGCAGTGACCGTAATCTTTAAAGCTACAGACGTATGTCATAACAAGGTTACATCCACGCACCCGAAGGAGTACTCTCAATGTTTTGGAGCAACCTGGGCTTGAACAAAAAAATGAGCGTTGTCATAGGGCTGCTGATGTTGATCCTGCTGTGCACTTCCGGCGTGTTCGCCTGGCGCCTGAAAACATTGCATAAAGAGGTGCTAAAAGTGGAGTTCGCCGCCGAACTCAACGCCATAGTTCTGCTTCGCGAACTTGACCACTTTAGATGGATTACCGTCTTGCAGCGCTATGCGTACGACCCCTCCGTCACCTCTCTCACTTTGCAGGAAGATGACCACAAGTGCGGATTCGGCCAATGGTATTACGGAACGGCCCGGACCACGGCAGAGAAGGCTTTTCCGGAAATCAGCGCCCCTTTGAAGCTGATCGAGGCCCCCCATGCCGCATTACACGCATCCGCAAGCACAATCAGAAATTTGAAATCCGCTGGAAATATCACGGAGGCGCAAACGGTATTTATAGACACATCGCTGCAGAGCATGAAAACAGTGCAGGAACTCCTGGATCAGATAGCCAAAACTTCCTCGGATGAGCGGGTGCGGAGCGGAGAGAACTTGGAGCGCATGGTCGAGGAATCCCTCCAAAACACCCTTATACTCGTCATTGCCGCATTTTTCATGGCCTTGGGCCTTGGCATAATCATTACGAAAAGCACTGTCGGGCCGATACTCAAGATTGCGAGCTATGTGGAACAAGTGGGCGACGGACATTTTGACGCGACGCTTGAGATGCCGAGGAAGGATGAATTGGGATATCTGGCGGGCGATGTTAAAAAAATGGTCACGAACATTAAAACCATGATGCACGCGATGGAAGAAAAGAGCGCGGAAGCCGAGCGCCATGCCGCTGCCGCCGAGGAGGCCCAACAAGGGGTGGAAGCCGCCAGGATCGCGGATCAGGCCAAAGTGGACAGCATGAATCATATTGCCGCCCAGCTCGAAGAAATAGTGGCGCATACGAACCAGATGACGGAAAGCATGGCCGGAACCATTCAAACAGCCACCGACGGCATGCAGGCCCAGCAGCAGCATGCCCAGGATACGGCTTTGAGCATGGAACAAATGTCCAGCGCCATAAATGATGTGGCGCGAAACGCGCTTTCCGCCTCGGAAAGCGCTTCGGCAACAAAGGTTAACGCGGAACAAGGCTCAAGCATTGTCGCCGACACCATTTCCGCAATCCGTGAGGTAAGCGACAAAGCGAAGCTCATCTCCGAATCAATGGCCGCCCTGGACGAACAGGCCAAGAATATCGGCCATGTTATGGACATCATCAACGATATCGCGGATCAAACGAATCTATTGGCTCTCAACGCCGCGATCGAAGCCGCGAGAGCCGGCGAAGCCGGGCGCGGCTTCGCCGTGGTGGCGGACGAGGTGCGCAAGCTGGCGGAAAAAACGATGCAGGCCACCCATGGAGTCGCTGCGGTCATCAGCGCCATTCAAAACAGCGCTTCGACCAATCTCCGCTCCGTTGAGGAAGCGGTCAACGCCGCGGACAAGAGCACACACCTGGCGCAGTCGGCGGGTGATTCTTTGCAGTCCATCCTTACGATAGCCGATATGAACGCGGAGAAAGCCCAGAACATCGCCAGCGCCTCTGAAGAACAATCCGCCTCCGGAGAGCTGATCCACGAGCGGACTGCCGAAGTAAGCCGCGTGGCTACGCATAATTCTGAATTGATGGCGGAAGCCGGCCGGGCCGTTGCCGAACTGGAGCAGTCAATAGCCCGGATTGTCTCCCTGGTGGATAAGCTCAGAGACGCATAAGGCCACTGTTGCCGTCAAGATTGCCGCGCCGGGGACATGTGGGCGGGGTTACTTCTCACTTTTGACCTTACCCTTTAAATACCCCCCCCTGGTGTCCACTCCAGGGGGGCTTGAGAGCGCGGGTGCAAGGGGCGGCCTTCTCTCCGCCCAGCTCTCAATTCCGGAATATCAGAGGCAAGGGCATATGTATGTTGCGGAGGCTACGTTTTGAAGAAAAAAATCTTACTTCTTCCCCTGCGCCTGCTCGGTCCGCTTGATAATTGCCGGACCGCCCTGGTAGATTATCATATTAAAATCCAATCCTGCGCCGTGGCGATGGTCAAGCTCATAAGCAAATTCCTCCGGCTCCATGCTCCATCATACAGGTAAAATCTATCGTCGGATAGGTGAACAAGCCGCACGGAAGGTTTTCTTTGCGGCTGCACTGTATAAACACTGTCAACCATGATGGAGCTTATGATGAAAAAGATTTCTTTGCCGGCATTGGTTTTTTTGTTGCTATTCAGCCTGTTGTTCTGCGGGTTTCAGAGCGGAGCGGCTCAGGGCCGGGACAAGACCTTCACCAACAGCATCGGCATGGAGTTTGTGCTCATTCCGTCCGGTTCCTTCATGATGGGTCGTGATCCCGCATTTGAGGAAGGCAACGACAGCGAATTGCCGCAGCATAAGGTGAACATCAGCAAGCCCTTCTATCTGGGCAAATACCAGGTGACCCAGACACAGTGGGAGGCGGTGATGGGGAGCAATCCCAGTAAGTTCAAAGGACGGAACAATCCGGTGGAACAGGTTTCCTGGGATGACGCGCAGGCATTCATCAAACGCCTGAACGCCAAGGAAGGGCATAGCCGCTATCGCCTGCCCACGGAGGCGGAGTGGGAATACGCGGCCCGCGCGGGCACGAGCAGCGCATACACCTTTGGGGACGACAAGCATGATTTGTCCGGGTATGCGTGGTATGATGGCAATTCCGGGGACACGACCCGTCCGGTGGGCCAGGAGCAGTCCAACGGCTGGGGGCTGTATGATGTTCACGGCAATATCTGGGAATGGGTGCAGGATTGGCATGGGAAGAAATATTACGCCAATAGTCCGGAGACTGATCCCAAGGGGCCGTCGAGCCGGGAATATCGTGTGTTTCTCGGCGGCAGTTGGTACGACGTCGCCTTCGAGTACTGCCGGTCGGCCTCCCGGGGCTACGACTCGCCTGACATCCGGGACTTCCTCATTGGTTTCCGCTTGGCCCTCTCCCCGGAATAGGCAAAAGGGAGCAGGCCGAACGAACGACAGGGAGCGGAATGGAGTGGAGCGGAATGGAGTGGAGTCAGCCTGTTCCCAAAGGTAACGTTTCTTTTTTTGTTTCACGGCGGCGTAAGCCGCCGCAAAATAAGTGAATACTCCACCGGCTAAAGCCGGTGGCATCGAATAACAGCTAAAGCTGGCGATTAGTGCAAAGTTACCCCAATTTACCCCTTAGATGTCAATAGATGAAGATATACCCGTATAGACGAAAGATGCCATAAAAAAAACAAAGTCCCGCAAGGCTTTTTCAGACCTTGCAGGACTTCCTAAGAGAATGTTATTTGGTGGGCCCACCAGGACTCGAACCTGGGACCGACCGGTTATGAGCCGGTGGCTCTACCAACTGAGCTATAGGCCCTATAAAAAATCAAATCCCTAGCTTGGCCAGCAGATCGTCCACCGCCTGCTGGGAAGCTCCCGCATCGGGGCCATGCAACCCGGAGCCGTGAGCCGCCGTCTCCTTGGCCTGCTTCCGGCTTTCCTCCGCAATGGCCTCCAGATCTTTCTCCGGTTCTTCCTCGCACTTCTTGATCATCAGCCCGGCGGCGACGTAGGTCTGCACCACAATATCCCGGATATGCCCCAAGGCGCTCACCACCCTTTTGATGCGCTGGCCGGTAAGGTCTTGGAAACTCAAGGCCTCCACAATGGCGTTCACATTGGCAAGGTTCTGCTCCAGGGCATGCGTGATTTCATCCGCCGCCGTCCTCGCGGGCGCAATCTCCCTGAGCGCGGCCAGGGCGCGGCGCGTCTTGGCCCCGTTCGCCTGGATATCTTCGGCCTTGTTCATAATATCATCAGCGGCCCGCAAAGTCGTGCCCAGCACCTCATCCAACTGTCGGGCAGCCTCATGGAAAACCGTGATCTGCCCACTATTTTTGTCCGGACTGGGGGATTGTTCAGTCAACTGCGCGATTTCCTTATAGATATCCCGCAGACCGCACAGCATATCCTCATTCATGCGCTTATGAAAGGCGTTTTCCCGGCGTAGCCGCTTCAACTCCTGCCTAGCATCCGGATTCTTGGCCATTTTCACCATCTTCATTCTCTCCCGTAGGGATAATATGGTAAAAGCACGGCAGGAGCAAGCGCGGCTTCCAATATTTATTTGACCGCGGGCGCCGCCTGTGCTTATATAGCCCTCCGCCGCATCACACGGCACCGGGACGGCGCAGCCCTGAACAACAAAGGAGTTTATCCCATGAAACGCCATTTTTATATCGGCCTGGGTCTGGCCCTGCTGCTGGCGGCTTGTTCACCGGCCTATACCGGCCTGGACGGCAGCATCATGTACACCAACACCAACCCGGATGTGGCCGTGGTTCCGAATACCGGGCTGATGCCCATGCAATCAGGCGTTATTTATGTCAACCTGGACAGCGACAGCAACCTGAGGCCCCGCACCCGCGTCAATTACGTCATTTACGGGGACGATGACAGCGCCCAGGTAAAACGGCATGCCCATGTGCTGTTCACGGAGATTATCGACCGCCACCAATTCCAGTTTATGCCGGAAACTTTCTCCGAACGTAACGAGCTCGGCGTGAAAACCGTCAAGATCGAAGGACGGAGCTGGACCGAACATCAGCGCTATGAAAACTTCGAGGGTGACTGGTTCACCCGCTGGTGGACCATGAATGACCGCAATGCCCCAAAAACCTGGATCGGCAAGCGCTGGTCGCGCAATGAGGACCCCTACACCCGCACCATTGTGGAATACCGTGAACCCCTTCCGGCCTGCGCCTCTATCGAGGAAAACCAGATCATGTTCATTTTCAACAATGTCCGCATAAACAGCCCCACCCTGGAATGCAAGCAGGAAGTGGACGCGGTTTTCGCACGGGCGGACGCGGCCTTTTCCATCCGGCGCAGCAGCGCCATGCAGCTTGGATCGGCGGCCCCGGCCAACGCCATGCGGCAGATACCCTCCGCCCCCTCCATGAATACGACCCGGCACATCGGCTCCGCCCAGATCACCTCGCAGCCCATGGATTAACTTCGACGGTTCCCCCCTGCTTTGCCGAAAAGCCTATGCAAACAAGCAGAACCACAGGCAAAGCAGGGGCAGAACCGGGTTGAAATAGCCCAGCTTGAGCCAGGGGCAGGCCTTGAGCAGGCGCTTTTTGAAATTGCCGAAACCAAGTCCGGGGCCGGTTTCCACCCCTTGCATCAAATCCAGATAATATTCCGGATCAATATTCAGGTTACGCAGTTGCACGCAGTCCAGGCGGGTCTCCAGCGCCAGTTCCTCCAGGGCTTGAAATTCCAGCTCCGTATCCGTGAAACCCGGAAAGAAAAGCAGATTGAGCGAGACAAAGACGCCGCGGGATTTAGCTTCGTCGATACTACCGAGTACCTGGGCAAAGCTGAAGTTCACCGGGCGGTAATAGCGAAGGTAGCTTTCCTCCCTGGCGCTGTTCAGACTGACCCGCAGGGAGGAGAGTCCGGCGGCGCAAAGACGGGCGATTTCGCCTGGCATGGATGCGTTGCTGTTCAGGTTGACGGTCCCCTCGCCCCCTTGGGCGCGAAAACGGCGGATGCTCTCTTCCAAGAGGCCGCTTTCGGTCAGCGGTTCCCCTTCGCAGCCCTGGCCAAAGGAATAGATCGGGGCTTCGGCCCGGCCCTGGTGCAGGCGCATGACCTCCACCACCTCCTCCGGGCTGGGGGTGAACTCCAGCCGGCTTTGCGGGGCGGCGCAAATTTTTGATCCTTGCTCCTGCCGGGAAATACAGCCCACGCAACGGGCGTTGCAGCGCCTGGAAACCGGCAACGGGGCCTCGTAGCGTCCCAGGCAGAAATTCCTGGCCGCCGGGCAGGAGTAGGTCAGGGCGCAACGCCGGATGAGCTGCTGAACCAGGCGGTTTTCCGGAAAGGCTTCCGCCAGTTCCAGAGCGCTACGGCGCAGTTTTTTGGCCGAAATGCCGCCAAACATCTGCCGGGGATCGTCATCCACCTTTTTGGCGCAGACATAGATACGGCCATGGGCATAACCCACCGCTCCATAGGCAAAGAGCGGGAGCACGGGAGAGCCGGGTTCGCCGCGGTAGGCCGGATGAGCGGTTAGGGTATGGGCCGGGGCGGCGAAGGCCGCCACCGCGCTGTCTTCCACTTCCTCCACTTCCCCGCTTTCCGGGTTATACCCCAAGGCACGGCGGCCAGGCAGGAGAAAAAGCTCGCTTTCCTCCGGCAGGGGCATAAGTTCGTCAGGCCTGGGCAGGGCCAAATCCCGGCCCCGGCGGCAGAGCATGAGGCGATCCGGATCCTCGTATATATCCCCCCGGGCGTCGGCGGCCAGCAACAATGGCTGCAATGCTTTCATATCTTGTTGCCCAATGCTTTTTCTGTTAAGTACCAAAATATGCCTAAATTACGCTCCGCGGCCATGGCCGTAAAAAGCAACGACCCCTCTTCCAGCGTCCTGGGCAATGATATCACCGGCTGGCTGACCGCCAGGGGAGTGCGGGTCTCTCTCTCCGGCCAGGAAAGCGACCCGGCCCCGGACGGAACTGACCTGGCGCTGAGCGTAGGCGGGGACGGCTCCATGATCAGCGCGGCCCGCAGGCTGGCCGGCCGGAATATCCCCCTGATCGGGGTAAACACGGGCCGGGTGGGTTTTCTCCCCGAACTCGGCTCACATAACTGGCGCGAGGGGCTGGCCCTGGCCCTGGACAAGCGCTGGAGCCTGGAAAAACGCCTGGCCGTGGCCTTCATCATCCACCGCGCCGGACAGGACCCCTTTTCCGGTCTGGCCGTCAACGAACTGGTCGTCACCCGTAGCGGCCTGTCCCGCCTTCCGGCCTACGAACTGGCGGCCTACGAGCCGGGGGGCGGCGCCTCAAAATTCATTACCCTACGCGCCGACGGGCTGATCGTCGCTTCGCCCACCGGTTCTACCGCTTATTCCGGTTCCGCCGGTGGCCCCCTGCTCCACCCCTCGGTCAAGGCTTATGCCGTCACCGCAATTTGCCCTTTCCAGACGCGCATGCCTTCCCTGGTGCTGGAAGCCCGAACCACGCTGGAGATTACCCTGATGGAAAGCGCCGGGGAGTGCTACGCCGTGGTGGACGGGCAGGAATCTCTCCCTTTGCGGGAAGGCGACCGCTTGACCCTGCGCGGGGAGGAAGACGCCATCCTCCTGGCCCGCCTGGGTCTGGACGGCTACTTCGACAAACTGCGCTCCACCTTCATGGCCGATTCCCCAGGGATGCCGCGCCCATAGCCCCCGCCACCCTGACTTTACAACCCTGATCGTTCAGATATGCTTTAAGTTCGCCAATGGAGTATTCCCCATAATGCACAATGGAGGCGATAAGCGCGGCCGACGCATGCCCCAGGGTCAGAGCCTCCAGGAGATGCCCGGGCGCGCCCGCCCCTCCGGAAGCGATGACCGGCACTGGCACGGAATCGGCAATGCGGCGGGTAATGGTCAGATCATAACCGTCCCTGGTCCCGTCCGCGTCAATGGAATTGACGCAGATTTCCCCGGCCCCCAGTTCCACTCCCCGTATGGCCCAGGCAAGCGCGTCCAGCCCGGTCCGCCTGCGCCCGCCGTGGATCACCACCTCGTAACCCGAGGGGAGATTGTCGTTTCCAGGCACTGAGAGCACATCCATGCCCAGGACAATGGCCTGGGAACCAAAAGCCTCCGCCCCCCGGGCGATGAGCTCCGGATCCCGCACCGCCGCCGAATTGACCGAAACCTTCTCCGCCCCGGCCAGAAGCACGTCCCGCATATCCGGCACGCTGGCGATGCCTCCGCCCACGCTGAAGGGGATGGCAATGACGGCGGCCACCTTTTCCACCACCTCCAGGAAGATCCCCCTGGATTCATGGGAAGCGGTAATGTCATAAAAGACTATTTCGTCCGCGCCCTCTTCATAATATCGCCGGGCGCTCTCCACCGGGTCGCCTATATCGGCATTGCCCGCGAACTTTATCCCCTTGGTCAGGCGTCCGTCCCGCACGTCCAGGCAAGGGATGACGCGTTTACTGAGCATGGAAGCGCTCCCGGCAATAACGGTGAAAATTGTCCAACAGCCTCAGTCCGGCCGGACCGCTCTTTTCGGCGTGAAACTGCACCGCCCACAAGCCGTCCCGCCCCAGAGCCGAGCAGAAATCTCCGCCGTAGGAGGTGTCGGCCAGAACATACTCCGGGGCGGGTTCCGCATAGTAGCTGTGCACAAAGTAAAACTCCTCCACCTCCTCCAGACCCGCAAAAAGCGGGCTGGGGCGACGCGGCCGGACACTGTTCCAGCCCATGTGCGGCACGGCGACAGGACGTCCGCCCTCCTCTCTCCGGGACGAGTCAAAACGCCTGGTTCGTCCAGGGATCAGCCCCAGGGTTTCCATCCCGTTTTCTTCGCTGTATTCCAAAAGAATCTGACAACCCAGGCAGATCCCCAAAAGAGGACGCCCTTGCGCCACCCAGTCTTTCAGCAGGCGATCCAGGCCGCTTCCGGCCAAGTGCCGCATGGCTTGGCCGGCCGCGCCTACCCCTGGAAAAACCAGACCCCAGGCAGAAGCGATCGCCGCCGGCTCGGCGGTGATTCGCGCCGGCACGCCCAGCATGGCAAAGGCCCTGGCCACACTGGTCTGGTTGCCTGCCCCATAGTCAAGAATCGCCAGCATCGCGGTTTTGCCCCCTACCTCGCGCCTATTTAGCTGAACCTGGCCGCACCCGGTCAAAAACCAAAGTTTCTTCCCGGTCGGTCAGGCGGAGCTGGTTCGGCTCCCTTTTTTCCAGCAACAGGACAGGCTCGAAACCCTCCAGCCGCACGGAGGCCCGCTGAGGCTCCAGGCGGATCGCCTGCAGACGGTGAATTTTGGGCCTGCTCCCCGGCCATTCCGCCCGCATACGTCCATCGGCCTCCAAAATCAGGCGTAGTCCCTTGAAATCCTCCGGCCGCGCGGTCAGGCTCCCGGACAGGGGCTGGCTCAACTCCTGGTTCAGGGTCCAGACGCCGGCAAAGGCCGCAAGCCCGCTCTCGGCCGCGCCCCAGGCCGGCCACAGGGGCAAGCCCAACCAGAACAAAACGAAAATTCCGCCGATACGCTGCATATCCACCGCCTGTGCCGGTATAACCCTAAGCGTGGGCAAAATCCAGCCCATATCTTCCATGCGCGATGCCGACACACTTCCGGTAAGGCGCGCCCGGCATCAACGGGTATTGCCCCCGGACGCGGATTGGCTTATGAGCCTGGACATGAACTTTTTTCACGCCCTGCGCCCTTTGATCCTGGCCTCCGGCTCGCCCAGACGGCGGGATCTGTTGCGTTCCGCGGGTTTGGAATTCAGCATCCGGGCGGCGCCACTGGAGGTTACTCCGGAAACGGGCGAAGAACCAGGGCATTACGCCCGCCGGGCGGCCAAGGGCAAAGCCTTGGCGGTGCTGGGCCTGCTGGCGGACGAAGAACGACTGGCGGCCATCCTGGCCGCGGACACCATTGTAACCCTGGACGGCCGCATCCTGGGCAAACCCGCGAACCGCGCCGAGGCCCTGGAGATGCTTCGCGCCCTGGCCGGGAGGACGCACACGGTGATCACGGCCTGCGCACTTCTGCCCTCCGGAGAAAAGGACGCCCTGGTGGAATTCATGGCCGGAAGCCAAGTCACTTTCTGGGATCCGCCGCAAGGCCTGCTCCAGAACTATGCCGCCGGGGACGAACCCATGGACAAGGCCGGGGCCTATGCCGCTCAGGGCAACGGCAGCATGCTGCTCCGCTCCCTGTCAGGTTCCTGGACCAACGTGGTGGGACTGCCCCTGAGCGAAACCCTGGACGCCCTGCTGGAGCACCGGGTCATTGCCCCAAACCCGCCCCCCAAATCCCGGCGGGAGGGTTGAGATGTTCATGGTAGAGGGTGAAGAGGAAGACTACCTGCTCTCCTCCTATGCCTTCGCGCTGCCGGAAGAGCGCATCGCCCAGCGCCCATGCGCGGTCAGGGGGGAATCCCTGCTCTACTTGCTGGACCGCCGGAGTTCAGAAAAAGATGCCCTGGATCATTTCAGGCGACTGGCCGAGCTTCTGCCGCCGCGCTCCTTGCTGGTGGCCAACAATGCCAGGGTCGTTCCGGCCAGACTTGAAGGCAGACGTCCCGGCGGCGGCAAACTGGAATTTTTGCTGCTCAGCCCGCCGCCGCTCCTGGAAGCGGCGGCCGATACCTCGGCGGACGGGCGGCGCACGGTCACAGCCGAAGCGCTGATCCGGCCAGCCGGCCGCCTCCGCTTGGGAGAAAATTATTCTCTGGCCGGGGAGCTACGCATGACCCTGCTGGAAAAGGCGGAATTCGGCCAAGCCAAAGTACGCCTGTCCTGGCCGGGGATCCTGACGGACCACCTCCTCCGGCACGGACGCCTCCCCCTGCCGCCCTATATCCGGCGCGCGCCGGACCCGGAGGATTCCGAACGCTACCAGACCATCCATGCCGATGCGGACAAGACCGGGGCCGTGGCCGCCCCCACCGCCGGCCTGCACTTCACTCCGGAAATCCGGGAGGCGCTCGTCCGCGCCGGGCATGACTGGGCGGAACTGACCCTGTATGTGGGCTATGGGACATTCAGCCCGGTACGCGCGGCGGATATCCGCAAGCACCGCCTGCACCCGGAGTACGCTGAACTACCGGAAGAAACCGTCCGCCGCGTCCTTGCCGCCAAGGCCGAAGGCCGCCCGGTGGTGGCCGTGGGCACGACCAGCGTCCGGGTTCTGGAAGGCATGGCCGAAGAAGCGTCCATAGCCGGGGCGGACGCGCTACTGCGGCCCGGAAAGGCCTGGCTGAACTGCTTTATTTATCCCGGACGGCCCCTCCGGGTGGCGGACGCCCTGATCACGAATTTTCATCTGCCGGAAAGCACCCTGCTCATGCTGGCCTCCGCCTTCACCGGCAGAAAACGCCTGCTGGAGGCTTACGCCAGGGCCATTGCCCTGGGCTGCCGCTTTTTTTCCTACGGCGACGCCATGCTGATCCGTTGAATCTCCCCCAAAAAGCCCTTATTTCGGGTCCCCGCCTCCCCCAATTGCTTCCTTGATAAGATCGTCAAGCATATTCTGCGCCGCATCATTCCCTTGCGCCACGGCCTTGCGGTACCATTCCGCCGCCTCTTCTAAGTCCCTGGTTACGCCAATGCCCCTGTGATACATAGCGCCAAGCAAGCATTGCGCCTCGTCATCCCCTTGCTCGGCCGCCTTGCGGAGCCATTCCGCCGCCACGGCTTCGTCCCTGGCCAGGCCGACGCCGCCGTTGTAATATAAAAAACCAAGCATATACTGCGCCTCGGCATCCCCTTGAGCCGCCGCCTTGTGAAACCATTCCAGGGCCTGTTTCTCGTCCCGGGTTACGCCGAGTCCATAGCCGCACATAAGGGCAAGTCTGCGCTGCGCCCCGGTATTTCCTTGATCCGCGGCCTTGCGAAGCCCTTTTTCGGCCTTGCTGAACCATTCCGCAGCCAGCGCTTCGTCAGCGGCCACGCCCAGACCTCTGTCATAGAGCATGCCAAGCTCAAATTGCGCGACGGCATCCCCCTGCTCCGCCGCCTTGCGGAGTTCCTCCGGAGACTGCATCGCGAAGGCCAGAGCCGCAAGCAGGGCAAAAACAACCGTCAAAAACAAACGAACAAAAAATTTCATGCGTCACTCCTTAAGCAGGGGATTGGGGCGGCAGCCCCAAAATCATAAACCCAGGCTTTTCAGCTTACGGTGCAGGTAACTGCGCTCCAGTCCAACGGTTTCGGCCATTTTGCTGATATTGCCGCCGAATTCCCGCAGTTTTTTCGCCAGATAACGAGCTTCAAAGGCGTTCCTGGCCGCCTTGAAATCATTGCCGTAAAGCGCTGCGTCCTGGGTGGTTTCCGTGATGGATTCCCGGGCGGACGGGAGACGGTCGCTCATTTCCGGGGGCAGGTCTCCGGTCCCGAGCTCTTTCCCGCTATGCAGGATCAACATGCGCTCCACGAAGTTGCGCAATTCGCGAACATTGCCGGGCCAGCGGTAATGCAACAGGGTCTGTCTCGCGGCGGCATCAAAGCTGATGGGCTTCAGGGCGTAATCCCGCCCCAGACGACGGAGAAAATGGTCCAGCATAGGCAGGATGTCTTCGCTCCTCTCACGCAGGGGCGGAAGATGCAGTGGAAAAACTCGCAGACGGTAGTAGAGATCCTCGCGGAATTGCCCGCCGGCAATGGCCTGCTCCAGGTTTTTATTGGTGGCGGCAATGACCCTTACATCCACGCTGATGGTTTTATTGCCGCCCACCCGTTCAAAGGTCTGTTCCTGGAGCAGACGCAGGATTTTGGCCTGGGTTTTCAGGCTCATGTCGCCGATTTCGTCCAGGAAAAGCGTGCCCCGGTGGGCCAGTTCAAATTTGCCGGCCTTGGCGTTTTCCGCGCCGGTAAAAGCCCCCTTTTCATGGCCGAAGAGTTCGCTCTCGATAAGCTCCTCGGGAATGGCCGCGCAGTTCACCGCCACCAGAGGCTTGCCAGCCCGCCGGCTGAGCGCGTGTATGTAACGGGAGGCGATTTCCTTGCCGGTGCCGTTTTCCCCGGTGAGCAGCACCCAGCTATCCAGGGGAGCCACTTTGTCCATGATTGCGCGCACATCGCGCATTGGAGCGGATTGCCCCAGGAGTTCCTCGGTCTGGCGGGAAGGGAGAAAAAGGCGCAAGGCCTGGTTTTCACGCTGCAAGGCCCTGAATTCCAGGGATCGACTCACGGCGATGAGCACTTTTTCAAGGGAAAGGGGTTTTTCGATAAGGTCATGGGCCCCGCGTTTGATGGCCGCCACCGCATGTTCAATGGTGGCGTGCCCGGAAATCATGAGCACAGGAAGCTGGGGGGAAGCCAGATGGATCTTTTCCAGCGCCTGGAGTCCATCCTGGCCAGGGAGCCAGATATCCAGAAGCACCAGGCTGATTTCCTTTTGCTGGAGCAGGGCCAGTCCTTCCTCGCCGCTGCCCGCCTCCAGCACGACATAGCCTTCGTCTTCCAGGATGCCGCGCAGGGAAAAGCGGATGCCTTCCTCATCATCCACTATGAGGATAACGGCCGGGGACTCGCTCTTCATTTCACGATCGGCAGACGCCAGGTTACCCCGGCTCCGCCCCTGCTCCCCAGGTACAGGCCGGGAATGCCTTCAACCGTCGCCAAATCCAGCAGGGACGCGCACGGCAGTTTCCCATCGCTCCCGGCCTCAGACGGCACAACTCCATCCTGCCATAATTCCCGCATGGGCAGAGCCTCGGGCCGGGCATTGCCGCAAAACAGGTTAAACACGCCATAGCCCCTGTCCTCGCCCTGGGTCAGATCCATGCTGTGCCGCCCTTCTCCGGCTCCGGCCAACAAGATAGCCGCCCACTCCGCCAGCCCCTGCCCGATGGACGAATCCACGGCCAAGAGCAGTTCCGGCTGCTGGAGGCGTGTACTCAGAAGCACCCGCTCCCCCAAAGAAGCGATAATGGCCGCCTCCGCCCTCTCCAGCAATAAAGAAGCAGGAGAGCCTTCCGGCGGGACCGGCCTACGGGCGAAGACCGTCCCGGAACGGACGGCCTCCAGCGCGGCCCAGCCGAACAGGTTGTACGCGCGCCCGGCTAACAGGTTGACGGTGATGTCGTCAATAAACACCGCCAGCATATCATTACGGGCGAAAAAACGCGGGGAGAGACGATCATAGTGCGGTCCCAGGGCGCTCCAGCGCAGCATCAGGCTGTCTTCTCCCCTACCCTCTTCCAGAGCCTTGCCCAAGGAAGGTACGATGGACGTCAACTGCGCCTCGAATTTCTTGTAATGCTGCCCGACCACCTGACCCCTGGTCAGGTTGAAACGCTGCTCGGCCTTTTTGTTCCAGACGTGGATCCGGCCGCCGCTCTCCATACAAAAAAGGACGCTATGGGAGGTATCGGAAAGCTGCCCCAGGCGCATTTCGGCTGCGGACAATTCAACCTGCAACAACGAAAGCTGATCATCCAGCTCATTTTCCCGACGCTGGGAGCGCACCAAATCAGTAATGTCCTGCTGCACCATAGCCACCCCGATAAGCTGGTCCAGGGGGGTGAGCATGGGTTGGAAATGCAGGTTAAGCCAACGGGTCTCACCCCAGGAGGTATGGTACTCATAATTATAGATATCGGCCTCCTGCTTGTTGAAGGCCTGACGCACCGCCCGCTCCACGTCGGAATCCTGCATGAAGGGGTCTTGCAGGATGTTGAAGCGCCTGGTGTCGGGCAGAAAATTCCCCCAGGCGGATCTCCAGGCGGTATTGGCAAGATTGATTTGCCCCATGGAATTGAACATGGCGATGCCCAGGGGGGTGCGTTCCAGGAGAATGCGGGACTGCTGCTCCTGCTCTTCCAAGGCCTGCTGGGTATATTTCAGGGCGTCCACATCCTCGAACAGCAGTAAGATGGCCTCTTTTTCCTCCCAGACGGTTTTATGCACGCTGCAGATAACCCAGCGCATGTCGCCAAGATTGGTGGAGAGGCGTAAGGTGCTGCGCGTCAGCCCGGAGAAGGGCTGGGTTTGTCCTTTGTCGTCCAGGCGCAACATGGAAGCGTCTTCCGGATTGATGTAGCGGCTCAGGCGCGAGCCCACCAGGTCGCTCTCCCGCCCTCCCAGCATATAGGCCAGAGCGGGATTGACATAGACCAGACGCCCGTTTTGCAACAGGGCTATACCTTCGTGTTGCGTGGCCGCCAGGCTGGCCAAGGTAAAACGTTCATCCGGCTGTCCCAGAAAATTCACCGCTTCTTCGGATAAGCGGCCTTTGCCCAAGGCGTTTTCCACCTCTTCATGGACGTCATGGGCCTGCCGCATTCCGACAAAAAGAGCAAGGCCCGTCAGCAGCGCGGCTATAAAGAGCCATGGGCCGCCGAGCAGCCCCGCATTGTAAACCGTCACGCAAGCCAAGATTCCGGCCATGACAATCAACATGAAAGGCGGGAAATACCTGGCCAACACCTTGCCTTGTTTCATCGGATAAATATATGTGTTATGCCGCAGCTTAACAAGACCTTTACCCGGAAAAAAAAGGATCTATGGCGTCTACGCACTGGTTGCTCTTTCGTTTAAGCTCTCTGGGCGATGTGGCGCTGACCAGCGGCCCCATGCGCTACTGGCATGAACACCTGGGCTGGGAGTTCACGGTGCTGACCAGGGAGGTTTTTACCCCGCTTTTTACGCGCCACCCGGCCGTGCGCGAGGTGATCAGCCCCCGGGAGCAGGACTTGGGAACAGGGTGGCCGGGCTTCTGCCGCTCCCTGGCCGCCGCTTACCAGAGCAGCGGACTTATGGATTTGCACGGCAACTGGCGAGCCCGCCTTTTGAGTTGTTTCTGGCGCGGCCCGGTGCGGCGCTACCCCAAACAAGGATTAAAGCGACGCCTCTTCCTGTTGCATAAAAACCCCGGACTGTCCGCCCGCCTGCGCGCCCATTCCGTTCCCCAGCGCTATCTCCTGGCCGCCCAGCCTGTCGCGCCTCCTCCAGGAGAGTTGCGGCCGGCAATCTATTTGCAACCCGAAGAACGCTCCCTGGCTAAAGAAAAACTGCTGGCGGCCCTGCCAGCCGGCCGGGGGGGAGCGCCCGTGGCCCTGCACCCTTACGCCGCCCACCCGCTCAAAACCTGGCCCCCGGATTACTGGCGAACCCTGGCGGAAAAGCTGGACGCCATAGGCCGGACCTGGTTTGTGGTCGGCCGCGGACCAGGGCTTTTTCCGGGTGAGGCGCACGATTTTTCCAACCGGACGGACCTGCGCGAACTCTGCGCCCTGCTGGCCGAGGCCGGAGTCCTGGTCAGCGGCGATTCCGGACCTATGCACCTGGCCACGGCCGTGGATACGCCGGTGATCGCCCTCTTCGGCCCCACCACGGCGGAATGGGGCTTTTTCCCCACCGGCACAAGAGACCTGACGCTGGAAAAAGAACTGCCCTGCCGGCCCTGCTCCGCGCACGGCAGGGCGCGCTGCCCCAGAAACGGGCTCTGCCTGCGCTCCATCACCCCGGAAGAGATTACAGAACTTCTGGAAAAGCCGTAAAAGAACCCGGCGTACGTCAAATTTTCAACAGATCCGCATACCAGGACAAAGCCTTGTCCATGAGGCGAAGTGAACGATCCGCCATCAGCCCGGCATCGTTCACGCAACCGTCCAGGAGCAGGACATTGTCGAACAGGCCGCGCACCAATTCCGAAATCAGAGGATTCTCGGCATCGTGCCTGTAAATGCGCAGCAAGGCGCGCAGGAGACTATGTTCCGGATTGATTTCCAGGATCTTGGGCGTCACGGCCTCATCCTTCTGCATGACCTTGAGGAGTTTCTCCATGGAAGAACTGAGCCCATCCGGGGAAACCAGCACCGCAGGACTTCCGGCCAGGCGATCCGAAAGACGCACCTCCTTGATTTGCTCTCCGAGGGTGGCGCGGATTTTCTCCACCAGTTGCCCCAGATCGGCCTTCTCACTGTCCGTCAGGGCCTGGACCGCGGAGGGCTCCTCTTCCACGGCGTCCGCAAAAGGCTCCAGGTCCTTGGCCTCAGCCCGTTCCACGGACTTGAAGGTCAAGTCCTTATATTTGCCCAGGCTTTCCAAGGCGAATTCATCCACCGGCTCAAGCAGGTAAAGCACCTCCAGCCCCTTACGGCGAAAACGCGACAAGTGCGGGTTAACCTTGGCCGCTTCCAAGGAAGGGGCGGCCAGATGCCATATATCTTTCTGCTCCGGTTTTACCCGGCCGGCATATTCATCAAGGCCGACGAAGCCCCCCTCGGCGTAGGAAGAGGCGAAGCGCAGCAGAGGGGCGGCCTTCTCCCGGTTCAGGTAATCGTTAAAGACAAACTTAAAATACTTTCCGTGCAGCTTCCAGAAAGAGGCGTATTTGTCCTTATCCTCCAGGGCCATTTTTTCCAGGTGTCCGAGGATCTGCTTGACCACGGTCTGGGAAATTTTGCGCAGCACGGTATTTTCCTGCAAAGTTTCGCGGGAAATGTTCAGGGGCAGATCCTCGGTGTCCACCATCCCCTTGAGGAATCCCAGATACTGGGGGAGCAGTTCTTTATTGCCGCGCTCGATGAGCACCCGGCTGGCATAAAGATCCGGCCCCCAGCGCTCCTGCTGATGGCTGAAAAGATCCTGGGCGGTGGCGGGGATGAAGATGAGGGCGTTGAACTGCACCGGGGCGTCCACCGAGAGATGGATCGTGTCCAGGGGCGGCGTTTCGTCATAGGTGAGATATTTGTAAAATTCATGGTACTGTTCCGGGGTGATGGAAAATTTCGGCTCCCGCCAGAGGGCCGGGGTAGTGTTAATTCTCTCGCCCTCAAGGAAAATGGGAAAAGACAAGAAATTCGAGTGCTTACGGATAATGGATTCCAGGCGGTACTTTTCCAAAAATTCTTTGGCGTCCGCCTTAATCTTGGCCCGAATGACCGTCCCCCGGCTGCACAAGGCGGCCTCTTCCCCTTCCGGGGGGCGAACGCTGAAACCGCCGCCGCCGTCAGAGGTCCAGACATGCGGGGCTTCATCGCCCTGCGCCGGCACGGAAATGACCTCCACGGCATCGGCGGCCATGAAGACCGAATAAAACCCCACCCCGAAACGCCCGATGAGACGCGCGGCCAAGGCTTCATCCGGAGCGTCCTGGGGCGAGGCGCCCTCCGGAGTCTTTCCGCCGGCCTCGCCCATCTCCCGCGCGAAACGCTCGGAACCGGACTTGGCGATGGTCCCCAGGTTGTCAATGAGCTCCTTCTCGGTCATACCCAGGCCGGTATCGGCAATCTGGAGCAAGCCTTTTTCCTTATCCACGCTGATCCGGATTTCCAGGGGCAGATCCCCGGCGCGCACGCTCTCGCCCTTATTTTGCAGGAAACGCAGCTTATCCAGGGCATCCGAGGCATTGGACAAAAGCTCACGCAAAAAAATCTCCCGGTTGGTGTACAGGGAATGGGTAAGGATATTAAGAACCTTTCTGGTTTCCGCCTTGAATTTATGCGTTCTGACATTATCGACCATAAGTTTGCTCCATGAGGCTGGGTTCCCGCCGCCGGAAGAAACGCCGTAACAGACGAAACGGGGCGGTCTGTTCAGCAGAGGTAAAACAGAATCTTCCGGCGTCAAGGGAGCCCGCGCCCGCTTTGCTCACAGCCTTACGCCGCCGACGCGGGATTTTCAATAAACCGGGCGCGGAGCGCAGTCATTTTTTCTTGGTATTTTATTAAAACCTGTTATATGCTTTCTCATAATTCTTTTTTAATGAAGGAGTTGCCATGAAAACCATTTTCTCAGGCTTCCTGGGCGTATTGCTGGTCCTCGGTCTGGCCGCCGTCACTTCTCTGGCCGCAGATCGTCCGGAGGCGCCCGAAGACGGGCTGAAACTCTCCTTTTTGAAAAAAGAGGTGATCTTCAACCATTCCACCCATGATAAAGACATGGCTTGCGTGGACTGCCATCATCCGGTGGAAGACAAGGAAGAGGATTACCGCCCCTGCGCAACCTCCGGCTGCCATGACAATCTGGATCCCAAGGACAAGAGCGTCAGTTCTCTCTACCAGAGCTTTCACAAGGCCAAGGGAAACAAGTTCAAGACCTGCGTCTCCTGCCACATCGAAACGGCCGGCAGCGACAAAGATCTGAGGAAAGAACTCGCCGGATGCACCAAGTCCAAGTGTCACCCGAGTTAAGCGCCTCGCGCGTCTGAAATTGTTGTTTAAGGCGGCGCCCGCCGCTGTGGAGCGCCTGAGCGGGCGCGCCTTTACAGGTTCCGGACCCGGTTAGCCGCTGGTTCGTCTCTGGAATGTTTCAGAGCCCTGAGTAAGATAAGGATTTTCCACAATGGTTGACGAAGAAGTCATTGAATTAACTGAAGTTATTACGCCGGGCAAGATGGCTCCCCCGGTCGCGTCCGACGAAAAAACCGATTCCGACGCCAAAGACGAGCCCGCCGCCCTGACGGTTGAGTTCGAAGCCGTTGAAAAAGGCGACTTTGAATCTTTTTTACGCGAGGAAGAAGGGCGGAACAACGACTCCCGCCGGAACGCGTCGGCCGAAACCTCCCCTGACGCCGGGCCTTCGGTTGAACCCGCCCCCGCCGCCAAGTCGGCGCAGGGAATCGAAGCCGTTGAAAAGGGCGATTTTGAATCTTTTCTACGCCAGGAGGAAGTGAGAGTCTCCGAAACCAGGAACGCGCCTGCTGACGCCACGTTGCCGCCACCGCAGACGCAGCCGGTTTCCCCCCCGGACGCCAAGGCTCCTGAAAAGCCCTTTGCCGAGCCTATTGCCGCGCCCATTGCCAATCCCACTGTTTCGGATCATGTGATTAACCCCGATGAAAAACTGGAACTGCCGCCCTTTTCCGAGCTTGACGCCCTGCTGGACGAATTGGGCGTGAACGACAAGACCTCCAACAAAGGCGCGGCGGCAAAGCCGCCCCCACAAGCCGCCCCCGCCCCGGAACCAGCCGCGCCTCCACCTCCGGCCCCGGCCCCACCGGCCCCACCGAAGGCTGCCGTCCAACCTGAACCCCCGGCTCCAACACCGCCATCGGCTCCAGCGGTCCCAGAGGCCGCTCCGCCGCCGCCACCAGCTCCGGAGGCTACAGTCCAATCCAAGCCTCCGGCTCCGCCCACGGAAGAATTAAACATGGCCACCCTGGCCGCCGGAATCGCCGTCGCGCAAAAAGGCGAACCGCCCGAAACGCCGGCGCCCCAAGCCATAGCTGAACCTGCCCCCCAAGCGCCTCCCCCGCAAGAAACGCCCGCTCCGGTTCAGCCCCCGGTCGTTGCCAAACCTGTTCAAAAGGCTCCGCCGCCCGAAGAAACTCCCGCTCCGGATCCCCGGCAAACCTTGCCCGCAGCAATCCAGGAAGCGATTCCTACTGATGAAATCATGGGGATGCTGAATAATTTCGCCGAATCCCTGAAAAATCCCCTGCCCAAGCCAGCTCCGGCATCTCCAAAACCCGCGTCCGCGCCGAGACCCACGCCGAAGCCCGCTCCAGCCGCTGCCAAACCAACGCCGGTCACGGCCAAACCAACGCCAGCCCCGGCAGCCGTCCAACAGGCCCATGAAGAGGACGCCGCAACGGACGATATTGATTTGAACGGGCTGGATACCTTGCTGGATTCCGTTCTGGCAGCCGCTCCCAAGACCACGCCCCAAGCCGCTTCGGCCGCGCGCCCGGCAGCGGAAAAGAAAGCTACGGTCGCGCCGGCCAAACCCGCCACGGCAGAAACGGATAAATCGCGCCAAGAAGCGGAAACCGAACTCGCGCGTCTGCGCGCGGAAATCGCCGCCATGAAAAAAGATTTGGCCGCCGCCCAAAAATCCCTGACAGATCTGCATACCAATTTGGAAAAACACGCCGCCGCCGCCGCCGCCAAGGTGCTCCGCGCCGAAATAGCGGCCCTGCGGGTTGAGCTTGATTCCTGATTAACCCGCCTTTTTCCGGGCCAACCAGAAGACATAAGCTGATGCGGCGGAATTATTCATGCGCGTATTTAAAAAAATCCTGAACGCCGAAGACAAAAAAATCCTCGCGGCCCTGCGGGAGGAAATCGCCGCCCTGGAACCGGCAGCCCGGCCTCTGGCCGGACATATCCTGGAGGCTGGCGGCAAGAGGATCCGCCCGCTCCTGACCGTGCTCACGGCCAGGAGCTTCGGTTGCCATGACCCGATAATCTATGCCCTGGCCGGCGGTATTGAATTCCTGCATGGCGCGACCTTGCTCCATGACGATGTGGTGGACGGGGCGGGCATCCGCCGGGGTTCCCCATCCGCCCACACCGTCTTTGGGGCCAGCCGCGCCATCCTGGCCGGGGACGTGCTCCTGGCCGCCTGTATGCGCATCATGCTGCGCTCGCGCAAGTTCGGCATCCTGGAAAGCGTATCCCTGGCCGCCTCCAAAACCGCGGCCGGCGAAGTGGAGGAAATCAACAACCTGCGCAACCCCGGCCTGGATTATGCAGGTTATCTTGAAATCATCACCAACAAGACCGCCTGGCTAATCCGTTGCGCCTGCGAAATCGGAGCCATGCAAGCCGAAGCCTCCCCGGAACAGATTGACGCCGCCGCAGGCTTCGGCCTGGAACTGGGCATCGCTTTCCAGTTGGTTGACGATGCTCTGGATATCGCCCCGGAGGGTTTGACCGGCAAACCCTCGGGTGGGGATTTGCGCGAGGGCAAAATCACCCCGCTCCTCCATTTTTACCTGGAAACCATGCCTCCCGGCGAGCAAACCGCCTTTCTCCACGCCTTTACCCAGGCCGCCTTCAAAGAGGAAGACCTCTCCGCCATCCTGGGACGTATGCGCGCCTGCGGCTGCGCTGAGCGGCTGCGCGGCATAGCCGGAGCGCATCTGACCAAGGCGGAAGCCTTTCTGGCTTCCTTCCCCCCCGGAGAGGAACATGACGCCCTCCTGGATTTGCTGGGCTACATCAAGGACCGCGAGCATTGAGCCATGCCGGATTCGCTGATCTTGCGCCGCATTGAAACACGAGTGCGCCCGGAACTGCCCGATGCGCCCGGAGAACGCCTTCCGGACCGCATCCGGGAAGCCCTCGGGCTGGAGCTAAGCGCGGCCAAGGTAGTCAAGGTTTTCACCATCTCCGGGCTGACGGAGAAAAATTTCCGGCTGCTCCTGGAGCGCGCTGTTCTGCACGACCCGGTGCTCCAGGAAGCCGCCGCGGTCCCCTTTGTCATGGGGGCGGACTGGGTGGCCGAGGTTGGCTTCCGTCCCGGAGTGACCGACAATGAAGGCCGCACCGCCGAAGAGACCGTGACCCTGCTTTTTCCGGAACTACGGGGGCGGATCCGGGTTTACACCTCGGCCCAGTATCATTTTTACGGTCAGCTAGCCCAAGAAGAGGTCGAAAAGATTGTCTCCGGCCTCCTGGCCAATGCGCTGATCGAACGCTTTGATCTGAAAAACGGGACGGAATGGGCGAAAATGCCCGGCTTTGTCCCCCGCGAAGCCAGGGTGCTGGGCGCGGCCACGGATCGCATTGAAAGCGTCCCCCTGGCCGGCATGTCCGGGGAAGAACTGCTCAAGGCCAGCCAGGCGCATACCTGGGTTCTGTCACTGGAAGAAATGCTGGCCATCCAGGCGCACTACGCCCGGCCCGAGATACAGGAAGCCAGGCGCGAACAGGGACTTGGAGCCGACCCTCTGGACGGGGAAATGGAAGTGCTGGCCCAGACCTGGTCCGAGCACTGCAAGCACAAAATTTTCGCGGCCCGGATCGCCTATACCCAGGAAGGGACAAAAGGGACGAAGCAGATCAACAGCCTCTATAAAACCCATATCCAGGCCCGCACCAGGAAACTGCGCCAGAGCAGGGGCAAAAACGACTTCTGCCGCTCGGTCTTCAAGGACAATGCCGGGGTGGTGCAATTCGCTCCCGGCTACCTCCTGTGCATCAAAGTGGAAACCCACAACAGCCCTTCGGCCCTGGACCCTTACGGCGGAGCCCTCACCGGCATCGTGGGGGTGAATCGCGACCCTCTGGGAACAGGCATGGGCGCGAACCTCCTCTGCAATACCGATGTCTTCTGCTTTGCTTCGCCCTTTTACCAGGGGCCGCTCCCGCCCCGCCTGCTCCACCCCCGCAGGATCATGGAAGGAGTGCGCAAAGGAGTTGAGGACGGAGGCAACAAGTCCGGCATCCCCACGGTCAACGGTTCGGTGGTCTTTGATCCGCGCTTCCTGGGCAAACCCCTGGTCTTTTGCGGCACTGTCGGGATGATCCCGGAAAAGGTAAACGGCCGCCCCGGATACCGCAAAAAAGCCCGCCCCGGCGACCATATCGTCATGGCCGGCGGCCGCATCGGCAAAGACGGCATCCACGGCGCGACCTTTTCCTCCCAGGAGCTGCACGAAGGCTCTCCGGCCACGGCCGTGCAAATCGGCGACCCGATAACCCAGCGCAAGCTTTACGATTTTCTCATGATCGCCAGGGATCGCGGACTCTATTCCGCCATCACCGACAACGGCGCGGGCGGGCTCTCCTCGTCCGTGGGTGAAATGGCCGGAGACAGCGGGGGCTGCCGCCTGGATCTCACCCTGGCCCCCCTGAAATACGACGGACTGCGGCCCTGGGAGATCCTCCTTTCCGAGGCCCAGGAGCGTATGACCCTGGCCGTGCCGCCCAAGAAACTTGCGGCCTTCCTGGACCTGGCCCGGCGGATGGACGTGGAGGCCGCAGCTCTCGGCGAATTCACGGACAGCGGCTATTTCCACGCCCTGTACAACGGCAAAACCCTGGCCTGGCTGCCGATGGATTTTCTGCACAAAGGCGTGCCCCAGATGCGCCTCAAAGCCCACTGGAGCCCGCCCGAATCCGGCCCGGACGCCCGTCTGGATCTGCCGGAAGCCGGACAAGGCGCGCTGCTCAAGGACATGCTGGCCAGCCTGAATATCTGTAGCCGAGAATACCTCATCCGCCAGTATGATCACGAGGTCAAGGGGCGTAGCGTAATCAAACCCCTGGTGGGGGCGCGGCGCGACGGACCGGCGGACGCGGCCGTGCTGCGCCCCAGGCTGGACCGCCAGGAAGCTCTGGTTCTCTCTCACGGTCTCTGCCCCAAATTCAGCGACCACGATACTTACTGGATGGCCGCCAACGCCATTGACGAGGCCGTACGCAACGCTGTGGCCGTGGGCGCGGATCCCTCCCGCCTGGCCGGGGTGGATAATTTCTGCTGGTGCGACCCGGTGGAATCAGAAAACAACCCGGACGGCCCTTATAAGCTGGCCCAACTGATCCGGGCCTGCCAGGCCCTGGATGACTTCTGCCGGGATTACGGAATACCCTGCATCTCCGGCAAAGACTCCATGAAAAACGACTACAGCGGCGGCGGACAAAAGATCTCCATCCCGCCCACCCTGCTCTTCTCCCTGCTCGGCTTCATGGACGATGCCTCCAAGGCGATCAGCAGCGACTTCAAAAAGCCGGGCGATGCCGTCTTCGTCCTGGGGCTGACCGGACGGGAGCTCGGGGGGAGCGAACTGGCCCGCCACCTGAAACAAAACGGCGGACGCGCGCCCAAAGTACAGGCCGGAGAGGCCATGCTCCGCTACCAAACCCTGCACCAGGCCATGCAAAAGGGTCTGGTGAACGCCTGCCATGACCTCTCTGACGGCGGTCTGGCCGTGGCCCTGGCCGAGATGGCCCTGGCCGGACGCCTGGGCGCGGACCTGAACCTGGACCTGGTTCCGGTCCGCGATGAACCGACCATGACCGAGCTGCTTTACAGCGAATCCGCAAGCCGCCTACTGGTCTGCACCCCTCCGGGGCAGGCCGGAGCCTTCGCCGCCCTCTTCCAGGGGCAGCCCTGCGCCTGCCTGGGCGCCGTGCAGGCCGGATCCGCCCTCATCCTGCGCTATGACGGCCGCATCTGCCTGCGGGAAGAGGTGGAAGACCTGGCCCGCGCCTTCAAAAGCACCTTTGGTTGGTAAGGCTTAACCCTTTCCCGTCTCTTCTCCCCAGGCGCGCAGGCTTTTCCGCGCCTTTTTGCGCACGCCGGCCCAGGTGCCGCGGGTGAGCGCCGAACTTTCCATGGCTTCGAGCATCTTGCGGTACAATGACAACGGGACGGAAAAAATAAGCTCGTCGGTTTTCAGAAACTTGCGGGCCGACAAGTCAAAACCGCCGAGCACGGCGCGCTCCTCCCCCCGCGCCTGATAGGCCAGAGGCCAGGCGATGATGCTGCCGCAGGCCGCGCTGAAGGGTGAGACCACGGCCAAGTGGTGTCCGGCGGCATAGCAGGCCAGCGCATAAAGACCGCTCAGGACCTCGGGCCTGGCGAAAAAGGCGGCCACCAGCGGACTTTCCCCGGCGGCGAACTGATCCAGGGGCTTGAGGACGCAGTACTTGCCGGAAGCCGCCGGGGGGGTCGAATCTTGCATAAAGACGCGCATGCTTTCAGGCGAAGGCAGGTAATGTTCCCCTTCCATCGGGGTGCCGGGGATGCCGGTGGAAACATAAAAAACATTCGTTTCCAGGTAGGGGCGGTAAAGGCCCGCATAAAAGCCGCCGCCCATGCAACCGCATTCCTGGTGGCTGATCCAAGCGGCCCGGCGTTTTTTACGGGCCAACCAGAGGTTGCCCACGGTACAGGAAAAATTGCCGAAGGCCTTTCCCCAGTCGATCTGTCCGGCCTCCTCCCGCTCGCGGCTGAAAACTTCGCCGGGCTTGGGGCCGAACCCGCCTTCAGGCTTCACTGCGCTGTAATATACGCCAAAGGGAATCTCCTCGTGCCCCAGAAGCTCCAGAAGCCGCGCCGTCTTTTCCATGACCTTCCGCATGTCTATCTCTCCTTATTGGCTTATGCCGGGAAAACCCGCGCCCTCCCCTATTTAACCGGCACGCAGGTGCATATCCGGTCACAGGTGCAAATCGTAGTGGCTCCGCCACCTGAAGGAGGCGGCGGGCTGTATCTGCCGGAAACGCAGTCGCAGGTGCAGATCGCCCCCTCCGGCAGGGGGTCGCCGCAACGGCCGCTGAAGACGCTCTGATCCGCCCGGTTGCCGTAGCGCACGGAGATGTTTTTATCCATAGCCTCAGGATCAAAAAGGAAGGTCCAAAGTCTGACCGGGTTATCCTCCGAGGCCTCGCCGGGCATCTCCCAGATGAAAATATGCCCGTCATGGTCCCCGGAGGCCAGGAGGCGGCTGTCTTTACTGAAAGCCAGGGCCGAGATCGCTTTATCACACCCCCGAAGAACCAGTTCCGGCATAGTAAAGGGCTTGGGCAACAACAACACTTCGGATCCCGAAACTACCGCCAGCCATTCTCCGTCCGGGCTGAAGACCAGTCCGCCTATTCTATAGCTCCTGTTCGCGATTGCTTTGCCTTCGGGCATTTCCCAAAGATACAGTTCGAAAAACTCACGGGCGGCCAAAAAAGAACCGTCCGGGTTGAAGGCCAAAGAGGTGGGGGCAATCTCTTTGTCCGTCCAGCGAGCGAGCAGTTCTCCCGAGGGCGCGGACCACAGGCTGACGCCCTTATGCTCGTCCTCGCCGCAAGCCAGAATCCGTCCGTCTTGGCTGAAAGCCAAGCTCATCACATAATCTCCAGCGGACTTCATTTCTTTCAGCAGTTGTCCGGAAGGCAGCTCCCAAAGCTTAATCGTGTTCCCAAAAGCTGCGGCCAGGAACTTGCCGCCCGGGCTGACGGCCAGCAAAGACAGATGGTCAAACACTTCCTCCGGCTTCAGCGTTGTCTGGATTTCAGTAAACGGCTCCGACCGTATTTGTACCGTGCCGCCACTAAAGACTAAAAAGAGCAGCTTCCCATCCGGAGAAAAGAGCGCCGAAACCGGCTCTTCATCCGCAATCGTGTGCAGTAACTCACCCTCCGGCAGGGACCAGAGTTTAATCGTACAGTCGAAGCCGGAACCGGAAACCAGGAGCTTGCCGTCAGGATGGAAGGCCAGAGTTCTTACAGTTTCATAATGCGCCGCCAAGCCATCGGCTATCTCCACTCGTACCGCCGGGATGGCGGATGGCCCTTCCTCCCCCCGCGCCTGACCGCTTGGAGCCAGCGCGGCCAAGGCTCCGGCCCCCAAGGCCGAGGTCAGCAGGAAGCCCCGGCGGCCCATGCGGCAGGAAGGGTCAAGGCCATAGAGCCGGTGCAGTTCCGGCTCCTCACGGCGGCCGCCGGCATAAATTTTTTCCAGTTGAAACTCCGGTATCCGTGTCCGCCCGCTCATAGGCTCTCCTTGCCCGATTCCAGATCGGGGTCAGCGTCTCTTCGCCATATAAGGCCGCCGTTCAACTGTCTTCCCGCGCCTCCAGCAGCATCCCGAACAAAACCGCGGCCAGGATCAGGGGCTCGTTTTTGTCTTCCCGCCCTTCCAGCAAGGCTGAAAGCCTGAGAACATGCGGATGCAGGCGGGCGGAATTTTTCTCCGCCGCCTGTTCCGCCTCCAGCCGGACCCGGATTTCGTCCAGAACCCGGCTGAAACGGCTCTCTTCCACTTCCCGGCGTTTGGGCAAGCGTCCCTTGCTGATGCCCGCGCCGTAAAGCCTCGCGAAGGAACGCAGGGCCGGCATTTCACGCGGAGTGACCAGGCTCAGGGCCAGACCAGGCCGCCCGGCCCGGCCGGTGCGCCCGATGCGGTGGATATAGGTTTCGGCCTCCGCGGGCAAATCATAGTTGATCACCGCCTCCACTCTATCCAGGTCCAGACCGCGGGCCGCCAGATCCGTGGCCACCAAAAAACCGGCGTTCCCCTTGCGAAAACCCCGCATTACCCGATCGCGCCTGGCCTGGAGCAAATCTCCGTGCAGGGCTTCGGCTCGGAAGCCCCTGGCCTGCAACAGGGCGGCCAGTTCATCCGCTCCCCGCCGGGTGGCGCAAAAGATGATCCCCCGGCGCAGAGCGCGGCTGTCCAGAATCAGGCAGAGATCCTCAAATTTCCGGGATCGGCGAGTATCATAATAATACTGCTCCGTGCCCGCGCCGCTGAATTCCTCTGGATTCGCCCGGATGAGCTCCGCCTCCCGCAAATGAGCGCGGATCAGCCGCAGGATGGACGGAGGGAAGGTCGCGGAAAAACAGAGCTTCTGGCAGTCCTGCGGAGCGGCCCGGAGCACGCGCGCCAAGTCTTCACGAAAACCCAAATCCAGCATCTCGTCGGCCTCATCCAGAACCAATAGCGAAAGTTTTTCAAGGCTGAGAGTGCGGCGTTCCAGGTGATCCAGCACCCGACCCGGAGTTCCGACCACCACCAGGGAGCCCCTGGCCAAAACCCGGGTTTGCCTCTCCAGGGGCTGACCGCCGTAAACCGGCAGGATGCCCACCCCGTCAAGGCGGGAAGCCAGGGCGCGGAGGTCTTCGGCCACCTGGACGCACAATTCCCTGGTGGGACAAAGCACCAGGGCCTGAATCCTGCCGCACGGCAAGACCGGCGCGTCTTTGATCTTCTCCAGCAAGGGCAAACCGAAGGCCGCGGTTTTGCCTGAACCGGCAGCGGCCTGGGCCGCCAGATCCACGCCTGCCAGAATGCGCGGCACGGCCAAACCCTGGATGGGCGTGGGCTCTTTAAAACCCAGGTCCTCCACCGCCCTGAGCAATTCATGGCATAAAGCCAGATTGGAAAAACTTTCAGACACGGCGCGCTCAGGCCAGGCGATCCGCCAGAAGGGCGGAAAGCCGGCGCATAAAGACCGTGAACTCCGCCTCCCGGATCAACGATCCGTCAGGCAACCGCAGGAAATAATCCCCGGACGCGCCTTCCAGGGAATCCGCGCCGGCAAAAAAACCCAGGTCAAAATCCCGGATATCCCATTCCAGGGTCAGGGTCTCCGTTTGCCCTTCCTGCCCTATTCCCTCGCCCCGCTCCCCGTATCCCTTGGGCACGATGGGAACCTCCAGCAGCGCCCGCCGTTCTTCATCGCGCAATCGCAGCCTGCCGCAGCCTTCGCCCGGCAGGGCGCGGATCATCTCCAGCACCCCCTCCACCACCGGGCGCAGACGCGCGCGTTTGAGTTCCTCCAGGCGTTCCCTGGCCCTCCGGTTCCCTTCCTGAGTGGAACGCCGCAGGTTCAGCTCATCCAGCAACATATCCGCCGGCGTCCGGCGCTCATGCCTGCGCCGTTGAAAATTCAACACCAGCCAGCCCAAGGCCAGCAGCACCAGAAGACCCGAAATCAAACCTACATGCATAAGATTCTCCAGACCGCCAGGATAATAATTTTGCCCGGTCCCCACAAGCAAATCTTTGCCGGGTTAAGTTGTCGCCAGGATCGCCGATATGTTTCTGCGGAATCCACCATCTTGTATATACCTGAAGGTTTTTGTATCATGTGGAAAAGAAATATGCTTCGCGCCGCAGTAAACACCACAGGCCCAGGAGGACATCGCAAGGGAAAACCCGCCTGGGACACGGGACTGGCCTTCAGACGGGGTTTTTCAGGCCTCGGCCTTTTGTATGCAATGCTATTTCTGGGTTCCTGCCTGTTATTCCTGGTGTCCTGCGGCCTCGAAGTCGGCACGGGCAGCTATATCAGCGCGAGGAACAATGCCGCCAACAGCGACCCTTCCTTCAAAATGACGGCCAACAGCGCGCCCGCCGCCAGGGCGCTGCCTGCTTCAATACGGCAGGAAAGCCTTGGGACCGCCCTCAAAGGACCGGCCTACGCCGTGCCGGGAGGAAACAGATACTCTCAGGATACCCGGCAAGCCACCGGCAACGGCGGCGGCATTGTCTCCACCGCCCGATCCCAGACCGGCGTGCCCTATCGCCTTGGCGGAACCACCCCCCAGAAGGGGTTTGACTGTTCCGGGCTGGTTTACTGGGTTTACAAACAGTACGGCATTTCCGTGCCGCGCCTGGCCAAGGCCCAGGCCTCTTCCGGACGGCAGGTAAACTCCGCTGACCTGAAACCTGGTGATATCGTGGCCTTTCGCATCAACGGGGCCTATCATACCGGCATTTATTCCGGCAACGGCAACTTCATCCACAGCCCAAGAACCGGCAGCCGGGTGCGGGAAGAAAACCTGCGCAACGGCTACTGGAGCAAGCGTTTTATCGGCGGACGCAGGATGATCTGAAATAGCGCCCGCGCTCATTTTCACCATCGGCCGCCTCCCCACGCGGGCGACTTTTGCTTATTCCCCCTGCCGCCAGACCGCCTCCCGCCGGGAGACGGCGGAAGTGATCGCTGTACCTCCTGACAAAGATATGTTATCTTAAAAACGATACCCGCCGGAAACATAATATCCCTATGTTGAAGGAGACATACATGCCCAATCTGCTTTTATCCATCTTCCTGCTTTCAGGCGTCCTGACCATGAGCCTGGCCTGCCCGGTCCCTCTCATGGCCGCCGGGGCGACCCTGGTAAAACTGGAAACCAATATGGGGGATATCATCATTGAACTGAATGAGGAAAAAGCCCCTGGAACCTGTGCCAACTTTCTGCAATATGCGCGTGAAGGCGCTTACGATGGAACCATTTTCCACCGGGTGATCAACGACTTTATGATCCAGGGCGGCGGCTTTGACTGGAACATGCAGGAGAAGCCCAGCCGCAAATCTATTGCCAATGAGGCGGACAACGGCCTGAAAAACGAAATCTACACCGTGGCCATGGCCCGCACCAATGACCCGCACTCGGCCACCAGCCAGTTTTTCATCAACGTGAAAGACAACACTTTTCTGAACCATCGGAGCAAGACCGTCCAGGGCTGGGGCTACTGCGTCTTCGGCAAAGTGGTTCAGGGCATGGATGTGGTGGACAAGATCAAAGCCGTGCCCACCGTCACTAGGCGCCCCCATGAAAACGTCCCCAGCCTTCCGGTGACTATCAACAAGGCAACGGTGTTGGACCCCCGGACATAAACCGCTATGAAAGCAAAAACCGGCTCCGCCGTGGGAGGAAAAACATGGTAAAGGCGAACACCGCAAGCCAGGTCTATTTTGCCGGGATGCGGGCCGGCAAGGAAGGGGACAGCAAGATTAAAAAAATTGAGCGTCTTTTCGCGGCGGCCGGCTTTGACCGGCTCTTCGCCCCGGAAGACCTCTGCGCCGTAAAAATGCACTTCGGAGAACGGGGCAATGACTCTTTCCTGCAGCCGGTCTTTGTGCGCGCGGTAACGCGCTTGATCAAAAAAACCGGCGCCAGGCCCTTTCTTACCGATACCAATACCCTGTACCGGGGCGAACGGCATAACGCCGTGGCCCATACCCTGCTGGCCCTGGAGCATGGTTTTTCCTACGCCACGGTGGAAGCGCCGGTCATTATCGCCGACGGGCTTCGCGGGCATTGCTTCACCGAGGTGCCGGTGAAGCTCAAGCATTTCCAGAAGCTGTACCTGGCGAACGCCATTGTGCAGGCCGATGGCATGGTGCTGCTCTCGCATTTCAAAGGGCATGTCCTGGCCGGGTTCGGCGGGGCCTTAAAAAACCTGGCCATGGGCTGCGCTCCGGCCAGGGGTAAAAAAGAGCAACACCAGGCCAATTTCCTGGTCACTCCCGAAAAATGCACTGCCTGCGGACAGTGCATGGCCCATTGTCCGGAAAAAGCCATTGTCTGGGCCAAGAACCCGGCGGGGGCGAAAAAGCATGCCGCAATAGAGTCCCAACCCTGCATCGGTTGCGGCGAATGCATGGCCATGTGCAAGTTCGAGGCCATTAACCTGGATTTTACCTCCGAGCGCCTGGCCTTCACCGAAAGGATGATCGAGTACGCCTACGGAGCTGCCGGACTGCATCCTCAAAAAACCGCCTATATCAATTTTCTGCTCAATATCACCCCGGACTGTGACTGCATACCCTGGAGCGATGCCCCGCTGGTGCCGGATATAGGTATCCTGGCCTCCCGCGACCCGGTGGCCCTGGACAAGGCCTGCTACGACCTGGTCAATGCCCAGGTGGGCTTTGCGGATTCCCAGTTGCGTTGCAACCACGCCGCCGGAGAAGACAAGTTCAAGGGATCGTATTCCAAGAGCATCGGCGAGGTGCAGTTCCAATATGCCGAAAACCTCGGCCTGGGGCGAACGGCTTACGAGCTGATCCAGGTCTGAGGCATGGAACGGCGGCGCGGCAAGGGCAGCACCGGGGCCCACGGAGTGGATTTTCAGGAGGCCCTGCGGCGCTTCCTGGCCTCACGCCAGGATGGGGCGAACTTTCATCTGGTCAGCCTGTGGCGAGCCTGGCCCAGGATCCTGGGGGAAGAACTCGCCGCCCTGGCCCTCCCCCTGGGGGCCCAGGAGCGCGTCCTGTTGGTGGGAGCGGAGGATAACCCCTCGCTTAGCGAGCTGAGTTTCCAGGTCCCTTTTATCCTGAAACAGACCAACGCCTTCCTGCGCCAGGATTATTTCACCGGGGTCAAACTGGAACTTCTGCAAGGACGGCGGCCGCTGGGGAGGCCATGATCCGGAACCTCCTGAAATGATATGAACATTGGCAAAAAAACCATCACCCACAAACTCCTGGCGGCCGTTTCGGCGGTGATCGTCTCCTTGGCCTTCATCCTGGGGATAGTGACCATTTATTTCATGGATTCGCTCACCGACTCCGTAATGCTGAAGATGCTGCAGCCCCTGAGCCAAACCGCAGCGCAGAACGTGGAAAGCAACCTGCGCGCCATGTCCAGCCACTTCTTTTTGTTGCGGGACAACGGCATCCTCAGTTCTCCCAGGGCCGATTCCGTGGCCAAGGGCAATGTCCTGCAACATGCCGTCGATGGTCTAGATCTTGTATGGCTGGGACTGTACGAAGCCAACGGCGCCCTGACGGCGGGGACAGAGAACTGCCCGCGGAGCATCGTCGGCCGCGATCTTTACCTACGGATGCTGGAAACGCGCGATCTGCTGATCGAAGACAGCTCCGTAGGCGAAAACGGCCTGGAAATAGTCATGGGACTGCCCATGGCCCTGGAGGGACGGAGAACGGGCCAAATTCTCGCCGGCGCTTACCGGTACGAAACCCTGGGCGACCTCCTGGACAACACCCACATCGGCAACGGCGCGGCCCTCATTATCAATAACGAGACCGGCGCGCTCATCGTTCACGAGGAACCGGGCAGAATCTCCGGCCGGGATGGAGTGGCCGATATTCTGGGAGCCGACCTCGCGCCGCATCTGGAACAGGGCAAGTCCGGGACGCTGACCCTCAAAACCCCGAAAGGGCTGACCTATGTCAGCTTTTCCCCCATCCAGGGAACCAGTTGGTCCGTGATCATCCAGGCCCTGCGCGGCGACTTCATGGACGCGACCAGGCAGGCTATCCTGACCGATATTATAATCACCATCCTGACCCTGGCATTTTTTATCTTTGTCCTGCACCTGAGCATCCGCCGGATTCTCCACCTTCCCCTGCGGACGATCGCCAGAAACGCCCATTTCCTGGCCCTGGGCCAATTTGAAGACCGCCCCGGGCACGTCGCCCACGGCGAAGACGAGATCGGCCAGCTGGGCGCGGCCTTTCTGAGCATGGCCGACTCCATGCACCTCCTGATCAAAGACATCTTCGCCCTGACCCAGGCCGTGAGCTCGGGATATCTGGGAGAGAGGGCGGCTCTCTCCGCCTACCAGGGGGACTACGCGCGGATCATCTCCGGCATCAACGACACCTTGGATATCATCTGCTCCCACCTGGATCTCATGCCCAGCGCCATAATCCTGTTTAATGGAAAGCAAGAAACCATCTACCGCAACCTGTCCATGCGCCGGGTAAACCTTCTGCACCCATGCCTGGGAGAAAACTCCGCCTCTCTCCTGGGGCGCATCCTGGGCTCGGGGATGGATGTTCCCCTGCCCCCGGATGCCGCCTCCCTCTTCGAGCCGGAACTCGAAGGCGATGATTCCTACCACGCTGAAATCACCCTGCCGGACCTGGGCGGCGAAATCTTCAACTACAGCCTGAGTCTGAAACGCATGCACGGAGAAGAAGTCTGCGTCATGCTCATTCTCAACGATGTCACCCTGCTGGCCCGGGCCAAAAATGACGCTTACGCGGCCAGCCAGGCCAAGGGCGATTTCCTTTCCCGCATGAGCCATGAAATACGCACTCCCATGAACGCGATCATCGGCATGACCGCCATCGGCAGGAATTCACACGAAATCGAACGCAAGGAATATTGCCTGGGCAAGATCAATGAAGCCTCCACCCACCTTTTGGGGGTGATCAACGATGTCCTGGATATGTCCAAGATCGAGGCCGACAAATTCGAGCTCTCGCCCAGCGAATTTGTCTTCGAGGATATGATCCGGCGGGTCAGCAACGTGATCAGTTTCCGGGTAGAGGAAAAAAAACAAAAGCTGTCCATACGGCTGGCTCAGGATATCCCCCACAGCATCGTGGCCGATGAGCAGCGTCTGGCCCAGGTCATCACCAACCTCCTGTCAAATGCCGCGAAATTCACCCCGGAAAACGGCCTGATCACCCTCACAGGGGGAAAAGTCGAACAGGCCGGCCAGACATGCACCCTGCGGCTGGAGGTAAAAGACACCGGCATCGGCATATCCCCGGATCAGCAAGCCAAGCTCTTCCACTCCTTCGGGCAGGCCGACGCCAGCATCTCACGCAAATTCGGCGGCACCGGGCTGGGACTGGTCATTTCCAAACGCATTATTGAAATGATGGATGGCCGGATCTGGGTTGAGTCCGAATTGGGGCAAGGGGCTTCCTTTATCTTTGAAATAAATGCCGTTCTGGGCTCCCAAAGTCCTCCGGACTATTCCTCCTCCCTGGACTGGAAGAACCTGCGAATCCTGGCGGTGAACGGTTGCCCCGAGAGCCTCTCGTTATTCAAAAACACCCTTGAGCCCACGGGCGCCCTCTGCGAACTGGCCGAAAGCGGCGCGGAGGCCCTTAAGCTGCTGGCCGAGCCGCAGGACAGGCACTATGACCTGATTTTCATTGATCTGCACATGCCGGGAATGGACGGGCTGGAATTGGGGAAAAGCATCCGGGCCGCGGCTTGCTTTTCCAGGCTGGTTCTGTGCGCGGGAGTGGATTGGGGAAATATCGAAGACAAGGCGCGGACGGCTGGAGTGGAACACTTTCTGCAGACCCCTGTTCTGGCCTCCAGCCTGCTGGAATGCGTCATTGAATGTATGAGCATGGGCGCAGGGCAGGGGCGGGACCAGGCAGGCGAACCCCCTTCCGATGATAATATATTTGCCGGCAAACGAGTACTCATGGCCGAAGATGTGGACATCAACCGCGAAATCGCCCAAGGGCTTCTGGAACATACCGGAATCGCCCTCACCTTTGCCGTGGACGGCCTGGAAGCCGTGAAGATCTTCTCCGCCGAGCCCGCATCCCATGACCTTATCCTCATGGATGTCCACATGCCGGAAATGGACGGCTATGAAGCCACCCGGCGCATCCGCGCCTCCAACCTGCCAGGGGCGGCGGATATCCCCATCTTGGCCATGACCGCCAGCGTCTTTCGGGAAGATGTGGAGCGCTGCCTGAAGGCCGGCATGAACGGGCATCTGGGCAAACCCATTGACACGGATGAAATGATTGCCGCTCTGAAACGCTATTTGCTGTGAACGGCTTTCCCCCAGGAGAAACAACTACATGCTTGATTTGAAACTTTTGCAGAGGCAACCTGAAATGGTGGCCCAAGCTTTGCTGGAACGCCGCTCCGAGATGCGGATGGAGGATTTCCAGGCTCTGGACGAACGGCGGCGCGCCTTGCTGGGACAGGCAGAGGCAATAAAAAGCGCCCGCAATAAAATTTCCGACCAGATCGCCGCCTTGAAGCGCCAGGGCGGGGATGCCGGAGACTTGACGCGCCAGAGCAACACCCTGGCGGAGCAGGTAGCCGCCCTGGATGCGGAAACCGGAGAGGTCAAGGCCGCGCAGCAGGAATGGATGCTGCGGGTTCCCAACCTCCCCCATGCAAGCGTGCCGCGGGGGCAAGACGAAAACGACAACCAGGAAGTCTCCCGCTGGGGGACTCCACCCGCCTTTGACTTCACCCCCAGGGAACACTGGGATCTGGGTATGGCCCTGGGCGGCCTGGATTTTGACCGGGGTAGCAAATTGACCGGCAGCCGTTTCGCGGTCTCCTGGGGCTGGGCCGCGCGTCTGGAACGGGCCCTGGCCAACTTTTTCCTGGACATGCAAACCAACGAGCACGGTTATACGGAAATCCTTCCCCCCCAGATCGTCAACCGCAAAACCATGCAGGGAACCGGGAATCTGCCTAAATTCGCCGCCGATCTCTTCAAGCTGGAGAACTGGGAATACTTTCTCATCCCCACGGCGGAAGTGCCTTTGACCAATCTGCACGCGGACGAAACCCTGGAAGAGGCCGCCCTGCCCCTGGCCTATACCGCCCAGACCGCCTGTTTCCGATCCGAAGCCGGCAGCGCGGGCAAGGACACCCGCGGGCTAATACGCCAGCACCAGTTCACCAAGGTGGAAATGGTGCGCTTCGCTCTGCCGGCTCGTTCCTTTGACGAGCTGGAAGTCATGCGCGGGCACGCCGAAAACCTTCTGAAACGCCTGGACCTGCCCTACCGGGTGGTCACCCTCTGCACGGGCGACATGGGTTTCTCCGCGGCCAAAACCTACGATTTGGAGGTCTGGCTGCCCGGACAAAACAAATACCGGGAAATTTCCTCCTGCTCCAACTGCACGGATTTTCAAGCCCGCCGGGCTAATATCCGCTTCCGCCCCAAAGGCGGGGGGAAACCGGAATTTCTGCACACCCTGAACGGCTCCGGCCTGCCCGTGGGCCGCACCCTGGTGGCCATCATGGAGAACGGGCAGCAAAAAGACGGTTCTTTCATCCTGCCCAAGGCCCTGCGCCCCTATATGGACGGACGGGAGCAAATCGGCCCGGCCTGACCGGCTTGACGGCGCCCGGAAAAAATCCTTGACCGGACGGAGAAAATCAGCCATAGTTTTCCCCCGCGCAAACCGGTTTGGCGGCACAGCCCTATGGCCGATGTTTGAGCAACCGGGTCGTTAACTCAGCAGGTAGAGTATCTCCCTTTTAAGGAGAGAGTCGAAGGTTCGAATCCTTCACGACCCACCATTCTAGAATCCCGGCAAGCCCCGCAAGGTCTTAAAAGCCAAGCGGGGTTTGAATTTTGTTAAGATGCTCACTCTCAGGTCATATCACAAAGTCTATAGACATACCCCCTATTTGGGGGTATATTTCGGGGTAGATTGCAGAATAAGCACCCCCAGCAGAGCAGGCTGAACTTCGGCCTGCACCTTCAGCATAGCCTTGGCCAATTCTGTAATTTCCGATGAACAATAACTGGATTCCATAATCTCCTCCTTTTGATGAATGAAAAAAATCCGCCTACGGGGCGGATAAGGTGTGCGCTTTGACAGTGTTTTCTTAAAAACGCGCCTCACCAAGCGCCTGGAAGTTGAAACCCTGATCCAGGCCACCAAAATAGCGCTGGCCAGGGTTATCGCCTGACAGAGTATCCTTCGGCTTTCTGGACTCAGGTAAACCGGGCAAAGAAAATTCATGCTCTCCTCCTGAAAGGTAGCAGGTTAAAGGGATTTCCTCATAATCTTATAACAGAAAAGCGGGGATTTTTATATCCACGCTTCCTACACAGGTCAGAAGACCCTGACCCCTGCGGGCCCTAAAAGGCGACTTGTCGGGGTGAGGTGGATGGCCGCCGGTTCAGGATTTTGACGATTGTGGATTTGTGGGATCGCAACAGCCCGGCCTTGGAAGTGGACATTTCTCTTCCCGGTCGGCGAGTGGTACGGACGCTTGAGCGATTGCGCCTGCACGGCCGGCTCTCCGACGCCTGCCGTATGATGCTGCCCAGAATAGCTTTGGAAAAACGTCTTCCCTTCGGCACGGAAGAACCCAATGAGGTTTCCTTGGCCGCCATTAAAGAAATTGAAAATGGAAAACCGAGTACCCCCAAACAGGATATATGATCATCATCCCCAAATAGGCTTGCCAGATTCGCCCATCCTTCGAAATAGTTCGCCCATAAAATCTTCGTCGCATCCCTCAGCGCCCTCTAGACGAGCTGACACGACTTCAAGAGAACGATCTGCCTTTTTCATTCCGCGTGCCTCCCCCTCATCATAAAACCGCTTCGTCCGCACGCCTAGGACGGTGCCGATACGGGCCAGGGGGTTTAGCTGACAGCCGTGGCGCATATTTAACGCGACCTTAGCACCATCTGTGTACAACGGAAAACCATGATGGGATTACGGGTCTCTGCCACAACCACATCGGCATCCCAGACGTGAGTGCTGGATCCGGCATGCCGCGCAGTGGCTTTACAGAGTAACTGCCCCTCAAGGGCTGTACCGAGATGGTTGGTTTTGAGTTCAATGGTCGTGAATTTTTCGTCAGAACCGCGGAGCAAAGCCGCGGAGCCAAAACCGCAGGCAGTATCCGCTAACGCGATAATCACGCTGGCATGCAGAAAACCGTTAGGTGCGATATGTTTTTGCTCCACCAGCATGCGGGCCATGACCCGGCCGGGTTCCAATTCGTCCAGTTGAAAACCTATCCAGTTCGCCAGAGAATCCCGGCTCAACATCTCGCGGGCCGCTTCCAGCGTGAAGGGAGACCGTGTCGCCGAACTCATGCTTTTCCTTCCTCTGCCTGATCAGGCTCATGCTCTCCGTCAAACAGTGTCTTCACCGGCACCTCCAAAGCGTTGGCTAGTCCGTAGACAGCTAGAGGAGCTTTTTTCACAGAAGCCGAAAGACGGGCTTGGCAGTAACAGAAGGCTACCGCAGTTCGCCCATGACCGTGTTCAGCTCCTGCGCCATCTGCGCAAGCTCGTGCAGGGCCTGGGAGGCCTGATGCATGCTGTTGGCGGTTTCTGTCACTATCTTGCTAATTTCCTCAATGGCGAGGTGAATCTCTTCAGAGGTGGCGCTCTGCTCCTCCGCCGCCGTGGCGATAGAGGCGACCACCGAGGAATTGACCGAGGCCAGGTCGACTATCTCCGTCAGAGCCTGGCCGGAGGTATTGGCCAGGTCTGTGGCCTCGGTGATGGCCTTGGCCGCCTTGTCTACCTCGTCGATGTTGGTATGCGCGGAATGTTGAATGGCCGTGATGTTGGCCCCCACCTCCTTGGTGGCGGCCATGGTCTTTTCCGCGAGTTTGCGCACTTCGTCGGCCACCACCGCGAACCCGCGCCCGGCTTCGCCGGCGCGGGCCGCTTCGATGGCCGCGTTTAGCGCCAGCAGGTTGGTCTGGTCGGCGATATCGGAGATGACGTTCATCACCCCGCCGATGCTCTCCGCCTGGCCGCCCAACTCCTGCATGTTCGATTGGAGGGCGGTAGCCACCTTGTTCACCAGATTGATGGAATGTACCACCTCACCCACCAGGGCGGACCCGTCGCCGGCCTTGTTCTTCGTCGCCTCGGACTGCTCCGAGGCATGGCTGGCGTTGCGGGCCACCTCCAGCACAGTGGAGTTCATTTCCGTCATGGCCGTGGCCGTGCTTTCCACACGGGTGCGCTGCTGTTCCGCCCCGCGCGAGACCTGTTCCACTTGGGCAGAAAGCTCCTCGGAGGCGGCCGCCACCCGGTTGGTGATGCCCGCCGCCTGTTCGGCCACGTTCTTGATGGTGCGCTGGGTCTGTTTGATGGCCGTGAGGTCCGTGACCAACTGGAGCATGGAGGCGAGCTTGCCCTCGCTGTTCAGCATGGGGATATTCGTATAACTGATGTCCATGTCCATCCCCTGCGGATGGGCGCGGGTTTCGGCGGTGGCCGGCTGCCGGGTTTCCACGGCCTTTTTCAGGGCGTCGGCCGGGGTGCCGGCATCTTCGCGCTGCGAGATTTGGGCATCGGTCTTGCCCTTGTAGTCCACGCCGGCAAGCTTACGCCCGATGGCGTTCATGAAGGCAAGCTTGAGATCCCCGCCCATCATCAGCATAGGGGTGGGAATATCGTCCAGGATCTGGCGGAAGCGGTTCAGTATGGCATTGGCGGCCGCAACCACCCGGGCGAAGCCGCCCTTGTACGCGGCGGCGTCGGCCTTGACATCCAGATCGCCCCCTTCAATACGTTGTTCCAGGATTTGGAATTCGTTGAGAATGGATTGCATGGCAACTGGAATTTGCTGCATGGACGCCGCCAATATTCCGATATCCCCTTTCTCGCGGCTGTCCATATGGGCCTGGAATTCTCCCTCGGCGATGGAAGCGGCAAAACGGCGCAATTTTGCAAGCGAGCGTATGATAGAGAGGGTCACAGCCACACTGCCGCCAAGCACGGCCAAAACAAAGGCAAGCGTGAAAAGAATGCTGGTATTTTGGTTGCGGTCTCCCGCTTGGCGAACAACCTCATGTGCTGACTCGACAAAGGAATCAATAAGCGGAGTCATCTGACTTGCCAGCGCGCCGTAGGCCTGCTTTCTTTCTTCAACATGCCGCGCAGCCTGCACATATTGGGTAAATTTGTCCTGGTAGTCCGTAAGAAGCTGCTGCATCCGCGTTTTGAGGCTTTCAGCATGGGCCGTGGATGCCTGTACGCGGGCAAGCATCGAACTTAGATCCTTGTTGAAAGACTCAAGATAGTTCAGGCTCCCGCGCAGCATGAAGTCCTTTTCCCTGCGCCGCAGCATGAGCATATCCCCTCTCAGCGCATCATCGCTCCTCTCATTGATGAGCCGCTCCGCTTCCTGGACGCTCCCGCGCAAGGAGCCTTCAAGGCCCGAGTTTTCATCAAGCCCCTGCGCTTCCATGGCGCTTACGATTTCTGAAAAAAGCGTGACACTACGCTGCAACAAGTCGGTAATCTGTCTGCTTACCTGCAAGAACTCCGGCCTCATGCCGCCCAGCGCGTTTACCCGCTCAATCAGGGTATGCGCAGCGTCTTTTCCTCTTTGGGCGTCAGCCGGCTTTTTGCCGGAGTAAAATTCCCTATGCGCCACCCGGATTTCCAGTATGGATGTATAGAGTTGCTCTGTCTCGGCTTCAATCGCGCTGAGTTCGGCAAGCTGCTTTGCGCCCCAAAGGTTTACGCCGTAAACGCCGATCAGGCCGATGATGGAAATGAAGGCGAGCAAAGTGAGTTTTTGTCGGATTGTCATCGTGCTTTCCTTTATTGGGCTAAGTGGACGTTCAAGAGGACTGCTAAATAGCACGGCGGAGAAGGTGATGGATATTACCCGGCGGGTAGTTTTGTCCCGGGATCGCAAAAACCACCCCGAGGGTAGGGATGGCCGAGGCGATTCCCGTAGACGTCTTGCGGGACGAAGGGCTTGCGCCGACGCAGGCCGCGTAAACGCCTCATATACGCTGCCATGCTAAAACCAAAAATGCGTTTTTCATGGTGGTACTCCTTCTGCCCGTATGTCCTAGCGTGCCGATACATAATAAGTCAAGGAACGGAAGAAGGAATAAAGCCGTGAGAAGAAGATCGTCATCTAGGATATCGTCCCCCAGGAGCAACCAATTTGAAATCTCACAAAGCCCCACAATGTCTGAAAAACCTTGGGGGGCTTGAGTTTAACAAATTTACTGTTTACCGTGGTTCGCTAAAATTCGTTGATATGACCACCCCTTCACCCCAAAAAAACTGTATATATTTTCCGATCTTTTTAAGATATCTTGCACTCCGGCCATGGGGGGCACCACAAAAAGGCCGGCGCTTCCCATATCTGGAGCCATGAAAAAGTGGAACAGGAAAATAACGTAAAAAAGAAAGGCGTTTCAAATGTTCATTAAGGTGTCCATGCTTCTGTTGTTTTTTGCGGTCACGATTTTTGTTGGACTGTGTTCCCGAAAGAGGGCCTCCAACGTAAACGATTTTGTGCTGGGCGGCCGTAACGTAGGGCCGTGGCTCTCGGCATTCTCTTACGGCGCGACTTATTTCTCCGCTGTTGTCTTTGTGGGATATGCGGGGCAATTCGGCTGGCGCTTCGGTACGGCGGCGGTATGGATTGGCCTCGGCAATGCCTTCATTGGCTCGTTGATGGCGTGGTTCATACTCGGGCGGCGCACACGCGTCATGACCAATCACCTGAAAAGCGCCACGATGCCGGAGTTCTTTGGTTCCCGGTATATGTCGCCAGCGTTGAAGATCGGGGCGTCGATCATCGTCTTTATATTTCTGATCCCCTACACAGCGTCGTTGTACAACGGTCTGGGCAGGCTGTTTGCCATGGCCTTCGGCAACGCAGGCATTACATTTGAGTATTGTGTGATCGCGATGGGGGTTTTAACCGCGATTTTTGTGGTTGCCGGGGGATATTTTGCGACAACCGTCAACGACTGCATACAGGGAACAACCACGGTGGCCGGAATCATTGCGGTGATCGCAGTGGCCTTAAACAGTAAAGGGGGGTTTTCCGCGGCTATCGATTCCCTGGCCCGGATCCCCGACCCAACCGTGGCCCCCGGAGCCTACACCTCGTTCTTCGGCCCTGACCCGTTGTCGCTGTTAGGCGTTTTTATCCTGACATCGTTTGGCGCATGGGGCCTGCCCCAGATGGTTGCCCGGTTCTACTCCATCAAGAGTGAAAGAATGATCGCCAAAGGCGCGATCGTTTCCACTATCTTCGCCATATTAGTCGCGGGCGGCTGCTATTTTCTGGGAAGCTTCGGGCGCTTGTTCGCCGAGGCCCCGGTTGCCGCCATGCCCGCGGACGGCTTTGATTCCATCATCCCCAACATTATTTCGGGGTTTAACAGCGACGCGCTGATGGGCCTTGTCATCGTTCTGGTGTTTGCGGCCTCCATATCCACCCTTTCTTCATTGGTCATGGCCTCGGCATCCACTCTGACGCTGGACTTTCTGAAGGGCCATGTCATTAAGAACATGAACGGCAAACAACAGTTGCTGACCATCCGCTCGCTGATCGTGGTTTTTATCGCGATCTCCTCGATCGTCGCGATCTTTCAGTATCAGAGCAGGATCGCGTTCATCGCCCAACTTATGGGCATTTCATGGGGCGCTCTCGCCGGATCGTTCCTCGCGCCGTTCCTCTATGGGCTGTACTGGAAGCGCGCAAGCACAATATCCATTTGGTGCTGCTTCGCGTTCAGCACTTCCCTTATGATCCTCAATATCCTTTTCAGAAGCGCGTTTCCGCCGATTATACAGTCGCCGATCAACGCCGGGGCGCTCTGTATGCTGGCCGGACTAATTATCGTGCCGCTTGTGAGCGCGATTACCCAAGCTCCCGACAAAGCCGCGGTGGAGAATTGCTTCTCCTGTTATGAAGAAACGGTCAGCGTCAAAGCCAGTGACGTACTGCCGGAAAGGAGCGCGTGACCATGCTCATCACAGACATACTGGCCAGGAACGCTAAACTGTACGGGAATGGCATTTGCTTAACCGAGATAAATCCCGGCTTGGAAGAAAACCGCGACCTCTCATGGAGGGAGCTTTCACTTGTTGAAACCGCACATGAAGATTGCTACCGAAAAGAATTGACCTGGCGCGCCTTTGACGAACGCGCCAACCAGTTCGCGCATCTGCTGATGGATCGTGGGGTGAAGCGCGACGATAAAGTCGGACTTTTACTTATGAATTGTATTGAGTGGCTGCCGATATACTTCGGCGTGCTGAAAGCCGGCGCCGTTGTTGTGCCGCTTAATTTCCGGTATTCCTCCGACGAGATAAAATATACCCTTGACCTGGCCGATGTTTCCATACTGGTATTCGGCACTGAGTTTATCGAACGGGTGCAGGCAATCAAAGATGACCTGCCCAAGATACATGCGATGTTTTATGTCGGCGGCAACTGCCCTGATTTTGCGGAGAGGTACGAGAGCCTTGCGGGTTCCCGCCCAAGAAACGCGCCTGGAGTTACTCTCTCTGATAAAGAAAATGCCGCGATATATTTTTCTTCCGGCACCACAGGGTTTCCGAAAGCCATCCTACATTCCCACCTGACCCTTGTTACGGCTTGCAAAGTAGAGCAAGTCCACCACAGCCAGACGCGGGACGACATCTTCCTGTGCATCCCTCCGCTGTATCACACCGGGGCCAAAATGCACTGGTTCGGCAGCCTTCTTGTGGGAGGGAGCGCGGTGCTCTTGCGCGGGACGCGGCCGAAGTGGATTATTGAAACGGCGGCAAGTGAAAAGGCGACCATTGTCTGGCTGTTAGTGCCCTGGGCGCAGGACATACTCGACGCTATAGAGAGCGGTGAGATAGACCTTGCCGATTACAATCTCAGCGCGTGGCGGCTCATGCACATCGGGGCGCAGCCGGTTCCGCCGAGTCTGATCCGGCGCTGGAAAAAACATTTCCCTCACCACGAGTACGACACAAACTACGGGCTGTCGGAATCCAGCGGGCCGGGCGCGGTTCATCTTGGCGTTGAGAACATACACAAGGTGGGCGCAATCGGCAAGGCGGGCTATGGCTGGCAAACCAAGATCGTTGATGAAAACGGCGTGGAAGTAAAACGCGGCGAGGTGGGTGAACTCATCCTGTCCGGCATCGGCGTTATGAAATGCTATTACAAAGACCCGGAAGCCACAGCCGCCACGATCAAGGACGGTTGGCTCTATACCGGCGACATTGCCTGCGAGGACGAAGACGGCTTTATATTCCTCGTGGACAGGAAAAAGGACGTGATTATTACGGGCGGTGAAAACATCTATCCTGTGCAAATCGAGGACTTCCTGCGCAGGCACGACAAGGTCAAAGACGCCGCCGTCATTGGTCTGGCGGACAGCAGACTGGGCGAGATCTCCGCGGCGATCATTGAAATCAACCCGGGTACAGAATGCGGCGAAGGTGAAATACGCGAGTTCTGCGAACAGCTTCAGCGCTATAAGCGGCCTCATAAAATCATATTTGCCAATGTGCCGCGTAACGCCACGGGTAAAATAGAAAAGACCAAGCTCCGCGACCAATACAGAGGAGGGGGAAGCATCGTCAGACAACAGATTGAAAAACCGGACTGATTCCAAAAGTGAGTTAAGGAGAATTTAATATGAAGCGCATTTTATCCGGCAATGAGGCTATCGCCTTGGGAGCTTATGAACACGGAGTCATTTTCGCATCCGCCTATCCCGGCACGCCCAGCACGGAGGTATTGGAAAATTTAAGCCGCTACCCTGGAGTTTTTGCCGAATGGGCTCCCAATGAAAAGGTCGCCATGGAAGCCGCCGCCGGAGCCAGCCTGACCGGAGTGCGCGCTCTTACCGCTTTCAAACATGTCGGACTCAATGTGGCCGCCGATCCTTTAATGACCTTGACGTACACGGGCATAAAAGGCGGCATGGTTTTAGTGAATGCCGATGACCCGGCCATGCACAGCTCGCAGAATGAACAGGATAACCGTCTTTTAGCGGCCTTCGCGCAAGTTCCCATGTTGGAACCCAGCAACAGCCAGGAAGCTAAAGACATGACCGGTCTGGCTTTTGAGCTTTCCGAACAATTTGACACCCCGGCTATATTGCGCATGACGACCAGGGTATCTCATTCTAAAAGTGTGGTGGAAATAGGCGCACGCCGGGATATGCCCGCGCCTGAGGGCTTTGAACGGGACTTGCCCAAATATTGCATGTTGCCGGCTTTTGCTCAAAAACGCCACCCGGTGGTGCTGGAACGGGAGGAAAAGCTGAAAAAATGGGCTGAGACCACCGAAGTCAACCACTGGGAAAAGGGTGATGCCTCCGTTGGGATAATAACTAGCGGCATTTCCTATAACTATGCCAAAGAGGCCATGCCGGGGGCGAGTTTTCTCAAGCTGGGGTTAACTTATCCCCTGCCGGAGGAAAAAATCAAAGCTTTCGCCGCCTCGGTTAAAAAATTGTTGGTTGTGGAAGAACTGGAGCCATTTATTGAGAACCAGGTCAGACTTATGGGTTTAACTGTGGAAGGCAAGAAGTTTTTCCCCCGTGCCGGAGAACTTAACCCCGGATTAGTGGCCGAGGCTTTCGTTAAAGCCGGCGTGTTGTCTCAAAAGCCGCCAGCGCCCAGTTTTGACGCCTTGGGCGCGATGCCCAGGCCACCCCTGTTATGCGCGGGATGTTCGCACCGAGGCATAAGTTTCGCCCTTAAAAAAATCAAAGCCCTGGTTACCGGCGATATCGGCTGCTATTCGCTGACAGCCCTGGCTCCATTGCAGGCCGTTGAAACTATCCTGTGCATGGGCGCCAGCATCAGCATGGCCCATGGCATGCATAAGGCCCGGCAAACCGCCGGAGTTAAAGACAGCCGCCCTATATTCGCCATTATAGGAGATTCCACTTTTTTCCATTCCGGCATAACCAGCCTGTTGGATGCGGTTTACAACCAAAGCGCCATTAACGTGATTATTTTGGATAACCGCATAACCGGCATGACCGGCGCTCAACATAACCCCGGCACCGGTGAAACTCTTATGGGCAAACCGGCGCCCCAGGCCGATATCGCCGCTATTTGCAAAGCTTTAGGCATAAAGCGGGTGCGCCAGGTAGATGCCTATAACCTTACGGAATGTGAGAACGCCTTACGCGAAGAAGCCGCCGCTGCGGAACCGTCCATACTTATTACCAAACGTCCTTGTATGCAGTTGCTCACCCTTGATGCCGCGAAGGCTTTCGCGGTAACCGAAAAATGTATCGGCTGCGGCATATGTCTGCGGCTGGGCTGTCCAGCCATCTATAACGGCGAGGCCATATCCAAGGCGGACGCCCAAACAATCCGCCATAGGGCGGCCATAGACTCCAATATGTGCGCGGCATGCGGCATGTGCGCCCAGACGTGCCCCCAGGGAGCCATCACACAGCCGACATCAGCCCAAGCCTGTTAATCGAGGTGAAGACATGAATATTCTTATTGTGGGAGTTGGCGGCCAGGGAGTTATCATGGCCAGTGACATATTGGCGGATGTGGCCCTGGCGGCGGGGTTTGACGCGAAAAAAAGCGAAGTCCACGGGATGTCGCAAAGAGGCGGCATTGTTTCCAGCCATGTGCGCTATGGAGATAAAATATATTCACCCCTTATCGCCAAAGGCCAGGCGGAAATTCTGATTTCTTTCGAACTGGCGGAAGCCTTGCGCTGGCAGGATTATTTAACCCCCACCGGACAAATTATAGTAAGCCGCATCCGGCTGGTCCCCCCCGTGGTCACCATGGGGATGGCCGAATACCCGGACCAGGCGGAGAAACATTTGGCCGGAGCTAAGCCCATTGTTATGGACGCCCTGGCTATGGCCGCCGGACTTGGCAATCCGCGTTTGGTAAATACTATCTTGCTTGGAATCGCTTCCAATTTTATGGATCTGCCGTTGGAAAAATGGAATGAAACCATCCGAAACCGCGTGAAATCCGAGCTGGCGGATATAAATTGCCACGCTTTCGCCGCTGGCCGCAAGGCAGAGACTAATATACCGTTATAAATTAAATTGCTCTGCGCCTGTTTCACTCCATCTTGACGGTGAAGACCTGCGTCATTGCGGTCATATTGTTTTTGCTGGTGGGCAATCCTGGTAAATCTCAAAATAATAATCAGAAAGGACGATATAAATGGAACGATATTGGAATAAACCTATCGAAACGATGGAGCGTGAGCAGCTTCGCGCGGTTCAGCTTGAAAAACTGCTCGCGACCATTCAAAACGTGTACGCGAATGTGCCGCATTATCGGGAAAAAATGCGGGCTAAAGGCATGCTTCCCGGTGATATAAAAACGCTTGATAACCTTCATGACCTGCCTATCACGACAAAGCAGGATTTACGGGACACATACCCGTTCGGCCTGTTCGCCGTGCCGATGGAGGACATCGTGCGTATCCACGCCTCGTCAGGCACGACAGGTAAACAGACGGTGGTCGGCTATACGCGGAATGACATTGATATGTGGGCGGACTGCATGGCGCGGTGCCTTACAATGGCCGGCGCGGACAGGAGTTCCCGCGTACAGGTGGCATACGGGTACGGACTGTTTACCGGCGGCCTGGGGGCGCATTACGGCACGGAAAAATTCGGAGCGGTGACGGTACCTGCATCCTCCGGCAATACACAACGCCAGATAACCATGATGATAGATTTCGGGGTGACGCACCTGTGCTGCACCCCTTCTTACGCCCTGAACATAGCCGAGGTTTTGCAGGAAATGGGCTATACCAAAGACGACCTGAATCTGAAAGCCGGATGCTTCGGCGCGGAGCCATGGAGCGACGGCATGCGCGCCGAAATCGAAAACCGTCTTGGAATACGCGCCTACGATATATACGGGTTGAGCGAAGTTATGGGACCGGCTGTCGCGCATGAGTGTGGGCATCATAACGGGCTCCATATTTGGGAAGATAACTTCATCGCCGAGATAACGGACCCCGATACGGGTATGCCCGTAAGGGACGGCCAGACGGGCGACCTTGTTGTAACCACTATCAGCAAGGAAGGGCTTCCGCTTATACGCTATAAAACGAGAGATATCTGCGCGCTCAATTATGAAACGTGTGAATGCGGGCGCACCCATGCGCGCATGTCGAAACCGGCCGGACGATCCGACGATATGCTGATCATACGGGGCGTGAATGTGTTCCCGTCGCAGATCGAGTCCGTACTTTTGAGTATCGAAGAGGTGCTGCCCCATTATCAGATCGTCGTTGACCGTGTTAATAATGCGGATACGTTGACAGTTGAGATCGAGATTTCCGAAACGATGTTCACCGATGACGTGAAAGGCATTGAAGGTTTTGAGAAGAAGATAAACAACCGGATGAACAGCGTGCTCGGCATCAGCGCGAAGATACGCTTTGTTGAACCCAAGACCATTGCCCGTAGCGAAGGCAAGGCAAAACGGGTCATTGACAACAGAAAAATATAGTAAAACGGAGATAATATATATGATTAAGCAAATCACGGTATTTCTAGAAAACAAGCCGGGGCGGATGGAGGAAGTTACTGGTTGTCTGGCGGACAAAAAAATCAATATCCACGCGCTCTCTATCGCCGACACCGCCGATTTCGGCATACTCAGGATGATCGTTTCAGACCATGACAAAGCGGTGAGTGCGCTGAAAGATAAAAACTTCATGGTCAAGACCGCTGACGTGATCGCTGTCGCAATGGGGCATAGTCCGGGGAGCTTACATGACGTTCTGAAAAAATTAAGGGAACTGGACATATCTATTGAGTATATGTACGCCTTCACTAGCCGCAGCAAAAATTACGACGCCATAGTGATTATGCGGCTTGAGAATCAAGACGCGACGCTTGATAAAATAAACGGCAGCGGCATACAGATGCTGGGCCGGGAATTATTGGACCGGTTGAATGAAGTATAAGTAGCCGGGGTAGTTCACAGTAAAATCTGAACGATTGTTTTTACCCCGCGCAAGCCGATAAGGCCCGCATTATTTCAGCCCGTTGCGCCCGCAATGATGGGATTGCTTACTATAAAAACAAGAATAATTAAAACCTTGAAATTTTCCGCTTGACATAGTTCAAAAAATATTGAAATATTGAAATATGGACGCCAAACAGGCCACCGTCATTTTTGAAGCGCTTTCTTCCGATGTGCGCCTGGATTTGTTCCGGCTACTCGTCAAATACGCGCCGGAAGGCTTGGTGGCCGGCGAAATCGCAAAACATCTCAAGGTGACAAATACAAATTTATCGTTCCACTTGAAGATGCTTTTGTATGCCGGATTGGTAACGATGGAAAAAGAAGGCAGATTTTTGCGCTACAGGGCGAATATCCCTGTCATGCTGGATACCATAGCTTACCTGACCGCAGAATGTTGCTCCGGACGCAACGAACAATGCCGCGAGCAGCACGCCGCAAACCTTGCTTCTCCCGTAGCACTGCTGGAATGCGGTCCTGCGAAAAAAATATAGGAGAAAATTTTTTGCCCAAACATCTCAACATTTCTTGAAACCTCATATTATTACAAGGAGTAATTTCAATGGCCCAAGACAACAACTTCCTTAAAATTCAAACTGTTAAAGAGACAATTCGGGTCGGCTACGCGGCCATTGCCACGGAACAACATTCTTCCTGCTGTTCCAGCCGGTGTTGTGGCAACGCTGACCCCACCCGTCTGGCGCAAGCCGTGGGATACGACGCGGAAAGCCTTGCCAGTCTGCCGGACGGCGCGAACATGGGGCTTTCCTGCGGCAATCCCATAGCCATTGCGGCCTTGCAGGAGGGGCAGATCGTGCTTGACCTCGGCAGCGGCGGCGGATTTGACGTGTTTCAGGCGGGTGAAAAGGTGACGGCTTCCGGACGGGTTATCGGCGTGGACATGACCCCGGAAATGCTTGCCAAAGCCCGCAGGAACATCGAGCAGTACCGGCAGCGCACCGGCCTGGATAACGTGGAATTTCGTCTTGGCGAGATAGAATACCTCCCTGTGCCGGATGCCAGCATTGACGTGGTGCTTTCCAACTGTGTCATCAACCTTTCTCCGGACAAACCCCAAGTCTGGCATGAAATCTTCCGCGTGCTCAAGCCCGGCGGCAAAGTATCCGTATCCGACCTCGCCCTGTTGAAGCCTCTACCTGACAAACTCCAGGAAATGGCGGCGGCGCTGGTAGGTTGCGTGGCCGGAGCGGCACTGGTGGAAGATACCAGAGTCATGCTGGAAAAAGCCGGGTTCACGTCCATAGTCTTGACCCCCAAGCCGGATTATGTGCGCAGTATGCTGGAATGGAACGATCCCTTGTACAAAGAAATCGCTGAAACCCTGCCCAAAGACGAGAAAATGGCGGATTACGTCGTCAGCCTATCCATAGAAGCCAGGAAATAGAGGAGATTATGAATATTCTTTTTCTCCGTGCGGAAATTGCAAAGCAATATACTTGAACAGGCGACGAGGAGAATTTGCCTATGACTTCTGTGAATATAAACAGCGGCTGCGGTTGCGCATCGCCAAGCTCGGCTGCTCCGATTCCCGCCAACGGTTGCGGCTGTGCGTCATCAAAACCGACAACCCCGATTTTTACGGACGATTCAAAAGCCTGGAACATTCGCTACTTTGCCGTAATCACGCTTCTGGCTGCGTTCTGGTGGCTGGTTTATGTCCAAATAGTGCCGGTATCCCGCTGGCTGACCTTCGACTTGCTCGGATTCACCTCGGATTCCCGCCTTGGCGCTGCGCTGGAATTTTTCATCTATGACACAGCGAAGATTCTCATGTTGATGGCGGCGATTATTTATGGAATCGCCTGGATACGCGCCGGGATAAACGCTGAGCGGATACGCGATTATCTTATGGGCAAACGCCGAGGCCTTGGCTATTTTCTAGGCGCTTTGTTCGGCTCGGTTACGCCGTTTTGTTCTTGCTCAAGTATCCCTTTGTTCCTGGGTTTTACCATGGCCCGCATCCCTATTGGCATCACCATGTCGTTTCTCATCACTTCGCCGCTGATCAATGAAGTCGCGGTGGTGCTCTTGTGGGGACTGCTAGGCTGGAAATTCGCGGTGATTTATGTGGCGGTCGGCATGGCGGCGGGCATCATCGGTGGTTTTTTTATGGACAGCATCAAGGCTGACCGTTGGTTACAGCCCTTCATACAAGAATCCTTGAACAATACCCCAGCGCACACGGCTGTCACGGAGACTGGGGAAATACGAAAAATGACCGTCAGGCAGCGCCACAATTTCGCTTACGGCGAAACGGCGATGGTTTTCAAGCGTGTCTGGCAATGGGTCATTATCGGCGTGAGCATCGGCGCGGGCCTGCATGGTTTTGTACCGGAAAACTGGTTTGCTGAAAACTTCGGCGCGGGCGAATGGTGGACGGTTCCCGCCGCCGTGTTCGTGGCTATTCCGTTATATTCCAGTGTAAGCGGCATCATCCCGATCATGGAAAGTCTACTGGTCAAGGGACTGCCAATAGGCACGACTATGGCGTTCTGCATGAGCGCGGTTGCCGCAAGCATGCCGTCACTTATAATGCTTCGGCAGATTATGACCACCAAACTTCTGGCCGCATTTATCGGCTACTTGTGGGTGATTTTTAACTTGGTGGGCGGCCTGTTCAACTTCCTTGCCCCGTACATAATTTAATCAATAAGGATAAAAGTCTATGGAAATCAAAGTATTCGGGCCAGGATGCGCCCGCTGCACGGAAACGGAAAATCTGGTGAAGGAAATGGCCGCTGCCAAGGGGGGCAACATCACGGTGGAAAAGGTGACTGACCTTAAAGCGATGATGGCCACAGGCATCATGTCCACTCCGGCCATAGCTATCGACGGCGTGATAAAATCAACCGGCAGAGTCCCCACCAAGGAAGAAATATCGTCCTGGATTGACGGCACTGCCAACGTTCCATCCACACCTGCCGCTTCGGGTTGTGGCTGCGGCTGCGGTGGGAAGTGTTAGTAATTGAAGACAAATTATCCTGACGACCGCAAGCGCCTTATTATAACGTTTTCTCGTCCACACTCCACTCGCGCAACGGGTTGGCGCGGGGCCATACGCGGCCTCGCGCCCCTGGAAGCCGGCAAGGTCCGCAGTTGCATAAACCCCTCTTTAGCCTGGAAGATTGAAACGGGCCTCTGATGCGAAGAAAATGTCACAAAATAAACATATTCCCGTCATAGTTACTTCGTCAAACAGAGGCATAGTTTCCTCCTATGAATACGCCGCCATTGCGCCAGATTGGCCGCAAGCCCAACAGGACGCGGCAGTATTGCGAGGTGATTATGCCGCAGACATTTCAACAGGCTAAGGCTTGTATCCAAAAACCAGCGCCGGAAACGCCGCAGGAGACACGCACTGCCCGCAGGCGCCGTATGGAGGCTTTGGCTCTAGCGGATGACACAATACTTGAAGCCGAAGCCGCAAGGTATTCTGGTTCGTTCTCCTACACATTTCTTCGCCGTCCTGAAGCCGGACTGGTAATGCTGGAAGGCCGGGCGGGAAACTCCGGCCAGCGATTCAATCTGGGCGAAATGCTTGTCACCCGTTGTGTGGTGCGTCTTGAGTCACAAGACAACAGTGCTGTGGCGGAAGGGTATGCCTTCATACAGGGGAACCGCCCGCGCCACGCGGAACTGGCCGCTGTGTTCGATGCCATGTTGCAATTGGACAATTGGACGGAGTCGCTGGAACGTTCGCTCATAGCGCCGCTCATAGCCGCGCGTGAGGAACAATTGCGAAAGCGCGCGAAAAAAACGGCGCGCACCAAAGTGGATTTTTTCACGCTGGTACGGGGGGAAAACGAATGATCGCTCCTCTCGCCCTGCCGGGTACTTTACCGGGCTTCTCCAATCCGGTTGACGATTCTCAGGCTGTTTTCCGTGCGGTACTGACCGCTTTTTCTCGGCCCGGCCTTCCGGTATCTTTGACTCTGCCGCCTTTTCCAGTTCCATCAGGGGAGCTTTCCCCCGGAATGTTGGCTCTGGCCTTGGCCTTGTGTGATCAAGATACGCCGATCTGGCTGGACACCGCCGCCAATACGCCGGAAGTCCGCCACCATTTGCGCTTCCATTGCGCCGCACCCTTTGCCGCCGAACTGACGCAAGGCTCCTTCGCTTTCATCGCCCGGCCTGAGGCCATGCCGCGTCTGCAGGCATTCAATCCGGGGCGGGCAGACTATCCCGACCGTTCCGCAACGCTGGTGATCAACGCGGATCTGTCTTCTCCGCAGGCTTGTGCCATGGAACTCACCGGGCCGGGCGTCAAGGGCAATGATCGCGAAGCCTGGCAATCTTTCCGCATTTCCGGTCTGCCGCCGTGGTTCTGGGAGGGCTGGGAAGCTAATCGCGCCGCATATCCTTTAGGCGTAGATGTAATTTTCGTGGACAAGGGAACAGAAAGCGCAGACCGCCCGGCGATCCGCTTGCTGGGCCTGCCTCGCACGGCCCGCGTCCGTCTCGCCCCGCATGAACAAACCGATTATTTGCCTCCCAAGGAGCATCGCACATGTATGTAGCTGTCAAAGGTGGAGAAAGGGCCATCAAGAACGCCCATGCTCTGCTGGCGGAAAAACGCCGGGGCGACACGGCCGTGTCGGAAGTGGGCGTTGATCAAATCCGGGAACAACTTTCCCTAGCCGTGGACAGAGTAATGGCGGAAGGTTCGCTGTACGACCGCGACCTTGCGGCCCTCGCCGTCAAGCAGGCCAGAGGCGATTTGGTGGAAGCCATTTTTCTGCTGCGGGCCTATCGCACCACCTTGCCGCGCTTTGGTAGTTCGCAGCCGGTTGATACCGCCCAAATGCAGGTGCGTCGCCGCATTTCCGCCACCTATAAAGATGTTCCGGGCGGACAGTTGCTTGGCCCCACTTTTGACTACACACACCGGCTGCTGGATACGAATCTGGCCATGCCTGCGGAAGGCCCGGCGGAAACCAGCGCGGAAACGGCGTCATTCACCGGAACGTGTCCCAAGGTGCTTTCCTTTCTGGAAAAAGAAGGCCTGCTGCCTCCGGAGGAAGGCGGAGACAGCCCCCCCGGCGATCTTACCCGGCAACCGCTGGAGTTGCCCGCCGGTCGCGATATCCGCCTCCAGAATCTGGCCCGCGCCGACGAAGGCTTGCTCCTGGCCCTGGCCTATTCCTCACAGCGCGGCTTCGGAGCCACGCATCCATTTGTCGGTGAATTGCGCATGGGCGAAGTGGAAGTCTTTTTTACGCCGGAAGAACTGGCCTTCCCGGTTCTGGTGGGTGAGGTCACTTTGACCGAATGCGAAAGCGTCAACCAGTTCACCGGCGGCAAAGACCGCCCCGCTTCGTTCACCCGAGGCTACGGACTTGCTTTTGGCGAAAACGAACGCAAGGCCCTCAGCATGGCTATCGTGGATCGCGCCCTGCGCTCCGGCGATTTTGATGAAGAAGTGCGCGGCCCGGCGCAGAATGAGGAGTTCGTTCTCTACCACAGTGATAACGTGGAAGCCTCCGGCTTTGTGCAACACATAAAACTGCCGCACTATGTTGACTTTCAGGCAGACCTGGCTCTGGTGCGCGCCTTGCGTGCCAGGACCGACAAGGAGCGGGGTAATGCCGCCAGCGACGAATGAGACTGACAGCCAAAGCACAGACCAAAAAGTCGTTTCCTACAATTTCGCCTACCTGGATGAGCAGACCAAGCGCACGATCCGCCGTTCCATCCTCAAGGCGGTTGCCATACCGGGATATCAGGCCCCCTTCGGCGGGCGTGAAATGCCCATGCCATACGGCTGGGGCACAGGCGGCATCCAGGTAAGCGCCGCCATCCTGGGCAAGAACGATGTGTTCAAAGTGATTGACCAGGGTTCGGACGACACCACCAACGCGGTCTCCATCCGGGCCTTTTTCGCCCGCGTGGCCGGAGTGCGCACCACAACGACCACCGCAGAAGCCGACATCATCCAGACCAGGCACCGCATACCGGAGCAGCCGCTGCGGGAGGGGCAAATCATGGTCTATCAGGTGCCTATTCCAGAACCCCTGCGCTGGATGGAACCGAGCGAAGTGGAAACCCGCACCATGCACGCCCTGGAAGAATACGGCGTCATGCATGTCAAACTGTATGAAGACATTGCCCGGCACGGGGACATAGCCACGAGCTTTGATTACCCCGTACTTGTCAACCAGCGCTATGTCATGAGCCCTTCACCACTGCCGAAGTTCGACAACCCCAAAATGGACCAATGTCCGGCCCTGCAACTTTTCGGAGCCGGACGCGAAAAGCGCATTTACGCTATTCCTCCGTATACCGCGGTCAAAAGCCTGGATTTTGAGGACTACCCCTTTGCCGTACAGCACTGGGACAAGCCCTGCGCCATCTGCGGCGCAACGGACAGCTATCTTGACGAAATCATTACCGATGATGCGGGGACGCGCATGTTTGTCTGCTCCGATACAGATTATTGCGGTCGCCGCGCCAATGAAAACAGGAGTACGCCATGACGGCAGCCCAGGCAGCGGAACATATCTCCTCCGCGACAGTCACGCCCTTCCATCTGAACGCCATACCTGCCGGCGGTCCGGATGCGGAACCGACCCTGCTGAGTGTGCGAGGCGTTTCCCATTACTATGGTAATCGGCTGGGCTGCCGCGACATCGGCTTTGAGTTGTGGCCCGGCGAGGTGCTAGGCATTGTGGGAGAATCCGGTTCCGGCAAAAGCACCTTGTTGAATCTGCTGGCCGGGCGCTTTCCCCCTTCAATCGGCAGTATTCACTATCGTGACGGCCAAGGCATCCTGCATGACATCAACAGCCTTTCCGAAGCCGTGCGTCGCCGCCTTCTCCGAACAGAGTGGGGATTCGTACACCAAAATCCGCGTGACGGCCTGCGGATGCGGGTCAGCGCCGGCGGCAACATCGGCGAACGGCTCATGGCTTGCGGCAACCGCCATTACGGGAATATCCGCCACACCGCCCTAGATTGGCTCTCACGGGTGGAAATCGCCGCTGACCGCATTGACGATCGCCCTATGGCCTATTCCGGCGGTATGCAGCAACGCCTGCAAATAGCCCGCAACCTTGTTTCCTCGCCGCGCCTGGTATTCATGGATGAACCCACGGGCGGCCTGGATGTTTCCGTACAGGCAAGACTTTTGGATCTATTGCGGCAACTGGTGCGGCAACTGAACCTTTCCATGGTGCTGGTCACGCACGATCTGGCTGTGGCAAGGCTTCTGGCCCATCGCCTTATTGTTATGCGGCGAGGCGAAGTCGTGGAAACCGGACTTTCCGATCAAGTGCTGGATGACCCGCAGCATGCCTACACACAGTTGCTGGTGTCTTCCATCCTGCAAGGCTGATGTGCCCTGGAATATTTCAAAAATGAGAGACTGTGTATGAACCGCACGCCCAATCCCGCAACCACAACACGCAAGCCTGTCCTGTCCGTGCGCGGCCTGAGCAAAACCTTTACCCTGCATACCCAGGGCGGAACCAGCATAGAAGCCTTTTCCGATCTGGATCTTGACCTGCGGGAAGGGGAATGTCTGGCCCTGCACGGGCCTTCGGGCGCCGGAAAATCGACCCTGCTCCGTTCTCTATACGCCAACTATAAACCCTGCGCCGGAAGCATCCTGGTGAACCACGGCGCGCTCCGGGTAAATATGGCAACAGCTTCCCCACGCATGGTGCTGTCCGTCCGGCATAGCACCATGGGCTATGTGAGCCAGTTTCTGCGGGTTATCCCACGCGTTTCCAGTCTGGATATCGTTGCGGAACGGCTTACCATCCACGGTGAGGAGGAACAAAGCGCCCGTGAAAAAGCAGGAGAACTGCTGGCCCGCCTGCGTATTCCCAAGCGCCTCTGGAATCTTGCCCCGGCGACTTTCTCCGGTGGTGAACAGCAACGCGTCAATATTGCGCGCGGGTTTATCCGCCGCTATCCCATCATGCTGCTGGATGAGCCCACCGCCTCCCTTGATGCCGCCAACCGCAAGACCGTGGTGGCGTTGATTGAAGAAGCCAAAAAAACCGGAACGGCCATTGTGGGAATTTTCCACGATGAAGGGGTGCGCGATGCCGTGGCGGATCGGTTGTATGAGCTGCGCCCGCAGGACGCGAGAGTATCGGCATGAAAGAGCCGGTGGCCGGAACACTTGTCTATATCATGGGGCCTTCAGGTTCGGGAAAGGACAGCCTGATCGAGTATGCGCGCCGCAGTGTTAACAGGACGTATGCCCAGACCTGGAATGCCGCTGTGAATACGCGGCAGGGTTTGCGCCCGGTGTTTTTCGCCCGCCGGTATATTACGCGCCCGGCTGGAACCGGGGGGGAGCGGCACTACTCGCTGACACGGGAGGCGTTTCAGCTTCGCAAGAGCCGGGGCGAATTTTCGCTGTCCTGGGAAAGCCACGGACTTTGTTACGGTATCGGCGATGACATTGACGCCTGTCTCACCGCCGGGGCTGTGGTGGTAGTCAACGGTTCGCGTGAATACCTGCCCGAAGCGCTGAAACTATACCCGGAACTGGTTCCGGTGTTGATTTCAGCCCGGCCCGAGGTATTGCGCGAACGGCTTGAAAAGCGCGGCCGGGAAAAACAGACGGATATTGATGAACGGCTTGCGGGCGCGGGCATGAAGCTGCCGGAAATTTCCGGTTTTGTCCGAGTGGACAACTCCGGCTCCTTGGCAGAGGCCGGGCGGTTTTTTTTAGGACTGTTCCACCGTCTGCGCTACATGCCGGCAATTGAAACAAAAAAATAACGAGCAAACTCTCCGAAGAACCGGCCTCAGCCGGTTTTTTTTACGCCTCATTTTAACTGAAATATCACGAGAGGGACACAAAGTCGTCACTATTGGCCGGCCATAGTGCCTCCATACATCAGGCAACACCCATCCCCTTCTGGGAACAACCGGAGGAATCCATGATTAAGATACAGAATTTTACCCGCTCCTTTGGCTCGCATAAGGCGCTGGACAACGTCAGCCTCACCGTGAACAGGGGAGAAATGGTGGCCCTTATCGGAGCTTCCGGTTCCGGAAAGTCAACTTTGCTGCGTCACATTTCCGGTATAATGGCCGGAGACAAAAACGGCGGCAGCATTGAGGTTATGGGGCGCATGGTGCAACAAAACGGGCGCGTCCAGAGGGATGTGCGCAAAACGCGCGCTGGCGTCGGCATGGTTTTCCAGCAGTTCAACCTGGTGGATCGTCTCCAGGTGCTCACCAACGTCATGCTGGGCGCACTTGGCCGTGTGCCGCTTTGGCGCACCACGCTTAACTTCTTTCCGAAAAATGTCCGCGCCCTGGCCATTGAATCCCTTGCCCGCGTCGGCATTGCGGAAAAAGCTTTCCAGCGGGCGTCAACCCTTTCCGGCGGCCAGCAGCAACGTGCGGCCATCGCCCGCGTACTGACGCAGAAAGCGGAAGTTTTGCTGGCCGACGAACCCATCGCTTCCCTTGATCCGGAAAGTTCACGCCGGGTCATGGACATTCTGGCCGAACTCAACAAAAAAGACGATTTGACCGTAGTGGTCTCCCTGCACCAGGTGGACTACGCCCTCTGTTACTGCCCGCGCACTATCGCCCTTAAAGACGGCCGCATCGTGTACGACGGGCTTTCCAGCGCGCTCACTCCGGCTTTTCTGCGCGATCTGTACGGCGCCGCCTGCGAGTCCATGTTCACCGGAACGGTTGATAAAGCCAAAGTCCATGCGGGAACGCAGCAGCAGGCTATATTGACCCTGAACCCCGTTGCCGCCTGAATGCAGATTTTTTGCTTATTATTATTATCCTCAACATAGCAGGAGCGTACAACATGAACAAACATATCCGGCCTATAGTTCTCGGAATTATCGCCCTTTCCGCCTCGCTCTTCGGCGGGATCGCCAATGCCGCGCAGCAGGAACTGAATTTCGGCATCATCAATACCGAAGCCTCGCAAAACCTCAGAACCTTGTGGCAACCCTTTCTGGCTGACATGGAAAAAGAAACCGGAATGAAAGTAAATGCATTTTTCGCTTCGGATTACGCGGGAATCGTGACCGGCATGCAGTTCGACAAGGTGCAGCTTGCTTGGTACGGCAACGTCTCCGCCATGCACGCGGTAGATCGTGCTGGTGGTGAGATATTCGCGCAGATCGTGCACGCCAGCGGAGACGGCGGGTATTATTCGCACCTAGTTACCCACAAAGATTCGTCTCTGAACAGCGAAAAGGATGTGCTGGCGCAAGCCAAGGATCTCACCTTCAGCAATGGCGACCCCAACTCCACCTCCGGTTTCCTGGTGCCGGGCTACTATGTGTTTGCCATGAACAAGGTTGAACCAAAGGCCATTTTCAAACGCACCTTGAATGCCAACCACGAAACCAATGCCCTTTCCGTGGCCAACAAACAGGTCGATGTGGCCACCTGCAACAGTGAAGCTTTGCAACGCCTTGAAAAAGCTCATCCTGATAAACGCGCGCTGGTCAAAATCATCTGGACATCTCCGCTTATTCCCGCTGATCCGTTGGTGTGGCGCAAAGAGCTGCCCGCAGACGTCAGAGAAAAAGTGAGCACCTTCATCCTGAGCTACGGTCAGGAAGGCAGGGCGAACGCCGCACGCGAAAAGGAGATTCTCAAGGCCTTGCAATGGTCGCACTTCCGGGCTTCCAGCAACGACCAGCTCCTGCCCATACGGCAGCTAGAATTGTTCAAAGAAAAAGGGGCTATAGAGAGCAACCCAAATATGAACGCCGCCGAAAAGCAGGCCAAAATAAAAGACATTGACGGCAGACTGGCCGCCCTGAACGCCCGTATGGAAGAACTCGGCCAAAACAAAAAACAATGACGACGACGCACCGGGTACACACGCCGCATAATACCGCAGCGCCTTCGGGCGCTGCGGTATAAAAGGAAAAATGATGGCTTCCGTCTCCGAAGCACATCCTGAAACGAAGATGGCGCCTCTGTATAAAAACCCCACAACAAACCGTATGCGTTCCCTGCTTTCTCTTGCCGGCTGGGGCTTGTTCCTCACGATTCTCGCCTGGTCATGGCAGGGGGCCGAAATACGCCCTCTGGCTCTGGTCACGGATGCCGGCAACATGGCGACCTTTGCCAAAGATTTCTTTCCGCCGGATTTTACCGACTGGCGCATGTATTTGGAGGAAATGGCCGTCACGGTGCAAATCGCCCTGTGGGGAACCGTTCTCGCCGTGATATTCGCCGTGCCGCTCGGCATCTTGAGTTCCGAAAACCTTGTGCCCTGGTGGGTGTATCAGCCGGTGCGCCGCCTTATGGACGCCGCCAGAGCCATCAACGAGATGGTCTTTGCCATGCTCTTTGTCGTGGCTGTCGGACTCGGCCCTTTTGCCGGAGTGCTCGCTCTTTTTGTCCATACCACGGGCGTGCTGGCCAAGCTTTTCTCCGAGGCCGTGGAGGCCATTGACCCTCAGCCTGTTGAGGGCATCCGCGCCACCGGCGCGCTGGGTGTGGAAGAAGTTATCTTCGGCGTCATTCCGCAAGTGCTGCCGCTCTGGATTTCCTATTCGCTGTATCGCTTTGAATCAAACATCCGATCCGCCACCGTGGTCGGCATGGTCGGGGCGGGCGGCATCGGCGTGCTGCTCTGGGAACTCATCCGGGGTTTTTACTTCGCCCGCACCTGCGCCGTTATGCTAATCATCATTGCCGTTGTCGTGGCTTTTGACCTGTTGTCCCAACATATCCGCAAACGTTTTGTATGACCAATCAGCTAGCTATTAAGGAACCCTTTATGAGCACGCTTTGTCTGACTAACGGCCGTATTGTGACGCCGCAAGGAGATACCGACAGCCTGTTCTTTTGCGGCGGACGCATCGCTGATGCTCCGCGCACGGCGGACTGCGAGTATGACCTGGAAGGCGATTTTCTTATTCCCGGCCTGATCGAACTGCACACCGACAATCTGGAAAAACATTTTGTCCCGCGCGCCGGGGTGAGCTGGCCGGCCGGGCTTTCCTCCATTGCGGCGCATGACGTGCATATGATCGGTTCCGGCGTGACCACGGTGTTTGACGCCATCGCCGTTGGGGAACCTCTCAACAGAAGACACCGGAATGAGCTTTTTGACGCCAGTCTGAACGCCATCGCGGACGCTACCGAGCGCAACCTGCTACGGGCGGAACATTTTGTACATTTACGCTGTGAGCTTGCCGGTGACGATCTTGTAGAACAGCTTTCTCCGTACATGAAGAACAAAAGGCTGCGCCTGCTTTCCATAATGGACCACACGCCCGGCCAGCGGCAGTGGCGGGATCTGGACAAATACAAAACCTACCACAACCTGCATGGGGCCACGGAAGAAGTATTCACGGAACGTACGGATACGCTGAAGGCCAAACAAATGAAAAATGCTGCCAGCAACCTGCAAGCCATTGTGGACATCTGCCGCTCTCTCTCCATGCCGTTGGCCAGCCATGACGACACTACCGTGGAGCATGTGCGGGAAAACATCGGCTACGGGATAGGCATATCGGAATTTCCAACCACTATGGAGGCCGCGCGGGAGGCTCGGCGTCACGGTATGTCCATCATCATGGGCGCTCCCAATATCGTGCGCGGGGGATCCCATTCCGGCAACATATCGGCCTTAGAGTTGGCCCGGCAAGGGCTGCTGGATATTCTTTCCTCCGATTATATGCCGGCAAGCCTGCTGCATGCGGCCTTCCTGCTGCCGGAACTGACGGGCGTGACCCTGCAAAAGGCTCTGGAAACCGTGACTCTCAATCCGGCAAAGGCTGTAGGGCTTGACGATCGCGGCGCACTGGAACCTGGCAAGCGGGCTGACGCTGCGCAGGTACGGCTGGTTGACGGTGTTCCCGTCGTACGAGCTGTCTGGCGGGCCGGCCTGCGGGTGCTGTAGGGTATAGTGGGCGCCCGCTATGCGATATATTATATCCCCGAACCGGGAACAGCGCTTGCGGCGCTGGGTTCGGCCTTGTTGGGGCGAGACAGTGAAACCGGCGAAACCATCCCCCAAGCCAGCCTTACAGGGTTTTCGCGGCAAAGCCTGTCCGCCCTTACTGCGGATGCCCGGCGCTATGGGCTGCACGCCACGCTGAAAGCGCCGTTTTTCCTAAAAAAAGGAATGACGGAGCGCGATTTGCTGCTTGCCGCCGCCCGCTTTGTCATGGGCAGACAAACCATCACTCTCCCCCAGCTCGAACTTGCGCGCATCGGATCTTTTTTCACGCTGGTTCCCCATGGGGAAAGCCAGGAGGGATTGAAGGCTATAGAAAGCGCCAACACGCTTGCAGCGGATACCGTAGCCTTCTTCGAGCCCTTCCGGGCCGCTCCTTCTGAACAGGAATTCGCACGCCGTGAACCGCAAAAACTTACTGATCGCCAGAGAGCGCTCCTTGCCGAATGGGGCTATCCTTATGTGTTTGACGAATACCGTTTCCACATCACGCTCACCGATAGGCTGCGCGACCGCGCGGAGGCCAGCCGCATGGAAAAAGGCCTGCGCTCCTGCTTCGCCTCTGCCTGCGACGAAAAAACGCTTATTTCAGGTATATGCGTCTGCAAGCAAATTACCCCTGACTCAGCCCAAAGAACCGCTCGGCTCCCTGGAAACGATGGCAGCGCGTTCATTCCTATAATGAGGCTTGCCTTCCAATCCTCGCAAAAATAAGCACCGCCAACCACGGTATATATGGCGCTGCAACACCCAATATGCTTGCCGAAAAAACAACGCTACGCCTTGTAATATCGCTCGGCCTGACCCAAACGATCGCCTGGGCTTCATCCTATTATCTTCCCGCCGTTTTGGGTCACCACATGGCGGACAGTTTGGATTGCCCTGTTTCAACCGTCTACGCGGCTTTTTCTTTGGCACTTGTTATCGCGGCGCTGACCGCGCCTTTCGCGGGGAAATGCATCGACAAATGGGGAGGCAAGCCGGTGCTTGCCGCTTCCAATATATGGTTTACCCTGAGTCTGATTTTTCTGTCACAGACGCAAAAAGAATGGAGTCTATTCCTGGGCTGGGCGTTGCTGGGTTTCGCTATGGGGGCGGGGCTCTACGATATGGCTTTTGCCGCGGTAGTCCGCTCCCGTGGCTCCGCCGCCCCACCCATCATAGCTGGGATCACTCTTCTTGCGGGCCTCGCCAGCACTGTGGGATGGCCTGTATCACACTATCTTCTGTCAAACTCCGGCTGGCGTCAGGTCTTGGCTGTATGGGCCGCCGTCCATCTTTTCCTGGCGCTTCCCCTGAATCTTTCCTTGTTTTTACCCATGCCACCCGGTAGCGCAAAGTATCAAAATCCGGATGCCGCGTCTCACCGCAAATCGGGGAAAAAGGCGCTTCCGGCAATGGGCGTGCTGGCCCTGGCCTTTGTATTTACCAGTTTTTGCACAGCCGCTATGGCGAGCCACATGCCCGGCCTTCTGCAACTCTTCGGCGTCAGTGCGGCTGTAAGCATACTTGCCGGGATGGCCTTTGGACCTGCCCAGGTATCAGCCCGGCTGCTTTACATTATCGCGCTACAGAAAACGCGCCCCTTGACGACTGCGGCACTGGCCGTATTCATTGCTCCGCTCGGCGCTGTTTTATTGATCTTGTCCGTGCCGGGAGCCGTTGCGCTGGTCGGCGCAACGCACGGTTTCGGCAATGGACTTCTGACCATCATCAAAGGGGTATTGCCTCTAAGCCTGTTCGGAGAAAGAGGCTACGGCCGCAGACAAGGTTTACTGTTTTTACCCGCCGCCATTGTTCAGGCGGTTTCACCATTTTTGTTCAGCCTGTGCATCAGTTTGCTGGGTAAGGATGCGCTGTGCATCTATATCGCCGCCATGTGGACAACCGTGCCGCTTTTCCTGTGGCTGAAACGCTGGTAAGCGATCGAATAAATTGCGCCCGTAGCCGCGCATAATGTGCTCACGAAGGGGCGCATGGGCCCTCGGAGTCCTCCGGGGGAGCTTGTTGCATGGGCAGCCAGGTGTACTTGTTGCGCCCGGTCTGCTTTGAAACGTACAGCGCCTCATCCGCTTTCTTGAGGTAATCATTCTGATCTTGCTTGCGATTTACGACGCCGGTGGTCACGCCGAGCGAAAAAGTCACATAATTCACGGCAACGTTGGCGCTATGCGGCATCAATAGACCCCGTACGCCTTCGAGCAGTTTTTGCGCGATTGTGCAGGCCCCGTCTTTATCGGTATTCGGCAGTATGACGACGAATTCCTCTCCGCCATAACGGGCGGCGAGGTCATCGGTTCTGCCCGTGGCGGTCGTGAGCACGGATGCGATATTTTTGAGGCAAATATCTCCGGCTTCATGCCCATAGGTGTCGTTGTAGCCCTTGAAGCAGTCCACATCAACCATGATGACGCTGAGCATGCCGCCGGAACGCGACAAAGTCCCCATGTCGCGCCGCATTTCCTCTTCCATGGACCGCCTGTTGTACAGGCCGGTGAGGGGGTCGTGGTGCGCCTCATTCAACAGGCGGTGGATGACGTTGGAGAGGACCCCGAATTCGTCGTCGCGCTCCTGCCCGTAGATATGCTCTTCCTTGCTTTCAAGGTGTGACAGGCTGAGGATGAGATGCCCGAGCGGCCGGAAGATCAGCCGGTAGCTGAGGATACTGCTGGTTATGGCGAAGGCGGCGAGCAGAACCGCCATGATTGCGCCGAACGGCAAAAGTTTTGTAGGGTCGAAGAGCGAGAAGGGTTCATACAAGGTTACGACCGCCCAATCCGTGGATTCGATGTGCGCTATGGTCACATATCCGAGTCTGTTCGACGCGAGCGAAACTACCGCGAAGCAACCGGATTCCCGCTTGTCATGCTCGTCGGAAAGATGATTTGCCACAGCCGCCTGGAAGGCCGGGTCGGAAGATATCGTCTGGACGGGAATTTCGGGCGCGTTCAGGAGGAGATCCCCCTTGCCGAACAAGGCGCTGTCCATCATGACAATGCCTTTCCCGTCAATGATCATGGTACGCACCATCGCGTCCTGGTATCCGGAAAATATTTTTTCGGCCGCCAAGGCGAACGGCACACCCGCGGTAAAGGAACCGAGCAATTCGCCTTCTGGTGAAAAAACTTTGTGGTTGAGCCATACGCGCTTTTGGCGCAGTTTTTTGTCGGCGTCCACGTTGAGAACATAGTCCATGTCGGAGGCCAGGAGAGCGAAATACCAGGAATCTTCGGGATTGGACGGATCGATGCGCGCATGGGGCCGCATATCGTCGAGGGAGCTTTCCTCCTCGATGGAATACTCGCTCCGCGTCTTATGGATGCAGATGTACAGACTGCTGCCCTGCAACGTGGATATGACGTCCTTCATCAACTCATAGGCATCTTTTCTGTTTTGCGGATCCTCTTCGTCAGCGAACCAGGCGCGTATCGTGTGGGTGCGGGCCGCATTGGCGATGACCCTGATATCCTGGTGGGTGTAAGTGCTGAGGGTTTTTTCGGTGTTGACGGCATAAAGCCTTGCATAGTCCGCGGATACCTTGTCCGCCATGTCATGGATCGCCCAAAATATCGCCATCGCCATGGTCGCGGTGACGATGGCGAAAATGGCGATATTGCCGTTGCGGAAACGCAAGGCGATTTTGTGCCTGCTCCGCTGTGTGACATCCTGCGTGTTGTTCACAAGTTCCTTTTGAGCTGCGGGCTGTTGGGCGTCAAAGGGCATTTTCGCGCCAGCCGCCTCTGGTTCGGCAACGGTTTCTATTTTATCCGCGCCGGAAAAAAACGGCAATCAATTTCTGCAACGCGCAAAACAAGCCGCAGTTCACCGATTTCGCGGACGCGCCCGCCAGGATCAACGCGGGGCTGATTTTCCGGGGCGCGCCCGCCTCCGGCTTGCGGCATTTTGTTTTCTGTGCGATATTCGGCCACATGCCGCATACTGAGTAAATAATCGTCATTCGCAGTGAGAGGGGTAGGTTATGCCAGAAAACGCCCACGGCGAGGGCACGCAGTATCAGGAAACGCCACACCCTCGCAGGCTTTCCATTGGTCCGATCATGTGTCTGATCATGTTGTGCTGGACAGGCACTTTTGCCGTTTCCCTGTGGTACAGCGTGGGGGAGCTTGAAAAACACGCCATGCATTACGCCCGCATCCAGGCGCGGACCGCGTTTGAGAAAGACGTCACGTACCGCCGCTGGAACTCGATGATGAACGGGGTGATGGCGCCGATCGTTCCGGGCGTGCTTGAACCCAATCCATACCTGCCCGCCGCCGGGCGGGACATCACCACTACGGACGGCGTTTCCTACACAAAAATCAATCCCGCCTTCATGACCCGCCTAGTGCATGAGCTCGGGGCTATGGAATCCGGCGTGATTGGACATATCACAAGCAACATGCCGATCCGCAAGGGCAACGAGCCGGACCCCTGGGAAGGCGCGGCGCTGAAACAGTTGGAAGCCGGGCTTGCGGATGAGATATCGGGCATTGAAGCCATCAACGGCGCTCCATATATGCGTTTGATCCGCCCCTTGGTGGTGGAGGAGTCCTGCCTCCCCTGCCATCAATTCCAGGGATATACATTGAACCAGGTGCGCGGCGGCATAAGCGTATCCGTGCCCATGAAGCCTATTACGGCCTCCATGCAGAATGAACAGCATAGGCAGGCTTTTGCGCATGGCGGCCTGTGGGGGCTCGGCATGGCCGTCATCGGCGGCACCATGTTCCGGCTCTCGCGCAGCATGAAGGAACATGAACGCGACGCGGAGCTTCTGCGCAAGGAAGTGGCCCAGCGCATTGAGGCCGAAACCCAGTTGCGCCTGACCGCCGGGACGGACATGCTGACCCAGTTGCCCAACCGCCGTACCGCGCTGGAACGTCTGGACATGGAGATTGTGCGCTACAAGCGAAGCAAGGCCGTTTTTTCACTGTTGCTGGTGGATCTGGATCATTTCAAAAATGTCAACGACACTTGGGGGCATGAGGCTGGAGACAAGACGCTTGTGGTAATCGCGGCCAGGCTGAAATCCCTGTTGCGCGGGCAGGATACCGTCGCCCGCTGGGGGGGGGAGGAATTTTTGATTATCCTTTCGGAAACTCCGGAGAAATCCGCGCTCATCGTGGCGGAAAAACTCCGCGCGGGCGTTGAGGCTGTTCCCGTGGATATAGGAACGGAGCAAATCACGCTCACCGCCAGCATCGGCGTCGCTGAATTTCATCCTGGCCGGGATGTCGCCTTCAGCATCAAAATCGCGGATGACGCCCTGTACAACGCCAAAAAATCCGGCAGAAACCGTGTGGAACTGGCGCGGGGCTGACCTGAGACCGATCCGTGAAATCTGGGCACGGCAACATGGGTTCGCGATGACCCGCACCACCTGGCCGCCCGGGCGCCTTTGGCTTCGCGAATACACGCTGGCGAAACCGGACGCGGTCGAAGATTACAAAGAAAGTTGGGACGCGATACGCTATTTCGTGCATGGCAAGATATTCGCCCTGCTCGTGCGCAACAAGGCGGCCACGCTATTGAACCTGAAATGCGATCCCTTCCTGGCGCTCGATTTTCGCGAACGGTACGCCACAGTGCTGCCCGGATGGCATATGAACAAGCTGCACTGGGTATCCCTGTCCCTGATGGGCAAAACCCCGGAAAATGTGTGCAAGGAGCTGGTGGACATTTCCTATGAACTGGTGTGGAAGGGGCTTCCCCAAAAAATACGCGACCGGTCGCGCTCGACGGCCAGAATATCCGCAAAATAAGACGGCATTGAACTAAAACGGTATTTATGCCGGGGCGGAGCCTTCGCGCATGACCCGCCTACGGCGACACATTGTGGAAACGGCATTTTTGTTATATGTACTATATCTCACGCTCTAAAATTCCACGGGAAAGAGGTTATCAGCATGAGCACCAAATGGAAAATTATCTCGGGATTCGTTGTCATGATCCTGCTGATGGGCACTGTCGCCGTCATCGGCCACCTGGGGCTTTCCAACGCGACGGACTCCTTTACGGAATACCGGCGCCTGGCCAGGCTCAACGTGAGCTACTCGGATCTCCTGGCCAACCAGCATGCCTCGGTGGCCGCCGTGCGTCTCTTCCGCATCGGGCTGGACCCGAAACTGATGGAAGAGGCCCGCAGCCTTCTCAAGGCCAACCGGGACTTAGCCGCCAACGCCAAAGCCTTTGCCAAACGCGAGGCGACCATGAATACCCTGATCGAGGTGGAAAAGCGCGCCGCGGACCAGATAGAGGCGATCAGCTCCCTGGAGAAGGATCTCCTGAGAGTGATCTCGGAATACGAGACGGTTCAGCAACCGGCGGCCGCGTCCTTCGGCGAGGCGATACAGGAATTGCACGATGAATTTATCACCACGGGCAATAGCGGGGCCTGCCTCAAAGCCGGCGAGGCCCTGACCCATTTTTCCCTCGCCCGTTCCGCCTCCAGCCGTTTCGCCTACAGCCGGACGCAGGAAAATGCGGAGAAGGCGCAGGCAACCCTGAAGGTTGTGACCAAGGATATCAACGACCTCCGTGCGATGCTGAACTCCGGCACGGAGCGCGATTTCTTCGCCAAGGCCCAGAAAGGCCACGATATCATGGCGGAGACCGTCGCCACCATGACGGCGGCCGTCGCCGATGCGGCGAAACAGAACGCGCTCCTCCTGGACATGAACAATAAGCTCAAGACGACTCTCAATACCGTAAGCGACGACGTCAACAGCCAAATGAACACGCAAGGGCCGCTCACCGTGCAGACCAACCACGCGGCCCAGAGGGGCATGATTACGGTCACCGCTGTCGGACTGATCCTCGGGCTGCTCTTATCCGTCGTCATCATTCTGGGACTGATCCATATTTTGAGCGCCATCAGCCGTTTTGCCGGGGCCATAGCCGATGGGGACTTCAAGGCCGAGGTCGCCAGCCGCGAAAAAGGAGAAATCGGGGATATGCTCACGGCCATGCGTAAGATTCCCGCCATCCTGCACGCCATTCTCGGCGATTACCAGAAGCTGGAAGAGCGGATCGAAAACGGCGAAATGGACGTCAAGGCCGACCCCACGGCCTACAAGGGGGGCTTTTCCACGCTGGTCTCCGGAACCAACGCCATTCTGGACCGTTTTCTCCTGGTTCTGGAAAATATCCCCTCCCCTGTGGTGGTGCTGAATAAAGAGCTCAAGACCACCTACCTGAACGCCGTCGGCCGGGGAATCGCCGGCAATGATTACAAGGGCAAGAGCTGCAAGCAGCTCATGGATCGTGAAGATTTCGGCTCCCCCGCCGATGCCCTGAAGCAGGCCGTGGAGAGTCTGCGACCCGCCTCAGGAGAGACCGCCGCCCATCCGCAGGGCCGTAATATGGACGTCAGCTATACGGCCATTCCCATGTTGGATCATCATGGCAAACTCATGGCTGTGCTCCAGTTGATCACGGATCTCACGGCCATCAAGCAGACCGCGCGGGCCATCATCAAGGTGGGCAACCAGGCGGCCTCCATCTCCGATCGGGTGGCCGCCGCCGCCGAAGAGCTTTCGGCCCAGGTGGAGCAGGTCTCGCGCGGCTCGGAACAGGAGCGCGCCCGCGTGGAAAACACGGTCACGGCCATGACCGAAATGAACGCCACCGTGCTGGAGGTGGCGAGAAACGCCGGCCAGGCCGCAGAACAGTCCGAGGCTACCAAGGACAAAGCCAATAACGGAGCCGAACTGGTGGACAAGGTAGTGCGCTCCATCAACCAGGTGAACAAAGTGGCCGAAACCCTCCAGGTGAACATGCACGAGCTGGGCACCAGGGCGGAAAGCATCGGCGGGGTGATGAACGTCATCTCCGACATCGCGGATCAGACCAACCTGCTGGCGCTGAACGCGGCCATCGAAGCGGCCCGCGCCGGCGAAGCCGGGCGCGGTTTCGCGGTGGTGGCCGACGAGGTGCGCAAGCTCGCGGAAAAGACCATGTCCGCCACGCATGAGGTGGGGGATAACATCACCGCCATCCAACAGTCCGCGCGCTCCAACATCAGCGAGGTGGAGGACGCGGTCAAGGCCATCACCGAGGCCACAGACCTGGCCAATACCTCCGGGCAGGCCCTGTCGGAGATCGTCGAACTGGCTTCAGTCAACTCTTCGGTGGTCACCTCCATCGCCACGGCGGCGGAGGAGCAAAGCGCCGCCTCCGAAGAAATCAACCGGGCCATCGAGGAAATAAACCAGATTGTCGTGGAAACCGCCGACGGCATGACCCAGGCCGCCGCCGCCGTGCTGGAGCTTTCGCATATGGCCCAGGAACTGAACGCGGTCATGGCCGAACTGCAACAGCACCAATAACACGGGAGCGTGGCTCCTTTGGAAACCTGATCATTACCAAAGCCCCGCGAGGCCCAAAAGACCAAGCGGGGCTTGAATTTTACGCGAGGCTACACCTTGCTCAATAATTCCGGAATTCATCCTTTAAGGTTCCAGAGCCGGATTTGGCGGGAGCCTGGGTTCCGGTCTGTTTTTGCGTTGAACCCTGCCGCCCGGCGCTCTGCCCGGCATCCCCTCCCTGGGCGCAGCCCTGCGCCAGCATAAAGGCCAATAACATCAACACCATAAGCGCATTTTTCAAAAATGACATAAAGGCTCCTTTTTTACATGGCTTTACTCCGGCGCCGCGCCGGGTGTAACCGCTTATCGTATACATATACGCCTGTCCGGGGTTTTTGACAACTACCGGCGCATGGGAGCATAGATGGTGACGGGACGGTCCCTGCCCTTGACCCGGATGGTGTCCAGACGCCGGAAGTCAAAAGCCCCGCCGCAGGCTTCCCGCGTCTCCCCGCTGACCACGATGCCCACGCCGTATTGCTTGCACAGCCCTTCAAGGCGCGAGGCCAGGTTCACGTTGTCCCCGATCAGGGTGTAATTCAAAAAATCCGCTGTCCCCATGTTGCCCACAAAGGCCGTGCCGGTATGCACGCCGATGCCGATGCTGACTTCCAGCCCCAAGTCGGCCCGCAGGCCTTCGTTAAGGGCTGGCATCGCCTCCTGCATGGCCAGGGCGGCTTCCACCGCCTTGAGCGGATGCCCCGGCACGTCCAGGGGCGCGTTCCAGTAGGCCATAAGGGCGTCGCCGATAAATTTGTCCAGGGTGCCGGAATACTCCCGCACCAGGGCGGTCATGGGCGTGAAATAACGGTTCAACAGGGTCACGACCTCCTGGGGTTTGAGCCTCTCCGACATGGAGGTGAAATTCCGGATGTCGGTGAACATGACGGTAAGTTCACGCTCTTCCCCGGCCATGAGGTCTCCCGCTGTCCGGGTGACGCGGCTGACCACCTCCGGAGAGACGTAGCGGGAAAAGAGACCGCGCAGCCTGCGCTTTTGCCGCTCTTCCTGCCAAAAGCGCACCAGCAGCAAAAAGGCCCCCAGGGCCGCTACCGTCAGCACGCCGTAAAGGGGTGAAAGAAAAATCCCCTGCCCGAACAAATGCCGGGCCAGTTGGACTATCGCCCCGATGAGCGCGGCCGCGACCGGCAGGTACACGCGAGGCCGGGCGAAACCGAAGACCAGGGTGGCAAGAAAACCGGCAGCGGCGATCAGCCCGGCTTGCGCGGCCGGGGTCCAGGGCGGAAGGCGCACGGCATTGCCGGTGAGTATGGCGTCCACGACGGCCGCGTGCACCTCCACGCCCGGACAGGCCGAATCGTAGGGCGTGGCGCGAATATCCGCCAGCCCCGGCAAGGAGGCGCCCACAAAGACCGCCCGGCCTTCCAGAGCCTCCGGGGGGACGCGCCCGGCCAGGACATCGGCGGCGCTGTAATATGGATAGGTCCGGCGCGGGCCGATGAACGGGATGCGCAGCGTGCCCTGCGGGCTGACCGGGACGTAGTGCCCGCTCCCCAGGCGCACGGCTTCCAGCCCGTACGGCCCGGATTCCAGGGTGAGGTTGCGCAGTCCCAGGCCCAGCATGAGCGCGCGCACGGAAAAGGAGGGATAAATGTCTTCGCCGATCCTGACCACCAAGGGAATTTCCCGCACAATGCCGTCCAGATCCGGCCCCACGTTAAAGAATCCCATAGGAGCCTGTTCGCGCAGGGCGGGCAGAGGCAAAACCGCGTTTTTGGCTGCGGGCACGAGGGGAAGCCAGGGTATGGCCCCGGGCTTTTCGCGTTCGATTATGCCGATGGAGGGAGACGGGGGCGCTTCCCCGCCTATTCCGGGAAAAGAGGCATAGGCCCCGAGCACTACCGGATTTCTTTGCAGGGCCTGGGCCAAAACCTGATCATAATCGCGCAGTTCCGGGGGAATGCCGGAATATTCAAAGGCCAGGCCCTTGTCCCGGCGCAGGGCCTCGCGTACCCGCTCGGGGGATGACCTGTCGGCCTCGGGAAACATTATATCCAGCCCGATGACCGCCGCCCCGCGGGCCGTTAGCGTATCCAGCAGGTCCGCCATCAGGTAGCGCGGCCAGGGCCACTGCCCGTATTCGGCGATGGAGGCTTCGTCCAGATCAATGATGACCGGGACCGGAGAAGGGTCCGGCGCGGCCCGCAAGGGGAGCAGCAGGTCATAGACCTTGAGATCCAGACGGGTCAGCAGGGAGGGCTGGCCGATATAGGCGAAGAGCACGGCCGCGGCGACGCAAAGACCGCCCAGTATGACCGCGAGGCCCGCCCCCAAGGCCGCGCGATCGCGCACTCAGAAACTCCAGACCAGGCCGGCGTTCACGAAGTGCTGCTCATACTTGTAAAGGGCGCTGTTGGAGGAATTGCGGGTGTACTGCCAGCCGCCCTCGATGGCCCAGGATTCGCTGAGACGGTAGGTCAGCCCGAGGCCGGCCCGGAAGCGGTCATCCACGCGATCCTCCGTTTCCAGGATAGTGGCCGGGCCATCGTAGTATTCACGGGCAAAGGAAAAGGATGGGGCAAGCTCCAGCCCGTGGGGGAGCTTGAACAGGTAAGCGGCCGAGCCTTCCCAGCCGTAGTGGCTGTACCTGCGGTTATCGGCCCTGCCTCTCAAATGGCGAATGCCCCAAATAAGCTCGTGGTTGTCCTCCCCGAAAAAGCCGCGCAGGTAGCCCCCGGTCCAGCCGTACAGGCCGTTGTACGTGGAGGAGCGGGAATAATCGCGCTCCTCCACCGCGCCCTTGAGGATCAGGTGCAGGGTGGGGGAAGCGGCCCAGATCAAGGCCCCTTCCGGCCCGTAGGCGGAGACGCGCTGGTAGAATTCGTAATCAAAGATTTCGTACTTCAGACGGGCCTCGGCCAGGGTGGAGGAACTTAAATGCCGCAGACCAACGGCGGCGCGGCCCCATTGCGCCTCCCGGCTGTGGGAGTCGTCCAGGGAGCTTGCGGCGTGCCCGCGCCAGAAGAGCCGCACGTCGCCAACCAGCCACCAGGGGCTATCCCGGTAAAAACGTTTGCCCAGGTCCAAATCCGCGCCCAGGTAAGCCCCGAAGCTGCCCTTGGCCTTGGCGTCGTCCAGGACCACCGGCCACGGGAAATTGCCGAGCCGCACCTCGTTGGAAGCCGGCCCCAGGTTGGCGTTGGAATCATATTGCAGGCCGGCCCGGAGCTTGCCGTGGAATTGCAGGTCGCTGTAGCGGCTTTCCAGGAGATCCAGGGCTTTATCCGTGTCTTCTATGGTAGCGCTGGGGTCCAGGGAGCGCATCACCGCCAGGCTGCGTTCCGCGGCCTCGCGGTCGCCCAGGAGCATGTAAACATGGGCCAGTTCGCCGTACAGGGCCGCCTCGCGGGGGTATTTTTCCAGGAGAGTTTCGTAAGCCATGACCGCCTGATTCCAGCGCTTGCCCCTGGCGGCGGCGCGGGCCAGGCCCAGGTTCACGGCGTCGTCCTCCGGGGCCAGGCGCAGCAGGCGCATGTAGAGTTCATAGGCCTTGACGGCCTCGCCTTTTTCCAGGAGGGAAGCGGCCTCGGCCTTGCCCTGCTCCAGGGTGAGAGAGCGGGCCGGGTCGGCGGAGACGGCCCAAAGCGGGACAGCCTGGAAAAAAACCAGGAAGAACGCCGCCAGGAGCAGCAAGACAGGTATGCGCATGTATGTCATTCTCCTTCTTCTATGGTCTGGATAATAGCATAAGGACACCATTGGTTTGTACCTTCGTCGAGTTAATGTGCCTCCATCCAGAATCTCATGTCTCACAGAAAGGCCTGGACCGCTGGAGGTGAAAAACATAAGGAAATCATACGCATGGCAGTCGCTCCTTGGAGTTATTACGGTTCGCGCTGGCCGGAAAAAGTGCCAAAGTCCGCGTTAGCCCAACCGCTAGGCGCACCAGGCGCAGTACCTATATAATAGCTTCCGTTGACGGAGCCGGTTGCGGTACTGTATACATCCGACCCCACATTAAGGTTCATACGGGTGTTATTCGAAGGGGCAATCGTAAACAAAGTACCACTACCACCTACCCCCCCTGACCAGAGTTCACCGGCGAATCCAGTAATTACTGTCGACGACCCTACTCCGTTGAACTGTCCGCTGCCTCCCTGCACCGCGAAATGATTGCTCAAGGTGTTCATCGGATTGGCGTCCGTCCCGCCTTTCATAAACGCATCCGTGATGGCTCCGCTACCCAGATCAACATCAAAGCCGAACACCCCATAAGCCAGCGAAGTTGCGCCAGTTCCAGTCAATAAGTCAGAGGCAGGGGCCGTAAACAGATCACCGCTCACCCTGGCGATGCCCGTATTGTTGCCCGTAGCCAGCAAATTATCCCCCAAGCGCTGCTTCTCCTGGCCGATATCCGCCAGCGGCGTATCCGGAGGGAGCAGCCCCGGTCCGGAGGCCAGGAACGCGGAAGGCTTTCCACCGCCCGGCTCCGGCGCGGCCGCGGCCACCCCGGACCCGCCCAGCAGGGCCAGGTCCCGGCCCAGATCCCGCCGGTCCTGCGGCCGGATAGGCTCAAGCCGGAGGGGATCGGAAGGGATGGTAATCTTGCTGCCGCTGGGCACATTGATGCCGTTGACATAGACCTGGCGCAGGGTGTTTTCCACGTAAACCGTGGTCACGCCCCCGCCCGTCCGCAGGCTTACGATGGTGCCGCGTATGCCCACCGAGGCCTCCGGGGTGGCAATCTTGAAGCCGTCCGGGTTCTGGTCGACGATCTTGCCGGTAATCGCCCGGATCACCCCCTGCGGCACACGCAGGCCAAAGCCCGATTTGCTCCCGGAATCCGCGTATTCGCTCATCTCCATGACCGTATTCGGGCCGATGCTGACCGCGCTGTCGTCGTTAAAGAGGATCTTCACCCGGCCGGAGGCGTCGGTGCTGACGGTGTCGGAAAGGCGCAGGCCGGCGTGCAAATCCAGGGCCTCGGTCAGCCCGTCACGTAAGACGGAGGCGCCCGGGTTAAGGGCGATGACTTTGCCGATATCCTGGCCGGACTCCGCGGCTACGGCCGCCGGGCTCGCTGGAAGCAGAAGCAGGATCAGCAGAAAAAAAACTTCCGGGAGGCGACGCATGGCAGGCTCCTTTGGATTGCAAAAAAATAATTCACTCTTGTTATGATTAAATGCCTGCCCGTTGTTGGTAAAGAAAAATAAAACGCCAAGGATTTTATTTTTATAAGCATGAAAATTTAATAATAAATATCACTATATTATGCACAAACTCCCGCGCATGGGCCAACAAGTCTAGACTTTTTATGAAGCTATCCCCGGAATATTTTACTTTTTACCGCGCCGGGTTTATAAGCGAAAATATGCGAAAGATCCCCGCCCTGCTACTCACGGCCTGCCTGCTGGCCCTGCCGGACTCCGGGACGACCGCGCCCCTGTCCCTGCCCCGCTCCCTGCCGGAACGGCCGGGCATGGCGGCTTTGCAGACCGTGCTGCGTGACCTCGCCGGAAAACGCATGGAAATCCTTTCCATCCAGCGCGAACTGGTCAACCGCCCGGCCATCGGCCCGGAGGCCGGGGGCCGGGGGGAAGAGGACAAGGCCAACTGGCTGACCGCCTACCTGGCTGAAAAAGGCGTCCCCATGGTGGAACGCCTGGATTCGGTGGACCGGGTGCAAAGCCTGGAGAGCGGCTCGGCCCGCGACGTGCGTCCCAACATCCTGGCCGTCCATCCGGGACGCCACGGCCTGGAAAAAGGCCGCACCCTGTGGATCGTCTGCCATATGCACGTCGCCCACCCCGGCCCCCCGGAACTGTGGCAGGGGTCGCCCTGGAAGCTCCGGGTGGAGGGTAACACCATTTACGGGCGCGGGGTCATGGACAACTACCAGTCGATCACCGCCGCCCTGCTGCTTCTGGAAAGCCTGAGCCGGAACAAACTGACCCCGGATCTGAACCTCGGACTGGTGCTGCACGCCCAAAATTCCGGCTTCCGGCATGTTCTGCAAACCCGCCCGGACCTGTTTATGGCCGAGGATCTGTACCTGGTGCCGGATTTCGGCAGCCCGGACGGGATGGCGGTCAGCCTGGCGGAAAAGGGCTTTTTGTGGCTGAAGCTGACCTTCCACGGCGAAAGCCGCCATGCCTCCGAAGGCCGGGGGCGCTTCAGCGCCCTGGCGGCCGGCGCGGAGCTGATCCACCGCCTGCCGGAACTCGGCCGGGATTTCCCCGGCCAGGACGAACTTTTCGCCGACCCGGTCCCGGCCTGCACCCCGACACAGGCGGCCACCAGTCCCGGGGGCATCAATTCCGTGGCCTCTTCTTACTCCTTGCACCTGGATTGCCGCTTTATCCATCCCCACGAGGCGGAGGCCCTGGAAGAAAAGACGGCCGCGCTGGCGCGGAGCCTGGAGCAGGAACACGGGGTCAAAAGCGAACTGGCCGTCCTGGCGCGCTTTCCGGGCGCGGCTCCCACCCCGCCGGACAGCGAAATCGTCCAGGCTTTGCGCCGGGCCGTGGGCAAAGCGCTACCCGGAACCGGCCCCCTGATCGCCCAGGGCAGCAACACCAATACCGCGGCCTCCATATTGCGGGAAAAGGGCCTGCCGGTGGCGGCCTGGGCCAAAATTAACCCGGCCAACCGCCAGATAGCCAACGAATACGCCTATATCGAAGATCACCTGGACGAGGCGCGGGTTTTCGCCCGCCTGCTTTTTGACCAGGAAATTCCTTCGGCGGAGCGGCCGTGACGGGGCTGACGGGACGGGACGTTTACGCCGGGCTGGGTTTCGGCCTGGGCTTCGGCTGGCTGTGGTTCCCCGCCCCGCAAGAATACTGGCTCCCGGAAGTCCTGTGGGGCTCGCCGTTCCAAGGCGGCGGGCTCTTCTTTCTGGCCGCGCTCTTCACCGGGTTCATGCTTTGCGGCCTCCTGGCCGGGCGCTTTCCCAAGAGCGGGTTCAGGCTCACGCCTCCGGGCGATGCGGTCCACGGCGCGAGCCTGATCTTGCTGGCAACGGCCCTGCTGCCCGCCTGGCCCGCCTCCGGTTCCGCCGCCTATATGCCCGCTCTGTGCCTGGCCGGTCTGGCTTTGGGCCAGGGCCTTTACTGGGGAGGGACTTTACTGGCCCTGCCGGCCAGAGAAAGCGGCGCGGCCTTCCTGGCCGCCGCCCTGGCCCAGCTCGGCCTGAGCCTGCTGGACCAGATCGCCGCTGGAAACTGGCGGCGCGCGCTCATGCTTCTTTCCCTGGCCGCTGCCTGGATGGCCGCCCGCCGCCTGACCCTGCTGACGCGAAAGCTCACAGAGACCCCGCGCCCGCGAGGCAGACCGGCCAAGGAGCAAAACCCAACACCCGCCCGGCCCGCGGCCCCTACTCGCTTGCGCGGGCTTTACGGCAAGGCGGGGGCTGGAGCCTTCGCGTTTTTACTGGCCGGAACGGCGCTACTGCCGCCGCCGGCCGCCGCGCCGCTTCCCGGCATCGCCCTCCTGAGCGCCTGCGGCGCGCTGGCCGGCTTCCTGATCTGTCGCTTCAGCCCCTCGCCGCGCTTACTCAGCCCGGCCCCGGCGCTGCTCGGCCTGGTCCTGGCCGTTTTTCCAGGCGCGGCCTGGAACTGGATGGCCGCGCCCTTCGCCGAAGGATTGTTCTGCCTCCCGGCCCTGACTTTAATCCCCCGGCCCGACGGTCCGGACAGTTCTGCCAATCCGGCCAGCACGGCACGGCGCGCCGCCCTATTGCTGGCTGGGGCGCTGGCCCTGTCTTTTCCGGCCTATGCCCTGCCGGCCTCCGGAACCTCCTCCCTGGTCATCGGACTCGCCAGCCTGCTGCTGGCGGGAGCGCTGGCGCTTTCTCCGCTACGTCCGCCACGTCCGGACGGGAATAAGGCTGTGAAAGGCATAAGCGCAACAGGGCCGGGACCGAAGGAACACGGTCCCGGCCTGACCCGGCGTGAGCTTGAAATCCTGGACTGCCTGGAACAGGGCATGAGGGACTCGCAAATCGCCGCCCACCTCGGCATCCGGGAGGCGACCGCGCGCTATCACCTCGCCAACATGTTCAGAAAAACCGGCTGCCGGACCCGCGCCAGGCTGGCCTCCATCCGGCGGGAAAAGACGGCGTGAGCGGCGCTCTTCAGGCCTGGATGAAGGCCGCCTGCCCGGCATAGGCCTCCAAGGCGCGGCTCCTGGCCCTGGTGGAAAGTTCCGCGGCCCGCGTGGCCACCCGCATATCCGCCAGCGACATTTCCCCATTGGCCGTAGCCGCCCTGCGCGCCGTCTCGGCCTGGATCGCGGCCTCCTCGTCGCTTGCGGGAGAAGAAACGATGCTGATGTCCACAGAGCCGCCGATGGCGTACTGTCTGCCATCCGGGCCTGTCTGGTAATCATAGCGCGCCGGGCCGGTCGCCTGGCCGCCGGCGGCCAGGATATGCGCGCTTTCGTGCCCGCGCACCAACAGATCTCTGGCCTGAAGCCTTTCCAGGAGTTCCCGGTCCGCGGCGCTCTTATCCCCCGCGCCGGGGAGGCCGCCGTGCTCCTCGCCGGGAGGCCGCATCTGCCACGAAGATGACGCTGTAATTTGCATATTTGTTTCCTTTTCAGGCAGAACAATGCCTATTTTACCACCTGTCAGTCTTTTCGGAAAATTTTAAGGGTACTTTAGGTTCTTTATAAAAATCGTCTGCTCCCGACAACGGACGCGGCCATTCCGGGCAAGCGGCAACGCCGCAGTTTTAAAATTATAATCAACTATCCCTACAGGTTATAACTTAAACTGAGCATTGCCGAGCAATCCGCCGGATTGACAAAATTCATTTTTTTTGAGAATCTCTAGAAACTGAAGCGCTCACTTGTTTTCCGCGTAACCCGCTGAGGTTTTTATTTTTTTACAATACCCACACAGATTGCAGGAGTTTACATGCACTTTACGGCCATTAAAAAACGGGACGGAAACCTCGCGGAATTCGATGCCGCCAAAATCACCTCCGCCATACTAAAAGCGGGCAAAGCCACCGGGGAATTTGAAGAACGCGAGGCCCGCCGCCTGACCATGCAGGTGCTCTCCTTGGCCAGGGCCGTGAACCTGCCGGATACGCCGGACGTGGAAAGCATTCAGGATGTGGTTGAACGCGTGCTCCTCGATTCTTCCTTCCGGGCCACGGCCAAGGCTTATATCCTTTACCGCGAACAGCGCGCCCAGATGCGCCGGATAAAAACCAAGGCCAACGTGGACCTCATGGAAGGCTACCTGAACAAAATGGACTGGCGCGTGCGGGAAAACAGCAACATGGGCTTTTCGCTGCAAGGCCTGAACAACTATATCGCCTCCGACATCACCTCCGAATACTGGCTGAACCGCATTTACACCCCGGCCATCCGCAAGGCGCACGCGGACGGCGACCTGCACATCCACGACCTGAACCTTTTGTCCGTCTATTGCGTGGGCTGGGATCTTGCCGACCTCCTGCGCCAGGGGTTCAAGGGCATAGCCGGCAACGTGGAAAGTGCGCCCCCCCGGCACCTGCGCACCGCCCTGGGGCAACTGGTCAACTTCTTCTACACCTTGCAGGGCGAGGCCGCGGGCGCGCAGGCCGTCTCCAGTTTCGACACCTATCTCGCCCCCTTCATCCGCTATGACAAGCTGGAGTTCGCGGAGGTAAAACAGGCCCTGCAGGAATTCGTCTTCAACATCAACATCCCCACGCGGGTGGGCTTCCAGACGCCTTTTACCAATATCACCCTGGATATGCATGTGCCGGAAATGATGAAGCGCACGCCGGTAATCCTTGGCGGCCGGGACCAGGAAGAGGTTTACGGCGATTTCCAGCCGGAAATGGACCTCCTGAACCAGGCCTTCGCCGAGGTGATGATGGATGGGGACAACAAGGGGCGGGTGTTTACCTTCCCCATTCCCACCTACAACATCACCAGAAATTTTGACTGGACGAACAAACGCTTCGAGCCCATCTGGCAAATGGCGGGGCGCTACGGCATCCCGTATTTCTCCAACTTCGTCAATTCCGATATGTCGCCGGATGACGCCCGTTCCATGTGTTGCCGCCTACGTCTGGACAACCGGGAACTGCGCAAGAGGGGCGGCGGCCTTTTCGGGGCCAATCCGCTCACCGGCTCCATCGGCGTCGTGACCGTCAATCTGCCCCGCCTCGGCCACCAAGCCAAAGACGAACAGGATTTTCTGAGCCGCCTGGACAAGCTCATGGAACTGGCCAAAGAAAGCCTGAACATCAAACGCAAGGAACTGGAACGCTTCACCGAAGGCGGGCTGTATCCCTACACCACCTTCTACCTGCGCGATGTCAAAGCCCGCACGGGCACCTATTGGGCGAACCACTTTTCCACCATCGGCCTAGTGGGCATGAACGAGGCCTGCCTGAACCTGTTACGGGAAAATATCGCCTCTGAAGAGGGGCAGGCCTTTGCCCTGCGCGTGCTCGCGCACATGCGCGAAAAACTGGAAGCCTTCCAGGAGGAAACCGGGAATTTCTTTAACCTGGAAGCGACCCCGGCCGAAGGAACTTCGTACCGGCTGGCCCTGCTCGACAAAAAACGCTTCCCGGGGATCCTCTTCGCCAACGGCAAGGCCAACGGCATCGCCCCGTATTATACCAATTCCACGCACCTGCCGGTGGACTTCTCCTCTGACATCTTTGACGTTCTGGATTTGCAGGACAATCTCCAGGGAAGCTACACCGGCGGGACGGTGCTGCACGGTTTTATCGGCGAGGAGGTTTCAGACACCGGGGCGGTGCGGGACCTGGTAAAAACCATCACCACGCAATATAAACTCCCCTATTTCACCCTTACCCCGACCTTCAGCATCTGCTCGGAGCACGGCTACCTCAAGGGAGAGCAGGCGCAATGCCCCGTCTGCCGCGCCCCGGCGGAGATTTATTCGCGGGTCGTGGGGTATCTGAGACCAGTTCAGCGCTGGAACGACGGCAAACAGGCTGAATACGCGGACCGTACCCCCTATCAGGTGGCCGCGAACTGCTGACGCGCCGTTGCCCGGAAAAAAACATGCGCATAGGCGGCCTCCAAAAAACCACCCTGCTGGATTTCCCCGGAAAGGTCGGCGCGGTTGTCTTCACCCAGGGCTGTAACTTCACCTGTCCATACTGCCATAACTCTGAGTTGGCGGGCGGCGGGAGGGAGGGGCTTTCCCTCGCTGAAGTTATGACCTTCTTGGAAAAACGCCGCAATGTCCTTAAAGGTGTGGTCATCTCCGGGGGAGAGCCTACCCTGCACGAGGGGCTGTCCGGTTTTTGCGCCGCCCTCAAAGAGCTCGGCTATGCCGTCAAGCTGGACACCAACGGCAGCAGGCCGGAGGTGTTGCGCGATCTGCTCATGGCGGACCTTCTGGACTATGTGGCCATGGATGTGAAGGCCGACCCGGAGGATTACCCGGAGGCGATATGTCCGGACGCAAGCGGGGGAAACGTCCGGCGCAGCATGGCCCTGCTTGAGGAATCCGGGATAAGACACGAATTCCGCATCCCCTGTGTGGCCCCATTTATAGATATGGACAGTTTCGCGGCGATCCTGGGACATATCCGCAAAGCCACACTTTTTTTGCAGGCTGTCCGCCTCGAACGCGTCCTGCGGGCGGATTTTTTCGCGCACCAAGGACGGATCCTGGATAAAAGCGAAATGGAGACCCTCTCGCGAACGGCCGTGCGAAAAAATGTGGACTGCCGGCTCCGCTGAACGAACTGGCCGGCGAGCCTCAGCGGGTGGGTGGACGGATAAAGGCCTGTTCACGGCGGGCATAGCGCTGCCAGACCTCGTCGTTATTCATGGCCGGATTCTGCTGACGGCCGGAGCCAAGCAGGGCCTGGGCGTCGTTATTCTTGGGCAGGTAATACTCATAGGCGGCCAAAAGGGCGCCGTCGTGCAGGCGCACCACCCTGGTGGAGATAAAAATTTTATCGCGGCTTTCGGCATAGGCCCCTACCAGCACGGCATGGGCATCATAAGAATTGGCCAGGAGTAACAGGCTGTCGCGGGTGAGCATGAACTCCCCGCCTTTCTTTTCAAAACGCAGCGAACCCGAAAGGCGGGCTTCCAGAACCTTGAAACCCTGCTGGCTGAGCCGCGAGCCGATCTGTTGCGCGCTGAGCCGCCCGAAGGCGGAGGTCTGCTCAAAGTCATCCAGTTCCACCAGGGAAGTGGTCAGAACACCTGCGCCGGAGCCCATCCTGGGAAGAAGGATGGCCGCCAGAGCGTCGCCGGCCGTAATATTGGCGTTGAGCAAGGAGGCCCCGGACGGAGGATCAACGGCCACCGCGTGGGGCAGAGGGTCTGCCAGGGCGCTGGGGGCGAGGCGTCCTTCTCCCCCCAGGGAACAGGCGGTGATCATGATGCCCAGCAGGCATAAAAAACCCAGAACGGCCCTTTTTTTCAATTCCGCCCTGTCCATAACCATGACTTTAAGCATACAGATCACCTACTTACGAATAATTCTGACGTTGCGCAGACTTTCCGCCAGAGGATCGTGCGCCTGGGGGTCTTTGTACAAATCCAGATCCGCGTCGTTGATATAGCGGACGCTGGCGCAGTGCATAATAAAACGGTTGCGGTGGAACATCCGGGCCTGAACAACGACCTCATGGTTGGAACCCGGCCCGCGCTCGCCATCCGGAGAATAACGGGCAAAACGCGAAGGATCGAAAGGCACGGTCTGCACGGCGTATTCCAGGAGGATGCTCCCCGCCTCCCGGCTATGGGAAACTTGCAGGCCGCGGGATACCAGCTCGGCCCTTAAAAAATTATAAAAAGCCACCGTAAAGGGACGGTTGTTGGGCACGGCCACATAAAGCGGATACTCCAGCAAATCGTCGCGATCCGCATAGGCCTTGTAAACCCTCTCGGCCACATCCACCGCCATGTCCCGCCAATGTTCCGCAGCCTGGGCGGTCAACTGGGCAAAAGCCTGGTGATCTTCGGGCAGCGGCACCGGCGAAGTCAGAACCAGGCCGCGATCATACGGGTCAGGGGGCGGCTCGGCGGGTTTGCCGGCACAGGCGGCCGACAGGCAACAAAGCGCCCCGAGGAGGAATATGCTTAAACACGGTCTATATAACATGAGCGTCACCTTCATTGCTCATATCGGATGAAGAGCCGGATTCTTGAGGGCGGCGCGGGGTTAATTATGTCATTTACTGTACGTCCCGGTCAGGGTATGGGGGAATAAATCATTTGGAGCTTACGTCCATGACCTTTCAAAAGCTGATCCTCAGTCTGCAGAATTTTTGGGCCGGCCGGGGCTGCGTCCTCCAGCAACCCTATGATATCGAGTGCGGCGCAGGAACCTTCAACCCGGCCACCTTCCTGCGGGTGATCGGGCCGGAGCCGTGGAACGCCGCCTATGTGGAACCTTCCCGCCGCCCCAAGGACGGGCGTTATGGCGAGAACCCCAACCGCCTGCAACATTATTTCCAGTTCCAGGTAATCCTCAAGCCTTCGCCGGAGGACGTGCAGGAACAGTACCTGGAAAGCCTGACCGCCCTGGGCATCAGGGCTGAAGAACACGACATCCGCTTTGTGGAGGATGACTGGGAATCTCCCACCCTGGGGGCCTGGGGGCTGGGCTGGGAGGTCTGGCTAAACGGCATGGAGGTGACCCAGTTCACCTACTTTCAGCAAATCGGCGGGGTGGACCTCGTCCCTACCAGCGTGGAGCTGACCTACGGGCTGGAACGCCTGTGCATGTACCTGCAGGAAAAGGAATCCGTTTACGATTTGGCCTGGAATGAAGAGGTCAGCTACGGGCAGATCTACCAGCGCAACGAAGTGGAACAGTCCCGCTTCAATTTCGCGGCCAGCGATCCGGAACTCCTGCTCCGCCATTTCGCCGATTACGAACGGGAAGCCACACGCCTGGCCGATCTCGGCCTGATCATGCCGGCCTATGACTATACCATGAAAAGCTCGCACACTTTCAACCTTCTGGACGCCAGGGGGGCCATTTCCATCACCGAACGGGCCGCCTACATCGGCAGGGTGCGCAGGCTGGCCTCCCTGGTGGCCGGACTTTATGCCGAACAACGAAAAGAACTGGGCTATCCCATGCTTGAAGGACGCCCCGCTCCGGAAAACGCCTGAAGAGGTTTGCCATGCCCGAAAAAACATCCTCTTTTGTGCTGGAAATCGGAATGGAGGAACTGCCGGCCCGTTTTCTGGAAGGACTGGAACAGGACCTGCGCCAAAAATTCACCGCGGCCTTCCGGAACGCCGGGCTTGCCCACGGACGGATGACCGTCAGTTCTTCTCCGCGCCGGGCTTCGGTATATGTGGAGGATCTGGCGGCTGAAACCGCGAAAAGCGAAAACATCGTCACCGGCCCGCCGTTGCGGGCGGCCTTTTCTTCTGACGGCAAACCCTCCAAAGCCGCGGAAGGCTTTGCCCGTAGCCAGGGAGTAACCCTGGAGGAAACCTTCCGGCTGGAGACGGATAAAGGCGAATACCTGGCCGCCAGGGTTAAAAGCGGCGGAGAAGCGGCCGGGGAGATCCTCACCCGCCTCTGCCCGGAGATTATCGCCTCCTTAAGCTTCCCCAAACGCATGCGCTGGGGGAGCGGCTCTTTCACCTTTGCCCGCCCTCTGCGCTGGCTGCTGGCCCTGCTGGATCAGGAGCCCCTTTCCTTCAGGGTGGGAAACGAAAACTCCGGACGCCTTACCTTCGGACACCGGGTACACGGCTACGGGCCTTTCAGCCTGAAAGACGCGGCCGGTTATTTTACCCTGTTGCGGGACAAGGCCGGGGTGCTGCCCACCGGCCGGGAGCGGACCGAAGCCATCCGGACCGGGGGAGATCGCCTGGCCGGACAGGCCGGCGGCCGCGTGCTCTGGAAGGAGAGCCTGCTGGACGAAGTGGCCGGACTCGGCGAACACCCGGTCCCCCTGCTGGGTTCCTTTGACCCGGCCTTCCTGGAAGTCCCCAGAGAGGTGCTGCTCAGCAGCATGGAACACCACCAGAAGAGTTTCGGACTGGAAAACGCCGCTGGGGATCTCCTGCCCAATTTTCTGACCGTGCTCAACCTGAACCCCAAGGATGAAAATCTGGTACGCAAAGGCTGGGAGCGGGTGTTGCGCGCCCGCCTGGAAGACGCGCGCTTCTTCTGGCATGAGGATCTACGCGAAAACTTTGATGACTGGCTCACGCGGCTGGACAAGGTCATCTTCCTGGCTGGCCTGGGGAGCATGGGAGAGCGGACGCGGCGGATCAGCCGCCTGGCCGCATGGATCGCCGGCCGGATGGCAGGAGCGCGGCCGGAGGACGCGGCCAGGGCCGGACTTTTGTCCAAGGCCGACCTGGTTACGGCCATGGTCGGGGAATTCGACACCCTGCAAGGCATCATGGGCTCCATCTATGCCGCGAAAAAAGGCGAAAACCCGGCGGTCAGCGCGGCCCTGGCCGAGCAGTACCTGCCCGCCGGCCCGGAAAGCTCCCTGCCGGGCACCCTGTGCGGGGCGGCGGTCGCCCTGGCCGACAAGGCCGATACCCTTGCCGGCTGTTTCAGCCTGGGAATCGTCCCCAGCGGGACAGCCGACCCCTACGCCCTACGCCGGGCCGCCTTGGGCATCGCCAGGATCCTGAACGAAAAGAAACTGCGCCTGGATGTTTCCGCCATCTTCGCCCAGGCCCTGTACGGATATCCCGCCGGCGCCGGCAAGCAGAATCCGGAAGCCACCCTGGAACAACTGAACCGCTTTTTCGCCCAACGCCTGAAAAATTACTTCACCGGCCAAGGAGCGGAGACCCTGCTGGCGGAGTCGGTCATCTCCGCCGGCTGCCGCGATGTCTGGGGGGCATCCGCCCGCCTGGGCGCCCTGCGGCGTTTCAGCTCCACCCCCGGTTTCAGCGCGGCGGTTCTGACCTTCAAACGTCCGGCCAATATCCTGCGCAAACAGGGCAAGCTCGCAGAAACAAACCATGGCTATGACCCGGCGCTTTTGCTGGAACCCGCGGAACAGGCCTTAGCCCTGGCCCTGGAACAGACCCGCCCGGACTTCGAACGCCTCCTGGCCGCCGATGCCTTTGACGATCTCTTTGCGCGGCTGCCGGCCTTGAAACCGGCGGTGGACGCCTTTTTCAACGAGGTCATGGTCATGTGCGAGGACGAAAATCTGCGCGGCAACCGCCTGCGCCTCCTGCGCTCCCTGGTGGACCTCCTGGGCCGGCTCACCGACTTTGAAGCCTTGCAGGTCTGAGACGGACAGAAAGGCATGTCCAGGTTCCTCTCCGCCGTCTGCCTGATCCTGGCCGCCCTGGCGGCGGCCTGCGCCGATCCGGCCCCGGAGACGCCGGAGGACGGCTACGCCCAGGAAGCGCGGAAATTTTACGCCCGGGCCAGGGTCCTCTGGAACCTGGAAGAAAAATGCTCAAATCCGGAACTGGCCCTGGAATACCTGGACGCGGCCATCGCCCTGCAACCGGACTATGCCGAGGCCTACCTGCGCAGAGCCATGGCCGCGGCGGAGATGCGCGACTGGGAAGAAGCCTTCACGGATAGCAGCCGGGGCATCCGCCTCAAACCGGTGGCAGAGCACTACGCATCCCGCGCCCTTATCTTCATGCGCCAGGGCAATTACCTGGGGGCGCGCAAGGATCTGGAACGCGCCCTGCGCCTGGACAATGGCAACATCAGGGCCAGAGATTTTCTGCGCCGTCTGGATAAGCTGGAAGCGGATGAACGCGCCCGATCCCCGATCTAATCCCACCCCGGAGGCCACATGCCCACCCGTAAAAAATTAATCCCGCCCGCCCTGCTCCTTTTTCTGGGCCTGCCGGCCGTTCTGCCGACGCTATCCGGTTGCGGCGAAGCCCCCCCCGCGGAAAGGATCAGCCTCAGCGCCTCCCTGGACGGGCAGGTGCGGACAGCGGCGGCGCCTTTTGCCGGTGAACTCCTCTTTACGGCCACGGTTGGGGAAAACGTGGATATCGGAGGGGAACTCCTGCGCATCAATGCCCTGCCCCTGGTCTCCACCATGGAAGAGACCAGGAAGAAATGCCTGGGGCTTTACAACGGCATCCCAGAAGGGCACCGCCGGTTGCTGGAGGCCTATGCGCGCCTGCTGGAAGAGGACCCGGACGGAGGAGAAACCCGCCGCCTCTTCCTGGAGGCGGAAAAAAATGAGGCGGCCCTGCGGCTGGCCCTGGAAGAGGAAAGCGGGCGGCAGGCCGCTACGAGCCTGAACGCGCGCCGTCTGGAGATAAAAAAGAAACGCTCCGCCCAGGAAAACCAGCGGCTGGCCGCCTTAAGGGTGGAAGAAGCCCTGGGAGCGGAACGGCTCCGGGAAGCGCAAGAGCGGCACAGCCAGACCTCCCTCCTCCGGGCGGACTTGAAAAAGCGCCTGGACAGGCAGGAAGCGATCCTCCGCGCCATTAACAGCGCCCCGCCGGCGCTCCAGGAAAAGCTGGCCGTCCTGAACCAGTTGTTTCTCCAGATCCGGGATCTGGAAAAAAGCCTGGAACTGGCCGGGGTGCCCGCGCCGGAGGGAGGCCTGGTGATCTTCCGGCTGAAGCGGGTAGGGGAGAGGCTAAATGCCGGAGAAAACGCGCTTTACTACCTGGCCGGAACAGGGGGCGAACTAAGCCTGACAGCCCTCTTCGCCCCGGCCCTGGCCAAGGAGATCCGATCCGGCAGCCCCTGCGTGGCGGAGATCGGCGACCTCCGCCTGCCCGGCCTGGTCAGCGAACCGCTGCCTTACATCCGGCAAGGCCGGGATACGCCCGCACCCTTCCGCATCGTTCTGGAGACGGCCCGGCTGGAGGAGCTGGGCGGCCTGGACCCGGAGCGGGAAATACAAGTGCGGGTAGAAAATATCCGTAATAACCGATAGACGGTCAGCCCCGGAACAGATACGACAACTTGACAAGGCCGCTTTTATTTTGAGATGTATGCGTGTAAATAAGGAGGCTCATGCCTAACAAACATTCACGCCGCCGCATAGGATTAACCATTACATGCCAGGCCGGCCCGGAAGACGCGCACCAGATAGAGTGCGCCCACTATGCCCCTCGCACGCCGGAAACCAACCCCAAGAAGATTGAATACCAAAAACTCCATTCATTATACTGCAAGTATAGGAATCTATACGGATACTGCGACTACACCGAGTCCGGAGACGCCGCGTTTCTGGCCGACATGTCACAACAAGCGCTATGGCAGCCCATAGAAACAGCGCCGAAAAACGCGGACATTATCATATACGCCAATAGCGGAGAATACTGGAAAGTCGGCCAGGGAGAGCGCCGCTCCGGCGGTAAAGGCTGGCGATTCAAGGGGGAATCCTCCATTGTGTTCCCAACGCATTGGATGTCCCTGCCTGAGCCGCCGAAAGAGTAATGGCCGCCGGAACGCCCTGCCGGCTTCCGTTGAAAAAAATTTGCGCGCCCCGGTTGACAGGCATCCCGCAAAAAGATAATTCAAGCCAGCCGGGAAAGGTTCCCAATCCCGGCTCATTCTGGGGGCAAGTTTCCTCCCTTCAGGGTGGCCTTACGGCCCCCTTTTTTTTGGCGGTTAAAAGGTATGACGGATTCCCAGCAGAAAAAAATCGCGGCCCTGGCCTCTCCCCTGCTGGCCTCTCTGGGGCTGGATCTCTGGGGCCTGGAATTCATTCCAGCCAGACGGACCATTCTGCGCCTGTACATTGAATCCGCCGGGAACGGCGCGGGAATTAACGAATGCGAAAAGGCCTCCCGCCTCATCGGGCTGGCTCTGGACGCGGAGGAGATCATCCCCTCCTCCTACATACTGGAGATTTCCACCCCCGGTCTGGAAAAACCCCTGTTCACCCCGGAACAACTGGCCACCCAATTGGATAAGGAAGTGGAAATCATACTGAATACGCCGGTTCCGGCCTTTCCGGGCCGCAAAAAATTTTCCGGGCTCCTGCGCGAGGCCCTGCCGCCGGAAGGGGGAGCCCCCTGGCGTTTCGGCCTGCGCCCGCAAGGACAAGAAGACGGGGCCCCGGACCTGTCCTTTGACTGGACGCAGGTTAAAAAGGCGCGCCTGCTGTATATCTGGCCGGAAAAACCCGGCGTCCCGGACAAGAGCAAATCCCGCCGCCCCTCCAAAAACGAAAAACCAAAACTCCGGGCCGACGCGCAACAAACGACAGGCCCTTCCTCCGGAGGAAAGAAATGAGCATGGAACTGAAAAAGGCCATCGAGCAGATCAGCAAGGACAAAGGCCTGGATCGCGTGATGTTGATCCGCACCCTGGAGGACGCGGTGCGGACCTCGGTGGAACGCAAATACGGCTCCGACCTGGACATAGAAGTCAGTTTTGACGAGGAAAACGGCGACATCAACGTCTTCCATTACAAGATCGTGGTGGAAGACCCCGGGGACGACAACACCCAGATCAGCCTGGAAGAGGCCCGGCGGCATGACCCCAGCGTCCAGTTGGAGGATGAAATGGGCTTCCGCCTGCGGGTGGAGGACTTGGGACGCATCGCCGCCCAGTCGGCCAAACAGGTGATTATCCAGCGCATGCGCGACGCGGAGCAGGAAATCATTTATACGGAATACAAGGATCGCAAAAATGAAATAGTCTCCGGCATCATCCTGCGCCGGGACAAGGTCGGCTGGATCGTCAACCTGGGGCGCACCGAGGCCCTTTTGCCCAAGGAAGAGCAAATCCCCCGCGAACACTATAAACGCGGGGATCGCCTACAGGCCCTGATCGTGGACGTGCACAAGGAAGGGCGCGGACCGCAGATCATCATCTCCCGCTCACACCGCGACTACATGGCGGGCCTCTTCAA
>WRIL01000005.1 GCA_009782775.1 Desulfovibrionaceae bacterium
CATCATGCCCGAGGCCGAGGAGGCCGATGTGGAGATCCGGACGGAGGACTTGCGCATCGACGTCTATCGCTCTTCCGGGCCTGGAGGGCAGTCGGTGAACACCACGGATTCGGCCGTGCGCATTACCCATCTGCCCACCGGCCTGGTGGTGGCCTGCCAGGATGAGAAATCCCAGCACAAGAACCGGGCTCAGGCCATGAAGGTGTTGCGTTCCCGCCTGCTCCAGGCCGAACAGGATCGCCTTCAGGCCGAACACGCCGAAACCCGGCGCGCCCAGGTGGGCAGCGGCGACCGCTCCGAACGCATCCGCACTTACAATTTCCCGCAGAGCCGGGTGACCGACCACCGGGTGAACCTGACCCTGTACAAGCTGGATGCGGTGATGGAGGGGGATATCCAGGAGATCATCGAGACCCTGGCCTCTTCCGCCCGGACCGAGGCCTTGAAGCGCCAGGCCGGGGAATGACCCGCCGCGTCCTGTCCTCATGCCCTCCAGCCTGAGCCGGTTTTTGCGGGACGAACGCCTCTCCTTCCAAAACGCCGGAGTGGAATCTCCAGACCTTTCCGCTGAATTGCTGTTGGCTTCCTCCCTGGGGCTGGATCGCCCCGGCCTCCTACGTTTGGCCCTGCTGGAGCCGGATCATCCCCTGGAAGAAGCCGCCATGAAAAGATACGCCGCTCTCCGGGAAAGGCGTCTGGCCGGTGAGCCAATGGCCTATATCCTGGGGGGCAAAGAGTTTTACGGACGGCTTTTCAGGGTGACCCCGGACGCCCTCATCCCCAGGCCGGAGACGGAACTCCTGGTGGACGCGGCCCTGGAACATCTGGCCGGGCGGCCGCCTGGGCGCTTTGCCGACCTCGGAACCGGCTCCGGATGTATCGCGATCACCCTAGCCCTGGAACTGGGGCCGGAATGGCGCGGGTTGGCCCTGGATTTTTCCGCCCCAGCCCTGCGCCTGGCCCTGGAAAACGCGCGCGCCCTAGGGGCCGCGAACCTTGCCTTCATCCTGGGTGATTATACCTGCCCGCCCTTGCGCCCGGCTTCTCTGGATCTCTTGGTCGCCAACCCACCGTATATCAGCGAAGGGGAATATGCCGCCCTGGATCACGGGGTGCGCGCCTTTGAGCCGGTCACGGCCCTGGTGGCCGGCCCGGAGGGCACGGAACAACTTTTGGGACTGCTGGCCCTGGGCGCGGAAGCTTTGCGGCCGGCGGGGCTCCTGCTCCTGGAACTGGGACAAAGCCAGGGGCAAAGCCTGCTGGAGGCCGCCTCCGCTCAGCCCGCCTGGAGCGAGAGCCGCATTCTGCGGGATCTCACCGGGCGGGATCGGTTGCTCCTGGCCCGGCGCGGACAATCAGAGTCCTTGCTTTTTAGCCGTTCCAAGGGCAGAATGACGGACTTGGAGGTTTTGCCCGTGCTGGACGAAGAAGCTAAAGAATCCGCGCCGGATGTTTCCGGTCCCACCGCCGAGCCGGATCCGGTGGCCGTGGCGGATTTGGAGGCCTCGCCGGCGTTGCCGGATGTAGAGGACGCGCCACCGGAACAGGATGAAGGACACGCGCGGCTTTTGGAGGTGAGATTCCGCAGGAATGGCGGGGTGTACCTTTTCCGGGCCGACCGGGAGAAGGTTGCCGTGGGCGACAAGGTCATGGTGGAGACCGAGCAGGGGGCGAGTCTCGCGGAAGTGGTCAGCGTGCGCGCGGACAACGGGAAGGACCTGGAAATCCGGCCGATCAAGGGTCTGGCCGGGGATGAAGATTTGTCCTTGGCCGAGGAAAACCGGAACCTGGCCTCGGAGTCCCGTCTTTTCTGCCGGCAGCGCATCCGGGAGCGAAATCTGGATATGAAGCTGGTGGACGTGGAAGTATTTCATGATCGCAGCAAGATGATTTTTTACTTCACCGCCCCAGGCCGCGTGGATTTTCGGGATCTCGTCAAGGATTTGGTGCAGGAATACCATATCCGCATAGAGCTGCGCCAGATCGGCGTAAGGCACGAAGTCCAGATGATCGGCGCCTTGGGCAACTGCGGCATGGCCTGCTGTTGCCGCCGTTATTTGCGCCGTTTCGCCCCGGTGACCATCAAGATGGCCAAGGAGCAGAACCTCTTTCTCAACCCGGCCAAGCTCTCCGGCATTTGCGGACGTCTGCTCTGCTGCCTGGCCAATGAGCAGGAAAACTATGAAGATTTTCACCGGAACAGCCCCAAGCTGGGTAAGAAGTACCAGACCGGCCAGGGGGTGATGAAAGTCATCCGGGCCAATCTTTTCCGTCAGAGCATTGTGGTCTTGACCGAGGTCGGGGAGGAGCGTGAATTTATGCTGGAGGCCTGGAGTCTGCTGAACCCCGTGCGTCTGGAAAGCAAGTCCGAACAGCAGCAGCCGCGCCCGCATGCCCGGAAGGGCGGCGGAGGAGCCGGGAGAACCAATTCGCGGTCCGCGCCGGAGAAGCTGACCGGCGGAAGGCCGGAGGCGGTGGAGACCTTGGCGGATCTACAGGAGCAGGAAAATGATCCGGACTTGTTCCCGGACGCGCCTCCCGAAGAAAAGCCGGATGGGTCCATCTTCGGGTTGCCGGGCAGGTACGCCAAAAAATAAGCTGGGGACAGCATGGACAAAAAGAAGACCTTCTTTATCAGCACGCCCATTTATTATGTCAATTCCCACCCGCACCTCGGCCATGCCTATACCAGCGTGGTGGCGGACGCGGCCGCGCGTTTCCGCCGCCTTATGGGGGAGGAGAGTTTTTTGCTCACCGGCACCGACGAACACGGCGAGAAGATCGTCCAGACCGCCGCCGGAGAAGGGGTGAGCCCCAGGGAACTGGCCGACCGTATGAGCGCGAAATTCCGCGCCTTGCTCCCCCGCATCGGGGTGGAACACAACCGTTTCATACGCACCACCGATCCGGAACATCAAGCCGCGGTGCAGCGTTTTATGCAGAAGGTCTATGACAACGGCGACATTTATTTCGGCGAGTATGGAGGCCATTATTGTTACGGCTGTGAGCGTTTTTACACCGAAAAGGAGCTCGAAAACGGGCTTTGCCCCCAGCACCGGAGCGCGCCGACCTATATCAGCGAACGGAACTATTTTTTCCGCATGTCCAAGTACCAGGACTGGTTGAAGCAACATATCCTGGCTCACCCCGAATTCATCAGGCCGGAGCGCTATCGCAACGAAACCCTGGCCCTGCTGGACTCCGGCGCCCTGGAGGATCTTTGCGTGAGCCGGCCCAAAAGCCGCCTGGACTGGGGTATTGAACTGCCCTTTGATAAAAATTTCGTCTGCTATGTCTGGTTCGATGCCCTGGTCAACTACATCAGCGCCCTTGGCTGGCCGGAGGGCAAGCCCTTCGCCGGGTACTGGCCGGAGGCCCGGCACCTCATCGCCAAGGATATCCTTAAACCCCACGCCATCTTCTGGCCCACCATGCTCCGCGCCGCCGGCCTGGAACCTTTCCGTAGCCTGAACGTGCATGGCTATTGGCTGTCCCGCGAGACCAAGATGTCCAAATCTTTGGGTAACGCGGTGGATCCCCTGGGAATGATCGAAGTCCACGGCCTGGATGTCTTCAGGTATTTCTTGCTGCGGGAAATGCGCTTCGGGAGTGATGCCGGCTTTTCCGAAGAGGCCCTGATCGCCCGCCGGAATTCCGATTTGGCCAATGATCTGGGCAACCTTTTTTCCAGGGTGCTGGCCATGGCTGCGAGGTACTGCGGCAGCCGCGTCCCGGCTCCGGCGGAATACGGGGCCGAGGAAATCCGCCTTCGGGAGTTGGCTTTGCGTAGTTTCACGATCTTTCAGGAGGAATTTGCGGGCTTCGGTTTTTCCGTGGCCCTGGAAGCTTTATGGGAACTGGTGCGCTCCCTGAACCAGCATGTGGACGCCTCCGCGCCCTGGAACCTTTTCAAGCAGGGTAAAACCGCCGAACTGGAGACCACGCTGTATATCCTGCTGGAGTGTCTGCGTAAAATCGCCCTGCATCTCTGGCCGGTGATGCCTGCATCCGCCGGGCGCATGCTCGAGCAGTTGGGTTCTTCCCTGCCTCTGCCTTACGTCTTTCCCCACAGCCTGCGCGAGGAGCGGGAACTTTTCGGTTTGCTGAAGCCGGGAGCGATCCTGGCCCCGTCTTCCAACCTTTTTCCGCGCTTGGAAAGCCCTGACCGGGAAGGGCCTTTGCCGGCCAAGAGCAAGGGAACTTCCGCGAAAAAGGTCCCGGTGACGCCGGAAGCGCGGGAACTGCCGGGGCAGGCGGAGTATAGCGACTTTCAGAAACTGGATTTGCGGGTGGGCTGTATCCTGGAAGCCGAGAAACACCCGGAGGCGGACAAGCTGCTGATCTGCAAGGTGGATTTGGGTGAGGAGGAAGCGCGCGTCATCGTCAGCGGGCTGGCGGAATTTTATAAACCCGGAGATTTGGCGGGCCGCCGGGTCATCGTGGTGGCCAATCTGGCCCCGCGCAAACTGCGCGGGGTATCTTCCCAGGGCATGATCCTCACCGCCGAAACGGGGAAGACCCTCGCCCTACTGGCCCCGGACGGCCCCTTGCCCCCCGGCGCAAAAGTTTCCTGATGCCGAAAATACGCGCGGATCTCTTGGTTTTGGCCCGAAATCTGGCCCAAAGCCGGGATGAGGCCGCCCGCCTGATCCTGGCCGGGGAGATCTTTCTGTCTCCGGCGAGTCCGGCTGCCCCTCCATCCAGGGTGAACAAAGCCGGGGATTTGCTGCCGGAGGAGGCCGTGATTTTCCGCCGGGCCGCCGGGCGATATGTGGGGAGGGGGGGCTATAAGCTGCTCGGCGCCCTGGAGCATTTCGGCATTGAAACGCACGGCTTGGTCGCCCTGGACGCCGGGGCTTCAACCGGCGGCTTCACCGACTGTTTGCTGCAACGCGGGGCAGCCAAGGTCTATGCCGCGGACGCGGGCAAGGGCCTGTTGCACGAGAAATTGCGCCGGGACAGCCGGGTCATCCCCCTGGAGGGCGTGAATCTGCGCCTGGCCAGGCCGGATCTGCTTCCTGAACTTGTGGATTTGATCACCGCCGACCTTTCCTTCATTTCCCTCAAGGCGGTACTCCCGTCTCTGCGGCCTTTGCTGAAACCCGGTGGGGGCATCCTGGCCCTGATCAAACCCCAGTTCGAAGCGGCCAAGGGGGTGACGGTGCGCGGGGTGCTGCGGGACGAGGCCCTGTGCCGGCGGGTGCTGGAAGACCTGGAGGCCTTTGCCGGTGAACGCCTGGGACTGCGCCCGCGTGGGGTAATTCCCGCGACCGTCAAGGGGGCCAAGGGCAACCAAGAATACTTGGCCTGGTGGGAGGACGCGGTCGGAGCCGCGTTCAGGGAAGTCTCCGTTTTACCCGCAGGCGGCCCGGGCGCGGGTCAGCCCGCTTAAAGCCCTGCGGATTTCCGCTTCACCCACGCAAAAGGCCAGGCGGAAAAAGCCTGGCATGCCGAAGCCTGAACCGGGCACGGCCAGAACCAGTTCTTCGGCCAGCCTGCGGACGAATTCCTTGTCGTCGCCGCCTGGGGCCTTGGGGAAAAAGTAAAAAGCCCCGCGCGGCTTCAGGAATTCATATCCGGCCTCGGTGAGCGTTTCGGCCATGGCCTTGCGCCGCTCGGCGTAAATTTGCAGGTCCACCTGTTTGCCCAGGGCGTGCTTGAGCAGGTATTGCCCGACTATGGGCGGGTTGACAAAGCCCAGGGTGCGGTTGGCCAGGATCGCGCCCGCGCGCAGCTTGGCCTTGTCCGGCATGTTTGGGGGCAGGGCCAGGTAGCCGACGCGCTCTCCGGGCAGGGACATGTTCTTGGAGAAAGAGCCCAGGACCACGGAGTATTCGTACAGGGGCAGCACCGGGGGAACCACGGCTCCGTCATAGGCCAGAAAGCGATAGGGTTCGTCGGAGATCAGAAAAACGGGCCGCCCGTGTTCCCGGCTCTTGCGGCGCAGTATCTCGGCCAGACCGGCCAGTTCTTCGCGGGAATAAATCTGCCCGGTGGGATTGTTGGGAGAATTGATGATTACCCCCCTGGTTTTGGGGCTGACCGCCTTTTCCATGGCCGGCAGATCCAGGCCGAAGTCCTCGCGCCGCGCCGGAACCGGCTTCAGCGTGCCGCCGTGGTTATCCACATAGGCGCCGTACTCCACAAAAAAGGGGGCCACGCAGATAACTTCGTCCCCGGGGTTGAGCACGGCCCGCAGGAATGCGTTCATGCAGCCGGCCGCCCCGCAGCCGAGCATGAGATCCCCGGCTTCCAGGGGGACCTCCTGCTCCGCGCTCAGGTAAACGGCCAGTTTCTGCAAGGCCCAGTCGAAGCCGCAGTTGGGCATGTAACCGAAGGCAAAAGGTTCCCCGGCCCTGTCCATGAGCTCCCGCAGTCCGTCCTTGACTTCCGGGGGTGGCGGCAGATCCGGGTTCCCCAGGCTGAAGTCGCATACCTTGTCCGCGCCGTGTTTTTTTTTCAATTCTATGCCGGCTTCAAACATCCGGCGAATCCAGGAGGAGTTTTCCAGAAGTCCGTCAAACTTTTCCGACAGCACGCTCATCGTTTTGCTCCTTGCGTTTATGCGATTTCAAAGTTGCTGGAACCGAAGTTCGCGTAATAGCGCCCGGACTTGGCCGTGAACTTAAGGACGCAGTAATCCGGGTCAGTGACTCCCCTCTGGTAATACATGGTGTCGCCTTCCCGCCAGATCATCTCCTTGCTTCCGGCGTCCTCCAGCACTTCCATGCGGCCTTTCAACATGACTCCCCGGAAAAATTTTTTATCGAAAAAATATATGCAGGCGCGGGGGTCGGCCCGGTACTGCGCCACGCGCATGGACGAGGTATTGGTGGTGAACCAGAAGTTTTTTATGCCTTCGCGTTTTCTTGGCGGCAACATGGCCTTGGTGTTGGGGAAACCGTCTTCGTCCACGGAGCCGATCAGGGAGACGCTCTGGCGATCGATGAGTTCTCCAATGGTTTGCTCAGGGTCTTTCAAGGTCATGCCGCCTCCTTGGCGAGTCTTATTTGCCGCCCAGACATTCTTCCAGGGCAACGGCAAAGGCCTCCAGATCCGCCTCCGGGATGTTCAGGGCCGGAAGCAGGCGCAACACCCGCTCTTGGGTGAGGTTGAGGATAAAGCCTTTGCGCAGCAGCTCTTCCCAGACTTCCCTTCCCGGCTCGGCCAGCTCAATTCCCAGAAAGAGCCCTAGGCCGCGCACTTCACGGATCTTGCCGGGGCGGCGGGCGGAGGTGGCCGCGAAGCGCTCTTTGGCCCAGCTTCCCAAACTGGCGGCCCGCTCCGGCAGACGGTCCCGTTCCATGATTTCCAGGGTGGCCAGGGCCGCGGCCGAGCAGAGGGCCCCCCCGCCGAAGGTGGTGGCATGGCTTCCGAAATCAAAGCCCTTAGCGGCTTCCTCGGTGCAGAGCATGGCTCCCATGGGCAGTCCGTTGGCCAGGGCCTTCGCGCTGGTGACGATATCCGGGGTGATGCCGTAATGTTGGAAGCCCCACCAGCGCCCGCTGCGTCCGAGCCCGGCCTGCACTTCATCGGCAATTAGGAGCAGGCCATGTTCCTGGCAGAGGGCTGCTATGGCCCGCAGGTAATCTCTGTCCAGAATCCGCACTCCGCCTTCGCCCTGGACCACTTCCAGCATGATGGCGGCGCTTTCCGGGCGCAAGGCGTCCTTGAGAGCGGCTAGATTCCCGGCCTCCACCTGGCGGAATCCCTGCGGGAAAGGGGCGAAGCCGTCCTGCAGGCGGGCCTGGCCGGTGGCGGCTAGGGCGGCCAGGGTGCGTCCGTGGAAGCAACTGGTCAGGGTAATGATTTCATAGCGCTCCTGCCCGCGGATCTTGCGCTGGTAGCGCCGGGCCAGCTTGATGGCCGCCTCGTTGGCCTCTGCCCCGGAATTGCAGAAAAAGGCCTTGGAGCAATGCAGGGTGGAGAGGATCTTCTCGGCGAGAAGGATTTGTTCCTCCTGGTAAAAAAGATTGCTCACATGTACGAGCTTTTCCATCTGGCGTGACACGGCCGCGTTTATTTCCGGGTGGCAATGCCCCACTCCGGTCACCGCGATGCCAGCCAGGAGGTCCACGTATTCTCGGCCGTCAAAATCCCAAATCCTGCTGCCCTTGGCCGAACGCACCCCCATCGGATAGCGGGCGTAGGTACGGCACAGGACTTGCTCCGTCCGGCTTTGCAGTTCCGCAAGGCTCATATCCTAATTCTCCGAGTTAGATGGTTCCTGTATGTCCGAAGCCGCCCGCGCCGCGGGCGGTGTGCCCCAGTTCTTCCGCAGGTTCGAACAGGGCCTGGCGAAAGGGCTGAAAGATCAACTGGGCTATGCGCTGTCCCGGATTAACCCGTTGCGCGGTCCGGCTGGTATTCAGCAGGGGCACGCTGATTTCCCCACGGTAATCCGGGTCGATCACCCCCACCCCCTGGGCCACGGTCAGGCCGTTGACCCCGCCCAGGCCGCTGCGTGCGTAAACAAATCCGGCCACCCCCGGTTCCAGGATTTCAATGGCCAGACCTGTGGGAACAAGGAGTCTTTCCCCAGGGGGGATGTCTTTTTCGTTTTCCAGGTCCGCGGCCAGGTCAAAACCGGCCGCCTCCGCCGTACCGCGCCGGGGGCCGTCCAGTCTGTACAGGCTGGCGGCCGCGCGGAAAAATTTCACCCGTACCCGGATCCGCCCTTGATCCTCCATCCGCATAAATATCCTTGCCCCCGAAACAAAATACAGGTATTAATACGCTTCCAGCGGTTTTTATCCCAAGCCGGCAGCCAAGTCAAAGCTTGCTGACGGCATTTAGGTGAGAGTATACCCCGAATTGCCCGCGTAAATAGAAAAGGGAGGCCTGCAATGCAACCACTGCGCGTATTCAATGTAATCCCCAAGATCCCGTCTGAACTGGAAGCTCTCTGGAAAATCTCGCACAATTACCTCTTTGCTTGGGACAGTAGGCTTGCGGATTTATTCGAATATATCGATTCGGGACTCTGGGCGAAGAGCTACCGGAATCCGATCTGGTTTCTGAACCATGTCTCCCAGGCCCGCTATGAGGAGTTGCTTGGCGACGACACCTTTGTAAAGCGGGTGCAGCACGCGGATAAAACTCTTGAAGAGTATATGTCCGCCCCGGAAAAACACCATCTGGAAGGGCAGGAGTCCGGGCAGCCGGTGGTGGCCTATTTCAGCCTGGAATTCGCCGTGGCCCTGTGTCTGCCCATATATTCCGGCGGCCTGGGCGTACTCGCCGGAGATCACCTGAAATCGGCCAGCGATTTGAATATCCCCCTGGTGGGCATCGGCTTGGCCTACCGTAACGGCTATTTCCGCCAGTACATGATGGCGGACGGCTGGCAACAGGAGCGTTACCCGGACTATGACTTCGAGCAGATGCCCATGCACCGCGCCAAGACGCCCACGGGCGAGAATGCCATAGCGCGCACGCATATAGGAGATCGCCCGGTGGCCGCCCAGATTTGGGAATGTAATGTGGGGCGCATCCCTCTTTATCTGCTGGATACGAATATTTCTGAAAATAACCCGGATTTTCGCGCCATTACCGCCAGACTTTACGGAGGCGATGATGAAATGCGCCTGTGGCAGGAGATTCTTCTGGGCATAGGCGGAGTCAAGGCCTTGGATGTGCTCGGGTTGAAACCCAGGGTCATCCACATGAATGAAGGGCATTCCGCCTTTGCCGGTTTGCAGCGGATCCGCTCTTTCATGAAAAACGACAATCTGCCCTTTGAAGCGGCGGCGGAAGTCGCGGCCGCCGGCAGCGTTTTCACCACCCATACTCCGGTTCCGGCGGGCAACGATCGTTTCCATCCGGATCTGATGCGCAAGTATTTTACCGCTTTTGCCAAGGATATCGAACTGGATTTTAAGGCCTTCATGGGGCTGGGGCGGGAAGACCCGCAAAACGAGGACGAAGATTTCTGTATGCCGGTGCTGGCCTTGCGCCTTTCCCGCTTCAACAACGGGGTTTCCCAGTTGCACGGCAAGGTTTCCCGTAACATGTGGAGCAGGATCTGGCCGCAGTATCCCGTGGACGATCTGCCCATCGGCGCGGTGACCAACGGGGTGCACGGGCCTTCCTGGACCGGCCTGGAAATGGGTTTGCTTTATGATCGTTTTCTCAGCCCGGCCTGGAGGGATGACAACAGCAACCCCAAAATCTGGCAACGGGCGGAAGACATCCCGGATGTGGAGATCTGGCGGGCGCACGAGCGCCAGCGGGCCAGCCTGATTGATTTTGTGCGCAAGCGTTACAAGGCCCAGTTGCAGGCCCAGGGCGCCAATCCTGAAGATGTGAGCCGGGCTGAAGAAATCCTCAACCCGGACGCCCTGACTATCGGTTTTGCCCGGCGCTTCGCCACTTACAAACGGGCCAACATGCTCCTGATGAACCGGGATGAATTGCTCAAAATCATCAATAACTCCGCCCATCCGGTACAGTTTATCTTTGCTGGCAAGGCCCATCCCAAGGATAACGAGGGTAAGCAGTTGATGAAGGAAATCATCCGCATCTTCCGCCAGCCTGAATTCCATGACAAGACGGTCTTCATCGAGGACTACGATATGGAAGTGGCCTCCTACATGACCTCCGGCTGCGACATCTGGTTGAACAACCCCCGCCGTCCCCTGGAAGCCTGCGGCACCAGCGGCATGAAGGCCCTGTTCAACGGGGTGCTCCAGTTCAGCACCCTGGACGGATGGTGGGCCGAGGCCTGGAAACCTGACAACAGTCTGGGCTGGGCCATCGGCAAAGGCGAGGAGTACGAAGATTTCGCTTACCAGGATATGGTGGAGCTGCAAACCCTGTACAAGGTTTTGGGGGTGGATATCATCCACGAGTTTTATCACCGCGTTAACGGGGTGCCGCGCCACTGGACCAGGCGCATGAAAGACGCCCTGGTGGAACTGGGGCCGCGTTTCAGCTCAAACCGTATGGTCCTGGATTACATGCGCGACGCCTATATCCCCTCTTTCCAGAGAAACCTTGAACTGTGCAAAAATGATTTCCAGGTGTCCAGGGAGCTTTCCGAGTGGCGCAAAGGCATCATCGCCAAGTGGAACGACGTGCGTATCAGCAACGTCCGTAGCGCGAACTCGGACAAACTCCTGGTGGGCGATCGCATTGAGGCGCGGGCCGATGTTTTTCTGGCAGGCATTGCCCCCGAGCATGTCAAGGTGGAGATCTATGCCGGCAAGCTGAGCCAGGATAACACCTTTGTCAGCCGGGACATCGTCCCCATGTGCGCGGAAGGCGGAATACGCGACGGCGCGCTGACCTATGTGGGGACAGTGCCGGCCGGGGATACCGGACGCTACGGCCTGAGCGTGCGCGTCCTGCCCATGCATCCGCTGCTTTCCAACCAGCACTTCGGGCTCATCCACTGGTCTGGTTTATAGGCGGAGGGATGCGCTGAATTGCGTCACCGCCTGTGTATTCCGTGCAAGAGGTCCAATTGCACGGGCAGGGTTTTGTGCAGACTGTAATCTTCCAAGATGGTTCTGCGGGCCTCTTCCTGTAGCGGAGCAAGTTCCTTTTTGCGGGCCAGGGCTTCGCAGGCTTGCTCCGCCAGGGTCTGGGGGTCGTCCAGGGGCACGGTCAGCATATTACGTCCGGCCTGGGCTATTTCGCGCACCGGCTCGGTGTCGGAAGCCAGAAGGAGGCATCCGCAGCTCATGGCTTCCAGTATGGACCAGGACAGGATGAAGGGCTTGGTCAGGTAAACGTGCAGGTCTGAGATTTGCAAGAGGCGGCGGTGCACCTGGTAAGGCTGGGAGGGCAGGATATGCGCCCGCCCTGGGGGCAGGGGAACTTCCTCCCGCAGGATTTCCAACCAACTCTGCCCGGCCGGGAGCTTCTCACCATAAACCACGGTGTCGTCTCCCATGATGATCACCTGGCAGTTGGGCCTGGATTCCAGGATGGCCGGCAGGCTCCTGAAGAATTGGGGAAAGCCGCGCATGGGTTCAAGCCCCCGGCTGATATAGGTGAGTATCTCAGCTTCCGGGGGAATCGGCAGCCCAAGGGCCTGGATGATGGCTCCCTTGGCCTCCTGCGCCGGGATGAAAAAATCCGTATCAATGCCGTCGTGGATCACCGCGATTTTTCCGGTAAATTCCCCGGGCTGTTGCGCTTTTTGCCAATTGGTCGGGGTGACGCTCTGCGGGCAGTCCGCTAGGGCGTGCAGGCACATAAGGTTGATCGCCTGCTTCCCCGTCATCGCCCCGGGGTCTTCGGCGACCTTTTCGCTCAGATCATCGGGGTGGGTCTTGTTGAAGAACCATTCGCAATAGTTCAGGCGGCGCGCCTTGGGGAAAATATCCGCGCAAAAGAAGCCGCACCCCCAGGCGCCGTGGTAGTAAATGGCTTTCGGCCTGAAGCCTTCTATGCGTAGCCGGAGCATGGCCGATGCGAAAATTTCGGCCCGGCGCAGGCTTTGAGAGGCGTCGCGTTCCAGGAGATAGGGGGAAGGCGGCGAGCTTTCCGGCACGCGCAGGAGCTCCAGCCGCACTCCGGGCAGGCGGACATCCCGGCGCTGCCCTTCGGCCAGGAAAACCACCCGGTTGGCCGGGTTTTTGGCCAGATGGATGGCCAGGGCGCGAAACTGGGCCGGGTAGTTATGGTGTAGGAAAAGATAATCCATGTCTCTTTACTTCAATCATATCATGCTTCCTGTCAATCGCGCGGGCGGGGCTTTTTGCGTGTTCACTCCCAAAAGGCAACTAACTAAATTTATTCTTCTTTTTTGTCTCTTGAATAAGCCGCCGGGGGCGGATATGATGCCGCCGAGAGGCGACAGCAGGCAGTCTGAAATGCTCTTAACTGGAGACCGGCATGGATTTTATCCTTAGAGGGGTGCGGGGGAGTCTGGCTAATCCCAATCCCTTCAACAAGCACTACGGAGCTAATACCCAGTGCATTGAACTGCGTTTAGGCTCCGGGGAATTGTTCGTCTTTGACGCGGGCACGGGCTTGCAATCCATTAACCGGGATCTTCCGGACAGCGGCGAGTGCCGTCTGTTCATCTCGCATGCCCATGCCGACCATGTGCTGGGCCTAAGTTTTTTCAAGCCCATGTATTTGAAAGACTGGAATGTGCATATTTATATTCCGTCCTGGCAGCCCAATCTTTTGGAGCGCTGGTTTGACGGCACGGCCTTCCCGGTGCATTTTTCCCTTCTCCAGGCGAACATCAGCATACACCTAATTGAGGCGGGCGCGGAACTGGAGTTTAAGCTCGGGGACGACAAAAAGGCTCTGGTGCGTGTTTTTTCCGCCAACCATCCAGGGGGCGGCCTAGCCTTCAAGGTTTTTGCCGATGAAGAGGTTTTTTTGTATTCCGGAGATCACGAGATCACCACGGATGAGGATGTGCGTCTCCAGACTTCGGGCATGCTTCAGGGTGTGACCGTGGCCTTGGTGGATGCCGCCTACTCGCGCCTGGACTATAAAAAGGGCTGGGGGCATTCCGCCTGGGAGGACTGGGTGGATTTGTGCCTGGAACAGAAGGTGAATTCCTTGATCCTGGCGCACCACGCCCAGGATAAGGATGATCCCTCTTTGGATGCCTTGCAGGAGACCTTGAAGGAATATGCCGTCCAGGGTCTGCATGCCGTGGTCGGGCGCGAGGGCATGCGTTGCCCAGTTGGCCGGGGCGCGGTTCCGGTCACGTTGCCGAGCGTCTGGCTGGACGGCTTCATTGACAGCCTGAACCATGTAAAAGAAGAAGGCGCGGTTTGGGATCGCCTTTTGTCCGGGGCCAGGACGCTGACCAACGCCGAAGCCGGGAATATCTACCTGAGCGAAGGGGAGGAAATGGTCTTTGTCTGTGCCCACAACGATTTTCTTTTTCCACGGGATACGGCCCACCGGTATGCCTATGCCAATCTGCGCCTGCTCCGCTCCCCGGATTCCATTGTCGGCCAAGTGGCCTTATCCGGCGTCTCCATGAACTTGCCGGACGTGCGCAAGCTCGGTCCGGATGCGCCTTGCGCTTTTAATGACAGCTTGGACCGGAAAACCGGATACATAACCCAATCTGTTCTCGCGGTGCCTGTCTTCAACCACAAGCGCGATCTCCTGGGGGTGGCCGAGCTCATTAACAGCCTGGCGCCGGACGGAAATACCCCGCGCCCCTTTACCGAAAATATGCGCGAAGAGGTGGAGATGCTGGTGAGCAAGGCCGCCGCTTACCTGGAGATTAGCCGTAATGTGCGGCGGAATATTTCCCGGCTTATGGGTATGGTCATGATGCGCGACCCCGCGGAGACCGAGGCCCATGCCCAAAGGGTGGGGGCCGTGGCCTCCGAGATATACCAGCGCTGGGCGGAAAGGCGCGCGGAGCCGCATGCGGCGCGGAGCCATTATCGCGTCCGGCTGCGTCTGGCCGCCATGCTGCATGATCTGGGCAAGACGGGCATCCCGGAAGAGATTCTTAAAACCCCCGGCAAACTCACGGATGACGAACTTGAGATCATGCGCAAACACGCGGTTCTGGGGGCGGGGTTATTTTCCGCCGAACCGCAGGATATAAGCGATTTGGCTACAGAGGTCATCCACCACCACCACCAGAAATGGAACGGCCAGGGCTACCCGGTTATGCCGGAAGGCAAACCCCTGGCCGGGGCGGACATCCCCTTGTCCGCCAGAGTGACCGCCCTGGCGGATGTTTTTGACGCGTTGGTTTCTCCACGTTGCTACAAGGTTCCTTTTACCTGGGATCAGGCCATGGAAACCCTTTGGAAAGAGTCTGGGGAACATTTTGATCCGGAACTGGTGGAGTGCTTTTTTGAGGCCAAGGATGTCATCGCGCTGATATATGAACGCTACCCCGGCTAAATATTAAATTTGCGCACCCGCCGCATATTCAGGTGACAGATGGCGGCAGCCAGGGCATCTCCGGCGTCTTCCGCCCAGCTTTCTTTCACCCCCAACAGACGCCCCACCATGAAGCTGACCTGGCCTTTTTCGGCCCGCCCGTTGCCGGTGAGGTTTTTTTTGATTAGGGAGGGTTCATAGTCAAAGACCTGGACGGCCATGGAAGAGCATATCCCGACAGCCGCTCCTCTGGCCTGCCCCAACTTGAGAGCGCTGGCGATATTTTTGCAGGTGAAGAGATTTTCTATGGCGGCCTCAGCTGGCTGAAATTCTTGCAGGATGCGGCTTAGCTCGGAGCAGATTTCTCCAAGCCTGGATGAGAAATCCGCGGCCTTGGGGCGGATGACCCCGCAGTTAAGCAGGCTGATAACCCCGGATTGTTCGCGGAGCACTCCCCAGCCTGTTTTTCGCGAGCCTGGATCCAGCCCGATGACCGTGTTTTCCCGCCGCCCGTCCATACAGTCCCCTTGAAGCGCGATCCAGGCAGATATACCAGGAATCCTTAAAGCGCTCAAAATAATTTTGTGACGGCTTCCTCCGCTGTCGGCTATTGATTTTTATTTTGAATTACGGCAAATTAGCTAAAAATCGCTTGCGTAACATATTTTTGTTTCGGCTGGGGGAGGGTTTGTGAATAAAAGCGAATTGATTAAAGCCGTTGCCGATGAAAATGCCCTGTCCAATGAAGACGCCGTTGTGGTGGTGGAAACTTTTTTTGACCAGATGAAGGCCGCCTTGGTCGCGGGCAACAGGGTGGAGATCCGGGGGATGGGCAGTTTCAAGGTCAAGCATTATGCCGGGTATTCCGGGCGCAACCCCAAGACCGGCAAAATGGTGGAAGTTGCCCCCAAAAAGCTGCCTTTTTTCAGGTCCGGCAAGGAATTAAAAGAATTTCTCAACGAGTAGCCCAGTAACCGGCTTTGCCAATGGCTTTTAGCCTTTGCGTGCCCCTCGCTGCGAGACGTTGGCTTATTTCCGCATAATACGCAGCGGGCGGCGTTGTTCATGCCGTTTATCCTTCAGTCTTCGAGGGCGCAGAAAGGAATGATTTCCCGGACATCGCGAACCGGGAGCGCGCCTGCCGGAAGGCCGGGGACTTCCCCTCCATCCTGACGGAGGAAAAATAGCCTGCCGATTCCGGCGGCGCGCCCGGCCCGCATATCTGAAAGCGCATCTCCCAGGAGCAGGGAACGGGCGAGGTCCAGGCCGTGCTCGTGAGCGGCGCGCAGCAGCATCCCCGGAGCGGGTTTGCGTTCCGGGCTTTCCCGCCGGTATGCGCCCAGCCCGTGCTCCGGGTGGAAGGGGCAGTAATAGACGGCGTCCAGATCCGCCCCCCGGACCAGAAATTCATCCTTAACCCAGTCCATCAGCCGGAGAAAATCCTTTTCACTGTATAGGCCGCGGCCTATGCCCGATTGGTTGGTCGCCACGATCACCAGACGTCCGGCCTGGCGGGCGGCCCGGGCCAGTTCAAAGATGCCCTCCACAAAGATGAAATCCTCCCGGCGGTGGACATAGCCGCGATCAATATTGATCACGCCGTCCCGATCCAGAAAAAGCGCTGGAGTGGGCATGGCGGTTTTTATTTTTTATCCGTCAGGGACAGAGGAGGCCGTCCGGCCATGCCGGCGGGAAGGTTCCGCCGCAGGTTCAGGATCTTTTCCGCTACCTCCATGATATCGGCGGAGAACTTGGAAGAAGGAAACTCCGTGAGTGCGGGTTTCTGCCTGCGCACCGCCTCCGTCACCTTGGTATCGTTGCGCACATGCCCGAGCAGGGTGGGGGAAAGGCTCAGAAAACGCGAGCAGGCTTCCCGCAGACGCTGAAAGCTTTGCTCTCCTTCTTTGGCGGAACTGGCCTGATTGACCAGGATAAAATAGTCCTTGATTCCGTGTTTCGCGGACAAAACCTTGATCAGGGCATAACAATCCGTGAGGGAGGTAGGTTCAGGGGTGAGCACGAGGAGGCGCACCATGGTCATGGCTCCGAAGCTGAGGACAGGGGCGGCGATGCCAGCCCCCACATCCAGGATGACAAAGTCATGGCGCCGCGCCAGCGGATCCAGTTTATCAGCCAGCATGGACGGGAGGGCGCTATCTCCGGATTGACTCAGCAGGCCTGAATTTGCCGGCAGCAGAAGCAACCCCGGAGGCACGCGTATGACCAAATCTTCCGCTCGCACCTCCGGGCGGGCGAGACTCTGGATATTGGCGTTCGGGGTCAGCCCCAGCAACACGTCCAGGTTGGCCAGTCCCAGGTCGCAGTCAACGAGCAGGGTTTGTTTTTTTTTCAAGGTCAGAGCCAGGGCCAGGTTCAGGGCCAGGTTGCTTTTCCCGGCCCCGCCTTTACCACTGAGCACGGAGATGCTCAAAGTCGCTTTGTCGGACATATATTTATCTCCATCTGTAAATAGGGTCAGAGCGTTTTTCTTTTACGGGCGGGAGCGGACTGAAACAGAAATTGTTTTTCTTCCGGCCGCACCAGGAGGGCGGAGAGATCCGCCTTGGGAGCTTCCGCCTCGGGGCGCAAGGGCAGGAGGATCCATGAGCGCAGGTTGTGCTTGCGGGCCAACCCGGCCCATTTTTCCGGGGTGATTCCGGGGATCAGGCGGGCCAGGAGCATGGGTTCAGCCGCCGCCAGCGCCGGCTCCCCCGGCATGGAGGAGAGGTGCTCGCGCAACTTTTCGGAGATTTTCCGGATCTCCCGCAAGAGATGTTTTTCCGTCTGGAATTCATTGGGCATAGAGCAAGTTGTCTCTTATGAGTTTGTCCAGTTTTCCGTCGAGCACGGCCCCCACATCGGTGATCTCCGAGCCAGAGCGGTGATCCTTGACCAGTTGGTAAGGCTGCATGGTATAGGTGCGGATCTGGCTGCCGAAATTGATGGCTTCCTTGTTCTGGTAGCTGGCCTGCTGCGCTTCTTCGCGTTTTTTCAGTTCCAGGGCGTAAAGCTTGGCCTTGAGGATGCTCATGGCCAGGTCGCGGTTCTGGTGCTGGGATTTTTCATCCTGGCACTGCGCCACCACGCCGGTCGGCAGATGGGTGATACGCACGGCGGAGTTGGTGCGGTTCACATGCTGCCCTCCGGCGCCGCCGGCTCTGAAGACATCCACGCGCAGATCCTTATCGTTGATCTCGATGCGGATGTTGTCGCCCACGTCCGGAAGAACATCCACCGAGGCAAAGGAGGTATGCCGCCGCCCGCTGGAATCAAAAGGGGAGATGCGGATCAGGCGGTGGATGCCCTTTTCGTTTTTGAGGAACCCGTAGGCGTTTTCCCCGCGCACCCGCAGGGTGACGCTTTTTATCCCGGCCTCGTCTCCGGCCAGATAGTCCAGGCATTCCACTGCAAAATTCCGGCTTTCCGCCCAGCGCATATACATGCGCTCAAGCATCTCCGCCCAGTCCTGGGCCTCGGTTCCCCCGGCCCCTGGGTGTATTTCCAGGATGGCCCCCTGTCCGTCTCCTTCCCGGCCAAGGAGCACTCGGAGCTCGTTTTTTTCCAGCAATTCCCCGAAATGCCCGAGGCTTGCCTCCAGGGCTTCCAGGGCTTCCGCGCTTTCTTCCTCTCCGGCCAGCAAAAGCCACTCTTCCGCCTCCCGCCGGGCCGCGTCCATTTCCTTCAGGCGGGCTAGTTCATTTTCCAGCAGGCTTTTCTCCCGCAGGATCGGGGTAAGTTTGTCCGGCTCATTCCAGGCCTCCGGGACGGAGATCTGCTGGTTTATATCGTCCAGGCGGCGTGTTTTTTTTTCCAGGTCAAAGCCGCCTCCACAGGGTTTGGGATTTTTCCGCCAATTCCTGGGCTTGGCTTTTTAATTCGCTGAATTGTCGCATGGTTATCCTTTGTGGGGTTGGGCGCTCCTCTTGTCCTTTTCCGGCCGGAGAAGGGTCGCGATGATGAACAGCAAGGGCGCGCAGGCGGTCAGTCCGGTGATTTCAGCATAATTGCGGTGAAAAAAAGTCTTTTCTTCCTGCAACCAGGCCTGATGAGCGCTATGGTAATCCTTGAACAAGGGGCCGGCGTCATTGATTCTTCCGGTGGGCGTAATCAGGGCGCTGGCGCCGGTATTGGTGGATCGCAGCATGTAGCGGCCCTGCTCCACCGCCCGCATGGCAGCGAGCTGCAAGTGCTGCCAGGGCGCGGGACTATCCGCGAACCAGGCATCGTTGCTCACGTTTACCAGAAGGTTGGCCCCGGAGGCAACCCTGGCCTGGGCCAGTTCCGGAAAAATGCTTTCATAGCATATCAGGAGACCCAGAGAAAGAGAACCCTGGCGCAAGGGCCGTTGGTCGCGGCCGGGAGAAAATCCCCACCCTTGCAAAAATTCACTGGCAAATGGCACGTACAGGCCCCTGGGAATATATTCTCCGAAGGGCACCAGGTGCTCTTTGTCATAGTGTCCGGCATAGCGCCCGGCTTCGTCAAGGAGCCAGACCCGGTTGTAGCTTTCCGGATCCACTCCTTCACCCTGCCCCGGAGCCCCGAAGAGTAGGGGGATACGGCGGTGCAGGGCGAGCTCGCTGAGCAGGGCGTTCAGCCGTTGTCCGGGCTGGAAGAAAAAGGGCATGGCGGTTTCCGGCCATACCAGCAAATCCGCCTGGCGGCCGAAGCTGTTTTCCGCCATGGTCAGGACTTTTTCCGAAAGACTGATATAATGCCGGACCGTTTCAGCCTGCCTGTCCGGATTCCATTTTTGGGACTGGTCAATATTGCCCTGAACCTGAGCCAGGATTACCGGGGGGCCTTGATTTTCCTCCAGCAGACGCCCGGCCCCGTAAAACAGCAGGGCGGCAAAGAGCAATACACCGACGGCAGGCGGTCCCAAAAGTTCCAGGCGGCAGGGAGCCCGGCCGGGCCAGTGGCGGCGCAGCACGACAGGGAGCGAGGTCAGGGCGATGAGGGCGTACAGGGAGGAAAGCCCGAACATGCCGGCCAGAGAAGCTCCCTGGGCCAGTAGCGGCCAGGCGATCATGGCGCTGGACAGGCAGTGCCAGGTGACCCCGGTAAACAGCCAGCCACGGGCCAGTTCCAGCGCCCCCCAGCTTAGGCCCCCGGCCAACAGGACCAGGACCGGGGGCAGGCGGGAGGCGAAAAAACGCAGCAAGAGCGCGAAAGATACATGGTAAATAGAGAGAAAGCATCCCAGGAGAATGACGAAGATAAAGGCTAGGGGGAAGGGGACCCGTCCGAAGTTGACCAGGGGATAAACTAGCCAGTAGGTGGCCAGCAGCCCTCCCAGAAGAAAGACGCAAACTGATCCGGCAACGGCCCTGCCCGTGTTTTCCGCTGTCAGCGCCAGGGCGGCCAGGCAGAGGGGAAAAAGCAGGACTAGGGGGGGGATCTGCGCGAGACTGTTGGGAAAACCCATAAAAAATCCTAGGCCGCCCGCTAGTATGTACAGCATTTCTCTGCCGTTGAAACTGAAAGCCCGGACCACGGCGCTGGCCCTTGTTCCTGTGCCGCGCATCTCAGCCGGGTTTGGTGACCAGCACGCTATATACCCGCCGGCGATCCGCCTTTTCCACCGTAAAGAGCATGCCTTCCAGGGTAAAGCTTTCTCCGGTCAAGGGCAGGCGTCCGGCAATATGCGAAAGCAGACCGCCGATGGTATCTACTTCGTCGGACTCCAGATTAAGGCGCAGGGCGGAGTTGATATCTTCCAGGTCGGCCCGCCCGGAGAGCCTGACGCTGCCGTCTTCCAGCGGCAATATTTCCACGGCCTTGGGGGCATCGTGTTCATCCTCGATGTCGCCGACGATCTCTTCCAGCACATCCTCGATGGTGATTAGGCCGGAGGTTCCCCCGTATTCATCCAGGATGATAGCCATGTGGGTTTTACGCGCCTTGAACTCATTGAGCAGGGCCATGGCGTCTTTGGTTTCAGGAACGAAAAATGGCTGGAGCATGACTTCCGTGACCGGCTGCCCGGTCTTGTCCGGGTGCCTGGAGGCGCTCAGGAGGTCCTTGGCGTGGACCACGCCCACGATGTTGTCGCGGTTATCTTGGTAAACGGGCATCCTGGAATGTCCGCATTCCAGGATGCGCTCTATGGCCTCAGCCACGCTGGAGCCGGCTTCCACCCCCTGGATGTCCGCGCGAGGAGTCATGATATCTTCCACCGTCATGTCGTCCAGACGGAGGATATTCAGCAGCATGGAACCTTCCGCCGCTTCCAGTTCTCCTTCCTGGCTGGCTTCAATTATGGCTTTTTCCACTTGGTCGGAATTCCTGCCTGTGAAGATCCGGCTTAATCTGCTGAAAATTCCGCCACTTCCAGAATCGCTGTCCAATTAACTAGCCTCCTCTTCAATGTTCCGGCGCTGGATCCAGGCCGCCAGCATGGGCACGCCTTCGTCCTGCGCCAGGTTCAGCCAGTGTATGCGCTCCATTGCCTCCACATCTCCGCCGTTCTCTTTTCCCCAGGATACGAATTGCAACCCGGCTTCCATTCTTTCTTTCAGTTCCGTCAGGTAGCTTATCCGGCAATGCAGCCAAAAACGCAGTTTTTTCCGGGTATCCGGGTCCATAAGTTCCAGAAAGAGCATCAGTTCCTTCAGGGAAAGCGGCTGTGCCCAGCCTGGAGGCAGGTGCCGCCGGGGGATGTGCAGTTTGCATCCCCCGGCGGAAAGGTTGTCCAGGATGAATTCTTCGGCCTTGAATTCGGCCCGGCCTGTGTCTTTTTCAGATATGACGATCAGAGCCGCCTTGGGCCAACTACGGGGCATGGGGAATTTGTCCGTTTCCGGCATGCTGTCCGCGGCCCAGAGGGCCGCGCCCGTCAGGTATTCCTTGGTGGGCGGCATCCGTAGGAAGGAGCGTTTGCGTCTGTTTTCCAGACGGAGGGGCAGGCTTAAAACCAGGCTGCATCCGTGGTCCTCGGTTTCCAGCCTCTGGATGCAAGTGACAAAGGCATAATAGAGAACTTTCCGCTGTCCGCGGGAGAGGGTGAAATAGCAACCGGCCTTTTGGCCGACCAGGGCGGCGGCCTGCTCTTCCGGCCAGTCGCTTTCCAGGATTAGTCCGTCCGGGCGCAGGCGTTCCGGGATACAGCGCAGTAAGGGGGTACGCCGTCCATCGCCGAGATGCGGATGTAATTCAAAAAGGCTGCGCTCCTTTATCGCTTGGCGCAGAATCTGGCGTATGTTTTCCTCGGAGTTCGCCTGCCCGAACGGAGCGAAAGCGTCTTTTTTGCAGCGCAGGCGGAAAAAGAGGACCAGGAGCAGGATGGCCAGAACGGCGCCGGTATAGAGGATCATATTCTTTGCGTAGTGGTCTTTTTGAGATGGATTTCAACACAATTTAAGGCCGCCGGGGTGACTCCGGGGATACGCCCGGCCTGCCCAAGTGTGCGCGGCCGGACGGCCGCGAGCTTTTCCACAGCTTCACGGCTCAACCCATGCACCTGAGTGTAATCCACTTCGCCGATGCGCACCAGTTCTAATTCGCTCTGGCGGGCGGCCAGTTCCTCTTCCCGTTTCAGGTATCCGGCATAGAGCAGGGCGCTTTCGGCCTCATTACGGCATTCCGGGTCGTACTCCATAATATCCGGCCATAAACGGGCGATCTTGGCGCTGTTCATGCCCGGCCGGCGCAAGAGCTCCGCCAGGCTGATATTTTTTCCGGGCAGGCTCTCTCCAAGTTCTTCAAAAGCGGCCCGGCCGGCGGCATCCGGCCTGACCTCGCGGGCGGCAAGCTCTTGCAGCAGTTTCTCTTTTTTGCCGCGCCTGGTTTCGTGTGCGCGCCAGTCCGCGTCCGGGATCAGGCCGAGTTCGCGGCCAAGGGGGGTGAGGCGCTCATCGGCGTTGCTGTGCCGGAGCGACAAGCGGTGTTCGGCCCTGGAGGTGAACATGCGGTAGGGTTCGTGGATGCCCTTGGTCGTCAGGTCGTCCACCATGACGGCCAGGTAAGCCTGGCGGCGTTCCGGCATAAAGGCCGGTCGCCCTGTCAAGGAGCAGAAGATGTTCAGTCCAGCCCAGAGCCCTTGCCCGGCGGCCTCTTCATAGCCGGAACTGCCGTTAAGCTGTCCGGCGGACCATAGTCCGGGCACGGCCTTCACTTCCAGTGAGGGGGCAAGCTGGGTGGGCGGCAGGTAATCGTATTCCACCAGATAGCCTGGGCGGATGATATGGTGTCTTTCCAGCCCCGGAACCATGGATAGAAAGGCTTTTTGTATCCTCAAGGGCATCCCGGTATGGATGCCGTTGGGGTAAACCTCCTGGCTGTCCACGCCTTCCGGCTCCACAAAAATCTGGTGCCTGGGGCGCTGCGGGAAGAGAAAAACCTTGTCTTCAATGGCCAGGCAGTAACGCGGGCCGGGGTGGGTGAGGCTTCCGTCATACAGCGGGGAAAGGAGCAGGTTTTCAGCAATGTACTGGTGGCTTTCAGGCGTGCTCCAGGTCAGATGGCAGGGGAGCTGGGGCAAGGGCGGCGGGGGGCCGTAAAAGCTGAACCGGGGCGGCGGGTCATCGGCTGGTTGAGGTTCCATGCTGGAAAAATCAACGGAATCCCTGGCCAGGCGCGGGGTGGTTCCGGTCACGAAGCGGTCCAGGCTGAGCCCCAAATCGCGCAAAGATCGGCGGATCCTCCCTGCGGGCGCATCTCCCAGGCGGCCGCCGGGAAAGCGTTTTTTGCCAATGTGCAGCATACCTCCGACAAAGGTGCCCAGAGCCAGGAGCAGGGCGCGGCAGGAAAATTCCCGGCCAAACTCAGTCCTGGTCCCGCTGACTCTGCCACGGCGCAACAGGGGAGCAGCCAGAAAATCCTGGATCACCCAGATATTGGGATGCCCGAAGATAGCCTGCTGAACCGCGCCCAGGTAGGCCTTCCGGTCAATTTGGGCGCGCGGGGCCTGCACCGCTGGGCCTGCTCCGGTGTTGAGCATGCGGAACTGTAAGCCGGCGGCGTCGGCCCATCGCCCCATCATGCCGCCCAGGGAGTCTATTTCACGGACTATATTTCCTTTGCCGACTCCACCGATGGATGGATTACAGGAGAGATAGCCGATGCGTTCCAGGTTACTGCTGATGAGCAGAACTTTGAGACCGAGACGGGCCATGGCCAGGGTGGCCTCGCACCCGGCGTGTCCTCCTCCGGCCACTATGGCGTCAAAGGTATCCGGGGCGCGGCGCGGTTCAGGGGCAGGAGGCGGGACGCGCATATTCAGGTTTCGGCCCTGGCCAGAATCAGGCGGGAATCTTTCGCCCCGGTCACCACCACGATGGTTCCGGCCGGCAGATCCGGCCCTTTGACCAGCCACCAGATTCCGTCCAGTTTTACCCGTCCCTGCCCATTGGTCAGGGGTTCGTCAAGAACGGCCTGGCGGCCGAGGTAGCTGTTCAGGCGGCGGTTGAGGGTGCTGTCGGGGGAGGATCCGGCCTTGCGGATCAGCCGGCAGCCCAGAAGTATGGAGAGCAGGGAGAGGGCGGCGCAGAGCAACAGTTGCCAGGTCCAGGCAAAGCCGCCGCTTGCCTGTAGGATCAGGCCGGTAAGGAGCGCTCCTGTCCCGAACCAGAGCAGAAAGACGCCGGGCAGCAGGATTTCCAGCCCCATGAGGACGATCCCGGCCAGATACCAGTTCCACCAGGCCGGATCCAGGGGAAAGCTTATGTCCATAAGCTAATCCGCCTTAGGGTTCCGCGCGGGCTGGTTCTGTCCCTGAAACAGTTCCGCGATGCCGGCCAGAGAGCCCAGGAGAGAAGAGCTCTCCATGGGCATGAGCAGCACCTTCTGGTTGGGGGCCTGGGCCAGGGCCATCAGGGATTCGACATATTTCTGGGCCACAAAGTAATTGATGGCGTTGATGTTTCCCTTGGCGATGGCCTCAGAGACCATGGTGGTGGCGGCGGCTTCGGCTTCGGCCGCTCGTTCCCTGGCCTCGGCTTCGCGGTAGGCCGCCTCTCTTTCCCCTTCGGCCTTGAGGATGGCCGCCTGCTTCAGACCTTCAGCCTTGAGAATGGCGGACTGTTTGTGCCCTTCCGCCTCCAGCACGGCGGCGCGTTTGTCGCGTTCGGCCTTCATCTGTCTGGCCATGGAATCCACTAGGTCACGGGGCGGGGTAATATCCTTGATCTCCACCCTGGTCACCTTGACCCCCCAGGGGTGAGTGGCTTCGTCAATGACCGCCAACAGCCGGGCATTGATGTCGTCGCGCTTGGAAAGCAGTTCGTCCAGATCCATGGAACCCATGACCGTGCGGATATTGGTGATGCTCAGGTTTAAGATGGAGTATTCCAGGGCGCTTACCTCATAAGAGGCCTTTTCTGCCTGCAGGACCTGGAAGAAGATCACGCCGTCCACCCGGACCATGGCGTTATCTCTGGTGATTACCTCCTGCGAAGGCACATCCAGCAGGCTTTCCATCATATTGACCTTGCGCCCGACGCGATCCACGAAAGGCACGATGATGTTCAGCCCGGGCCTGAGCGTATGGGTAAAACGGCCGAAACGCTCCACGGTGTATTCATACCCCTGGGGTACGGATTTGATGCCCGCCAGCGTGATGAGCACCGCCAGCGTCAATATGCCGATGGCAACGTATTCCATAATCCAGCTCCTTACAGTCGTCTTTGGGTAAATTTCTATAGCTTTTTTCCAGGGCGCAGGCAATCAGCGAATCAGGGACGGCTTGAGTAAACGCCCCTTTTGGGTTATGCGTTACTGGCTATGTCGGTGGAGAGCGTTAGAAAATATCTCGATTACTGGGGCAAGGGCGGCGCGGTGCGGGAATTCCCGACCTCCAGCGCCACCGTGGAGCTTGCGGCCCTGGCCCTGGGGGTGGAAGGCCGGCGCATCGCCAAGACCCTCTGTTTCCGTGGGGACAAGAGCGCGCCCCATGCCGGGGGCGCTGTTTTTATGCCGGTCATCCTGCTGGTGGCCGCCGGGGATGCCCGGGTGGACAGCGCCGTTTTCAAGGCCCGCTTCGGGCTGAAGGCGTCCATGCTCGGGGCGGAAGAGGTTCTGGCCCAGACCGGGCACGGGGTGGGCGGGGTATGTCCCTTTGATTTGCCCAATCCCCTGGTCCAGGTTTATTTGGATGTCTCCTTACAGCGCTTTGCCACAGTCTTTCCGGCCTGCGGCAGCGCCAATTCAGCGGTGGAGCTTGATTGCGAGGAGCTTTTCGCCATGTCCAGGGCCAGGGACTGGGTGGATGTATGCAAGTCCTGGCGGGAAGAAATTGCGCCTTGACTTTGGCCGGAAAAAGAAAGAGAAATTTTTGTAAGGAGAAAAGTCATGGCTGAATTTTTTGCCACCCTTGCGGAATGGGGCCTGGAATTGCTTGAAGGGGCCATGCATTCCACCCCCCAGGGGCTGGTGGGCGTGGGGTTGATTTTCTTCTATTTCGCGCTCATCCTCTGTGCCGCGTTTTGGCGCATCACCAAGGGGGAGCACCTGGAACACCACCACCATTGAAATATTTTTTCAGGATTTGGCCATTCCCGCCAAAGATGGGGGCTTGACTTTCCCCTGTCGTGTGGGTATAATCCCTTCTCTTTTTTAGAATCCCAGCCGTCTGGTCGCCGTGCGGGGCGCGGATTAAATCAGGTTTGCGTTAAGGAAGGTTGTAATGTTCGCGATAGTTGAAAACGGTTGCCGGCAGTACCGGGTGGAGGAAGGCGGGCGGATTCGGGTGGATCTGTTGCCCGTTGAAATCGGCGCGGAAGTGCGGTTGGACAAGGTGCTGCTCCTGGGCGGGAAAAAATTCGCCTTGGGCAGGCCGTATATTGAAGGGGCGGTGGTTCTGGCCGAAGTGGTCGAGCATATCAAGGACAAAAAGTTGATCATTTTCAAGAAGTGGCGGCGTAATGACAGTTTTCGCACCACCGGGCACCGCCAGAAATATACCACCCTTAAGATAAAATCCATCGCGGCCGGGACCGGCCGGAAACGGGAGCAGGATCATGGCGCATAAAAAAGCGGGAGGCAGTTCCCGGAACGGACGGGACAGCCAAGGGCAACGGCGGGGCATCAAACGCTTCGGCGGCCAGCCGGTGCAGGCGGGGAGCATTATCGTCCGCCAGGTGGGCACGGTGGTGCATCCTGGCAAAAATGTGGGCCTGGGGCGCGACTACACTATTTTCGCCACCTGTGACGGGACGGTGCGTTTTGAAAAATTTTCACGCAAGAAAAGGGTGCTGACCAGGGTGCATGTGATCCCGTTCCAGGTGGAATCCGCGGCCTGAACTACCCTGCTTTTGACGATTTTTTCATCCGGAGCGCTCCTGTCTCAGCGGGCGCTTCTTTTTTACAACAAGACACCGGTATGCGTTTTATTGACGAAGCGGAGATAACCCTGCAAGGCGGACGGGGCGGGGCGGGTTGCGTGGCTTTCCGCCGCGAGAAATTTTTGCCCTTTGGCGGCCCCAGCGGCGGCGACGGAGGGGATGGCGGCGACGTCATTCTGCGGGCTTCCTCGAAGCTTCTTTCTCTGTATGACTTCCGGTTGAAGCACAATTACGCGGCCGGAAACGGGCGTCCCGGCGAAGGCTCCCAGCGCCATGGGCGCAAGGGGGAGGATCTGATCCTGGATTTGCCTGTGGGAGCGCAGATTTTCGCCCTTACCGACAATGAGGAACATCTTTTGGCGGATCTCCCGGAGGCCGGGGCGGAGTTTTTGGCGGCTAAGGGCGGCCGGGGCGGCAAGGGCAACGAATTTTTCAAGACCGCCACCCAACGGGCCCCGCGTTTCGCCCAGCCCGGAGAAGAGGGAGAATTCCTGCGTCTGCGCCTGGAACTCAAAATCCTGGCCGACTGTGGCATCATCGGCCTGCCAAATGCCGGAAAATCCACCTTTATCGCGGCGGTGTCCGCGGCCAGACCCAAGATAGCCCCTTATCCATTTACCACCCTGGCCCCCAACCTGGGGGTGATCGTCCATGAAGAAGACCTTGACCGGCGTATGGTTCTGGCGGACATTCCAGGCTTGGTGGAAGGCGCGCACCGGGGAGGGGGGCTGGGGCACCGTTTCCTGAAACATGTGGAGAGAACCCGTTTTCTCCTGCATCTCCTGAGCGCCGAGGATCTGAACCTGGATGACCCTTGGGCGGGATTCGCTCTGGTCAATGAAGAGTTGCGTCTCTTTGACGCGGATTTGGCCGTCCGTCCCCAAGTGGAGGCGGTGAACAAGATTGACCTCTTATCCCCGGAAGCCCTTGAGGCCCTGCGTTTTCGGGCGACCAAGGAAAAACGGCGGATTTTTTTCGTCTCCGCCACGGAAGGGGGCGGTCTGGATGAGCTTCTGGAAGAAATGTGGAGGCTACGGGATGAGCTGACTCTGAACCGGCCTCTGGGATACGCCAGGCTTTAATTTTTCAAAAACGGGCTTTTCTTGCCAAACTCCCACAGAGCCTGTAAAACTGAACCACACACAGCAAGGTTGGAATACAATGTGGCGTAACTTTGTGATGCTCGGCGTCATGGTAGCGGTGATGGCCCTGTCTTTTCTGGTTCAGGGAGAGACGCGGGCCGCGGATGATTTGCGGCTTCCGCCCATGTCCAAGTTCCAAGAGGTGGGCGCGCTGGTGCGCGACAGGTGCATGGCTTGTCACACCATGGATTACGCCTTGCCCTTTTACGCCAGCATCCCCGGCATCAAGCAGATCATTGAACGGGATTACAAAGACGGCCTGCGGGCCATGGATTTGCGGGATGAATTCGGAGATACCTCCATGGACAGGCCGGTGAACGAAGCCACCCTGGCCAAAATGGAATGGGTCATGATCAATGAGACCATGCCCCCGGCCAAGTTTGCCGCAGTCCACTGGTCCAGCAAAATTTCCTCGCAACAGCGCGAACTGATCCTGGATTGGGTGAAAACCACCCGCGCCGCCCACTATGCCACCGGCCTGGCAAGTCCGGACCGGAGCAACGAGCCGCTTCAGCCCATGCCGGATTCTTTGCCAGCGGATTTACGCAAGGCCGCCCTGGGCAAAAAGCTGTTTGAGGATGCGCGTCTCTCCGTGGACAACAGCGTTTCCTGCGCCTCCTGCCACATGCTGGACAAAGGCGGAACTGACGGACGGCGTTTTTCCGAAGGGGTGCGCAAACAGTTGGGCGATATCAACGCTCCTTCGGTATTTAACGCTGTTTTCAATGTCAGGCAGTTCTGGAACGGCCGGGCCGCGGACTTGGCGGAACAGGCCGATGGCCCGCCCTTCAACCCGGTGGAAATGGGCAGCAAGGATTGGGACGAAATCATCAGCAAGCTCCGCCAGGATAGCGTTCTCCAGGAGGAGTTCCTGGAGGTTTACCCTGTTTCCGCGCAGGGCGGCGGCTGGAGCGGAAAAAATATCACCGATGCCATCAGTGAATATGAAAAGACCTTGATTACCCCCAACAGCCGTTTTGACAAGTGGCTCAAAGGAGATAACGGGGCGATCACCAGGGAGGAACTGGACGGCTACAGGCGCTTCAAGGCCTATCGCTGTTCTTCCTGCCATGTGGGCAAATCCGTGGGCGGGCAGACCTTTGAATACATGGACCTGAAAGAAAATTACTTCGCCGCCCGTGGCGGCCCGCTTCAGGAATCGGATGCCGGGCTCAAGGCCTTCACCGGGCGGGCGTATGACGCGCACAAATTCAAGGTTCCCAACCTGCGCAACGTGGAGCTTACCGCCCCGTACCTGCATGACGGCACGGCGACCAGTCTGGACGAGGCCGTAAAAATCATGGGCGTTTACCTTGTCGGCCTGGAAGTGTCGGTCAACGACCGCAAGTTGCTCGTGGCTTTTTTGCGCTCTCTGACCGGCGAATTCCAGGGGAAAAAAGTCTCTGGAGACGTAGTCCAGCAATAGACGCGCTTCCTCGTCCTCCCCTAAAGACTCCCCGCATCCGGCCGAAAAGAGGGGTATGTGAAAGCAATGGAAGTGGGGAGCGCCGCATGCTTGAATATTACAGATTCAAAGTCATCAGCAATTTGTTTTTCAGGGGGCATATCGAGGCGGCCCGCATGCAGCTTGGCGAGCTACAGAAGCGTTATGTGGCCCTGTGCGAGGAGAATGCCGTTCTCAAGGCCAATGTCCGCGAATATGAAGATGTTTTGTTCATGGAGCGGAATTTTGTTTTTGACGGCAACTGTTACTGGCTGATTACCGGGAATATACGGCAGGGGCCGTTTTGTCCGAACTGTTACAACAGATATGGGCAAATGACCCGCCTTACCGGTTTGCGCCTGCCGATCTGCCCGGTCTGTGGAAGCACCTTTGAAAAGACTGGGAACGAAATGCCCCAGGCGCGCGCCCTGGATCAATCAGCGGCCATACGTTCCCTGCGGATGGTGAGCGTCGCCAGGACAGGGGGCGAGCCGGGGGTTGGTGAAGAAGAGGAACGCCGGGAACAGGGAGCCGGCAGCGCCGGAAAAGGCGGACGCAAGGCCGTGCTTTTGCCATTTGCGCCCTGACAGGAGTATGCTTTGGAGGCCGGAACAAGTTTTGTCCTTTTTCTGACCGACTTGGCCGACGAAATGAACGCGGATCGCGCGGCGTTGCGCCGGGTGGGCATACAGCGCCAGCGTAGCATCCGCTCCGGGATGGAAGCTTTGCGGATTATCCAGGACGCCCGGGCCCCGGATGCTCCTTTGGTTTTGGATTTTATCGTCTGCGCCGAATCCGTATCGGATATGTCCCTGGAAGATTTTCTGCGCGCCCTGCAAGACTTGCCGGGTGACGGCCCAATACCGCCGGTACTTTGCCTGGCTACGGACGCGCGGTCCGCTAGTCAGAGGCAGGATTGGGGAGCGGCCGTGGTTTTGTCCCGTCCTTATTCCACCAAGGTCCTGGCGGTATCCCTGGAAAAGATCCGCTCCGCGCCCCGTGTCCGGCGCAAGGTCAAGGCGCCGGCGGCCCCGTTTTATCCGCCTCCGGCCCTGGACAAAAGTCCGGAGGCGGATTCGCATCCTCTCCTGTACGGCCGCGCCGGCCTGAACCTGTTGCGGCGGGGGCGGACGGAACAGGCCCGGGAGTATTTGCTCCTGGCCCTGAAGCACGATCCCATGGACTCCGAGGCGGCCTTGGGACTGGCCGAGTTGTGCCGCCTTACCGGGGAGGAAGAACTCTCCCGGCGCTGGACGCACCGGGCCGGACTGATTTGCCTGGAAGGCGGACAGAGGGATCGGGCGGAACTGATTTTTTCCCGGCAACCCGTCCATTGGCAGGGAGATCCCCATTTTTTGGAAGCGCGCGCCCTTTTGGAGGAAGAGGACTTTGACGGGGCCTGCGATTTGTTCTTGCGCCTGAATGACCGGCAGGAAGGCAGGCCTCCGCATGCCGTTTTTAGCCGGGCCTGCCAGTTTACCTCCTCCCCGGACTACTGTATGCGCGGTCTGTGCGCCGCCCTGGAAGAGCGCGGCTACGCCGGAAGCGCGCGTAAGCTTGGAAGAAGGCTGCTTACGGAAGAGGATTTGGATTGGGAAGGAGAGGCGGCTGACGGTTTTTGGGCCGCTTTCCCCAGGCTTCAGGAGGTGCTGGCGGTGATGCGCTTTACCATGAATGCCTGGAGAACCGGCGAAGTCTGAAGTTATCGCGATTCCATGGGTAGAGCCTCGGGTTGCTTTTTTTGAGGCTTCCCCACAATCCCCGTTAATCATCAGGTTACCCAAGTAGCCATGTTCCTTGGGCGAGGACCGGGGGCAGCGCCCAAGTTCAAACTGGCGCGTTGCCGCCGCCTGCCTGAATTTGCCTTGGGGGGGGAATTGGGTTAAGGGCTTGGATTATGGGAGAACATGCTTGCTTGCGGGTGCGGGCGGCCGGACGGGAGTGGACGCTGCTTCGGCCGGCGGACCTGGAATCGCTTTGGGAGGCCATGGCCGACGAGGAATTTCAGGAAGACGAGCGTATTCCCTATTGGGTGGAAGTCTGGCCGTCTTCGCTGGTGCTGGCGGACTGGCTGGGGGATCGCCGGAAGGAGATCGCCGGACGCCTTTGCCTGGATCTGGGTTGCGGCCTGGGCCTGACCGCCCTGGTGGCCGGAAGCCTGGGAGCCAGGGTGCTGGCCTTGGACTATGAGAAGGCCGCTCTGGATTTCGCCCGGATGAATGCGCGCGCGAACAAGGTTCCTCAGCCCTGCTGGGCGGTGATGGATTGGCGTTTCCCTGCTTTGCGTCCCAAAAGTTTCAAGTTCATCTGGGGAGGCGACATCATGTATGAGCGCCGCTTCATCGGGCCGGTGCTGGATTTATTGGATTACGCCCTGGCGCCGGGCGGCCGGGCCTGGCTGGCGGAACCCGGACGGAACGTATACGCGGAGTTCGCTTCCGCCATGTGCCGGCGCGGTTATAGTTCGGTCAAGGCGCATAGCGGACGGGCGGCCATGCCGGCGGAGGAAGGCCGGGCAGGTCTCGCGGCTTCCGTGTCCGCTCCGGCCTTCGCGGAGATCAATCTGTGGGAGATTACATGAGCAATATCGCGCGTTTTGGGGTGTCATTGGAGGAAGGGCTGTTGCGGCAGTTTGACGCCCTGTGCCTTCAACGGGGTTACCAGACCAGATCCGAAGCCATCCGGGATTTGATCCGGGGCAGCCTGGTGCGGGAAGATTGGGAGGATGAGGGCAAAGAAGTAGCCGGGAGCCTGATCCTGGTCTTTGATCATCACGAGGGGGATCTTTCCCGGCGTCTCACGGCCATTCAGCACGATTTTCACGCCTGTATCATCGCCTCCCTGCATGTGCACCTGGACCATGACAACTGTCTGGAAACCCTGATTCTCAAAGGGAGAGTCAGCGCCTTGCGTGGCCTGGCCCAGCGGCTCATCTCCACCAAGGGGGTCAAGCACGGGCAACTGAATTTGGCCACCACCGGGCACGGCCTGGAATAAGGTCATGGATGGAATCTTCCATGCAGGATATTCAGAATAGTCCGGCTCAGGTGGCTATGGAAATTGACCGGGTGGGCGTGAACAACCTGCGTCTGCCTCTGGTGGTGGAAGATCGGGCCAACGGCCGCCAGCATAGCGTGGCCCTGGCGGACCTGGGAGTGGATCTGCCGGCGGCCTTCAAGGGCACGCACATGAGCCGTTTTCTTGAGGCCTTGGAAGACTGGAACGAGGAACTCAGCTACCCCAGCTTCAGGCGGTTGCTTCAGGACATCAAGGCCCGCCTTGAGGCTCGTCGGGCTTACGCCTGCTTCCGTTTCACCTATTTTCTGCGTAAAAGCGCGCCGGTTAGCGGGGCGCAGGGGGAGGCCGGTTATGATTGCGCCCTGGCCGGCGAACTGGCCGGTGACGGCTTCAGCCTGCGCCTGGATTTGGAGGTGCCGGTGATGACGGTCTGCCCCTGCTCCAAGGCTATCAGCGATGAAGGCGCCCACGCCCAGCGCGCCTTGGTGCGTATGCAATTGCGCATGAGCGGTTTTGCCTGGATCGAGGAATTTGTTGATATCGCCGAGGCCTCGGCCTCCAGCCCGGTTTATCCGGTACTCAAGCGCGAGGATGAAAAATACGTGACCGAACGTTCTTTCGCCAACCCCTGCTTTGTGGAAGATGTGGTGCGCAACGCGGCCCGCGCCCTGGAAGCCCACCCCAGGATCTCCTGGTTTCGGGTGGAGGTGGAAAGCCTGGAATCAATCCATCCGCATAACGCCTTTGCCTGTATTGAGCGCGGCCCTATAGCCGACACCGCCCCTCGGCGATAAACCGCACCTCTCCCCCGACCTCGGCTTGGCGGGTTTTATCCCCTGGACGCCAGGAATTCAGGTACAGGCGCAAAAATTCCCCGCTGGGCTGCCGGGCCAGCAGGAGGCAGCTTTTTTCCGCCGGGGCCAGGGCCAGGGCCAGAGCCAAAGCCCCTGAACCGCAGGCGCTTTCCGCCGTGAGGCTCCCGGTGGCCGCCACCCGCACCAGGGGAGTCATGTCCAGGCAGATCCCCCCCGCTTCCGTCTCCGGCATATCCCAGGGACGGTGCCAGATCACCCCGCAGGCCGCCTCTGCCAGCAATTCTAAACGTTCCATCAAGGACAGGGCGGCCTGGAAAAGATCCCGGCCTGGAGGATGTTTTTTTTCCTCCACCAGCAGGTGGACAATGCCCGGCAGACGCACCAGGGCCAGGCCGTCTTCGGGGGCCGGAGCTTTTTCCAGCTCCCAGGGCAGATCCAGACTCAGGTAACATTCCTTGGGGGAGTCCGCCTCTTCCGGCGTGCCTCCGGCTGCCTGCCAGCCTCTTCTTCCGTCCCGCACCCTGATTTGCACCGGACCTTCCAGGCCGGAGGTACTGACCAGCCCGTAGAGATCCGCCGTGCGCTCCAAAGGCAGAAGACGCCCTTGCCGCCACAGTTCATAGGCTAGGGCGCGGGTGGCGTTCAGGCAAAATTCTTTGCCCATCATCTCCAGGCCGGGCAGGGCGGAACGGCAGTCCATGAAACCTGCCTGCTCCGCTCCCAAGTGCAGGGGATGCATGATGGCGGCGGCCACGGCCGCCCGCCTTTTAGCATCCACCTGCGCGGCCTCCAGCAGGAGGGTGGGATTGCCGCCCGGACTTATTTTGACGAATTTTAATTTGGGCATTATTGGGGTATTGTAGCGTCTGTTGAGCACCGTGTCCGTTATCTGGTCAGCTTTCTGAATTTAATCCGCTGCGGCTGGTCCGCGTCTTTGCCTAGGCGTTTTTTGCGATCCGCTTCGTATTCGCTGTAATTGCCGTCAAAGAAGGTCACCCTGGAATCGCCTTCAAATGCCAGTATATGCGTGGCGATGCGGTCCAGGAACCAGCGGTCGTGGCTGATGACCATGATGCAGCCGGCGAAGTTTTCCAGCCCATCCTCCAGGGCGCGCATGGTGTTCACATCCAGGTCATTGGTTGGTTCGTCCAGGAGGAGGAGGTTGGCCCCGGATTTGAGGGTGCGGGCCAGGTGCACGCGGTTGCGCTCGCCTCCGGAGAGGGTATCGACCTTTTTCTGTTGATCCGCGCCCTGGAGGTTGAAACGGGAGCAATAGGCGCGGGAGTTGATTTCCCGGCTGCCCAGCCGGATGGTGTCATAGCCTTCGCTGATGAGTTCATAGACGGTTTTTCCGGGAGTGAGGCTTTCGCGCCCCTGGTCCACCCAGGAAAATTTCACGCTTTCGCCCAGACGCAGGTTTCCGGCATCAGGCTTGTCCAGTCCGGCCAGCATCTTGAACAAGGTGGTTTTGCCCGCCCCGTTAGGGCCGATGATCCCCACGATGGCTCCCGGCTGGAGGATGAAATTCATGTCCTCGATGAGCAGTTTGTCGCCCAGGGATTTGTGTACCTGGACGGCCTCGGCTACCAGGCTCCCCAGGCGCGGGCCTGGCGGGATATATATTTCCAGGTCCGGAGCCAGACGTTCGGATTCGTGGGAAAGCATGGCTTCGTAAGCGTTGATCCTGGCCTTGCTTTTGGCGTGGCGGCCCTTGGGGGCCATGCGGATCCATTCCAACTCGCGGCGCAGGGTTTTCTGGCGTTCGGCTTCGGTCTTCTCTTCGTTGGCCAGGCGCTTTTCCTTCTGCTCCAGCCAGGAAGAGTAGTTGCCCTTCCAGGGGATGCCCCGCCCGCGGTCCAGTTCCAGGATCCAGCCGGCCACGTTGTCCAGGAAGTAGCGGTCATGGGTCACGGCGATGACCGTGCCGGGGAAGTCCCGGAGGTAGCGCTCCAGCCAGGCCACGGATTCGGCGTCCAGGTGGTTGGTGGGTTCGTCCAGGAGCAGGATGTCGGGGTTTTGCAGGAGCAGGCGGCAGAGGGCCACCCGGCGGCGTTCGCCGCCGGAGATGACTGAAATTTGGGTATCCGGCGGCGGGCAGCGCAGCGCCTCCATGGCCATGTCCAGGCGGGCATCCAGATCCCAGATGCCTTTACTGTCCATGAGCTCCTGCACTTCACCCTGGCGGGCGATGAGGGCATCCATGGTCTCTGGTTCCATGGGTTCGGCGAAACGGGCGTTGATGGCCTCGTATTCGTCGCGGATCTTCAGGAGTTCGGCGGCTCCTTCCTGCACCACTTCGCGCACGCTGCGCGTTTCGTCCACTAATGGTTCTTGCTCCAGGTAGCCGAGGCTGTGGCCGGGGGCCAGTACGGTCTTGCCGTCGAAACTCTGGTCCACGCCGGCCAGGATCTTGAGCAGGGAACTTTTGCCGGAACCGTTCAGGCCGAGTACCCCGATCTTGGCGCCGTAAAAATAGGACAGGGAGATATCCTTGAGCACTTCCTTCTGCCCGTGCCGTTTGGACACGCGAATCATGGAATAGATAATTTTATCCGGTTCGTTGCTCATCAAAGTTTCCTTTTGAGATTGTGCGGATTTGGGAGCATAATGCGCCTTGGAGATTTTGCCAAGCATTGAAAAGTGGTTGGAGGTGCCTTGTGTTGACCTTGCCGTACAGCGCGGTGGGCGATTTTTTTGCCGCTAGGGGCATTGACTTTGTCTGGCGCGGCGGGCCGGGCCGGGAGAGGGACGCCAGGCTGACCATGATCGAGGATATCCGTCTGGAGCCGTTCAGCCTGTTCATTACCGACGGCTCCTTGTGGAGCATGGGAGCTTTTTCCTATTCCCAGTCCACTCTGCCGCCGGAGACCAAGGCCGGGCGTTATTGCTCTTTTGCCCATGCCATATCGGTCTTCCAGTCCGAGCATCCGGCGCATTTTATTTCCACTTCGCCCTTCGCCTACCGGCCGGAAGCGGCGGCCATCTTTGAACGGGCCATTGCCGAGGCCCCTGGAAAATACCGTCCCTGTCCTTATGACGACCGGGAGACGGCCTCCATCGTGATCGGGCATGACGTCTGGATTGGCCAGCACACGCTTTTGAAAAAAGGCATCGTTATCGGCGACGGCGCGGTGGTGGCCGCGGGCTCGGTGGTGACCAGGGATGTCGCGCCGTTCACGGTGGTGGGCGGGGTTCCGGCCAAACCCATCCGCCGGCGTTTTCCCGAAAAAATCAGCGAACGAATCCGGGAACTGCGCTGGTGGCAATACCGCTTCACAGATTTTCACGGTTTGGACTGCGCGCAACCGGAGGCCTTTCTGGACGGACTGGAGAAGAAGATCGCCCTGGGCCAAATCCGGGCCTTCGAACCGGAGCCGGTCACACTGCCAAGTCTTAAGGAATATCTGGAACAGGCGGCGCGGGGGGCGTGATGTCCGGCCTTTCTCTGGTCACTTACAGCCATAATGACCATGCCTTTGCCGGGGAACTGCTGGCCTATGCGGATCGTTTCGGAGTTCCGCTGCTGGAAAAGCTGCTGGTGGACGACGCGTCGGCCCCGCCTTATGTTCCGGCGCCGGAAGGGCGGGAGCTGCGGCTGATCCGTCTGGATGACAATGTGGGGGCGGCCCAGGCCAAGTTCAAGGGTATAAACGCCTCCATGGGCGAGATTGTTTTTTCCCTGGACTGCGATATCCGGCCGCATATCCATTGGCTTAAGGGAGCCTTGGGCCTGTTGAGGGATCCGGCGGTGGGTCTGGTGGGCGCGGCCTGCACCCCGGCGCGCAAGGCGGGCTTTTTGGCCGCGGCCCTGTATCGCACGAGCTTGGTGCCCCGCGAGGTGCGGGAATGCGTTTTTACTCCCGGCGGCTGTATGCTCATGAGGCGGGAGGCCTGGGAGGCTATCGGCGGACTGCGGGATTATCCAGCCGGGGCCAGGGCCTTTGAAGATGCGCATATCTCCAGGCGGATGCGGGAGCTGGGGTTCAAGGTCTTGCAGGACAACCGGCTGCCGGTTTACGAAACCCGCAACCTGCACCGCCTGGCCTGGTGCAGGCGGGAGGCGCGCTATGAATATCCCCTGGTGGGGAACATCCTGCAAAAATATGGAGGAGGAAAATATTTCGCGGACTTGGCCCCGATCCTGGGCAAAGCCCTGGACTATTTCCAGGAGAGCGGCGACCCTATCCTGGTTTATGTGTTCTTGCTGAAGCAGGTTAAAATTTTCGCGTCCCTGCGGAATGAAGGCCGTCTTGCGCCCGGAGCGGCGGAAGTCCTGCCCGGCATCCTGGAAATTTTGGCGGCCCGCCCGGCGGCCCTGGCCCTGTTCATGACGGATCTGTCCGCCCTGAACGGGACGGAGCGGGAGGCGCGGTCTGGAGCCACTGACCCGTCCTGGCGGGGAATCCTGGCGCGTGTTCTTGATTCCGGAGCCGTTGCCGCCCTGGATGGGGAATGGGCCGACCGTTACCTGGAGGAAGAGCGCCGTTACAGCTTTGACCGTCACTATACCGATGGACAATAGGGTAAAAAATTTATATAATCATGTTAATATGTTAGAAAATAACAATGATCCCCGTCCGGCGCCAGGCCTGGAACATTTGGACCCCAAACGCATTTTGGTCTGCCAGCAAAGGCAGATCGGCGATGTGCTGCTGGCCGGCCCGGCCCTGGAAATGCTGAAACGGCGCTTTCCCCTGGCCGAAGTGCACCTGTTCACCGAGGCCAAATGCGCGCCCTTGATGGAAGAGAACCCGAACATCGACGCCCTGTTGGTCTGGGATCGGCGGCGTCTGCGCGGGTTATGGGCGCAGCTTTCCTGGTATCTGCGCCTAGCCGGACATCCGTATGATTTGTGCATAGATTTTCAACAACTGCCGCGTTGCCGCTTCGTGACTCTGGCCTCCCGAGCCCCGGTGCGTATCTCTTTCCGCCGCCGCCCCATTCCCTTTTTCGGTCTGTACACGCACTGTGTGGAGGGAGGTTCCGGCTATGCCGCGGCCGGCAAGGCCTCCATTCTGTCCTTGCTGGGATTGCGCTGGCAAGGGGAGCGCCCGCGCATTTTTTTGCGGCAGGAAGAACAGGAGCAGGCGGATCGGCAGCTTGCCGATTGGGGGCTGCGTCCGGGCCAGTCCCTGATTTGCCTGGCTCCGACACATAAATCGCTCAACAGACGCTGGCCCGCAGCCAACTATGCCAAGCTGATCGGCCTTCTGGCCGAGGCCGGCGAGGATCGGCGCTTTTTGCTGCAACGCGGATATGGAGAGGATGAGACCATCCAGGAGGTGATCCGCCTCTGTTCCTGCCGGGAGAAAATTTTGCTGCCTCCGGAGCCTCAGCCTTTGCGTCTTTTTGCCGCCTGTCTCGGCAGGGCCTCCTTGCTCATCGGCAACTGCTCCGCCCCCCGGCACATGGCCGTGGCCATGAATACGCCCAGCCTGATCATCCCCGGCACCTCCTCTTCCGATTGGACCTTCCCTGATTCCGCCCACCAGGAACTGCGCGCGGATCTGCCCTGCAGCTATCCCTGTTGGCCACCCTGTCCAGAACTGCGTTGCTTGGCCTTGGTCACTCCGGAAATGGCGGCCTCCAAGGCCGAAACTATGCTGAAGATTCGTCATGACTGAGCCATGTCGAAAGATACAGGCGGATCTCATGTCCTGTTTTGAGGCGCAAACATCGGCAGTGGCCGGGTGGCATGCCGCTGCTCCCTCGGCCGTGCCGTTCCCCGCTGTGGATATCCACACGGCGGAGGCTTTACCGCAATTGGTTACGAACCAGCATTACATGAATTACAATTTGTGGCACGTGGAAGACATGGCCCGCAGGCGGGACGTATCCGCTGAGATTATTGCCGGCTGTAAATACCGTATTGATAAATTGAACCAGCAGCGCAACGACTGCATGGAGCAGGTGGATTGCTGCATTTTATGTCTTTTGTCGCCGCACCTGCCCCAGCATCCCGCGGACAGCGGCCGTTTCCGGCATAATACCGAATCGCTGGGCATGGCTGTGGACAGGCTTTCCATTCTGGCCTTGAAAATTTATCACATGGAAGAGCAGACCAGGCGCAACGATGTGGATGCCGCTCACCGCGAGGCATGCCGCGAAAAAACAACGGTATTGCGGGAACAGCGTTCCGACCTTGTTCAGGCCGTGCTGGATCTTATTGAGGATTACCTGTCCGGGCGCAAACAGCCGAAGCTGTATTTCCAGTTCAAGATGTATAACGATCCGGCCCTGAATCCGGAGCTGTATGCCGACAGGTAGTTAGGGGCTGCCCTGTCAAGGCAGAAGCCCGCTCTGGCGCAGCGTTTCCAGCATCTTGTCCCGGTTGGCCCGGGAGGGAGGCACCAGGGGCAGGCGCAGTTCCGGGCTGACCTTGCCCAGCATGTGCAGCATGGTTTTTACCGGGATGGGGTTGGTTTCATAGAAGCAGGCATGGTTCAGGGGGAACATCTCGCGGTTCAGCCGACGGGCCAGCCCGGTATCCCCGGCAAACCAAGCCCGGCACAGTCCGGCCATTTTTCCGGGAGCCAGGTTGGCCGAAACCGAGATCACCCCTTTGCCGCCCACGGCCATGATCGGCAGCACGGTGAAATCATCGCCGGATAGCAAGGTTAGGCCGTCGTCGCACTGTTCCAGGATATCGGTTATCTGGGCGAGATCCGCGCTGGCCTCCTTGGCCCCGACGACCGAAGGGATTTCCTTGTAGAGGCGGATCATCGTGGCGGCGGTGACATTCATGCCCGTGCGGCCGGGCACGTTATAGACGAACATGGGCAGATCGCATTCCGAGGCGATGGCCTTGAAGTGCTGAAAGACGCCCTCCTGGGTGGGCTTGTTGTAATAGGGGGTAATGAGCAGACCCGCATCGGCCCCGGCCTGTTTGGCGAATTTGAGGAGCCGGGCGGCTTCGGCGGTATTGTTGGAGCCAGCGCCGGCAATGACCGGAACCCGTTTTCTGACCTGATCAATACAGATTTTGATTACCTGTTCATGCTCGGCATGGCTCAGGGTGGCCGACTCTCCGGTAGTGCCGCAGGGAACCAGGCCGTTGATGCCTTGCTCCAACTGCCATTCAATGAACTGGCGATAGGCGTCCTCATCCACCCGGCCGTTTTTGAAGGGGGTGATCAGGGCCGTGTAAGCGCCGGTAAACATGTTGTCCTCCTTGTCCCGCAGTTGTGAAATATTTTAGATTTTTTCAAATTCCGGTTTTTTTCCGGAGATTTTTGCCCAGGTATCGCGCAATCCGACAATACGGTTAAAGACCGGCCGGTCCGGGCGGGAATCCTGGTCAACCCGGAAATATCCCAGCCGCTCAAACTGCACCCGGCTGTCCGACCCGTATCCGGCCAAGGCCGGCTCCGCCAGGGCCTCGATCACCCGCAAGGAGTCCGGGTTCAGGGCGTCAAGGAAGGTTTTGCCCTCCGGCATGTCCTCCGGGTCATCCCGGGTAAACAGGCGATCATAGAGACGCGCCTCCGCCCTGATGGCCTTGGGAGCCGAAACCCAGTGCAGGGTTCCTTTGACCTTGCGTCCGTCCGGGCTGTTTCCTCCGCGGCTGGCCGGGTCGTATTCGCAGACGAGTTCGCGGATCTCCCCCTGTTCATCCCGGAGCAATTCCCGGCAGGTGATGTAATAGGCATAGCGCAGGCGCGCTTCGCGCCCTGGAGCCAGACGGAAAAACTTGGGAGAGGGCGTCTCCATGAAGTCTTCCCGCTCAATGAACAATTCCCTGGTAAAGGGGACTTGGCGGCTGCCCTTGGAGGGATCCTCCGGGTCCAGGGGCAGATCGAACCATTCCACCTGATCCCGTGGGTAGTTGGTCAGGGTGATCTTCAATGGATTCAGCACGGCCATGAGGCGCGGGGCCACGCGGTTGAGGTGTTCCCGGATGCAGAATTCAAGGAGACCGTAATCCACCTGGCTGTCGGCCCTGGCAACGCCGATGCGGGCGCAGAATTCCCGGATGGATTCCGGGGTATAGCCGCGCCGGCGCAGTCCGCGCAGGGTGGGCAGGCGGGGGTCGTCCCAGCCGCTGACGTGCTTTTCCCGTACCAGATGAATGAGTCTGCGCTTGGAGAGCACCGCGCCCTTGAGGTTCAGGCGGGCGAATTCGGTCTGTTTGGAGGGAAAAAGCCCCAGGGTGGTCAGTAGCCAGTCATAAAGCTCGCGGTTGTTTTCAAATTCCAGGCTGCACAGGGAATGGGTGACTTTTTCCAGGGAATCGGAAATGCAGTGGCTGAAATCATACATGGGATAAATGGGCCAGCTTTCGCCGCTGCGGTGGTGCGGGGCCTTGCGGATGCGGTAGAGCACCGGGTCGCGCATGACCACGTTGGGCGAGGCCATGTCAATTTTGGCGCGCAGCACATGGAGGCCGTCGGGAAACCCGCCAGCGCGCATGCGCCGGAAAATATCCAGGTTTTCTTCCGGGCTGCGGTCCCGGTAGGGGCTGTTTTGTCCGGGACGGGTCAGCGTGCCGCGCTGTTCGCGGATTATTTCCTGGCTCTGGCTGTCCACGTAAGCCTTGCCGGCCAGGATGAGTTTTTGGGCGCATTCGTAAAGAAAGTCAAAATAATCCGAGGTATAGAAGATTTTCTCCCCCCATTCAAAGCCGAGCCAGCGCACATCTTCCATGATGGCGTCTACATATTCGCTGCTCTCTTTTTCCGGGTTGGTGTCGTCAAAGCGCAGGTTGCACCGGCCGCCGTATTCCCTGGCGATGCCGAAATTCAGGCAGATAGCCTTGGCATGACCGATGTGCAGGTAGCCGTTTGGTTCCGGCGGGAAGCGGGTCTGGATCGTCCGCTGATCCAGCCCTTCCCGGATCTGCTGGTCTATTTTGCTTCTGATGAAATCGTTGCTCATGGTTTGTTACTCTACTTCTCTTGGGGTTGTAATGCAAGCGCTCCGGAGGCTCAAGCCGTTTGGCACCAATTTTGCTTTTTGACCAGGGACATGCCCTGCGGTCATTTTTTTGGCGATGTCCGCATACAGGCTTTATTCAAAGGAGGCCACCACCGTGAAGCAGGTTATCCATGATTGCCCCGTTTCATCGTTTTTAAAAGACCCGCGGGTCTGTCTAGTTTTTTTCATTTTGTTCGCCCAGCTTTCTTTGTCCGGCTGTTCCCTTACCTCCGGACTGGACAGAAGGGTCGAGTTCGATCTGACCAGCAAGGCGGCCATTTATGTGGACAGCGAGGTTATTCGCGAGCCGCCGCTCATCCATGTGCATCCGGTGAGTGAGGTGGGCGGCCTCAAGGTGCTGTTCATGCCTTTCCAGATGACCCAGAGCACGGATCATCCGGAAATGGTCGGCTACAGCCTGTCTCGCGCCTTCTGGCAGACCTGGTCTTCCATGCGGGTTTTTGAGCAGTTTGAATTTGTGCCCGACGGCGGCCCCTTCAGGCGCGACATGGCGGTGGCTTATGCCAAGGCCAGGGGAGCGGATTTGGTGATTGGCGGTTTTGTGACCTATCTTCTGGCTGGTGGAACCACCGGGCCAAGCAGTCTGGGAGTGCAAATCGAAGGTTATGACGTCAGTTCAGGACTCCTGGTCTGGTCCATGGCCCAGGCCGGCGCCCTGCCGGCCCGCCGGGCCAGAGATTACATCGTGCTGGAGGTGAAAAACAGGCTGCCCTCGGATCCTTTGTATGTCATTGCCGGAAGCCTGGCCTCAGACATGGGACAGTTGATGCGGGCCTGGGCCAGCTCCGATGCCTCCCGGACACGGGAAAACCCGTTGGCTTCAGCCCAGCCGTGAGCCTGGCGTCAATTCGGCAGCACCAACAGGTAATTCGGGCTTTCCGGCATTGATTTGTCATAAACCAGTGCCGTGCTGCCAGGGGTATAGGCCTTATTGGTCCAGGGCTGGGTTCGCCTCTCCCTGGGCGTTGGTCGCGGATGCCGGTTTTGCAACAGATCCAGCCTGGTGGGCAGAACCTCCTCCCTCTTCCCGGGTTCTGCCAGATCCGTGGCGATTACGGTCAGGCGGAAGAGATCCCTGGTGTCGCAAGGTGTGAAGCCGGTGAGGATCAGGGCATCCGGATGAACCTTTTCCCTGATTATGTCGGCGGCGTTATGTATTTCTTCAGCCCGCACATCTCTGGGAGCCTTGATGTGGTAAAGCACCTTCCGGGCGCCTTCCACGGAAAGATCCGGCTGCAGGGGGCTGGAAATGGCCTGTTCGGTAGCCTCGCGGGCGCGGTTCTCTCCCTCGGCTTCGCCAACGCCCATGATGGCCGGGCCGGATTTCCGAATGATCCTGGTCAGGGCCGCCAGATCAATATTGATCAGCCCCACCTGATCCATGATCTCCCCCAGACCGCGCATGATCTTGCCTATGCGTTCATACGGGGCGTTCAGGGCTTCGATGTAGGCATTGTTGTTGCAGAGGAGATCCTGGATATTATTGTGAAAAAGGACCAGGCTGTCTGAATGTTGGCGCAACTGGCGCGCTCCTTCCTCGGCGGTGGCCGGGATGCCGCCGCTGCCCTTGGCCGGGAGGGTGGCGGTCGCGATCGTCAGGATGCCTGATTCCGTGGCCATTTGGGCAATGGCCGGGCTCGCGCCGCTGCCGGTTCCGCCCCCCAGACCGGCCAGGATAAAGAGCAACTGGGTATCTTCCAGGGCTTCCCGGATCCGGGCTTCGTTCTCCCAGGCCGCTTCCTGTCCTGCAACCGGGTCCGCCCCGGTCCCTCGGCCGCCGGTGCGGCTGTTTTCCAGGAGGATCCTGTGTTCGGCATCGGCGGAGTCAAGCTTTTGTCGATCCGTGTCCACGGCGATGAAACCTACTTCCGTGAGTCCGGAGCGTTGCAGGTGGTTGATGGCGTTTATGCCGCAGTTGCCCACGCCGATAGCCTTTATTTTCGGAATTTTGTTCTCCACTAATTGGTAGTTGCGCATGGCCGCTCCCTTGCCGGGTTATTTTTGCAGAAAAAACGGCACTTCCACCGGGCCGCGGTGAAAACTGAAGGCCTCGCCATTGCCCGCTGCCTTGTTTTGCCCTTCCATGGCCTGTCCTGGACGGTTTTGCAGCATCAGGTCCAGGGGAGTGGGGATCGGGCCGGGGCGTCTGTCCTGCTCAAATACAGCGACCTTGGCCGAAGGGTTGCGCAGGAGTTTCGCCCCCGCGCGTTCGATGCCCGTGGCCACCACGGTCACGTGGAACTCCTCGTCCTCGCCCTCGGCGATGGCCGTGCCGAAGATGAAGTCCGCGTCAGGGTGCGCGGCCGCCTGGATGATGCTGGAAGCCTCGTCAATCTCTTTTATGCCCACGTCTTTTCCGGCGGTGATGTTCAAAAGCACGCCGCTGGCCCCGTCGATGGTGCCGTCTTCCAGCAGGGGGCTGTGAATGGCCAGGTTGGCGGCATCGCGGGCCCGGGTTTCGCCAAGCCCCACCCCGGTGCCGATCATGGCCATGCCGCCGGAATCGCCGCCCATGACGGTTTTCAGATCGTTGAAGTCCAGATTGATCAGCCCGGGCTTGGTAAGAAGCTCAACGATGCCCTTGACCGCCAGGTAAAGCACGTCATCGGCCCGTTTGAGCATGTCAATATAGGTGGCTCCCTTGGGAGCCTGCTGGATCAGCCGTTCATTGGGAATGACGATCAGGCTGTGCACCTGCTCGCGCAGTTTTTCTATGCCTTCCTCGGCAATGCGTGCGCGTTTTTTCCCTTCAAAGGGAAAAGGCTTGGTAACCACGCCCACGGTCAGGGCGTTGAGATCCCTGGCTATTTCGGCGACGACCGGCGCGGCCCCTGTGCCCGTGCCGCCGCCCATGCCGGCCGAGATAAAAACCAGGTTGGGTTCGCCCATGGCTTCCTGGATGAGGGCTTTGCTTTCCTGGGCCGCTTCAAAACCTACTTCCGGCCTTTGCCCCGCGCCCAGCCCGGCGTTTTTTTTGCCGCCAAGCTGAATTTGGTTCTGCACTTCCGAGATGGCCAGAACCTGCATGTCGGTATTGGCTACGATAAAATTGACCCCTCCCAGCCGGGATCGGGCCATGTGATTGACCGCGTTGCTTCCGCCGCCGCCTACGCCGATAGTGACGATCTTGGGCAGCATCTGGTTCTCGACCATTGATTCAAGTTCCATGTAGACCATATCAGTTCTCCTTTCGGTTTATTTAATGTCATGCCACCATTGGCCCAAATCCCTGACCATCCGCCTCAGAAGTCCTTGGACTCCGGAATCCGGCGCGGGAGCGACGGAAGAGCCGGGGTTTTTCTTTCTGCGTCCCACGCCGCCGCTCCGCCGGACCTCCTGGTCCAGCCCGTAGCGCACCAGCCCGACGGCGGTGGAGTATTCGGGGCTTTTAACCATGTCGGCCAGCCCGCCGATATTGACCGGGCAGGCTACCCTGGCGGGCATGCCCAGGATGTCCGCCGCCAGTTCATGGCAGGCCGCCAGTTGCGAAGCGCCGCCGGTGAGTACGATTCCGTTGTATAGAGCGTAACCGGAGGAATTTCCCGCGCCCGGCATCCACTGAATTACTCCGGATGACTTGAGGTGCTCGGCGATCTGGCCGAAAATCTTCTCCATGGCCTTTTCGCAGAGCAGGGCAAGGTCCTGGGTTTTCAACCGATGGGGGGGAAGCCCTGTGAGCACTTCCGGCACTTCAATCTCCGTGCCGTCGGTAATCATGGCGGCTAGGGCGCAGCCGTAGCGCATCTTGATGAATTCGGCCACATCCTTACTGGTGCGCGTGTCCTGGGCGATAATGTTGGTCAGGTATTCGCCGCCCAAAGGTATTTCGCCAGTGTATTTAATGGCCTCGTCCTCAAAGATCAGGATGTCCGAGGTGCCGCCGCCGATATCAATGAGCACAACCCCGCGCTGGCGTTCTTCCGGGCTGAGCACGGCGTGGGCCGAGGCCAGGGATTCCAGGACGATTTCCTCTACCTCCAGGCCGCATTTGGCGCAGGCGCTGCGGATATTCTGTACGCTGGCCTCCCTGGCGGTGATGATGTGCACATTGGCCGTAAGCCGGGATCCCATCATTTCCAGGGGGTTGGAGATGTCATCCTGGTCGTCGATGATATATTCCTGGGGCAGGGAGTGGATTATTTTTTGTCCCGGCGGAATTTCTACGTCTCTGGCCTTTTCCAGGACTTGGGCCTGATCCTGGCTGGAAACCGTTCCGGTCTGGATCTTGACGGAACCGCTGCTGTTCATCCCGCGGATATGGGCGCCGGCGATGCCCACGTAAATCTTGCGGATTTTCTGGTTACTCATCTGCTCGGCCTGGTGCAGGGCATCCTGGATGGCGCTGGCGGTCTTGTCGATGTCTTTTATTTCGCCTTCCTTGAGTCCGTGGGATTTGGCCGATCCCGTGCCCAGTATCTCCAGCGCGCCGCTCGGGCCTTCCTGCCCCACCACCACGGAAACTTTGGTGGTGCCTATATCCAGTCCGGTAATGATGTGGTTGAATTGAGCCATGTTTTTCTCCAGTTTGCCTCAGGCCATGTTGCCGCGGCCGTTCCAGGTTCCGGTCAGTTGTTGGGGGTCATCGCCTAAACGTACCCAGATGTCTTTTCCGTAGACCCTGATTTCCAGCATGCGTTTTAATTCTCCGTTGCGCGCAAGATCCTCCATCACCCGGAGCAGGCGCATAAGGTTGCTTTCCCAGTTTTCCAAGCCGATAATCAGGCGGCGGTTTTCCCTGGTGGTCAGTTCCATGGTCCTGGCCTCGGTCAGCCGGATCAGTTTGACGCCGGAAATGTTCAGGGGAAAGTTCAGCCCGGAGAAGGCATCGACCAGCCCCGGAAGGCGGGCGGGCAGGTCTCCGGCTCCCGGCTCCACTTCCAGCAGGGGGAGGATGGAATAATGCGTCGCCTCCACCGGGGCGATGCTCCGGCCATGTTCATCCGAGTAGTAAAGCCTGCCTTCCTTGTCACGCACCCAGTAAAGAGGCTCCGCTTCCCGAATCCGGATGTGCAGAGAGCCTTTGGCGGCATCTCTGCGGATGGACCATTCTCTGACCCAGGGGTTGCGCTCCAGGATTTGCTCCATCCGGCGGATGGACAAGGCCAGGATATTTTGTCCCGGAACCAGGCCCAGCATCGAGGGAATTTCTTCCTTGTCCAGGTAATGGCTGCCTTCCACCAGGATTTCCTGCAATGCGAAATATCCAGGGCTGGTAAGCTGACGGTGCGTCGTGACCAGAGCCAGGGTTATGCCCAGCATGCAGACCAGCCCCAGAGCCAGACCGGCGCTCCAACGCAGGGCCGTTTTGGCCTTGCGCCAGATCCTGCGCGCCGGGGAGCGTTCTTTTTTCCTGAGGTCGGCGTCATGCAGGCTTTGCCGCAGCCGCCTGGACGGGTAAAAATCCCTGCCGGCGATCGCCTTGGGAGCGTCCGGGGCAGGGCGGGCAAAGAAATTCAGACCCATAAGCGTACCTCCAGCTCCATCTGCACCCCCTTGGCGGCCAGCACTGCCTCCCGGGCTTCCTCAATCAGTTTCAGGGCTTCCGGGGATTTACCCTTTCCGGTATTGACCAGGAAATTGGCGTGCAGGGAGGAAAAAGCCATTCCGCCCAGGATTCGTCCCTTGAAGCCGCATTCTTCCAGGAGTTTGCCGGCTGGAGCCTGGGGGGGATTTTTGAACACGCATCCGGCGCTGGGCAGATCCAGCGGCTGGGAGCGGCGTTTTTGTTCCAGGCAGGCGCGCATCCGGGCGCGGATTTCTTCAGGTTTCTGTTTGGGACACCGGAAGCGCGCGTTGAGAATGACAAACCAGTTTTCTCCATCAGCCGTTCCTTCCAGAGCGGGAATGCCCAGATGCCGATATCCCGTCTCCAGCTCTTCAGCTTCTAGGGTTATCAGCCCCAGGGCCGGCGAAAAGAGCCGGAGGCCGTGCAGGCGGTCTTTGATTTCCTGTCCGAAGGATCCGGCGTTCATGGCCACGGCCCCGCCCACCTGTCCGGGGATCCCGGCCAGACCGTCAAGCCCGCCCAGGCCCATGCCGGCCAGGCTGTTAAGGAAAAATGGCAGAGGCATGGAGGCCGAAACTTCCACCAGAGCCTCGTCCAGGCCGTTTTCCAGCAGGCGTATTTCCCGCTTGGACTTGTCCAGTTCCAGCAGCACCAAGGGGAGTTTGCCTTCCCCGGCCAGAATGTTGCTTCCCTGGCCCAGCACCGCTGGACGCCCTCCCAATTTGCGCAGGGTTTGCGGCAATGCCGCAAAATCGGCTTCATTTTCCAGGCGGACCCTGGCCAGGGCCTCCCCGCCCAGGCGTATGCTGGTGAGCTCGGCCAGGGATGGGGCAGGAATTACGCGCAGACCGGAGCGTTTCGTGGTCATGAGCATATCATTTCCCCTCCAGCCAGCGCTGGCCGACGGTCCAGATATTCCCCGCGCCCATGGTCAGTAAAAGGTCTTTGGGTTGCAGAATGTCCGTGAGTCCGGCGGACATTTCCTCAAGGGTCCGGAAAAAAAGCGCCGGGGTGGCTGAGACCTGCATGACGCCTTGGGCCAGTCCCTGGCCGGTGACTCCCGGTATGGGCGTCTCCGAGGCCGCGTAAATTTCCGTGAGCAGCAACAAATCCACCTTGGAGAGGATCTGGCAGAATTCTCCAAACTGGTCCTTGGTGCGGGTGAAGCGATGCGGCTGGAAGGCCGCCACCAGCCGGCGGTCGGGGTAAGTCAGCCTGGCTGTTTCCAGGGTGGCCCGGATCTCGTTGGGGTGGTGGGCGTAGTCATCCACCAGGATGATGCCTTCCCTTTCTCCCTTGAGTTCGAAACGCCGCCCCACCCCTTTGAAACGGTTCAAAGCCCGGCGGCAGGTTTCCGCCGGGATATCCACCTGGAGGCTTACGCCGATGGCTCCGAGGGCATTCAGGATATTATGCCTGCCCGGCTGGGGCAGGCTGAATTCACCGAGAGACGCGTTTTTAAGGCGCGCGCGAAAACGGCTTGCCGGCCCGGAGTTGATGACTTCAGCCGCCAAATCGTTTTCCGGGCTGAAACCGTAGGTCAGCGTCGGGCGTTTTATCCTGGGCAGTACCCGGCGCAGGCCGGGATCATCCCCGCAGATCACGTTAAGCCCGTAAAAGGGGACTTTGTTCATAAAATCCACGAAGGCTTGGTCGATGTGTTCCTGGTCGCCGTAGAAATCCAGATGATCGGCGTCGATATTGGTGATCACGTTCATGATTGGAAAAAGGCAGAGGAAGGAGCCGTCAGATTCGTCGGCTTCGGCCACCAGGTAATCTCCGCTCCCCAGCCTGGCATTGGTTCCGTAGGCATTGAACCTGCCACCGATTATCACCGTGGGGTCCAGGCCGGCCTCTTCCATAATGGTGGCGGTGATGGCGGTGGTAGTCGTTTTTCCGTGGGTGCCCCCAATGAAGATGCTGCTGCGCAAGCGACTGATCTCCGCCAGCATTTCCGCCCTGGGAATGACCGGAATGCCTTTGGCGCGGGCTTCGATTACCTCCAGGTTATCGTCCGGAATGGCGGTGGATTTCACCAGCACATGCGGGTTTGCCACGTTTTTCACGGCGTGTCCCAGATGGATGTTGACGCCCAGCTCGCCCAAATGGCGAACGCTGGCGCTCTCCTTGAGATCCGAGCCGCTGACCGCGAACCCCATATTGTGCAGGACCTCGGCAATACCGCACATACCGGCCCCGCCTATGCCCACCATATGAACGCGCTTGACTTTATGCACTCTGTCCGCCTTTGGCTTCAGCGAGAAGTTTTTCCGTTTCATCGGCCAGCTTGCCCGCCGCTTCCGGATTGGCCAGCTTCAAAGAGGCCTGGGACATGGCCCGCAGGGCGGCCCTGTCTTGCAGCAGATCCGTGGCCAGGCGGCTGATCCTGCCCTTTTGCAGATCCTTTTGTTCCAGCAGCCGGGCCGCGCCCTGTTTTTGCACCTGCTCGGCGTTATGCATCTGATGGTTGTGCGCGGCCGAGGGCAGGGGAATGAGGATGGCCGGCAGTCCGGCCGCGGCCAATTCGGCAAGGGTGCTGGCCCCTGCCCGGCAGATGACCAGATCCGCCTGGGAATAGGCTTCATACATATCATCTATGAAGGCTTCAATTTTGACCCGCTCCGGCGGATAGGCTGAGCTTTCTTCCCGCATGCGCGCAAAATCAGCCTGGCCGCACTGGATGCGCAGCTTCGTTCCAAGCCGCAGGAGATCCGTCAAGTCTTCAAGGATGGCGTTATTGATGGCCCTGGCCCCCTGGCTGCCGCCCAGGACCAGGATGTTTTCGGCCTTGTCCCTGGGGGTGGAGGTCGGGTTCGCGCCCAGTGAGCGGATCTTTCCGCGCACCGGGTTGCCGGTGAAGACGCATTTTCCCTGGGGGAAATATTTTTCCGTTTCCGGGAAAGAGAGACAGATGCGCCGCGCCCCCCGGCCCAGGAGACAGTTGACCGCGCCCGGTATGCTGTTTTGTTCGTGCACTAGGCTTGGGATGCCGAGCAGACGGGCGGCCAGGAGGCCGGCGGCGGCGGCATAGCCGCCGAAGCCCACCACGACTTCAGGCTTGAAACGTCGCAACCGCCCCAGGGCCTGCCATACCGAGGCCAGCAATAACAAGGCGGCGGCCGCCCCTTTCAGGAATCCGCGGCCGATGAAACCGCGCGCCGGGAGCCCGGAAAATTCCAATCCGGCCTGGGCCGCCAGCCGGCCTTCCGGTCCGTACCTTCCTCCCAGGAAAAGAATGTCCACTTCCGGAGAACGCCTGCGCAGCTCTTCGGCCAGGGCCAGGGCCGGGAAAATGTGTCCCCCGGTGCCGCCGCTGCTCAAAAGCACTCTATGCGGCATCTTTGCTCCTTTTTCGCGCATAACGCGAATATTTGAGGAGCAGTCCGGCGCAGACCAGGGAAGAGATCAGCGAACTGCCGCCATAGGAAAAAAAAGGCATGGCCACTCCTTTGGCCGGGATGGTGGCGCTGACCACGGCTAGGTTCAGCAGCATGGGGATGGCCAGCACCAGGGTCAGGCCGAAGGCCGTAAGGCGTCCGCGCAAATCCTCCTGGCGCATGGCGATATGCAGTCCCCGCCAGACCAGGAGCAGGATAAGGATGCAGATCAGGCTGATGCCGAGGAACCCCAATTCTTCCCCTAGGGCGGCCATGATGAAGTCGGTGTGGATTTCCGGAACATAGTCGAATTTGGCCCGCCCCATCCCTGGACCGGCCCCGGTTATCCCGCCGGAGCTCAGGGCCAGGAAGGATTGGATGATCTGGGCGGATTTTTCCGGGTTGGAGAAGGGGTCCTTGAAAATTTCCAGGCGGAGCATGCGGTAGGGGAAAGTGACGATGAGCAGCCATCCCCCGCCGGCGGCCAGAAGCCCGGTGAGGAAAAGGTAAAAGCGGCTGGCTCCGCCCGCCAGGCACATGAAAAAAAGCAGCATGCTGATCACCGCGGCCCCTCCGAAATCCGGCTGGCGCAGGAGAAGCAGACAGATAGTTCCGGTGACGATGAAGAGCGGCAGGAGGCCACGTTTGAAGGTTTTGACCAGGTGTTGCTTGGCGCCCAGAAAATAGGCCAGGTAGCAGACCAGGGCGATCTTGGTGAATTCCATGGGTTGCAGGCTGACGCCCAGGAAGGGCGGGAGCCAGCGTTTGGCCCTGGAGGCCTGTTCAGGGGCCAGGACCAGGCAGAGGATGAGCATGAACATGCAGATCCCCAGGAAGGGGTATTGCAGTCCCTCAATGAGCCTGCGCGGAAAGACCCAGACAATGGCGCCCAGGCAGCCCAGCCCCAGGACGGCAAAGAGCAGTTGGCGTTTGAAAAAGAAATAGGGATCATGGCGCAGGGTTTCTCCGGCCATGATGCTGGAAGAGAGGATCATGACCAGCCCCAGACCAAGCATGGTCAGGACGACAGCCAACAGCGCCCAGTCCGGGTCTTCCTGGCCGGGCCTGGGAGCGGGTCTGCTCTTTAGGTCATTGCGCCTGGCGGGTTGGTAAAGGGCGGATTCTTGGCTCATGGCAATTCCCTGGCCAGGCGTTGGAAGTCGTTGCCCCGTTCCTGGTAGTCCTGGTATTGATCAAAGCTGGCCGTGGCCGGAGAGAGCAGTATGGCATCTCCGGGGGCGGCGGCGGCTCTGGAGCGGCGTAGGGCCATTTCCAGGCATTCGTCCCAACTCAGGGGAACCACTCCCTGCCAGGCGCGTTCAAAAAATTCCCGGTCTCCCCCGAACAAGGCCACGGCCTTGACCTTTTCCCTCAGGAGTGGGCGCAGACTCTCCAGATCTCCGCCCTTGAACACCCCGCCGGCCAGGAGAAAGACGGGCCGCTCCAGGCTCTGCAAGGCCACCCGCAGGGCCTCGACGGTGGTTCCCTTGGAGTCGTCAATATAGAGCACCCCTTCAGTTTCTCCCACCTGTTCCAGGCGATGCGGCAGGGGGGCGAAATCTTGCGCCGCCTGGGCGGCCTGCTCTTCGGTCACGCCGAATTCGCGCGCGGCCAGGAAGGCCGCTTCCAGGTTGGCCCGGTTGTGTGTCCCCAGGAGCCTGGTCTGCGGGAAACGTCCGGAAGGCGCGAAGTATTCCACTCTGGCCCGCAAGGGGTATCCGCGGACCAGATCAAAGAGGTTCTCGTCCAGGATGGCCGTATCCGCAGGAGTCTGGTTGGCGAAGATGCGCAATTTGGCCGCCCGGTATTCAGCGAAATCCCGGTGCTGATCCAGGTGGTTGGGGGAGAGGTTCAGGAGCAGGGCGACTTTTGGATGAAAGGCGCGGATGAATTGCAACTGGAAGCTGCTGGCCTCCAGAACCAGGATGTCCACGGCCGGCGCGCCCTGTTCTTTTTCCAGGATATAGAAGGATAAGGGGGTGCCGATATTGCCGCCCAGAAAGACTTTTTTGCCGCCGGCTTCCAGCATGGCCGCGATCAGGCTTACAGTGGTGGTTTTTCCGGAAGTGCCGGTCACGGCGACGATTTTTTCATGGGCAAAAGAAGCGGCCAGTTCAAGTTCCGAGATGCAGAGAGGGTTCCCGGCCAGGGCCAGGGGTTTCTCCAGGGCGGACCAAGGCACGCCCGGACTGGGGACGACCAGGGCCGCTCCCTGGAAATGCTCCGGCCGATGTTCACCGGCGATTAGTTCCAGATCCAGATGGGACGTCCGGGCAAGAAAATCCTCGCTGAAGCCCTTGTTGTCCAGAAGACGCACCCTGGCCCCCAGGCGGAGCAGCAGGGAGGCCGCAGCCAGTCCGGATACTCCGCCGCCGACCACCACGGCCAGCTGCCCGTCTTTTATGGGGTTATCCGGTAAGGTTCTTGTCTTGGACATAAGGCACCGTTAACGCAGCTTGATGGTGGACAGGGCGGCCAGCCCGAAAATTATGGAAATAATCCAGAATCTTATAACTACCTTGGTCTCCGGGATGCCCTTCATCTGGAAATGATGGTGCAAAGGGGCCATTTTGAAAATGCGCCTGCCCTTGCTCATTTTGAAGTAGCCCACCTGCATGATCACGGACAGGGTTTCAATGACGAAGAGCCCGCCCATGATCACCAGCACCAGTTCTTGTTTGCAGAGCACGGCCATGAAGCCCAGGCTGGCGCCCAAGGGGAGGGATCCGGCATCGCCCAGGAAAATCTGGGCCGGCGGACTGTTGAACCAGAGGAAGGCCATGGAGGCCCCCACCAAGGCCCCGCAGAAAACGGTGACTTCACCCACTCCCGGCACATATCCAACTTGCAGGTAGTTGGAAAAATTGATGTTGCCGGCGATATACAAAAAGATGGCCAGGCAGAGGCAGGCGATGATCGTGGGACCGATGGCCAGAGAGTCCATCCCGTCTGTAAGATTTACGCCGTTGCTGGATCCGACCATGACGATCACGGCGAAGAGCATATAAAACCAGCCCAGGTCCGGGGTCAGGTTTTTGAAAAAGGGAAAGACCAGAATGGTGGAAAAGGCCGGCAGATGCATGAACAGAGTCATGACCAGTAGAGCGGCGGCGCATTGCCCCAGGAGTTTTTGCCGGGCGCTGAGTCCTCCGCCGTTATTCTTGCGCTTGATCTTGAGCCAGTCATCGACCAGACCCACCAGCCCGAAACCCATAAAGACCAGCATGCACAGCCAGACATACGGATTGCCCAGGTTTCCCCATAAAAGCACACTGATCATCAGGCTGGCGAAAATCCCCAGCCCGCCCATGGTGGGGGTTCCGGCCTTGCCCTTGTGTTCGATGATTTCAGGCAGGATGTACTGGCCGTATTTGAGGCGCTGGAGCCGCGTGATGAGCATGGGGAAAATCAGCACCCCGGCAAGGAAGGCGGTGAGCAACCCCCAGACCGTACGGAAGGTGATGTAGCGCAGCACGTTGAAGGTGATGTGTTCCGCGCCAAACAGGGTGTACAGGTAATAAAACATGCCGCCGCCCTATGCGCTTGAAGCGCTGAAATACCGTTCGCGGAACAGCTCCGCCAGAAGTTCCAGCCGGTTGCCCCTGGAGGCCTTGAACAGGACCACTCCCCTGGGCGTTTCCGTCCGCCCTTGCTCCAGGTGGGAGCGCAGGGCCGGCATAGCGGCCTGAAAATCTTCCAGTCCCTTCAGGGGGGTGAAGGTGCCCTGGAACAATCCCTGGCGCAGTCCTTCGCGCACCGCTTCAGTCTGGCCTCCTTGCCAGTAAATAAGCCGGGAGCCGCTTTCGGCCATGAGCCGTCCCAGGCGTTGATGTTCCGCCGGGCTATCTTCCCCCAGTTCCAGGAGTTCTCCCAGGACCAACACCAGGGGGCCGCCGGTTTCCGCGGCCATTTCCGTGGCGTTTTCCAGCACGCGGGCCACGGAGAGAGGATTGGCATTGTAGCTGTCGTCCACCAGGATGAGCCGGCCATTGGACGCGCAGTTAAAGCGCTGCGCCGGGGGTTCGAGTCCGGCCAGGCCGGAGCGGATCTCTTCCGCTCCAAGGCCGAGAAGATGTGCGGCGCCGGCCACGGCCGCCACATTTTCCGCCCCGTAGTTTCCGCGGAAGGGGGCCGGGGTTTCAAAAGTTATTTCTTCCAGGCGCGCCAGGTAGCGGCCATGCTGCGCTCCAGAGGCTCCCAGGTAGGCGGCGGAGTAATGCGCCGCTTTTCCGGCGGAAAATAGAAAAAGGTCTTCCCCGCGCAGGGCGCGGCTTTCCTGGAGCAGATCCGGGTAATCGGCGCTGACCAGGGCGCGGCCGTTCGGGCGCAGGTAGGCGAGCAGGCGGGCCTTGTGCCAGGCCACTCCCTTGTCCTTGAGCCCTTCAAGGTGACCGGGGCCGGCATTGAGCAGCAGAGCCAGGTCAGGTTTAAGCGTCTGTCCCAGGTAATCCATGTCTCCGTCTTCGCTGATCCCGGCCTCCATGACCCAGAAATGCGCTTCGCTGGAGGCGTTGAGCATACTGACCGGCAGCCCCAGGCGGCTGTTCATGTTCATAAAGGTGCGGGAAGTGGGACCGCGTCCGGCCAGCACGGCGGCCAGGGCTTCTTTTACCGAGGTCTTGCCGGCGCTGCCGGTGATCCCGATGACCTGGCCCCGGAAATTTTCCCGGTAGGCGGAGGCCAGCCGGGCCAGGGCCAGTCCGCTGTCCGCCGCGCCCAATACAGGCAGGGGCGGGGTCTTGTTTCCGAAGGGGTTTTTCTCGGCCAGAATGGCCAGGGCGCCCTGTGCGACGGCCGCGTCGGCAAAATCATGTCCGTCATTATGTTGGCCCCTGAGACAGACGAAGAGACTGCCCTGTCCCGCTTGGCGGCTGTCAAGAACCACCTTGGCGGGGGTTTCCCCTGCCAGGTTTTCCGGCAGATAGGTCTCAGGATGGGGGCCGAGCAGGGCGGCCATGGAGTGCAGGCTCAGCATGGGCCGGCTTCCGCCTCGCCCAGGAGTTTGCGTAAAATCTCCTGATCGCTGTAAGGGATCTTTTTTTCTCCGAGGATCATGTAGTCTTCATGACCTTTTCCGGCGACCAGGACGGCATCGCCGTGCCTCGCCAGTTCCAGCGCCAGGGCCGTGGCTTCCCGGCGGTCTTCCCGGATATGGCGTTCCGCCGGCCCATCCATGCCGGGCAGCACATCCCGGATAATTGCCAGAGGTTCCTCCAGGCGAGGGTTATCCGAGGTCAGCACCGCCACCTCGGCCATCCTGGAAACCACCCGGCCCATGAGCGGGCGCTTCCCCCGATCCCGGTTGCCGCCGCAGCCGAATACGGCGATGAGGCGCCTGAAGCCGGCCTCGCGTAGCGCTCCCAGGGCCTTTTCCAGGGCGTCCGGGGTATGGGCGTAATCCACAAAAACGTGCAAACCCCGGCGGTTGGCGATGCGCTCCAGGCGTCCAGGGGCCCCGGTGAAGCCTTCCAGAGCGCCAAGGTCTTCTGGTTCCAGGCCTAGGGCCAGAGCCAGGGCCTCTACCCCCAGCAGATTCATGGCGTTGAAACGTCCGACCAACGGAGAGGCTATTTCCCAGAACTGCCCGTGAAAATTGTGCTTCAGGCGCAGACCTTCCGGGCCAAAGGAGAGGATTTCGCCCTGCAAATGACGCTTAACGTTTTGCTTGCCTAGGCCGTAGGCGATGGTCAGGCCGGGCAGCCCGGCGCATTCGTCCAGGAGGCGGCGGCCGTGGGCGTCATCGCCATTGACGGCCCGGGCTTTGTCCCGCGCCGGTGTCCCACCCTCTTCCGGACCCAGGAACAAGGAGGCCTTGCAGCGGTAGTATTTTTCCGTATCCTGGTGGAAATCCAGGTGATCCTGCGTGAGATTGGTCCATAGCGCCCCGTCGAAATTCAGCCCGGCCACCCGTTTTTGGGCCAGGGCATGGGAAGATACCTCCATGATCGCCGTGTCGGTTCCAACCTCGCGCATTTCGTGGATCATGGAATGCAGTTCAAGGCAGCCGGGGGTGGTCAGGCACGAAGGTCTCCTGACGCCGGGCCATCGGTAGTTGATTGTCCCTATTACGCCGACTTTGTGTCCGTGGGCGTTCAGGAGCTGTTCCAACATATAAGTGCAACTGGTTTTGCCATTGGTCCCGGTGACTCCGCACAGGCGGGGAGAAGGCCCGGCGGTTGCGAAACAGGTTCCGGCCAGATCCCCCAGAGCGGCGCGGCAGTCCTCAACCTGCACCAGCGTCGGCCTGGGAGCATTCCCGGCCAGTTCCGCGAGCCGCGCTTCCAGTTCCGTTTTTTGAGAAGCGGCATACACCAGATATTCGGCGCCGCCGGCCAGGGCTTCCCGGAGATAATCCAACCCTCCCTGCCCGCCGGGTTGGGGCGGTGGCATAAGGATGAAGCTGTCTCCAGGCCGCACCTGTCCGGAATGGGTTCTGGGACAGGTCTTTTTTTGCGCGACGAATTCCAGGAGGGCGCTGAAGGGAAGGGTCGCTTTTTTCACAAGGATTTGTCCTCCAGCCATATGACGAAGGGCGCGCCTGTGGGCCAATCCGCGCCCGGAGGAGGAGATTGGCGGAACACGTTGCTCCCTTGCCCATGGATCAGCGGCACGATTTTTTTGATGGAGAGAATGCCGGCAGCCTCGTGCAGGCCTAGACCGCGCATGTCCGGCACGGTTTGCAGGGCCGTGATATTCTGGAATCCGCGTTCGCCCAGCCGCCCCCTGGCCAAGTCGCCGGAGTCGGTCGCGACTTCGTCATCGGAGAAATATAAATTGTTTTTCAGCCGGGCGTCTTCTTTGGCCTTTTTCCGGGTATAGGCAGCCAGATCAACGGGCGGGGCGGCACGCGCGTAATCCGGACCGGGGTCGGGCAGACGTCCCAGGTAGGTCAGGGTGTCCTCCAGGACGCTTTTGAACACCGGAACGGCCGCGGTGGCGCCGAACTTGTTCTTCTGCGGGTCCACCAGGACAACCAGGATCAATAGTTCAGGCTTTTCCGCCGGGGCCATGCCCGCAAAAGAGGCCGCGCGCTGTTCTCCATAAACTCCGTCTTCCGCCAACTGAGAGGTGCCGGTTTTGCCGAGCACCCTGACCCAGGGCATACGGGCCGCCCGTCCTCCTCCGTCTTCGTCGCTGACCACCATCTCCATGATGGAGAGCACCGTCTCAGCGGTTTCAGCGGAAAAAATGCGCTCTTCCGGATCCTCTTTCTGCAGTCCTTTATTCATTATCAGGCGCAGGGTTTTATTTACGCCCTGGTTGGCGAGACAGAAGTAAGCCTGACCCATTTGCAGCAGGGTGGCGGAAAAGCCCTGTCCGAAGCCGGCCGCGGCCAGATCCAGCTCGCTCCATTTGGCGGGAGGCCGTAGAATGCCGGGGTTTTCGCCGCTCAAGGGCAGGGAGCTTTTTCGTCCGAAGCCCATTTTGTTAAGGTAGGCGTGGTATTTTTTCGCCCCCAGGAGCAGGGCGGTTTTCCCCATGGCTATGTTGCTGGAATACTTCATGGCCTCCACCAGCGTAACCGTATCTCGGGGCCGGGTATCGGTGATGGTTTTATTACGTACGGTCCATTTTCCGTTTTCGGCGTCAAAGACGGTTTGTGTCGAAATTTGGCCTTCTTCCAGGGCGGCCGCCAGCAGGAAGGGCTTGACGGTGGAGCCGAATTCAACCGCATCCAGGGCGATGCGGTTACGTCTGTCGATTTGGGAATAGCGACCGTACATGTTGGGGTTGATCAGCGGCGCCTGGGCCCAGGCCAGGATTTCTCCGCTGGGGATATGGATGACCAGGGTTCCGCCCCACTGGGCCTCATTTTCCCGCACCGCCTCGGCCAGAGCTTGTTCCGCGTAATGTTGCACCGTGGAGTCAATGGTCAGGTGCAAATCCTGTCCGTCCAGGCTTCGAAGCTGTTTGAGCTTTTCGTCGCTGTGGTAGAAGCGCCGTTTTCCCGAAGCGTTGGTCTGCACCTTGAGCACGGCGCTCTTGCCGGCCAGCCAATTTTCAAAGACCAGCTCCAGCCCTTCCCGGCCTACGGAATCCATGCCGGCGAAGCCCAAAAGCTGGGCGGCCTGCTGGTTATTTTGGTAAATGCGGGCCTGCTGGTTAAAGAGGAGCAAACCTGCCGGCATCTGGGATTCCTGGAGGATCTTGGCCTGGGCATAGGGCAGGTTGCGGGCCAGTTCGATGTACTTTTTGCCGGAATTTATTTGCGGCAGCATGTTTTTTTCAGGCATGTCCATGGTGTGTTCCAGGAAGGCGGCCACCGTCTGGCTGTCTTTGACATACAGTGGCTGAAGGGCGAGGGAATACCCGCCGACGCTGGAAGAAAGGGCGACCCCGTTGCGGTCCACGATGGAGCCGCGCCGGCCGGTATGTCTTTCAGAGACAAAGTTCTGGTTCTCCGCCATGGCTTCCAGGTTATAGCCGCGAATTTTGGGATTATCCCGTCCCTGGTTGATCTGCAGGTCATAAAAATTAAGCCAGATGTGCCCCAGGAAGATAACCAGGGCACAGGCTATGAAGAGCATGGGGATAATTCCCTGGCGGCGGAGGTTGTCTGCTTTCCCTTTTTTCATTGGATCTTACCGTTTTCTTATTGATCCAGGTGGCGGACCTGTCCCGGCCTGGGCTTGGCCAGATCCAGGTTTAGTTCGCGGATTTTTTTCTCCAGAGAGGCCTGGTTGCTGAGCACATCCCGCTCCGCCTCCAGCTGGCCTGCCAAATCATAAAGTTTGCGGTGTTCCAGGCTGGCCTCGCGGATGGCCTTGCTCAAGGTGACGTATGGCATGGAATGCACCCAGACTATGGCCAGGCATAGTCCGAGGTTCAGCAGCAGGGAAAGCGTCAGAAAGCAGTTTTCCAGGAAGTTCCCGGTGGATGGCGGGGAGAGTTGTTCTGTCTTGTTCATATATATTGCCAATCTCCGAGTCAGTTCTATCCCGGCCTCTTTCCGGGCTCTGCCTGACGGCCTGTGGCCGCGTATTTTTCACATCTTATGACGCCTGTTCCCCAAGACGTTCGGCTACGCGCAACTTTCCGCTACGCGCGCGGGGGTTGGCGGAGCATTCCTCCGGGGAGGGAGACAGCGCTTTTTGGGTGACTAGGCGTAGGGCCGCTTGTCCGTGTGGAACAGGGGCGGCCTGGTTCCGGAAAAAATGTTTGACCAGGCGGTCTTCCAGGGAATGAAAGCTGATCACCGCCAGCCGTCCGCCGGGGTTCAGCCGGGGAATAATGCGTTCCAGAAAGAGGCCGAGCTGCCCGATCTCATCGTTGACCGCCAGCCTCAGAGCCTGGAAGGTTTTGGTGGCCGGGTGGTTTCTGGCCGTGGCCCGCCGGCGGGGCGGGTAGGCTTCTTCCACCAGGCGGGAGAGTTCCAGGGTGCGAGTTAGGGGGCGGGCGGCGCGGGCGCGGGTGACGGCGCGGGCGATGCGCCGGGCTATGGGTTCTTCGCCGTATTTTTCCAGAATCGCGCTCAAATCAGTCTCTCCCAGGCTGTTGATCAGATCCGCCGCGCTCCGTCCTTTTTGCTGGTCCAGGCGCATATCCAGCGGCCCGTCACGCAGAAAACTGAAGCCTCTTTCCGGGCTGTCCAGTTGCAAGGAACTCACTCCCGCATCCAGGATGACCCCATCAACCTTTTCCCAGCCCAGGCCGTCCAGGGCCGTTGCAAAATCCGCGAAGGCGCAATGCCTGATCTGCACGGCGGAGGCAAATTCCTTCAATTTATCTCCGGCCAGGGCCAGGGCTTCCAGATCACGGTCCAGACCGAGCAGTTGCGCTCCCGGCCCGGCGGAGCGCAGTATGTGCGCGGCATGTCCGCCCAGCCCCAGAGTCGCGTCCAGATAGCGCCCCCCCGGCCTTGGCCGGAGGGCTTCCAGCACTTCGCTCAGCATCACCGGCACATGGGCTGGCGTCTGGGGCATCAGAAAATCAGTCCCACACCTTCCGGCAGTTCGCTGGAGATGTCCGAATAGTCCTGGCGCAGGACGTTTTCTTCAAATCTTTGCGGTAGCCATAATTCAAAGCGTTCGCTATTGCCCACCAGGTAGGCTTCGTCCGCGATGCCGGCATAACCGAGCTGATCCTGGTTCAGGCGGATGCGTCCCTGGGAGTCCGGGGCTCCGACAGTCGCGCCGCTCATCACTAGACGCTTGAATTTTCTAAGCTTTTCCGATGGATTTTTTATGGCTTGTAGTTTATTTTCAAATTCGAGCCACAGCGGCAGAGGAATGCCAACCACGCAATCGTCATAGGTTGTCAGGGCCAGTTTTCCGTCTTCGGATTTGGCCAGGTGAGTAAGGGCTTCACGGTACTCCGGCGGGAGCATGATCCGGCCTTGGTTGTCTACGTTGCGGGGTATTCTTCCTCTAAAACTCATGGCTGCGCTTCCGTGAGGGAATTTTTACCTTTTTTTACCTAAAATATCCTGCTTTTCCCTTAACAACTTTTTGTCAGGGATGGCAAGATAAAAATTTATTTTTTTATGAGCCTGGGAAAATTTTGTAGCGCGGGTCTGAGGGGCGCGCCGGAAGGGCTTGGAAAATCTACGGATGGGAAAGTTTTAGATGGTCATGTATAACGAACTGCTCTGGCTGGGCTTCGCTCTCTTCGATCTTGCGGTCACGGTGCTGGTTTACAGGTATTTCGGCAAACCTGGCCTGTACGCCCTGGTGTCCTTCAACCTGATCCTCTGCAACATCCAGGTGCTCAAGACCGTCACCCTGTTCGGCCTGACCACCACCCTGGGCAATATCCTGTATGTCAGCGTGTTTCTGGCCTCCAACATCCTGAATGAATTCCACGGTAAGGAGGCGGCCAAAACCGCCGTGCGCCTGGGTTTTGTCATGCTGATCCTGAGCACGCTCTACATGCAGGCGGCCCTGGTCTTTAGTCCCGCTCCCGGCGATTTCGCCCAGGTCCATCTGGCGGCGATATTCTCCCTGCTGCCCAGGATCGCCCTGGCCAGCCTGACCGCCTATGCCTGCTCTCAGGCCTGTGACATCTGGGCTTACCACTACCTGCGCCTGCGCACCAAGGGCCGTTTCCTGTGGTTGCGTAACGGCGTGGCCACCCTGGTCAGCCAGCTCATCGATTCCGTGGTCTTCTGCCTCCTGGCCTTTTACGCCCTGTATCCGTTCCAGGTGCTGCTGGAGATTCTCCTGACCACTTTTCTGTTCAAGACCCTGGTGACCTGCCTGGATACCCCCTTCATTTATCTGGCCCGCCGGGCGCACCAGCGGAGACTGGAACAGGGGCTGGAAAAAGGGCCGGCCTGACCTTTACGTCCGGTTGGATTGCCCGGCAACGAATCACAAAAAATGCTTTACATCGGATTTGAGTTGGGCTAGAAATACAATAAGGCGATGATATGAGGCCGAGCGGGACGGTTTTCATTCCGGCTCTTCGTGGGTATCTCGTAAGTTCATCTGATAATTCAAATTCTGAGTTCATGCCTGGGTTGCGGAAAATGCGTGGGGAATTGCCCGGCGCACGAATCAAAAAAAAAGTTTACATCGGATTTGAGTTGGGTTATAAATGCCCGTTAAAAGCATAAAATAAGGCAATGGCACGAGGCTGGCGGGACGGTTTTCATTCCGGCTCTTCGCGGTGATCTCGGTAAATCCATTTGATAATTTAAACTAGGGAGACTCTTTTGGCCAGAGAAACTCTGAAGGATTCCTTGGCTGGACATGCGGACGGCTACAAGCTGCTGGACAATCTGAGTTCATGCCTGGGTTGCGGAAAATGCGTGGGGAATTGCCCGGCGGCGAGACAGACGCCGTCATACAATCCTCGCCAAATCATCAGAGATGTCTTGAACGGCGCCGAGGAGCGCTGGCTGAAAAGCGAAGAAATCTGGCGCTGCCTTTGGTGTGCCGGCTGCTACACGCTCTGCCCCATGGACATCAGTTATCCCCTGCTCATAATGCAGTTGCGGTATCGGGCTGTGGAGGCCGGCTATGGCCTGCAGTACATCGCGCCGTTCAAAAAATTTGCTATGCGCGCCAGGGAAGACGGCCTGACCTTTGCCCCGGGAGGGAGCAAGGGGAGGGAGCGGGTACAGGGGATTCGGAGCGGGATCGGCGCTTCCCCTTGGCCGGAAATCTCCGAGAAGGCCAAGGCGGAATACACGGCCTTGTTTGATCTGTGCGGAGTCAAGCGGGATCTGGAAGGCATGCCTGAAGATGCAGCTGAACCTCTTGATCTGAATTACCTGGGAGGGAGGATCGTTTATGAACCATAAGCGGATCGTTTCTCCTGAGGAGAAATTTCCCAAAGTGCCGGAAAGCCTTTTTCTTTTCCGCTCCTGTACGGGCAGCGTTGAATATCCCGGCACGGAAAACGCCATAAAGGAAATACTCAAGCTTTTGGGCATCAAGGCCGTTATGGACCCGGATCAGACCTGCTGTTCGGGTTATCTTCTTACCTGTTCGGCGTACAAGCCGGAATTTTCTCTGGCCGTAACCGCTCGCAACTTGTCTTTGGCAGAACGAAAAGACCTGGATGTCTTCGCATTCTGCAATGGTTGTTTCGGCTATTTGTCCGAACTTGCGCACATTATCCTGCACAATCCCGACTACAAGGCCATGGCCAATTCTGTCATCGCCCCCATGGGCTATGAGTTTAAGGGCACGGCGCGCATCTACCACGTGCAGGAGTTGTACCGCCGCCTGCAAAGCAATCTCGTCGCTCTTGTCAAAAGGCCGTTGCAGGGTCTTAGGGTGGGCGTTCACTACGGGTGCCATTATCTTGCTCGGCAGTACGGCATTCTGGATGATGGCGGATATCCGTCTTATATTGAAGATATTATCTCCTCCCTGGGCGGCACCCCGGTCTTTTACAAAGAGCGTCAGGCTTGTTGCGGGTATGCTGTGGGACGCGGCTTTACGCACAAAGAAAACGTCGTGCATCCGCATCTCTACAGCAAATTGAAAAGCGCGAGGGAAGAAGGGGTTGAGATTCTGGTGACGGTCTGTCCCGGATGCAATACGGCGTTGGATCGTGAGCAACCGGCCCTATCGGAACGTAGCGGAGAAAAGTTCGGTATACCGGCCATTGACGTGGGGCAGCTTATTGCTTTGGCTTTGGGCGTGGCAGTGCAGAAATTGGGGTTCAAGGCAAACACCGTGCCTTTGGATGAAGTCCTGCGAAAAATTTCCGCAGATAAAGGAGAAAATATACAATGAGCGAGAAGGCGACAGCTCTGATTATTGGCGGCGGCATCGCCGGTATGGAAGCCGCCCTGAAATTGGGACAGGGCGGATACCGGGCTGTGCTGGCGGAAAAGGATCATAGCCTGGGCGGCACGGTCAGCAAGCTGTGCAGCAGCTTTCCCCGCTGGGAAGATCCTCAGGATCTGCTGCGCCTGAAAGAGCAGCAGCTGCAATCCCTGGAGACGATTTCCATCCTGAGGGATACGGAAATCACCGGCATTGAGAAAAAGAAGGGAACCTTCCACGCCACGTGGAAAAATTCCTCGGGAGAAGAGGGCGCTCTTAACGCCCAGGCCGTTATTGTCGCCACCGGTTTCGATCTCTTTGACGCGTCCATTTACGGGGAATACGGTTACGGCATCTATCCCGGAGTGGTAAATTCTCTGGAATTTGAACAAGTTCTCAAAGATCATACCGATGGTAAGGCCGCCTTGCCCCGTAACATCGCTTTTTTTAAATGTGTCGGCAGCCGGGATCGTTCCAAGGGACATCCTTACTGCTCCAAGATCTGCTGCATGTACACGGCCAAACAGGCCGGCACGGCAAAAAATCTTTCTCCGGAAAGCAAATGCTATGTGTTCTACATGGATTACCGCGCCGCTGGCAAGGAATACGAAGAGTTCGTGCGCTCGGTCATTGAGGAAAAACAGGTGCGGTATGTGCGCGGCAGACCCTCCAAGGTAGTTATGGAAAAGGGACAGTTGCTGGTCCGTTTTGAAGACACCCTCATTGGCGCCCCCATGGAAGTGGCGGTGGACATGGTGGTTTTGGCTAGCGCCGTTATCCCGAAGCCGGCGACCAGGCGTCTGGCGGAAATGCTGGGCCTGAAAACAGACGAGTACGGATTTATTGAAGCGGAATACGGGAGCGCGGTCAAAGCGCAAGAAAACATTTTCTTCGCCGGCGGTTGCGGCTTCGCCGTCGAAACCATCGGCGCCTCGGCCCAGGGGGCGGCGGCCGCCGCCGAGGTCATGGCCTTGTTCAACAAAGGTGGAAAGCCATGATGCTGACCGAGTCTCCCATTCGTCGTCTGGATGCGAAAGCGCCCGGTCTGGCCGAGGAACTCAAAAGAGACCTGGACATCGACATCACGCGCTGTCTGGAGTGCGGCAAGTGTTCCGGGGGGTGCTCCTATGCGCACGGCTTTGACTATACGCCGCGCAAAATGGTGCAGCTCATCAAACTGGAAGAGCGCGGCAAGCTGTTGCGCATGCGTGCGCTCTGGACTTGTCTCTCCTGCCAGCTGTGTCTGGATCGTTGTCCTTCAAGCATTGATATGCCGCGTATCCTGGATTACCTGCGCGGCAAGGCGTATGCGGAACGCCTCAATGATGTTCATCCCGAAATTGAAAAATTTTATGAAATCATGCTCAGTGACATACGGAACAATGGCCGCATCAGCGAGACGCTGATGATGGCTCGCTTCAATTTTGCCACGCGACGCTATTTCAGCAATGCTGACCTGGGCATGAAGTTGTTTTTCAAGGGAAAATTGAAATTGTTTGGTCCAAAAACAAAAAACTTGAACTCTTTACGCGCTCTGTTCGCGAAATTATTATTTAGGTCGCCTGCAGAGCAGGAGCCATCTTGATGCATAATTTTGAGATGCGTTCCAATATGTCTTGACCCAAGGAGAAACTAAGGATGGCGGTAGCGTTTTATCCAGGTTGCTCTCACCACGCGTTGGCGGAAGAATACGATCGTTCGGCGCGCACGATTTGTGCGCATCTGCAACTGGAACTGAAGGAAGTGGAAGACTGGAACTGTTGCGGCGCCACGGCGGCTCACAGTCTGAGTCCGGATCTTTCCTTGGCCCTGAACATGCGCAATCTGTCTCAGGTCAAAAAAATGGGGCTCGACGAAGTCATTACCCCCTGTTCCGGCTGCTTCAACCGTCTGAAAGTCGCCGCTCATGAAATCGAGCATCATCCCGCGGCGCTGCAAAATTTCGCCGCTATGGCGCAGTGCGAGCTGCCAAGCCAGGTGAACGTCCGTCACCTGTTGCAGTTTATTCTGGAGCAATACCCGTCGCAACAGATAGAAAGCCTGGTAAAAAAGCCGTTGCGCGGCTTGAAGCTGGCTGCCTACTACGGGTGTCTTCTGACTCGTCCTGCGGCGGTTGTTCAGTTTGACGATCCGGAACAGCCCGTGGCTCTGGATGGCCTGATGCGCAGTCTGGGCGCACAAACAGTCACCTGGTCGCATAAAGCTGAATGCTGTGGAGGAGGCTTCAGCGCTTCAGAACCAGGCATCGCCGGCGATCTGGGCGGCCAAATTCTTGCTTCCGCAAAAGACGCCGGCGCTGAAGCCATTGTGGCGGCCTGCCCCCTGTGCCAGATGAATCTTGATTCCCGGCAGGCGCTAGGTTGTGACCTGCCGATTGTTTATTTCACGCAACTCATGGGACTGGCTTTCGGTTATGGATGGAATGAAATGCGTTTCAGTAAACTCCTGACCAGTCCGAAACCCTTGCTCAGCCGGCTCGGTTTACTGTAACGCGCTTAACCTAAGCTGACGACGGAGGTGGAAACATGCGCAACAAATTGTTGACGATGCAGGAGGCGGTAAAGAAGTATACCAGCGACGGTATGCTTTATGCCCATGGAGGAGCTTTGCCGGTTGGCACTGACTCCATTGCCTTCGGCCGGGAAATGCTCAAACAAGGCCGCAAGGATTTGAATGTGATTTCCAACTGCAACACGCAACAGACCAATCTCTTGGCCGCGGCTGGGCGCATCAAGAGAATGGAGACGGGTTTCGCCGGCCTTGAAGTTTACGGCTTCGCCAACGGCCTGAAACGGGCAGTGGAAAGCGGGAAGACGATTCTGGAAGACTATTCCAACGGCGCCATGCCTTTGCGTCTTTTGGCCGGTGCCCTTGGCATGCCTTTCATCCCGGCCAACTGCGGGTTTGGATCGGATCAGGAATATTGCTGCGCCGATCGCCCCGACGATTATCACAGCACCACGAAAATCCGCAAAATAAAGGATCCGTATAAAGGCAAGGACGTGTGGCTATTCGAGGCCCTTTCGCCCGAATTTGCCTCCATCCACGTCACCATGGCGGACATTCACGGCAACGCCATCATGCTGGGCACGGAATGGAGCCGCTACGAGCTTTCCCGCGCCGCCAAAAAGGTGGTTCTGCAGGCCGACTTCATCGTAGATACGGACTGTATGCGGCAATTCCCCAATCTGGTCAGAATCCCCGATGTGGTGGTGGACGGGGTGGTTTACTGGCCCTACGGCGCGTGGCCGGCCTGTTCCGTGGGCGTGTACGACTCGGATGAAAAGGCCATGAAGGATATGAACGCGGCCTTGAAGACGCAGGAAGGAACGGACGAGTATATCAAAAACTGGGTCAATTCTTACACCACGGTGCAGGATTGGATTAATGTGTTGGGCAAGGAAAGAATCGACTTGATTACCAACACTGTCACGAAGTTCTTGATGGATCCCTACCGCAAATGGATCAAATCCGATGACGAAATCCTGCGGCTCTTGGAGAGGAGGTAAACGCGATGGAATACAGCAGACAGGAAATGATGGCTATTGCCACAGGAAGAGAATTCAAAGACGGCGAACTGGCCATATTCGGAGTCGGCCTCAGTATGCTGGCGGGTTTCTGGGCGCAGAAAAATCATGCCCCCGATCTCGTTGCCTTTACCGAAGGTGGCGTATTCGGGTCCACGCCTGTGGGCGGCTTGCCCTGGGGCATTGAATGCACCCGTATTTCGGCCAACGCCACCAGTTTTACCAGCGCCGTGGACGCCTTGGGCTGCCTGGTCGCCTCGGGCCGGGTGGACAACGCCGTCATCGGGGCGGCGCAGATCGACAAATTCGGCAATGTCAACACCACGGGCATTTGGGACGAAGGCACCCAACCCTGGAAAGTCGGACGCGCCACCATACCCAAGGTGCGTTTGAACGGCAGCGGCGGGGCGCAGGAAATCGCCTGCGGGGCCAAAAAGTTCATCCTCATGGTCAACCATGAAAAGAAACGCTTTGCGGACAAGGTGGATTACATTTCTTCCCCGGGTTATCTGGGCGGCGGCAACGAACGGGAAAAATTCGGCTTTGTGGGCGGCGGTCCGGCCGCGGTGGTGACCACTCTGGGCATTCTGCGCCCGGACCCGGTGACCAAGGAATTTTTCCTGGATGCCTATTATCCTTTCTCCAGTGTTGAAGAAATCAAGGAAAACACCGGCTGGGATCTGAAAATCTCTCCCAATGTCAAGATGGTTCCGGAACCCACCGCTCAAGAATTGGCAAATCTCAGGGAAATTGACGTGACCGGTTCCCTGCGCAAAGTCTGAGGAGGCGCAAACATGACCACTACCACATTAACGCTCATAGGCGTTGCAATCTGGGTTTTCGGATATTTCGTCATCAGCGGATATCTGCAGAAGGTTTACTTCAAATATAAACCAGGCCGGAAGGTTCCGGCCGTGGAGCTGCGCGATGACGTGGATTTTTATCCGGCCAATCCCCTCATGCTTTTCGGGGATCACTGGGCTTCCATCGCCGGCGGCGCGCCTCTGGCCGGCGGCGCTACTGGCGCCATGTGGGGCTATCTGCCCGCCTTCCTGTACATCACGGTAGGCAACGTCTTCTTGGGATCTCCCCATGACTACGCCACCATGCACATCTCCATGCGCCGCCGGGGCGACACCATCGGCGCCATGATTGCCGGCTTGGTCAGTAAAAGAGCCGGGAAAATGGGCGTCTTTCTCGGCTGGTGCAGCATCGCCGCCTTCTGCGCCACTTTTCTAACTGCTCTGGGCAAGCTTTTCGAGGCCACGCCCCAATTGACCCTGCCCACTCTGGCCTTTACCTTCTGTGGCGTGGTCATGGGCTTTATGATCTACCGTTTCGGCTGGTCGGTGTTCGCGGCCACCGTCTTCGGGCTTGTCGTAGTATGCATATTCATCGTTCTGGGGCTGCACTACCCCATAAAACTGCCTTTCTATGCCTGGTTCGCCATTTTCACGGCCTACCCCGTCATCTCGGCCTCCATTCCGGCCTGGGTGCTCGTGGAGCCAAGGAACTGGCTTAACTTTTGCTTTATGTGCGTGGGCGCAACGGTGCTGCTTATCGGCTGCGTCGCGGGCAACCTGCCCATCCAACTGCCCACGGTCATTGTCCAAGGCATGAACGGTCCTCTCTGGCCCATGCTCTTCTTGACCATCTCCTGCGGGGCGCTCACCGGCATGCACGCATTCTGGACCACCGGCTATACCTCCAGACGCGTGCCGGATGAAAAATTCGTGCGCCGTATCGGCTACGGCCGCTTCGGTTTCGGCGGCGAGGTGCTGGAAGGTCTGACGGCTTTCGTGGCCTTGGCCTCGGCTGCGGTGCTGACTCTGGCGGTGTACACCGAGCATATCCGCAAGGGATGGATTTTCATCCTGCAAAACGGTTACGCCGAAATCGCCGGCAATGTCTTCACCTTTATCGCTCACGAGCACTGGCTGGTCTGGGGCGGTCTTCTGGGCAGCATCTTCATGATCACCACCCTGGAATCCGGCGCCAGAAACATGCGCATCTTCTCGATGGAACTGTACACCATGATGACCCAGAAGCCGATTGCCCCCAGCAATGCTCCGGCCAAATGGGGCGCCGCCAGCTTTTCTCTGCTCGCTACCGCCGCTCTCGCTCTCTCCGGCGCATGGTTCTACATCTGGGTTCTCTTTCCGGCCCTTTCCAGCTTGCTGGCGCTCATGTCCTTCATGACCGTCATCATCTGGCTGAAGCTGGTAAGCCGCCCTGTCGGCTACTGGTGGTTCGCCCTGCTCTTCACCACCTGTGTGGTGGCGGTGCCGGGAGCCGCATACTTGAGCTACACATATGTCGTCAAAGAAATGTACCACCTGTGCTGGATTCCGGCCGTGGCCATCGTACTCGTGATTTTCTTCTTCGTCGATTTCTGGAAGCGCTATTCCACCATGACTAAGGAAGAAATCAAGGCCGCCACTGCTGCGGAAGATGCATAACGGAGGGGAGGATTGTTTCAATGGAAAGCATATCGCTTACACAGGTGCAGGTTCTTTATCTGGAAGCCCTGCAAGACGGCCCCAAAGATACCGGCACCCTTATGAAAATAGTGCGCGATCGGTTGTCTGCGCTCAAAAGCGGCACCACTCCCGTGGGGGCGACGGCGCGGGCGCAAGGCGTGCTTGAGGAGTTGGAGAACTTTGAGTACATCGTCAAGACCAAATCAAGTCTGTTCGGAGGGAAGACATTCGGACTGACGGACAAAGGCAAAGAGGCCATAGCGGTGGAAAAAAAGTGAACTCCCTATGAACCGGAACGATTCCCTGAATGTCATCCACCGGCAGCTTTGCGCCCTGGAAGATACACTCCGGAGCCTGCATGCCGTACAGGAAAGAGGCGGCCGGCTGGGTGTTTCGCTTGCCGAGGCGCGGGCGGAACTGAACTGGCTGGCGAACAGCCTCAGGTCGGATGGGATTCAGTTCAGGGAAGATCCCGTGTTTCATCAGGAAGCGACCTTGAAACTCAATGCGCTGTCGGCCAGCTTCGAGACAATCGCAGGCAAGATCCGGCCGGAAGGCTTTACCCTGGCGAGCGAGCGCGCTCTCCCGGAGCTTTTCGGCCGCCTTGCCATGCGCCATCCCAGCTTCTGGAAGTTGTACGAGAGCGTGACCACCGTTTTCGGGATAGCCTGCATGATCACCGTCCCAGTGTTGATCAGCTGCTTTTGTGCGGGGATTTTGTCTTTTGCGTCTTTCGGCGTGGGAGGCATTTCCGGCGCCAACGGCATTGTCTTCCTGCTGGGCGTGTTCATGGGGCTGGGTCTTCACGAGTTCTCCCACGGCATGGTGTTGGCGAACAACGGAATACGCATCAGCAGGGTGGGATTGGTGGCCGGGGCCATAGCCGGCGGCTTTGTGGAAGCGGAAGAAGACGACTTTGCCCGGGCCGCTCCGGAAGTGCTTTTGCGCTTCAACGCGACGGGCATAGGTTGCAACAGCGCTACAGCCCTGATTATAGGGGCTGCGGGAATGCTTTGCTCCTCGGGTCTTCTGCTTATCCTGGCCTTGGGCAACCTGTTCTTTGGCGCCATCAATTCCCTGCCCGTCAGCCCTCTGGACGGAGGATGGGTGTATGAAGACCTGGTGAAGCGACATCTGCGCAGCGATACTGCAAAAACCGTTTTCCTTTCAGGAAGATTTGTCCTGTTTGCGCTTTGGCTCATCCTGTTCACCTGCTCGGTTTTCCAACAGCCTTGATTTTTATTACCAAAGGAGGTTTTTATGCAAAAAAAAGTCATGAACCTGAAAGATGCCGCGGGTCTCATCAAAGACGGGCAATTTTTGGGCATAGGCGGTAATGGATTGCATCGCAACCCTTCCGTTTTCTGCTTTGAGCTCGCCAGGCGCGGTCTGAAAGATCTGAAATTGGTCGCCGCCGCGCAAGGTCTCGCCTCGGACGCGATCTGCGCCGCTGACTCCGTCAAAGAAATCTATTTCGGCTTTTTCGGTTTTGAAAATGAATACGGTCTTGCGCCGGGCATGCGCAAAGGCTGCCAGGAAGGCAAGATCAAGCCTCTGGAAGGTCCGTGAACGGCCATCATTACGGCGCTGCGTGCCAGCGCCTCCGGTGTGCCTTACCAGACCATGGCCGGACTGTGGGGAAGCCAGCAGATTACCCAAATCCCCGAACTGTTCCGTGTAGTGGAAGATCCCTTTTCCGGCGGAAAAGTTGTTGCCGTCAAGGCTCTGCGCCCCGACTATGCGATTTTGCATGTGCAGGAAGCGGATGAATTCGGCAATGCCCGTATCAGCGGTCCGGATTATCAGGATATTCTGCTCACCCGCGCCTCGAATAAGACCATCCTCACGACTGAGAAGATCGTATCCACCGACAGCCTGAAAAAAGACCTCAAGTCCGTGACCATTCCGCATTTCCTTGTGGCCGCAGTGGTGGAACTGCCCGGCGGAGCAAAACCCTGCACCTGCTTTGACCTGTACGACACGGTTGACCCTGCCGGGATGAAGGCATACCAAGCGGCCGTCAAAGGCGGCACTGTTCAGGAATATATGGCAAACGCCGTCGATAACGCCGTGAAGGGAGGGGCATAATATGGAATACGGACATTCTGAAATGATGTGCGTGGCTCTGGCCCGCGAGATTAAACCCGGCAACACCGCTTTTCACGGGCTGGCCTCCCCTGTTCCCATGACCTCCATCAAGCTGGCCAAGGAATTGGGTACGGAATTCAATTATATATGCATTACCGGGGCTGTGGAACCAGGTCTCGGCCAGCCGGCCACCGTGGCCTCGACGCTTTCGCGGAATCAATGGAACGGCGGCACGGCCTACTTCGGCCTGGATGAAATCTTCGATCTTGCCGGGGCCGGCGGCGTGGATGTCGCCTTTTTGTCCCTCATCCAAATCAACCAGAAAGGCGAAATTAACATGTCCTATGTGGGCGGCTCTTGGGATCAGCCCAAACTCCGCCTGCCCGGCGGCGCCGGCAGCGCCTTCCTGACGCCGGTCTGCAAACGGACCACCATCTGGAAAACCAAGCAAGACAATCGCACGCTGGTGGATAAAGTGGATTTTGTCACTGCCGCCGCTGATCCGACCAAGGAATTCACCCTGGTCACCAACCTCTGCATATTCCGCATGAAAGGCGGATTGCTGCACCTTGATTCCATATTCCCCTACTCTTCCTTCCAGGAAGTGCAGGAAAACACCGGTTGGACCATCGCCGAAAAGGACGCTCCCTTTGCGGCGCCTCCCACCGAGAAAGAACTGGCCGCTCTGAACAAGGTTGACCCCAACAAGGTACGCCTTTTGGAATTCTGATTTATATACCCTTGCGCCCTGTCGCCCATTTGTCTGCATCCGGTTTGCCGGCGTGCAGACAAGTGGGCGCAGGGCTTCTGCGATACCCACCACAGTCAGATGCGGTCTGCACCCCGCGGCCGCGATGCGGGCATGCCGATTTCAAATCAAAAATGCGGCACGTTGGTTGATAATTTGAAATTACACTACCAGCAGGAGTGAGCGGCCATGGGTAAGAAAGTGATCATCGTGGGCGGCATGGCGGCCGGAGCCAGCGCCTCGGCCAGATTGCGCCGTTTGGACGAAAAGGCGGAAATCCTGCTTCTGGAGAAAGGAGAACACATCTCCTACGCCAGTTGCGGGCTCCCTTACTATGTAGGCGGGGTGATCGCGGACAGGCGCAAGCTCTTCGTGCAAACGCCCGAGGCCATGAAAACGCGCTTCAATCTGGATATCCGCACCGGCCACGAACTGACGGAAATCTCTCCGGAAAACAGGACGATCTCCGTCAGAGATCTTTCCGGCCATGTATATGAGGAACATTACGATTGCCTTCTGCTGTGCATGGGAACCATGCCCATCGTTCTGGATTGGTTGAAACCCGGACCAAACGTCTTTTCGGTGCGAAACGTAGCGGACAGCGATGCCTTGCGGGAGCTCGCCACAGTCCGGCGGATCCAAAGCGTCGCACTCATCGGAGGGGGCCCCATCGGCCTGGAAATGGCGGAAATATTCCAAGGCTTGCAGCTTGAAACGCATATCGTCGACCTGGCGGATCAGGTGCTGCCCGCCCTGGACCCGGATATGGCTGCCCATGTGCATCAGGAATTGCGCCGGCATAATGTGCGCCTGCACTTGGGCTCCAAGGCCGTGCGCGCGGAAGGCGGCCCGGAAGGAATACGAACACTTCATCTGGAAAACGGGGAATCCATTCAGGCGGATCTGTTCATCCTGGGGCTGGGACTCCGGCCGGCAAGCGATCCGGCCAGGCGCGCGGGGTTGAAAATAGGCGCCACGGGAGGGATTGTAACCGATGAATATCTGCGCAGCTCCGACCCGTTCATTTATGCCGCAGGGGACGTGATCCAGGCGAAAAACTTCGTCTCCGGCGGCGAATACCAATTTTCCTCAGCGGTGGCGGCAACCCGGCAGGGCTGGATTGCCGCAGGCAATATCCACGGCCTGAACCTTCCCTATAAGGGCGCCCAGAGCACTTTCATCGCCAAAGCCTTCACGCAGACCGCGGCGGCCACGGGCTTGAACGAAAAAACCCTTCGCGCCGGCGGATTCCCCCATGTGAGCATCCACCTCTCTCCCTCATCGCACGCCAGCTATTATCCGGGAGCCTCGGCCCTGAACCTGAAAGTGATTTTCGACCCCCGTGACGGGCGTCTGCTGGGAGCGCAAGGCGTAGGCGCGGCAGGGGTGGACAAAAGAATGGATGTTCTTTCCACAGCCCTGCGCGCGGGCCTCAACGTCTTTGAACTTCAGGATCTGGAGCTGGCCTACGCCCCGCCCTATTCCACAGCCAAGGATCCGGTCAATTTGGCCGGATATATCGCCGGCAATGCCGTTCTCGGCCTGACGGAGGTAACCCACTGGGCTCCGGCCCTTTCCGGAGCCGGAGAAAATGGCGCTTTGCTTCTGGATGTGCGCACCGACAAGGAATTTTCCGCCGGATCCGTCCCCGGAGCATACCATATTGCTCTCGATCAACTGCGCGAACGCTGTTCGGAACTGCCTGCCGGACGCGAAATTTTCGTGTATTGCCTGAGCGGTCTGCGCAGTTATGTGGCGATTCGCATTCTGGCGCAACGGGGTTTCAGGGTAAAAAACATCAGCGGCGGCTACCTTTTGTATCAGGTTCTGACGCAAGACGGCCGCCTGTCTTGCTAACTCGTATTCTTGACATAAACCTTAAGAATTTCACCTAGATACAAAGTGTGAAAATCATCGGCGTCGTAAAATTGCTCGCTGAGGTCGCTGGTCGTAAAACCATCCGCGCTCAGGGGGGCTTGGTACAGCTTTTTACAAATCAAAATGAGGGAAGCTTGCTTAAAAGACACCGTGCCATCAACCGAATACGGTGTCAGCCGGACCGTATCCCATCCGCATTTTGCAAGGATTTGACCCATGAGAAAAGAGAAAGGGGAGCAAAAACATTTTGGAGGCGGACCAGGTTCCTTCCCGCCCAATGCCAGAGCCTCTGTGTACTTTGGGCTGAAAAAGGAGAAAGCGAAACGGTCAGCCCCATCCACGAGTTTTTTGGTTGCGCTTTGCGGACGCAAATAGGCCGTGGCTACGAACCTGTCCCATAGCCACCCCAAAGCGCCCCAACTGGCTGTGGTGGCATTGTAGGGGAATCTTCCCCCTTCCTTTATGTTCCCCGCACTGACAAGCACATGGCCCACTGTTGCACCGATAAAGGGATTTCCAGGCAATTCCTCTACGCTGATTTCCCTGAACATCACACCCTCCTGAACGCCTTTGGGCATTCTTTGTCGACAATCTCAAGGAAGCTTCATTCTGAAGCCGCTTTGACCAGGATTTTGACTACCTCGCCCATGTACATGCTATGAAAATTTTTTTCCGGGTAGAAATCCCGCATCAGGTCCGGGATGGCGAATCCGGCGCCGGAAATGGGCATGTGGTAAAGTTTTCTACAAATCAGGATCAGATCCGCCTGCTCAAAAGCCGCCACGTCTTCAGCAAGATATGGGGTCAAACCGGCCTCACCCGCCGCATTCATATCCCCGCCGAGCTTATCGGCATCCGTCGCCGGACCGCCATGCCCCTGGGTAAAGAAGGAAAGGGCGTACCGCCCGGCTTTATCCGCGACCGTTTTAGTCCCGCTTGACCGGCGCAGATACACCGTGGCCACGGTTCTGTCCCAGAGTTGCCCCAAAGAGCCCCAACTGGCCGCGACAAAATTGAAGTTTCCGCCGCTTCCCGCGCTGACGAGCATATACCCTCTGCCTGCGCCGGTGAAAATATCTTCGGGCAGCTCCTCCACACCTATTTCTCTGAACATCGAGTCCTCCTGGATCATCATGCAGGGTGCGCTTGAGCAGGCTTTTCCGTCGCAACGCGGCGTTTGCAAAGGCCAACTAATCGCTCACAAACAGTCGACATGAAAACTTCTTTGTGGCACAGTGCAAGACGCTCATCACAAGCATGCGGGGCGCCTATGCAGGCTGATCGCTCCCGACAGATTGCGTATTTTTAAAATCATAGCCGCGATCGGAGCGAAGGGCAAGCTGTTTCCCGGCGCGCGCGTCTGCAAATCAGGCAAGGGCTCAAAAACGGACTGCACGTGATTGAAATCACCCTGCCTCGGGACTTCAAGATCGGCAAAGAGCCCGTAAATTCCACGAGGAAAGACCGGCGTGAATATTCTGGCACACATTGAATCCGGCGGCACGCTTTCGACCCGTTACATCTACGCCACACCCGGCGATGGGACTTGCCCGGTATTGTCGCCAGCTTCGATACCGCCGGCGGGGATAGGCATATGCCTGTTGTAATGGGCACAGCCGGGCACATTGATCACGGCAAGACAAGCCTGATTCGCGCTCTTACAGGCACGGACTGCGACCGCCTTGAAGAGGAAAAGCGCCGGGGAATTACCATTGAACTGGGTTTTGCCCAGATGCTCCTGCCGGGAGGAAGAACTCTCTCGATTGTCGACGTCCCCGGACACGAAAAATTCGTGAGGGCCATGGTGGCCGGAGCTACCGGCGTGGATTTCGTTCTGCTGGCTGTGGCCGCCACCGAAGGAGTCATGCCCCAGACCCGCGAGCACTTGGAAATATGCAAATTGCTCGGAATCCGGGCCGGAATCGTGGCCCTTACCAAGATCGACGCCGTGGACGAAGAAATGGCCGCCTTGGCCGCTGAAGATGTCGCCTGCCTTCTTGAAGGAAGCCCCCTGGAACATGCGGCGGTAATTCCCGTTTCCGCCCGGACAGGGCAAGGCCTCGACACGCTTGTACAAGGCCTTGCCGATCTGGAATCATCCTTCGTTCCCACCCGTTCGCAAGACCTTTTCCGGCTTCCGATCGACCGCGTGTTCACCCTGCGAGGCAGCGGAACCGTCGTTACCGGGACCATGATCGCCGGTTCGGTCAGCGTGGGCGACATTGTCGAACTGTATCCGTCTGGCCGGCGCAGCAAGGTGCGCGCCCTGCAAAGCCACGGCACAACAGTGCAAACGGCCGTGGCCGGACGGCGGACGGCCGTGAATATTCCGGATCTGGAGGTTCATGATATCGGCAGGGGCGATGTCGTCAGCTTTCCGGGCACTCTTTTCCCTTCCCGCCGTTGGGTGCTGGAACTGGCCTGCCTGGCCTCCTCTCCGCGCGCTTTGCGCCACAGGGCGGAAGTTCACTTCCATCACGGGACGCGAGAATTGCCGGCCCGCCTCTATTTCGTTGACCGCGACAAGCTCCAGCCTGGAGAAATTTGCCTGGCTGAAGCGCGCTTCGCGGAACCGGTCGCCGGAGTGTTCGGCGACCGCTGCGTGATCCGTTCATTTTCACCCCTGCGCACGGTGGCGGGAGGCGTTGTGCTAAACCCGGTTGGAACGGTTGGCGCGGGCATCCGTCGCCGAGGCCAGGGTTTTGCCGACTACTGCCGGCGGTTTGCGCCTCTGGCCGAAGAAGCTTCGGCTCCGGCGGCTCAGGCCGGGGTTGAAAAACGCGTCCTCACTCAGTTGCAGTGTACGGAAGGAGCTGAAAATGGCCTGCCCTTTGAACTGCTGCGGGTGCTCGCCAATCTTGACGCGAATGCTTTGGAAAAAGTTCTGGCCGCCTTATCCGGAGATCGCAAGATTTCCTGCTTCGACAAGAATCTGCGCCTCTACGTCACTGACAGCCGCCTGGAAGAACTCGCCGCATCCTGTATGACTTTTGTCAGCGACTATCATGCGCGCAATAATGCCATGCAGGGAGTGAAGCGCAGTGAGCTTGTTTCAGGCTGGGGCAAAGCCAGGGCGCCGAAATTGTCGCATTGCGTTATCGAACGGCTGCTCAAGCAGGGCAGACTGTCCATGGAAGGCGAATACCTGCGCCTGCCGGATCATTCGGCTGCTTTCAGCGGCAAGGATGCCCCTCTGGGCGAAGCCATCCTCTCCGCGCACCGGCAGGCCGGGATGACTCCGCCCAATATCGCCGAATTGCTGGAAAGCCTCAAGATCAGCAAAAAAGAAGCCGCTCCCATTCTGGCTGCCTTGCGTGACGCCGGAAAGCTCGTGCGTGTGGATGAGGGAATCTGGTATGCGGCGGAACATTTGAAAACAGCCGAGGAAATTGTTATAAGTTGGTTCGCAGGCCATGACACCCTGGATTTGGCGGATTTCAAATCCGTGACCGGCCTATCCCGCAAGTACATGCTGGCGCTTCTGGAATATTTTGACTCCAGAAATTTGACCATGCGCAATGGCGATGTGCGGGTGCTGCGTAAATAAGCATGAGGAAGCGTTTCGTCGCCGGTGCGGCGCCTGGTCTTCAAAACCAGTGGACGGCAGAAATGTCGTTTGTAGGTTCGACTCCTATACGCTTCCGCCAAGTAGAATTCAGAGAAGTCCGCCAAGGTTCAAAAAGCCTTGGCGGACTTGGTTTTTATGGCTGATAGCTGTTCGGTGATATTCGCTAAAGTTTGTTGACATACCCCTGAAGATGCGCCAGCCGCACACTGTCCCTCTTGATCGGCAAGTGGTGAAGCTGTTGGAGGCGCTACGCGAGCAGACTATCTGGATGAATTGCGGACACTTGGTTGATGGGCGGCAGTGGCAGACTGTACTTGTTAATCTCCAAAAATGGGTGACAACCTGGCCATAACTTCGCTCATTATGTCTTGAGGCAAACTTTCAAGCCATCTGCCTGCGCGAGCTGAAATATCCAGGGCGCGGGGCTGCTCGCAACGAACCACCCCTTTCGTCTTGGTGCCGCAATCCGCCAGCGACACTGCAAACCCCTTTGTACGAGCAAAATTTCCCTTGCTGGTTATGGGCAAAACTACAGGGACATTGGTTAGTCTATTAAAGGGCTCCGGTGACACGACCAGTACTGGGCGTTTGCCGCTCTGTTCATGCCCTTGCGTTGGCTCAAGTGAAACAAGGTAAATATCGCCCCGCTGCATCAGATTAGTTCCTGGCCGATAGCTGGGGATGTTACCCAAGTTTGATCCTCGTCTGAAACAGCAGCCCTGCGATCACATTGAGCCAAAAGCTCATCCAGGGTGTAGTTTTTTTTCTTGGCCGGCGTCATTACCAGACTGTCATCGGCTACGGCTAACCTTACCGCAGATCCTGCCCGAAGCTGCAGCATGTCCAATATAGCGGTGGGAACGGCCAACATCACCGAACCTCCGACTTTTCTCAGATTACTGGTGTACATAACCTCTCCTCAGTTGCAAATTATATTTTTGTATAACTTTGGTTTCAAAAGTTGACAAGCTGGCGGCGCGAAAAAGGATGGATGAGCTGCGATTGTCTGTCCGGATATGTTTCTCCCGCACGCGCTGAGCCAACAGGGATTATTTGAATAATCCCTACCCATGGCTATTTTTTTCTTCAAAACGTAGCCTCCGCAACATACACGTGCCCTTGCCTCTGATATTCCGGAATTGAGAGCTGGGCGGAGAGAAGGCCGCCCATTGCACCCGCGCTCTCAAGCCCCCCTGGAGTGGACACCAGGGGGGCTTTATTTAAAGGGTAAGGTCAAAAGTGAGAGTGATCCTGCCTATGGGGCAGCGTTGAATTTTAGGGGTAGTCTAAATACGCAAACAGGTAATATCGAATATATACAGCATATTATAGCATATATTCGACTCCTATACGCTATAAAATAATGACTTTGTCCGCTACTTGCATGCTTGTGACCACATCCAGCATGTTCGTAGTCTGGCCTACGGCCTTTCGGGCCAGCAGTTCGAAAAAGTCGAGACAGGCGCCGCAGACCAGGATATCGGTGCCTGATTGTTCCAAGTTGCGCAACTCGTCGATGACCGGGCTGTTTTCAGCGGCAAGCGTCACGCCGCCGTTCAACAGCACAAGCCGCCAGAGTGTTTTTCCAAATTCCGGCAGCGTGGCAAGAAAGTTTTTCATGAGCTTGCCGCCAAGCGCGTCGTCCCCGGAACCAAAGACCGGCGAAGCAAGCAAAACCAGAACTTTGTCGTTGTTTTCAGAGGCGTTGCCGGCCTTCTTTCGCGCGACGGCGGAATCGGGCGCTTTGCAGGATGCGGCGTCCCCCTCCCGTAAAGCGGCAATGCGCCACAGGCCTGGCTCTGCCGTGCTCGTTGCGGCGTAGCCCTGCGAGGCGAGAAAGCGGCTGACGTTTTCCAAGGCAGGTTCGTTATCGACGATCACCAAGATGCGCTCCGGAGACGATTCTTCCAGCAGGCGCTTTAGCCTGATGATGGGTTGCGGACAGGGCATGGTGCGGCAGTCGACGGTGATGGCATCCACAGGCGTGTCTCCTGGGAAAAGGTTAAGCTAGGACGCTGCGCAAGGCGGCCGCGACTAGGGAGAATTCTTCATTCCGCAGCGTGCGGGGGTCAAAGCACAGGGCATCGTTTTCAACACGCGCCAACACGGGCGGATCGACGTGAAGCAGCGCCTTTTGCAAAGCGTTGGGCGTAAAATCGGCTGATGTGACGCATACCAATCGCGTCGGCAGGTCGCTTTCCGGAAAAGTTCCTCCACCGGCGCGAGAATCGCCCCTGCCCACCGTGATGCCGATATTTTCCCCGCCTTCCGGCAAGGACGCTTTCAACACGGCAGCCAATGCATCCGCCTTGCCCTGCAACTGCTGTTCATCCATGCACAGCATGTGCAGGGTGGGTATGTGGCGTCTGGCCAGTTCGGGATCAAGATGGAGGCGCAGGGTAGATTCCAGCGCGGCCAATGTCAGCTTGTCGATGCGCAGAGCCCGGTTCAGAGGATTTTTCTTGATGCGGTCGATATATTCGGCCTTACCCGCGATAATGCCAGCCTGCGGGCCGCCCAACACTTTGTCGCCGCTAAAAGTCACCACGTCCACGCCGTCCTTGAGCACTTTGCCGACCGTAGGTTCGTCCGAAAGATGGGGCATGCCCGGATCGGCAAGGATGCCGCTGCCCAAATCCTCCAGCAGAGGCAAGCCTTTTTCGCGGGCAAGAGCGGCTATATCCCGACGAGGCACGGCTTTGGTGAAGCCGACGATTCGATAATTGGAAGTATGCACCTTCAGCAGGGCGGCCGTCCTCTCGCAGATCGCGGAAACATAATCTTCAAGGTGTGTGCGGTTGGTTGTTCCGACCTCGCGCAGGATGCAGCCGCTTTTTTCCATGACCGTCGGAATCCGGAAACCGCCGCCGATTTCCACGAGTTCGCCACGGGAGATAACCACCTCACGGTCTCTGCATAGGGTGTCGAGCATCAGCAGGACAGCGGCGGCATTGTTGTTGACCACCAGCGCGGCATCGGCCCCGGTCAGACGGCAGATAAGTTCCTCGACGTGACTGTAACGGCTGCCTCGTTCGCCGGTTTCCAGGTCGAATTCCAGGTTTGCATAGTGCCGTGCCGCTTCGCAAACGGCTTCCGCCGCTTTTTCCGCCAACAGGCTGCGGCCAAGATTGGTATGGAGCACCACACCTGTGGCATTCAACACGCGCCTGAAATGCGGCGCACAGATTTTTGCCGTGTGGCGGATGGTTTGCGGCAGCAAGACCGCCAGGGAAAGTTCGGCCGGATTTTTTATGCGCCCCTGGCGGATTGACGCCCGGCAACGGTCAAGAAAATCATTTATGCCATCGCGCAGCAGAGGGCGCGGCACATCCGCCAGCAACGAAGCGCACAGCGCGGTCGTGTCGGGATCGTCCCGCAACGGCAGGCAAAGAGCATCAAGTACGGCAGCCATGGAAGGCAGGGCCCGGAGCAGAACGCTGGTCTGCTCGCTTGTCTTTTGTTCGGAAGGTATGGTTTTTTTCATACGATATGCAGTCTGGGACCACCGGATGGCGGCAATACGGAACCGATGACATGTGCCTCGTCCGCGCTGTCCGAGAGCAGATTGCGGGCTGCTGCCACCTGGTTCGGCATCAGGGCCAGCACGATGCCGCCCGAAGTTTGGGCGTCAAAGGCTATATCCACAAGCAACGGGTCAACTCCTGGCGCAACGAGTGTTTCAGGCTTGCGGAAACGCTTGTTCGCGTGGCTGCCTGCAGGCAGCAAGCCCACAGAGGCCATTTCGTGGACTCTGGGCAGCACGGGCAAGGCCTTTGCTTCAATGCGGATGTCGACGCGGGAGGCCTCGGCCATCTCCAACAGATGGCCGCCAAGGCCGAAACCGGTGATGTCCGTGGCGGCGGTCAAACCCAGTTCGCGGATAACCCTGGCTGGTCCGGCGTTCAACTTGGACGCCGTGCGGATCACATCTTGCTCCATGGCCTCCGCGCCCTCCCAGGCCACTTTGACAGCCGTTGCCAGGATGCCTGTGCCCAGCGATTTGGTGAGCATCAACACCTGCCCTGGCCGCAAATTGGTGTTGGCGGCGAAAGATTCCGGGTTCACGATACCGGTCACGGCCAGACCGTATTTTATCTCCGTATCGCCGATGCTGTGCCCACCTGCCAGAACGGCTCCCGCTTCGGCCGCTTTGGCCGCGCCGCCAGCCAAGATCTCTTCCAGAATCTCAAAAGGATAGCCGTTTACCGGAAAGCAGACAATGTTCATGACACACCACGGCTCGCCGCCCATGGCATAGACGTCCGAGATGGCGTTGGCGGCGGCAATCTGGCCAAACGCATAGGGGTCGTTGACCAAGGGGGTAAAAAAATCGATGGTCTGGACCAGGGCTTTGCCGGAGGGCATCCGGACTATGGCGGCATCTTCATTGCTGCGCGCCGATGTGAGAAGGCGTTTCCGGGCGAGAGGGTCGGCGGGCAGCGAATTGAGCAGACCCGCAAGAATGCCGGCCGGTATTTTCGCCGCACAGCCGGAGGCGTGGCTTTTGTCCATAAGCCGGAATGAGGATGGTCGGCGTAAAGCGGTATCGCGCATGGTATTATTCGTCTCTGGCGGCCTTGGAGCGCTGTGCGAATGTTCACAGTCTCCGAAGCTTATATATTTTTGTCCGGCTTCCCTGCATGCCAAGAAAATTCTGCCGCGCTCATCCTAGCACACCTTTCTGTCAAACGCTACTTTTCCGGATGAATGTAGCGCCTCAGTCTGAGCAATGCCGAAAATGCCCCAGTTTGCCGTTTCTGAGTACTCCTTCGCTGGAGCATTAACTTTTCAATGGTATACTTCAAGGGGTAGGGCCAGCACAACTTGCATTATTTGTCATTGAAAAAGTTAAACTCTGAGAGAAAGGGCTGGCTTGACTTTTGCACCCGGACAAGGCAAAAATTTTGAATAACGGATGGTTTCCGCCCCGCCTCCCGGCCGGCGCAGGCCGCCCTAGCTCATTTGGTAGAGCAGCTGATTCGTAATCAGCAGGTGGCGAGTTCAAATCTCGCGGGCGGCTCCATAAAAATCAGGAGTTTATGTGAAAAAATAGCACATAAACTCCTTCTTTTTTCTCAAAATCAGGGTAGCAATAGGGTAGCAAAATGTCCGTGACCGGAAACCGTTGCGGGCATTGCCCTAACAGGCCATCACTCACTCCGGCCCGACCTATCCGAAAAGGCGTTGGAGGCTTGCCCCGCTTGCTTTCCCTGGCAGCGGAGCGGGCAAAAGAATGGTATCGCCATCCACAAAAATGCCACGTTCTTAATAAAGGCAATCGACGGACACGATCCGAGCGCCGGGAAGCCTATCAGATTATCATTGAAACCATGCTTTCCTTTCTGGACTTGGCTTCCCTGTGCCTTGGAACCCCCACCCTGGATAACGGCTTTGTGGACGTGGACATGAACGCCCTTGTGTCCGCGTCAGGCATGAGTCAGCGCCGTTGTGAGCGGGCCATTGCCGATCTCAAGGAGGCCGGACTGGTGGAAGTCAGGCAGCCGCGCAAAATCAATGAGCATGGGGATTATGTGGGCTTGCGGGCCATCCGGGTAATACGGGAAGCGTTCTTTGAATTTCTCAACCTTGGCCCCATGCTCAAACAGGAGCGCGTCAGGGCCACGGAGAGATTGCGCCGTAAGGCCATGCGGGCGAACCGAAAATTGACGGATCTGATGCGCCGCGTTTCCCAAGGTTTGAAGGGGGCTTTCCGGCGTTCTCCGTATTCACGGCAAGCGCAGGAACGGCGAGATGCTGATGCACTGCGCTGGAATATGGCTTGCGCCAAATACTTGATAGCCGGGCTTACTGGCGATGAAGCACGACGACGAGTAAACGCTGAACTTGGCTTTCTATCCGATTACAGCCCAGGACGCGCATAATGCGCCAAGGCCCGCCTATTGGCTTTATCCGTTTTATAGGCCGTTTCCGGCCATTTTCAGCACAATAAAAATGCCTTTCCCCCTCAAAACGGCTTGGCGGGATCGCCCGACCAGCCTTTCACCCTGCTTTCAATAAAATAGGTGTCGCATAGTTGGCCCTTTGGTGTCGCCCATAAATCAAGAGGCAAAAATAAAAAGCAGAAATCGGAAGGAAGCCAGATTGATCGGATATATCCAGCCCAGGCCAAAGCTCATGCTGAAAATCAAAGCAAGACGCGCCTTACGGCGCGGCCATGAATAGGAAAAGGCAGCAGCAGCGGCGTTTGTGCATATATAAGGACACTTTGAGATATATAAGGAAATTTTAAGGCATATAGATACAGCATAGAGATACTTATGGATACTTTGAGGCAGTTAAGGACAGGGAGAGATAGATAAGGATATATAAGGAAACGTAAGGATATTATGTCCTTAAATGTATCTACCGCTCTTTATCTGTGTTAAAATATGCTTTGTTTCGAGGGCAGGACAGATGAAGTAGGCCCACGCCTCTTCATGTCCTGCCCTGCGGGGCGGCTTATTCGCGTTCCGCTCAACGCAAAGCAAGGGGAAAATACATGAAGAGCATCATTGCGCTGGCGCTGGTAATGGCCTTTCTCACTGATCCAGTGATGGCCGAGGACGCGCCGCCCGCCTTGCTGGAAGCCATTGCCCGGCAGGAGTCGGGGAAAAATCCCCTTGCCGTCAATGTTGCGGGCAAAGATCACTACCCTGCCAGCAAGGAGGAAGCCATACAGATTATCCGGCAGGCCCAAGCGGAGGAGAAATCATTTGATGTTGGGCTGTTCCAGGTCAATTCCTGGTGGATTGAGCGGTATCGCATCCCGCCCGAATCCCTGCTTGACCCGGCCATCAATCGGCAATGGGGCGTGTTCATTCTTGAACAGGAAATCGCCCGGCACGGCCTAAATTGGAAGGCCGTGGGCAAATACCATTCCCCGGATAGAGAGCGCGGCAGGCGTTATGCCTGGAAAATATATTGGCATTATGCAGGCATGGCCGAAAGCAAGGAGGCTGGCAATGGCAAAGCGGTACATGGTCATAAAAACATATCTGTCACCGGAGGAATACAACGCTATTCTGGCATCAGCCCGCAGGGCAAGGTTATCACTTTCGACGTTCAGCAAACGGGTATGCCTTGGCACTCCGGTTCCAAGCCTGGAGCATCAGGAGGCCCGGCTGGAACTGCGAAGGATGAAAGGTGATCTCGGCAGGCTTGGCGGACTGGTCAAACAGGCGCTTGCCGAAGGCGCGGACAGGGGGCTTGTCCACAAGCTCTTGCATGAACTGGACGCCCGGCAGCGGGAACTGGCGGCAGCCATAGGCCGGATATGATCAGTAAGCGCATCGGCATTGCACCGAAAAATGACAACTATGCCCGCCTTGCCCGTTATATTGCGGCAGCCGGAAATGAGGGCGAAAAATTGCTTACGAACTGGAGCGCCGGTTGCGCGGAGGAAGACTATGCCAAAGGCATTGCGGAGGTTGTAGAAACCCAGGATTTGAACATCAGAGCGGCCCATTGCAAAACCTATCACCTGATCGTCAGTTTAAGGCCGGAGGACGAGGCAAGGTTGACGCCGGAGGCGTTCAGGGACATTGAAGGGCGTTTTGCCGTGGTTTTGGAGCTTTCAGAACATCAGCGCCATTGCGCCGTGCATAAAAACACCGGCAATTTACATTTGCATATCGCCTACAATCTGATCCACCCGGAACGGCTTACCATGCGGGAACCGTTTCAGGATTATCGCAAGCGGGATCGCCTTTGCCGGGAACTGGAACGAGAATACGGCCTTGCTGTAGACAGGGGCCAGGAGCCAGAACCAAAACGCCTTTCCCTTGGCGACAGAGCCGCCCAGGCCGAAGCACACAGCGGCCAGGAATCCTTTGAAACCTACGCCAAACGGCATACGGGAGAAATCCTTGCCGCCGTGGACGCGGCAAAGGACTGGCAGACGCTTCACACGTCCTTGGCGCGTTTTGGCATGGAAATCAAGCCCCACGGCAACGGGCTTGTCGTCAAAGACCGGCACGGCAAACAGGCGGTCAAAGCCAGCGCCGTTGACCGTTCTTTATCCATGAAAAAATTGGAGGCCCGTTTTGGCCCGTACAGCCCGGCGCATGGGTTGGAGCAGATTCAGGCACAAAGCCGCTATCAGGCCGAGCCTTTGCACCGCGCCTCGGAGCGCGGAAACCTGTTTGCCGAATACCGACAGGGCATTGAAGAACGCAAAGCCCGACTCCAGGCCGTCAAAGACCGGGAAGACGCGGCGCTTGCCGCCATCCGCGAACAATGGGCGGCCAAGCGCAAAGAGATTGAAGGCATGGGCATTGCCAAGAAAAACCGGCGCAATCTTCTGTCCATAGCCCGTAAGCATGAAGCCGAGGCCATAGCCAGGGCCAAACTTGAGCAGACGCCGGAGCGCGAGGCCGTGCGGCGGGATATTCCTTTCACATCTTGGAACGGCTTTTTGCAGCACAAGGCGGAACATGGCAGCGATGTTGCCCTTGCCGTGCTGCGTTCCAAGCAGGAAAGCGTTGCCGAGGAAAGAGAGGCCGCGCCGGTAAAAGACTGGTCGCAACACGGTAGAGAGCAATTTGCCAGCACCAAGGCGGAATACGCGGCCAAGGAACGCGCCGCCCTGGAACGGGAAGGCGTGAGCGGCAAGGCCAAAAAACGCCTGTTGGCCGTATTGCGGATGGAGCGCCTTGCCACGGAAGGTTCGCTTGCCGGATTTCAGCACAGGGTTGACCGCAAAGGCGCGGTCATTTTCACTCTGCCGGGCGGCGGCGTGATCCGCGACGAAGGGAGGGAGCTTTTCTTTTCCGCCAGGGATGAAACGGCCCGGCGTGTCGCCCTTGCCTATGCTCAAAAAAAATGGGGCCGGGGCGTCATTTTGGAAGGAAACCGCATCATGCGGGAGCAGAAGCGGGAACAGTCATTGGATAGGGAGAAGGAGCAGCGCCGGGGCATGGAACGCTAAACGGAAAAATGCCCGCCATAGCGGCGGGCACGGTAAAAGGATTATGTAATCAGCGAATGCGGGCCAGTGCCAGGAAAGTCTGTATGGCGTCCCGCACCGCCATAGCCGCATGAGCAAGCGAAGAAGCGCGGGCATCCGGCATGGCGGGAACCTTGCGTATCTTTTCTTCACACAGAGAAAGCATGAGGGCGGTCAGGTCGTTGGCCCTGCGCTCCAGTTCATCAATGCCAGGGGCTTGATCACGATCTTGAGTATCCATATTCCTTACTCCTTATGGAGTCTGGACGGATCACACGGAGCGCCCCATGCCTTCCATAAACGCCGCATCTCCTTGTTGCGACGGGTTTATTGCTCCGGCACAGACACAATGCCCGTACCGGCCCCCATGCGCCGGGCGTCAAAAGGAAGCGCGGCGCGATCCGCCGTTGCCGACGCCGCGCCGCGCATGAAGGAATGGCGGTTGTTGATCAAATTTAAATTTTCCCCGAAGATTCTCGGTCACGCCTTACTTTTTACACTCGCACTGAACGTACCCCTGCACTATTTGCTGCCAATCGCCCAACACGTCATGCGTCCAGCAATCGTCTGCTCCGGCAGCTTCTCGCATGACCAATGCCAATATGTAAGACAACTCCGGTATAGTAGCCCCGGCATCGAGAGCGCCTTTAAAATGCTTGAGTACACAGGGCTTTGACCGAGCTTTAATGGAAAGGGCAAAGCATATGAATTGATAGGCCTTCTCATCGATTGTTCTCTTTTTTTGATATAGAGCATCAATCTCATCAAATTTATTTATAAATTCAGGGAAACATTCGGCCAGCATTCTCATAATTGACCTCCAAGGTTGTATTTGTCAGAAATTCTAGCTGCAACACCCACCAGGGGGAGCGGAGGGGGCAGAATCAACGGAGTTAAGTTTGTCTGCCGTTTCGTAAATCTTTTTATTTGGAACTTCTTTAACCATCTTTGCCATATCAATGGCTTCTCGCATTTCTTCTTCATTGTATCCGAGTTCTTTACATTTTTTGTAATGATATTGAAGACATGGAATGCAATTCCCGCCTATGGACGCTCCAATCGCCACCATTTCTTTTTCTTTTTCAGATAAAGCCATAATGCACCTCATTGGCTATATTTTTTGCATTAGACGATGCGGCCCCGCCCCCCCCCCGCTCGGCTTCAGGGAAAGCTCCTTCCACTTCCCAATAGCCCTTCAAGTGTAATTCTTCCTCCCACTGCACGCCGACCAAGGCGACTGCCTGACCGGATATGCGGCTCGTAGCCAGCACTTTGGGCGCTACTATGGCGATATTCACCCGATATCCAATACCGTCAATGGCCTTGAGCGCCGCATCCAAACGGATTGGCTGCTCATCCAAGGTCACATCGCCGAGAGAATATCCACCATAACTGATCTTCAATGTCTCATGCCTGGGCGTAACCAAAATGTTTGCCCCAAAGCTGATCATCTTCTTTTCCAAGTTGTCGGCAACTAAAGTGGATACTTGGTACAGCCCTGACATGGAAGCAAGACCAATGGTAAAAATTGCCGCGAGTAACATGGCACGTAGCCACTTGCCCCTTATATGCCGAAGCGGCAGAGTAAAAATTGTCATCGGAGGTTCTCCGGGAAGTAGCCTATTCCTTCTTGCATCAACTCTTGTGCTGCAATAACTACAGAATTACCATCCACCGTGTACTGAAAAGGATGCGGGTTACAACCGCCTTTCATAAGCCCTATCCTGTTCAGTGCGAACTTTTGTCCGCAATTTATACACAGCATGAAGCCATCATCTGTCAGCTTGTAGCCTTTTCCCGCTCTCCAGCATTGTTCGCAGGCATCAATAGCTGTTCTGAGGGTTCCTTGTTTATCCCGTACAACAAAAAATTTTATTACTTTGCCATCCTCACGATAGCGATAGTGCCATGCCTGTGCTTTATCCAATTTGGAAGCATCGATTATGATTTTACCGTCTTTTGCGGTAACGTCTTCCACCCCCGTGCCAAAAAAGGCGGCATTTGCTTGAGAAGCAAAGAGGATTGTTCCAAGCATAAGTATAAGCGATACAAGGCGCATTACATCCTCCAGAAAGAATGATTTATTGGTTGGTGCGTGCAACACTAGGGATGGTTTTGCCGCTTGTCTAACACCGCCTTGGAGCCAGTATGGCAAGGAGCGCAGTCCATACAGGCGTAGCCCTGATGCCAGAAACCCGCATGCGCAACCGCTGCGACCTCAACCGGGTCGAGTTTCTGAGGCTTCCAGGAAAAATCGCCGCCGTTTTGTGCAAAGCGTTCGCCAAGTTGCCCAGCGGCAGGCGCAGGCGTTTGGTCTCCCTCCGGCGCAGTTACGGCTGTCGCTGGTACGACCTCCAAGCTGGCGATTGCTCCACCAGCTATGACGCCACCAATCAAACCCAAGGCGGTTCGTCTGCGATACTGCTGCATAGAGTACACCCTGTTTACTCAGATTAAAATGTCATTAAAAAATAGAAGCCGACAGTCAGCAGGAGGCCGCCAGCAATCCATCTCATAATTGTATCTGCATTCTTTGGTAAAAAGCGGTCTTTGCCCAAAGTCACGCCAAATAAAATGGCTCCAAGCGGCAAACTGAACCCAATGGCGAACATGCCAAGCAAGAGGGCTGCCTGAAAGACCTCCCCTTGGAGCACGGCAACTCCGATCACGCCAAAGATGACTGGATTACAACATAGAGAACTGACAACAACCAGCCCTCCAAGCACAAAACCGGTCAAGATTACTCCTGACGACGCGCCAAGCCAATGCTTTATGCTATCGAATTGCCCTAAAGATACCCTAAAAGGCAGGACTCGCAACGTAGCCAAGCCAAAAAAGATGAGTACAACACCAGCAAAAATCTTCCAGTATCGGCCTAGGTTGGCATTTCCGACTTGCCCCACAAATCCCGCAACCCCTCCAATTATTATGAGAGCAACGATTGTGCCGAAAGAGAAGAACAACGCCTTCTTAAAAGCCAGACTTCTTCCCACATTTTCTTGAGCGCCTGTATAGCCGATCAGCACCCCCAAAGCCGGCAATGTACAGCATGCACTGGTGGCGGCGCTCAAGGCGCCAAGTGCAATAGCAAGCAAGAGTCCTAGAGGCTGCGAGGAAGCTTGCTGTAAAGCATTTGTGACAGAATCAAGCATACATCCATCCTTTAATAACACATCTGCTCGGATAAAGCTCGCATAGCCCCAACAAGCATACGCGATGTAGTTAATTTGGGCAGCAACTTGATGACGAAGTATCACAACATGCCAGATATGCCTGCAATAACGTCTTTGCATTCGCATTGCTGCCAGATATAAATGCCGCCTTTGCGCCTTTGCGGGCGACTAAAATAGCTGGCAGTTCAACCTGCTTTGCAATTCCAGAGAAATCTGTTGAATTTTGCGACAAGGTATATACGCCAACCTTGATATTATTCTTTATCAACGTCAGTTGAGCTTCAGCGATGGCGTTTCTTATTGTGTCGTCAATCACATCAGCTCCTGAAGCCGGAATAAAGACGAATACAGCATCACTCTTGGCAGCAACAGTATTCAATGCGTTCAATGACTCCAAATTTTCGCCGATGTTCTGCCCTGTTAGAGGTGATGTGCTTGCTACTGCCGGCTGCCCGAAAATAAAGGCCGCAGTATCACTGGGAACGATTTTGCTACTGTTGTCAGCATTTATTGTCCTATAGCCTACTATACTGACAGCCGCTAACAATACTACAAAGCAGATTGCCGTTTTGAGCGTCTTTCTCCCAACAGGATTTCCGCTGTCACATGCACCCGACGAACATGCACATGAGGCGGGCGTGCTGATTTTTTCACAACATGGTTCGTTCTTGTTTATTTCTTTCATGGGATTTTCTCCTTCGTTCGACTTGCCGCTATCACAGCCGCCACTTTTACCTGCAAAGAACCGTTGGAGATTGGCCGGCAGCGTATAGGGCACATCCTCGTGAGGCTGTTGCCCGTGAATGACCTTTAAAATACCGTCTATAAGCATAGCAGCCGGCGGCTGCTCATATGCGTTGCCTTCATAGACAAACACCCTGCAATCCACGGTGTCGCCGCACAAATCGCCGCAATCTTTACAATTACTTTCTTTGACTTCAGTGCATATATCCATGCCATTGACACGGATTGTCGGTGAACTGATAAAACGGTATTGTTCTGCCAATTCTTTTGTTGTGATGTTTACCTTATTGACATGTACCGTGTAATTCATTGCTTGAAATACGGGGGCCAAAGTATTCAAAGCTTCATCCAATGTGCCACCCGTTGCAATGCACCTTTCACACGTATTCAAGTCAAGATACAGAAAATCAATGACCACCTCTTTTGCCTGGGAATGATCCTTTGTGCCTGGATGCGATTCTGGCGAACAGGCGCATGAGGGAGTTGCGCTGGCGCAACCACAGCCCGAAGCGACAGATGCGGATGGAACGCTGGCAGCGCCGTCAATCCAGGCAGCTATCTCTTCTTTGGAGGGAACTTTGCCGGTTGATTTAACCACACCGTCAATAACGACGGCCGGGGTGGACATGATGCCTGCGGCCATCATCTCTTTAAGGTCGGTCACTTTTTGCACCGTGATGTTCCCGCCTTTGACAGCGGCGACTTCTTTCACCAGATTTTCCGTTTCAGTGCAGCGGGCGCAGCCGGGGCCAAATATTTTGATTTCCATGGTCTCTCTCCTGTGAGGTTAGATGATGTACGGGCCAAGGAAGTTAAACAGCCAGCCCACCAGGGTAAAAATCACCCACAAGTAGCCGAGGAAGGCCGCTTGCAGTTTGACGGTCATAATCTGCCGCAGCAGCATCACTTCCGGTATGCTGGCGGCCACGGCGCTCATGCAGAACACCATGGTCGTGCCGATGGGCAGTCCCTTGATCAACAGACTTTCCATTACGGGGATGATGCCGGTAACGTTGGAGTACAGCGGAATACCGACCAGCACGGCTGCGGGAACCGACCACCATTCCCCGGCACCAAGATTCTCCGCAAACCAGCTATCCGGCACGAAACCATGCAGGGCCGCGCCGATGCCCACGCCGACAAAAACCCACTTCCAGACGCGCTTGAAAATGGTAGCCGTTTCGTTATAGGCGAAATCGTGACGTTGCCTGACGGTCAGCTTTTGCATTTCTCCGCTCACGCCAGCATGCTGTTGCGCCGGGGCTTGCTGTGCCGCTTCCAGAAGGAACGGCTGCAACCAGCGTCCGGCGTTGAGGCTGTCCATCACAAAGCCGCCGGTGATGCCCGCCGCCATGCCGACCACCACATAAATAACCGTGAATTTCCAGCCGAGTAGTCCCCACAAAAGCACTACCGCAATTTCGTTGATAAGCGGCGAGGTAATGAGGAACGACATGGTGATGCCGATGGGGATGCGGGCCATAGTGAACCCCAGGAACAAAGGCACGCTGGAACAGGAGCAAAACGGCGTAACCGAGCCGAACAAAGCCCCAAGAAAATATCCGAGGCCACGGCGCTTGCCCGCAAGGTAGTCGCGTACCCTCTCCACGTTCAAGGCAGCGCGCATCCAGGCGATTCCGTAAATCAGCGCCACCACCAAGAGCAAAATTTTCACGGTGTCGTAGATGAAGAACTCCAACGCCTCTCCAGCATGAGAATCCGGTGCCAATCCGAACAGCCCGAAAAGCAGCCAGTGAGCAGCGGGCAATATGTAGGAATATGCCAGCCACCAGAGGGCAGCTAGAAGCGCAACGACGGCAAAGTAGCGAATGTTCCAGCCTTTTGAAGCGTCAACGGGAACCGGGGTTATCAGTTTTGATGTCGCACAACCGCAGCCGCCAGCGGGAGT